>JAMOUX010000001.1 GCA_027067855.1 Candidatus Fermentibacteraceae bacterium
GGAACATCGTCGGGCACGCAGACCCTCTCGAGTGATTCGGGTGGTGGATGTGTGCCCGGGATTTTCACTAATGGAAAAATGAAGTTAAGGTTGTGGATAATATCAGCTTTTACGCCGGATCAAGTGAAATAATAGGATTATTGGGCGATAATGGTACTGTAAAAAACAACAATAATTAAGTTCATCACAACATTGATAGAGTATGAAGGGGAAATATATTAATAAATAAAATAAGTATACGCAATACGCAAAAAAAGCGATATCTGATGAATATTAGTGCATTGTATGAAGGAAGTAGAAACGTATACCGGAGATGTACTTATGTAGAGGATTCTGTTGCGGGGATAGTGCTTTGTTGTCCTCAAGTTATTTGTCCTATTAACTTTTATTAATGTGCTGTTAATAGCATTAACACTTCAAATAGAGAACTATGATACAAACGACAATTATAAGCCATATAACTATTTCAATAAACACACTATTAAACACCATCTCCTATTTTCTCCTTCAATGGAAATCACTGACTCATGCAATACTGGGTGCGCGTTTTGCTATCGAGGAAAAGGTGTAGGCAATCTCCCCTTTGCACATCTTTCGCTTTCTGATATTAGAAGCATAGCGGAGGAAATGGCAGAACTCGGGGCTTTCCACCTACAAATATCTGGTGGAGAACCTCTGTGCCATCCTGATATAGGACAAGTACTGTCCCCGCCGGTTTTCGTGCGACACCTGGATTCGGGGTAGTATAGAGGCCCCCAAGTGTGTATAGCGTGAGTTGTTAGTATATCTACAGCAATCACTTACACCACAAGGAGGCCCATGTGAACTATACTCACGAAGCCTACGACGCCGCAAGATGAAGGATGAGTACGTTCGGAAGGTGGTTGACCGCTTCGAGACGGAGCCCGGAAGAGACATGCCGGATAAACCAGGGTTGGATGGGAGACGAAGAATGGTAGTGTTCAGGGAGAGGTATGCCATGGTCCAGTCTCAAAAGAACGCCTGGACCAGGATGATCAGTTCATGGAAGTGCGTGGAGGTAAGCCTTTCGCCCACGCGCCTGCGCTTGAAGCTGCACGGCTTGATGGGACTGCTCCTCAAATGCTTCTTCACCGACATCGAGCACGTGGTTCCGACGGGTCGTGTGGTGAGCTTCGGCAGGAATCGCAAATACCTCGGTTATGACGAGATCTACGTGATTATCGAGATACCCGGCGGCGGGACGAGAAAACTCCTCCTGTACCTTGAGCGTGGTACGGAATTCATCGAGATTCTCAGGAGTTACCGGGAAGAGGAGCCGGGTGAGTGACCGGCTCTCTAACCGGTTGCGGATATTTTTTTCCTGATAAGGTTCCCCAGTCTCTTCATACCCTCGACTATCTGGCCCTCATCGGCATAGCTGAAGTTTAATCTCATGCTTCGGAAGTTGTCATTGTCGGGATAGAAGGCGCTCCCCGGAACGTACGCGACTTTTGCATCTACGGCTTCCTTGAACATCTTTTCGGTGTTCAGGCCCTCGGGCAGGGTCAACCAGAGGAAAAGCCCGCCCTCCGGCTTGGTCCAGTGAATGTCGTCGATGCCGGTGAACTCCTTCTCCATGCATTCCAGCATGAGTTTTCTTCTGTTTCCGTAGAGTTCTATTGTTTGTTCGAGACTCTTGTCCAGGGCGCCCATCGAGAGCATCGCGTGGGTAAGGGCCTGGTTGAAGGGCGACGTACAGAGGTCCACCGCCTGTTTCGCCATTACCATCTTGTCGATTATCCATCCTGGACCGCACGCCCAGCCGAGCCTGAATCCCGGAAGCAGGATCTTGGAAATGGTGTAGAGGGACAGAACCATGTCCGGTTCCAGTGACTGGAAGGTGGGTTGAGATTTTCCCTTGTAGCGGAGTTGCCTGTACGGAGTATCCTCTATTACCAGGTACCCGCCTTTTCCGGCGATTTCCAGGATGCGTTTCCGCCTTTCCAGAGGTATTGTTACCCCGGCCGGGTTCTGGAAGTCCGGAATCACGTATATGAACCTGGGTTTTCTTCCCTCTTCTTCAAGGCGGGCAAGGGTTTCCTCCAGTTTCTCCGGTATCATTCCATGATCATCCAATTCCACTCCCACCGGTACGCCCTGGTAACTTTTGAAAGCTTGCAGGGCGCCCAGGTAAGTGGGGGAACCGGTGATACAGGTATTACCGGGGTTGAAGAAGATTTTACCCACCAGGTCCAGGCCCTGTTGGGAGGCTGTGGTTATCAGTATGTGGTCGGGAGTGGTGTCGATGCCGTCTTCCTTCATGATCCCGGCCAGGTCTTCCCTGAGCCTCGGATCTCCTTCGGTGGGGCCGTACTGAAGGGCGGTGTGGGGTTCTTTATCCAATACGGAGTCCAACGCTTTCCTGACGAAATCCACCGGGAAGGAGGCGGGTGCCGGGAGCCCTCCGGCGAAAGAAATGATCCCCGGTTTTGCGGTTATTTTCAAAAGTTCGCGGATGACCGATCTTTGCATCCCCTGTGCGCGGTCCGAGAAGAATTCCTGTTTGTCCACCGGGTAGCTCCTTTCGGTAACCTGGTATTTTCGACCACGATTCGAGCCTTGCAGAGTATTATATTCAATACGTAAAGTCATCAAAATAGAGAAACGGGGGATGGATGCTCAAGGTGTCCTTCCAGCTTCTCGGGTTTTATGGGTTGTCGCCCAGGCGGAGGTGTTTCTTGAATGTCCGACGGAAGTGCCGGATATTGATCCTGCTTTTCGTATTGCCGGTCTCTATGTACTGCCGCGGTCCGCGGGAGGTGGATTCGGCGGCCGCCGAACCCGCGGAACCCGGAACGGGTATTTCGGCGAATGGTTTAAAGGCAAGGTCCGGAAGTGTTTTCATGAAGGCTGAGCACGTTTTCATTCCTTTCGATGGTGAAAGTGAAAATTCCGCCGTCGGGATTTCCAGGGAAGAGGCTCTGGACAAGGCCTTGGAAATCAGGTCGGCTATCGGTGACGGGACGTACGATTTCCATCACCTGGCGGAATTTCATGCCTCGCCGGTATCGGGATGCGAGGGAGAGGGGATACTGGAATTCACACCCGGGGCCGTGGCGCATCCGCTGGACAGTGCGGTTTCGGGCCTGTCTCCCGGGGAGGTTTCGGGTGTCGTGGAGAGCAGGTTCGGTTTTCACATCCTCAAGAGGTTATAAGGACATGAATTACAAAAGCGTAGTCGAGGAAGGCGAATCCGGGCTCAGGCTGGACAGTTACCTGGTGATGCGGGAAAACGTGGAAGAGAGCAGGAGTTACCTCTGCACGCTTATTTCAAACGGTCACGTATGGATCGACGGCGAGGTCAGGACGAAGCCCGCCTACAGGGTAAGGACCGGCCAGGAAATCATACTGGAAGTTCCGGAACCGGAACCGATAGACCTGGTACCCGAGCCCATGGATCTGGACATAGTGTACGAGGATGAACATCTGCTCGTGATAAACAAGCACCCGGGCCTGGTGATACATCCCACCGCTACTTGTCGCAGCGGTACCCTGGTTAACGGCTTGCTGGCGCATTGCAAGAACCTGTCCGGTATTTCCGGGGAATTGCGTCCCGGAATCGTTCACAGGCTGGACAAGGATACGACCGGATTGCTGATGGTGGCCAAGGACGACATCACCCACAGGGGTTTGTCGGAGCAACTTTCCGCCAGGACGGTGAAGAGGAGGTACCTCGCCCTGGTCTGGGGAAGGCCGATTCCCGGTGAATGCACGGTGGATGCTCCCATCGGGAGAGATCTGAACAACAGGCAGAAGATGGGTGTTACTCCGCAGGGCCGGCGGGCGGTGACGTTCTACAGGGTCCTGCGCGGATACCGGATCGCCAGTCTCATCGAGTGCAAACTCGAAACGGGCCGTACGCACCAGATAAGGGTGCACCTGTCAGTGGTCAAAGGATGCCCGGTCATAGCCGACACCAAGTACGGGGGAGAGAAGCCCCGGGGACTTCCGTCCACGTCCCGGAACAGGGAAGTCGTGCGGGATGTTGTAAAATTCGCCGGGCACCAGATGCTTCATGCGGAAACCCTGGGCTTTGTGCACCCGGTTACCGGTCAGGAGATGGAGTTCAACGAGGCTCCTCCCCTGGAATTCAGGCTGGTGACGAGACGGTTGGAACGGGATTGCGATGACTGAGAACGCCTATTGGGTTCTGATGATGGCCGGGTTGATCGCCGGCCCGTCGTCGGCGTTCCTGGTTGAGATGAAAGTAGTACCCTTGTATCTGTTTTTCCCGGTGATTTTTCTGCTGGCGGGATCGGGAAAGGATCTCATGCGGAAATACCCGGTTGTCCTGCCTCCCGTTCTTTTCTTGGTATGGAGCGTGGTCCGCGGCGACGGTGTTTCGGCCGCCAGGGCCGCCAGGTGGACAGCCGCGGTATTGACGGGAGTCTCCATGTCGGGCTCCCTGGATGCCGTCGGGCTCTCGAAATTCCTATCCGATCTTTCCGGCAGGGTGCGGTTGTGGGGATTGACGGAAAGCCTGGCCCACGCGGTCAAATGGACCGGACCGCTTTCGAAGAAGGTGCGAATGACGTTTGCCGAGAAAAGGAAAGCCGGGGCCGGGCGCCTGGAATCCGTCGCCGGGGCTCTTGAATCGCTGGGCGATGTGAAAGAACCCGCGATCGGAATGCCTGAAAAGCGATCGCCGCTTCACCTGGTGTCTGCGGTCTTTGCCTGGTGCCTCCTGCTTGCGGCCGTGGCTGGGGTGCTCTGAGGTGGCTGCGATCAGGGTCAGGATGACGATAGAGTACGACGGTACGGATTATTTCGGGTGGCAGGTGCAACCCGGCGTAAGAACGGTGCAGGGTGAGATCGAGAGAGTACTGGCGAGGCTTTGCGGCAGACACGTTCCGGTTGCCGGGGCCGGGCGCACCGACAGGGGAGTCCATGCCCTGGGACAGGTGGCTCACGTGGACGTGGAGGAAAAAGAATTCGACAGGTTGCAAAAGGGTTTGAATTCCCTGTTGCCCGATGACGTGTCCGTGGTATCCCTGGAATCGGCGGAAAAAACCTTTCATGCCAGGTTCGACGCGGTATCCAGGCTTTACAGCTACAGGGCGGAGAAGGAGAGGCACCCTCTCAGGAGTCGTTACTGTCACGTGGTTCGTTCACGCTTGGACACGAAAGCGATGATCCTTGGCGCCCGTTTCTCCCTCGGTTCCAATTGCTGGAAGGCCATGGCCAAGGAAGGAAGTTCCAACAGGGACTGGATGGTAAACGTGATGCAGGCAACGGTTACGGAAGACCGCAGGGGATGGACTTTTACCATCAGGGCCAACAGGTTCCTGCGAGGCATGGTGAGAATTTGGGTGGGAACCCTTCTGGGAATAGGTTCAGGCAGGATGGAACCGGAATTGATAACCCGATTGCTTGAGACGGGAAACAGGAACGGGGCGGGACGGTCGCTGCCTGGAAAGGGACTCACGCTCGTGGAGGTGTCGTACAATTGAGTGAGAATTTCGACAGGAGGAAGCTGAGGAAGAAATCCATCGGCACCAGGAGAAATAAGGTGGATTCCGGCCTGCTGGTGCGGACGTTCCGGGAGCCGCCCGATGTTCCCGATTTCGTGAGAGGACTTCCCGGAGTACTGGCGGTCAATGACATGAGAAAACTTGCCGGGGCGATTCTTGACGCCATGGAAAAAGGCGGTTCGAGAATATTGATGTACGGCGGGCATGTCATAAAATGCGGTCTCGGTCCCCTGCTGGCGGACTGGCTTGAAAGGGGCGTCTTCGATTCCCTGGCGACCAACGGGGCCGGTACCATACACGACATGGAAATGGCTCTTTTCGGAGGTACGTCGGAAAACGTGGAGGAGGGCATAGCCGACGGGAGTTTCGGCATGTGGTCCGAAACCGGCGAGGTTTACGCTGCGGCCCTGGACAGAGCTTCTTCGGAGGGAATCGGGCTCGGTGAGGCCCTGGGCATGGAAATCATCCGGCGGGGAGGGGATACCGCCTCGAGTCCCCTCGCCAAGGCGGTAAGCCTGGGAAGACCGGTGACGGTGCATCCGGCCCTTGGAGGCGACATAGTCCATCCTTACCCGGAACTGGACTGGAAGAAACTCGCCGAGGCGGCCGAGAGGGACTTCGATACGTTAGGTGAAAGGATCGCCGGGTTGTCATCGGGCGTGGTTCTGAATGCCGGCTCCGCAGTGGTCATGCCGGAAGTGTTTCTCAAACTTCTTACGTCGGCGGTCAACCTGGGTAACGAGGTGTCCGGTTTCACATCAGCCAGTTTCGACATGATAAGGCAGTACAGGCCGCTGAACAACGTGGTTCACAGGCCTGCGAGGGCACTGGGAGGGGACACGGTGGTGATCACCGGGCACCATGAGCTTATGCTTCCGCTCCTGGACATGTTCATTCGGACGGAGGAGGCCGGGAAATGAAGAACCCAGTGGCGGTCGTTCTGGTTTTATTACCCCTATTCTTCTCGTGCGGAGGGAAGACGGTGCACGAGGAGAATGAAGATGCGTCGGTTCCCATCGATCCTTACGCGGATCCCCCGGATTATTCCTTGGATCCCTTCGAGGGTTTTCCCGATGTGACCGGGTTGGCCGTTTCCGCAGCGAATGAAGAAGAATCCCGGGAGGAGATACTTTCGGGTTCGCATTACACCGTCCAGGTAGCCGCGGCCGCTTCGGAAGAGAATGCCGAGAGCATCAAGAAAGCGGTATCCTCGGCAGTTTCACTCCCGGTTTTCATCGACCGCGAAGGCGGGTACTGGAAAGTGAGGGTGGGAACTTTCCCGGCAAGGCAGGATGCCCTGGACTTTGTTCAAGTACTCGCGGAAATGGGTTTCGAAGACGCCTGGGTCACTACGAGGCGTCCCTGATATACTCTACCGTAAAGGAACCGCAGGTGTCGCACTTGACAAGGTTGTGGCGAGTTTAGATATATCCTGCCGGTTCGGGTTGGAACATGCGGGAATAGCTCAGTTGGTAGAGCTCTACCTTGCCAAGGTAGATGTCGCGGGTTCGAGTCCCGTTTCCCGCTCCAGTCGAAGAAGCGGGCATTCGCGCCCGCTTCTTCTTATATGATATCCGTAGATTCCGTGGTTCATGAAGGGTCCGCACCCGGTTGCGGGCCGGATCATCCGTGTATGCCGCCGGAAAGAATATGCCTGAAATCGAGCCGGCTCCGATTGTATCGAACCGGATCGGAGCATCCGAAAACCCGGGTGGAATGAGCGATGCCTTATCGTTGGGAAGACCGGTCCCGGTTCGGATGAAGTTGACGAGAACAGCGCACGTGTTATGATTTTTTTCAACGTAGAAGAATTGGAGGTGAAGTACATGAAATACGTGATCCCGTTTGTTTTCGGAGTGTTTCTGGTAATGGCGTGCGGGAATAATCCCGTCGGTTCGCAGCACGAAGGTTCCCAGTACGCCGAACATTCACTGGGATGGGGAAGGGAACTGGCGGAAAAGGTTCGTGACCAGAAACTTCCCAAGGGTGATCTCTTCATGATATCGTGCATGGATGTTGACGACGAAGGTAAGCAGGAATTCGGAATCCCCTGGCAGTTCTATTTCGTCGATCCGGCGGATACTTCGGTGGCGCTGATGGTCGCTGTGCAGTACATCGGAAACACCACCACGATGTGGGAAGATTCCATGGCCGTTTCGGTAACCGAGTTACCCGATTACGACAGCGCCGGACCATGGGTGACCGCAGCCCGCGATACGCTGGGTGCCGAATATGACGATTGGGAAGAGAACAGCCTACTTGTTGTAGCTAACAACGATCCTGACTTGCCGTTGGTTTCCGACGTGGCGATGCTCCAGTTCGTTTCTCCCGACAGTACCCGTCTGTTGAACGTGGTGATCGATGCCGACGATAATACGCCCCTGGTGATACTCGAGTTGGAGTAACGGGGCCGAAACCTCAGAATCTCTCGACGATCCGGCGTTCCCTCGCTTTTATGACCTGCAGCATTTGCGCCGGGTCGTCGGCATCCAGCATATCCTCTATGAACGACCGGTCCTTCAGCATCCTGCTGAGCCTAGCGAGTATATGCAGGTGTTCGTTGGCCTCGGGGAAAGCCAGCAGGAAGAATAACCCGGTCAGTTCTCCCGATGGTTCGCCGAAAGGTAGGGGATGCGGTGGTTTGAACAGCATCAGCAGGCCTTGTTCCATGTAGATGGAGGATACGTCCAGCGGATGGATCAGGGCGACTCCGCACCGTAGGGCCGTGGGAGAGGTCCTTTCCCTGGCCACCAGTTGTTCGAGGAGTTTCTTTTCGTCGAATATCCGGCCGGTACGGCATGCCTCAGCCGCCATGGTGCGCAGCATGCTGGACGCCGTTCCCACCCTTTCCGGGAATATCACGTGTCCGTAGAGCTTGTCATGCACGGTAAGCTCCAGCGGATTCAGTCCCAGGGTTTCCGCGTTGGAATGCTCGGCGGCCGCCAGCCTTTCCGCCGCAAGACTGCCGAACTCCCTCGTTAGCCATTCCATCAGGTCACTGCGCCTGTAGCATTTCCTGCCCTGGTGCGTGACCGGTTTCAATCCGGCCCTGTCGAGCACCCTGGATGCCTCTTTCAGGCTCATACCCAGGGATTTTGCCGTTTCGGTGAGAGTCCAATAATCTTCCATGACGACTTCCCGGGTTCGATCCCCACGTTCTTGCCGCAGATAATAATACACGCAGGGTTTCATGGTCAAAGAAATGCTGAGGCAGCCGGAGTATGCGGGAGTGCGATTCCCCGTTTGCCGGAAAACGGCGGAGAGGATTATCTTCTATCCGGAGGTATGACATGAACGGAGGCCTGTACGGCTGGTCGGCTGCGGTATTGATCGCCCTGTCTCCGGCATGCGATATGGAAACGATACCTTACGATGCCGTCGACATGGACGGGGTGGATTCGCTCCGGATCGACCTGGAAGAAGGTGTGCTCGGAGTCAGGATCTACTCGAACGGGGGGGTGGGGTCCTGCGGAATGTTGTTGCCGGACCCCGTCGAGATCGATTCCCTGCTGCTGGAACTGTATTACGGAAAAGACCGGTACTTCGAAAGTTGTGAGTATCTGCAGGTGGAGATTGCGGCCGGGGGAGAGATCCGTAACATGTACCCCGGGGATGAACCGGCGGTTCTCCGGGGGGGAGGAGTGTCATTCATGGTGGAATGTCCCATCGAAGGATTTCGCATTCGCTGGATAGATTACTACAGGAACTGATTCGTCCGGCTCGTGATGGTCCCCAGTTGAGACCGGGAGGTGGTTAATGGGAAGGAATCGGATCGCGGCGTTCGCGGCCTTGGCGGTAATGGTGGCGGGATGCAGTCCCGGGGATCCATTTGCGCTCCTGAACTGCAGATTCAGGGTTGAAAACACGGAGGATTTCCATGTTTGCGGGATATGTCTGGACCGGTTGGAATCCCTGTCCGTCTCCCAAGCCGCCAAGGTAGCGGCGGCCTGGACTTCCGGAACGTGTCCGGTGGACTTTACGTTGAACGTCGGAATTTTCAATCCCAACGATGGAACCTCAAGTTCCGGGGCGGTTTCGTTGACTCTTACGGGCTTCGATTGGGACCTGTATGTCGATGCCGATCCGAAAGCGGGCTTCGATACCACCTGGGTGGCGTCCGGGTCCCTGGGCCGGCCCCTGGAAGTTCCGGGCGGGGGGGAGACGGTGATACTTCCCCTGGAGATTTCCTTCGATGCCGTCACCTTTTTCAAAGATATGGGGGTTCTGAAATTCGTGGGCCTCGCCCTCGCCGTGGGAGGAATCGATTCGGATATCAGGGATTCTGATCACCTGGGCAGGCTGCTGATACGGGGAGTTCCCACCATAACCGGCCCCTTCGGCCTGGTGATAGAACCGGGAGAACTGTACATCGGGCTGGACTGGGTGGAATAAACTTGCCCCCGGCCGAACGAAAGTATATTATTCACCCCCGACGTGAGGCGGCGTAGCCAAGTGGGAAGGCAGAGGACTGCAAATCCTCCATTCATCGGTTCGAATCCGATCGCCGCCTCCATGCTTTGTACGGGAACGTTATGAAAAATTTGCCCCTCTTCTGCAGGATACTCCTGGTGATTATCGCGGTCGCCGCCGCCGTATCGGGATACGTCTGGGGCGATCCCACGGTGATCTGGCAGAAGGCCGCCAATGTCTGCCTCGAATGCATAGGCGTGGGATGATGCTTTCCAGGGAGCGAACGAGGAGATTGGTCCAGTTCGCTTCGTTGCTGCTCTCGAACCTTTATTTCAAGGGTTGGCTGGACGGATCGATATTCACCGGCAGGACGAAGATCTTTCCCATTCCGGGCCTGCATTGCTACTCATGTCCTTCCAGTGTGCTGGCGTGTCCCGTGGGGTCCCTGCAGAACATCATATCATCGGAAGGTTTCCTGGGCGGGTTATCCTCGGGCCGGGCCGATGCACTGGTGATACTGGGCATACTGGGCATACTCCTCGCTCTGGGATTCCTGGCCGGAAGGTTTGCCTGCGGCTGGATCTGTCCCTTCGGTCTCCTGCAGGACCTCCTGTACCGGATACCGACCCCGAAATTCACTGTTCCGGCCACGTGGAGGAACGCCAAGTACGCCATCCTGCTTTTGTTCGTGATCTACCTTCCCATGTTCGTCAGGAGGGTTCCCGGCGCCGGTGGCGACCCGTGGTTCTGCAAGGTTATATGTCCATCCGGAACACTGACCGCAGGCATTCCACTGGTGGCATACGATGGGGGTGAAACGTTTCAATTGGGCTTCCTTTTCTCCTGGAAAGTGGCGGTTCTCCTGGTGATCCTGGTCTGGTCGGTGACGTCCAGGAGACCCTTCTGCAGAACGATATGCCCCCTGGGAGCCCTATGGGGGCTGGCGGGGAAGATTTCCGTGTTCGGAATGAGGGTGGATGATTCGTGTGTCCGGTGCGGCAAGTGCCGTACCGTGTGTCCGGTTGATATCGCGATATTCGAGGAGCCGAATTCCGCCGAGTGCATAAGATGCGGCAGGTGCATCGACGCCTGCCCGGTGAACGCCATACATCACGATACCGGCGGGGAGAAGGTGGCACGTGGGCGGTAGGCGTTCGATCCTGAAAGACTACGCGTGGATTTCGATCCCGGTGGTGTTTCTTATTCCGGTTCTGTTGCTTTCCGGGCATCACGATACTCCCGCCGGAATGGTTGAACAGGGGCCCCTGCTGTTTGGAAGGGCGGCCCTGGACAGCATCTTGGAAACGTCCGGAGGCAGGCCCGTGATCGTAAACTTCTGGGCGACCTGGTGTACGCCGTGTGTGATGGAACTGCCGCACCTGGATGAATTGTTCCGTGAAAAGGAAGGGGGCGTGGCGGTGGTGGCCGTAGATCTGGGCGATCCTTCCCTGGAAGCCCTGCTTGGTTTTCGTGAAGGGATGAACCTGGCCATTCCGGTGGTGTGGTTGGACGAGGAACAGGCTTCCTCGCTCAAGAAAGACCTCGCTCTGCCCGACGTTCTTCCGGTTACCCTGATATTCGACGAGGGTGGTGAAGAAATGACCAGGGTCGCCGGCGCAAGGAGCAAGGGATTCTTCATGCAGGCCGTGGATGGTTCCGCCGGCGGCATTGAAGATGACGGAGAAAGCGGGGAGAGCCCGGAACTTCATGTCAACGTGGTGGGCAACCAGTCGGATTCCATCACCATCCGACTACTGGAAACCGCCGTCGAACTGGCTGGGGAAGAAAACGTGGACTTCTATGATCCCGGTACGGTGTCGGACAGCCTTGCGATGGTGGAACTGCACCTTCCCTTCACGGGCGCTCCCTACGCGCAGCCGTGCGTCGGATCGGCGTGCGGAAGACCCGCCGGGAATTCCGGCGAACTCCTCGAAGTAGTGGACGGTCTGCTCGATTGAGTGCTCCGCCGGTTTCGGTCCTGCTTCCATTCAAAAACGCGATTTCCTACCTGGAAGAAGCGCTGGCCTCGCTTGCCGTCCAGAGTATGGCTGATTTCGAAGTGGTGGCGGTGGATGACGGATCCACCGACGGCTCCGGGGAAGCCGTGTCGAAGTGGTGCGGGCTGGATGACAGGTTCAGGTATCTGGAGAATCCCGGCCGCGGGTTGGTGGATGCCCTGAACGCCGGTCTGCTGCGGTGTCGAGGGGAGTGGGTGGCAAGAATGGACGCCGACGATATCTGCCATCCCGATAGGCTGAAGAAACAGCTGGAAGCCGCCGGGAGACGGGGTGAGCGCACCGTGATCACCTGCAGGGTCTCCAGTTTTCCGGAAAGTTCCGTGACCGATGGTTTCCGGGCGTACGAGAATTGGCTGAATTCACTGGAGACCCCGGATGAAATAGAAAGAAACCTGTTCGTGGAAAGCCCGGTCCCGCATCCTACGGCGTTTTTCCACAGGAAAAGCGTGATCTCTGAAGGCGGGTATCTCGAAAGGGAGCTTCCCGAGGATTATGAGTTATGGCTCAGGCTGTGGAGCAAAGGTTACACTTTCGAAAGAGTTCCCGAGACGTTGCTCCGCTGGAGGGAGCGGGAAGACAGGTATTCGAGGGTTTCCGGTACTTATTCCATGGAGAAGTTCTACAGGTTGAAGGCGAGGTATCTGCGTTTCGTCCCGTGTATGTCGGGGAGGAGAATCTTCGTGGCCGGGGCCGGGCAGGCCGCCAGGAGACTGGGAAGGTGTCTGATGGGCGAAGGATTTGCCGTAGAAGCATTCCTGGCGCCCCGGGGCGGACGGGGCGATACCTTGTTGGGGCGTCCGGTGCTCACTCCGGACGTACTTACGGAAAGAGGTGACGTACCGATAGCCGTAGCCACCAGGGCTTCCGGCGCCGGGGAGGAGATAAGGAAACTCCTGCTTTCGCTGGGACTGTCGGAGTGGAGTGATTTCGTCATGTGTTCGTAGACCGTCATGAGACGGAATCCGGAAAAGATTTCCGTAGAGTGGTGAAGATCACCTATATTCCACGTGGGAATCCGGGTAAACAGCGGCGGGAAAAGTGTTCCGCACCGGTACCGACGCTTGGTATCGGAATTGGAATGGACATGAACAGCATGATTTACATTCTTACTGATTTCGGGAACCGGGATACGTACGTTGCCCAGATGAAGGCCGTGCTTTTATCGCTGGTACCGGCCGGAACCGGCCTCGTGGATATGACTCACGAGGTGCCGCGGGGAGACGTTCTCCGGGGGGCGTTTCACCTGTGGGTGTTTTCAGGAGTGGTAGCTCCCGGCTCCGTGGTCCTGGCGGTTGTTGATCCGGGGGTCGGGACGGACAGGAGAGCCGTTGCATGCCTTGCGAAAGACGTGTTCTACGTCGGCCCCGACAATGGTCTGTTCGGCCTGCTTCCCCTGGAGAAAGCCTGGTTGCTTCCCGATCCGGAGGAGGAATCCAGCCGCACTTTCCACGGACGCGACGTTTTCGCTCCCGCAGCCGGAAGGTTGGCGGCGGATCCGGGATGGGCGGATCACCTGGATGTTCTGGATCCGGAATCCATGGTACGCACGGTTCCGCCTCTTCCGGCAACGGACGGCGACGAACTGGAAGCGACGGTGGCGCACGTAGATCATTTCGGAAACGTGGTACTGTGGCTGCCGTCCGAGAATTATTCCGAAATCCGTCCCCGGGAGGTGATCCCGCCCGGCGGAGGGGTACACAGGCTCAGCCCGGCTGGAACCTACGGCGAGGCGCAGGGGCTTCTTTTCCTGAAAGGGAGCCAGGGGTGCATGGAAATCGCGCTGGGAGGAGGCGATGCTTCGAAATTTCTCCGCCTTTCCCCCGGTGACCGGGTGAGGCTCAGAATGGAAAAACGTTGAAATTCGTAAGCCTTCTGCTGCACGTTTACCAGCCTCCGACGCAGGATATCGCCCTGGTGGCCGAAATAGACGGAGAATGCTACACACCTCTCTCCGGACTTCTTGCATCGGGGGGATATCCCGTAGGTTTCAACATGAATTATTCCCTGACGGAACAACTGCAAAAGTTGGAGTCGCCCGCTCTGGAGAATCTCGCGGCGGCGAAACACGTGGAGTTCACGGATTCGGGAGCCTACCATCCCATTTTTCCTCTCGTGGACGAGGAAGACGTAATAAGACAACTGGAGCTTAACAGGCGGGGCAATGCCGGTGCATTGGGCGGGGGATACGATCCCGACGGGGTTTTCCCTCCGGAGATGGCATTTTCTCCGGAATTGCCGGCGTTGTTCGCCGCCTCGGGATACCGTTGGACCGTCACGGATGACTTGCCCTGGGCTGTGTCCGGCCGCGATGTCCCCTTCGACTGGATCCCGGGCATGGATGGCGTGGCGGTTTTGCTCAGGAGCAATTTCTGGAGCAACAGGATATCTTTCCACGGGAGGGATGGTGCCGAAACGGCCCTGGAACTCCTGGACGGGATGAGAGGATGGACCGGCGGGGGAGATGCGTACGTGCTCATCGCCATGGACGGAGAGACTTTCGGTCACCATTGGAAGGGGGGTATCGATGGTTTCCTGAAACCTTTTCTGGATACCGTTGCAGGAAATGATGATATGGAACTCGTGACTCCCGGCGGGTTGATCGGAATGTTTCCCGTTGTTCCTTCGGAAGTTCCTTCCGGCAGTTGGTCGACCACCGCCTACGATATCGAAAGAGGCGTACCCTGGCCCCTGTGGTACGACCCGGACAATAAATTGCACGTGATGTTGTGGAAATTATTAAGAAAAACCAGGGCCGCCGCCGGAAGATGCAGGGGGGACAGGGTTGCCAGATGTGCCGACAGGATGTTATACTCGTGCCCGTTTTGGTGGTCTTCCAAAGGCAGGTTCGATGCCGTTCAGGTTCGTCGTGGGCTTATGGCCATACTCGATACGGCGTCGGCGATGTACGAAGAGACCGGTGACAGGAAGTTGCCGGACGATATTGCGACATCCGCTTTCAACATGCCGGAGGTAACCGGAGAGGATAGAACCGATGCCCAAGAAGGAAAGAACGTTCGCGGCGAAGCTGGCCCATGAGGCCAGAACGCTTCATAAGCATGAATGCCCGGTATGCGGCAAGGAGAAGGTCCCGGTGGTTTTCTACGCGGCCGTTTACGGGGAATCAGGGTACTGGAAGCCCCAGCGTCGCCGGCTTAAGATTTGCGACTGCAACAGGAAAGAAATCTACGGGTAAGGATTCCCGGTGGGGATAGCGGGGGCTCTGCTCCTTACTGCCGGCTACGGCACGAGGAACAGGCCCCTTTCCTTATTGAAACCCAAGTGCTTGTTGCCGTGGGGCGAGGGTACCGTACTCCGGTGGATCGCAAGCATCGCGGTAAAGCTCTCTCCGGAAATCCTCGCCGCCAATGTCTCCAGGTGTCCCGGAGACGTACGGGAGGTAATCGGAAACATCTGGCCCGCTTCGAAATGCAGGTTATATTTCGAAGAAAGACCCCTCGGGGTGACCGCCACCCTGGCCCGTAACAGCCGGGAACTCGCCGGAGGTACGTGGCTGGTGGCCAATACCGACATGGTTGTTCCAGGATTACCGGACCTGTCGGAAATGCTGGAGTTCCACAGGTCCAGTGGCGCCGCATGGACCGTATTGGTCGGGAATTTTCCCGAGAGTGCGGAAGAACGATATTCGCCCCTGTTCGTGGATTCCGGGGGACGTGTGTGTGCCGGCGGAAACGGAAGTAGGATGCATTACCTGGGAATCTGCCTCGTCGAACCGATCGTTTCGCGCATCCTGGCGATGAACCAGTGCAGCGGCGGCTTTTTCGGCGAGCCGGCCCGACTGGTTGCGCGGGAGGCGGGTAACCCGTATGCATTTCATCATCGGGGCGAATGGCTGGATATGGGTGACATCGCCTTTCTCAGGAACAATATCTTAAAGGGTGGAAACTTTATTCACCCGGATGCCGACGTTTCTCCCGACGCCGTGCTTCGGGGAAATTGGTACGTCGGGAACGGATGCGTGGTGAAAGCGGGAGGAAGTATAAGGGACGGCGTGATGCTCGACGGGTCGGTGCTGGAGAAGGAAGATGTCCTGGAACGTGCGATACTTCCGTGGTATTGCAGCAGCAGGGATGGATGCCTGGTATGAACGGTACGATGAAACCCGAGCTGACGTCCTGGCTTCGCAGCCGTATAGACGACAGCGTTACGGTGGAGCTGCTTCCGGGTGATGTTTCCGGGAGATCCTTCTGGAGGGTGTCCAATCCGGACGGTTCCTTCGTCCTGATGGACAGCGGCAAGGTTCCGGTCTGGCCGTGGATAGACGTGCATGGCCTTCTCGAGGCCAATGGCTTCAGGGTGCCCGAGATACTGGAGATAGATACCAGGAGAGGTTGGGTTCTTCAGGAGGATCTGGGTGATGTTAAGTTGAACGATCTCGATGAAGACCGCTATCCCGGGTTTCTCGAGCGTGCCGTGAATACCGTCCTGGAAATGCAGAGGAAACTCACGCCGGAGGCCTGTACCGATTCCATTGCGGGGAGGCGCAGTTTTACTCCTGCTTTTCTCATGGCCGAACTGGAGGGGACCTTGGAGACGGTCTTCTACAGGTTGCTGGGAGTGCCCATGGAGGAACTCCTGGTGCTCCAGGAGGAGATGAGGCGACTGTGTAATGCCCTGGATGATACCAGGGTGTTCGTCCACAGGGATTTCCACGGTTCCAACCTTATGGTGACCGGAGATGAACTGGTGATGCTGGACTGGCAGGACGCCAGGTTCGGTTCTCCCTCTTACGACCTGGTGAGCCTGTTGCGCGATTCGTACAGGGATGCCGGGGATGTATGGGAAGACCTGGCCAGGAAATTCGTAATGGCCAGGGGCGACATGAACATGTTTCAGGTGGCCATGGCGGGCACCCAGAGGAACCTGAAGGCTATAGGGACCTTCGGAATCCAGTACAGGAAGACCGGTAACAGGAGATTCCTCGAATACATTCCCAGGAGTTTCAGATACCTGGAGGGTTACGCCGGCCTTTGTCCCCACCTGGAGTCGCTGGTGCAAAGAATCTACCGGTTGCTGGACGAATATCACGGAGAGATAGATCTCAGGGATTTCAGGGACACCGATTACCCGGAAGTGAGGGAAGGCTGAGATGAAGATGAAAAGGATTCTCACGGGGGACAGACCCACCGGGCCGCTGCACCTTGGTCATTACGTGGGGTCTTTACAGAACCGGGTGAAGCTGCAGCACGAGTATGACACCTATATAATAGTGGCGGATATCCAGACGCTTTCTACCAATTTCGACAACCCGGAAAATCTTTCCATGGACGTCAGGCGGGTGACCCTCGATAACCTGGCGGTAGGCCTGGATCCTGACGTCGCCAGGATATTCGTTCAAAGCATGGTTCCCCAGATAGCCGAACTCACGGTGATCTTCTCGATGCTGATAACCGTAAACCGCTTGAAACATAACCCGACCATAAAAACCGAGGCGGGCCAGTACGGGTTCGAGGAGAACATGACTTACGGCTTCCTGGGTTACCCCGTCAGCCAGGCTGCGGACATCCTTTTCTGCAGGGCGGACCTGGTCCCGGTGGGAGATGACCAGCTTCCGGTAGTGGAAGTCTCCAGGTTCATCGCAAGGCGTTTCAACGAGCTTTACGGCGAAGTCTTCACCGAGCCTCGGAGCCTTTGTGGAAACACCCCGAGACTGGTGGGCCTGGACGGCAGGGCGAAGATGTCGAAGTCCCTGAAGAACTGCATCTACCTGTCGGACAGTCCGGACGAGGTCCGCTCGAAAGTGATGTCGGCCGTCACGGACCCGGCCAGGATTCACAAGGATGATCCCGGACATCCGGAAGTGTGTACGATTTTTTCTTATCACAAGGCTTTCAACGGGGACGAAGTTCAAAACATAGCCGAGAGATGCAGAGCCGGCACCGTGGGTTGCGTAGCATGCAAGAAAAGGATGGTAGAGGTCATCAACGCCCTGCTGGATCCGGTCAGGGAACGCAGGGCGCTCTTCGACAGGTCCGGAATGGTGGAAGAGATCCTGATGGAGGGTACCCGGCACGCCAGGGATGAGGGAAGAAAGACCATGGAGAAGGTACGGGAAGCCGTGCACATGGATTATTTCAGGTTGGACGGGTGACCGTGCGTCTTTATAACAGCCTCACTAGGATCAAGGAGGAATTCGAACCTCTTAATCCGCCGTACGTGGGAATCTACGTGTGCGGTCCCACCGTTTACGGCCACAGTCACCTGGGTCACGGCAAGACTTACGTGTCCTTCGACGTACTGGTCAGATATCTCCGGTACCTGGGTTACGATGTGAGGTACGTTCAGAACATC
>JAMOUX010000002.1 GCA_027067855.1 Candidatus Fermentibacteraceae bacterium
CCAGTGCTTCTGCGGCGGCGGAGTCTTCTTCCAGGAGAAACACGGCCCCGGCCAGAATAGCCCTGGGATCGCCGGGACATGCTTCTATCCATTCCCACGTAACTTTTTTTCTTGTGCCGGTGGAGGATTCCCGGAGAGAAGACGACAACCATGCATACGCCGTGGACCGCCAGGGAGTGTCCGCGTTTCCCAATTTCTCCAGGAAATTTCTCAGAACGGTAATTCTGGCCGAATCGTCGTTCCAGACGGGATACAGGGATTCGTAGAATTTTGATCCCAGGTAGTCATAGGCCTCGTGGGAAGAGGAAGACATTTCCAGCAGGGTATTTCCCAGGCTGTCGGCCAGGGTGGAATCACCCAGGGCCAGGGCGGTTTCGGAGAGGGCCGACAGGTGTTCCGGTTTCCAATGGAAAACATTTTTCCAGCGAAGCAGGGCTTCGGCGAATTCCTCCGGTGTTCCGCGAAGCCGCGCCCCCGTTTTCGATGGTTTCCAGCACTCTGTGAAGAGACCGGGGGATGGGTGTGCCTCGAAAGCTTCTCGAAATATTTCCCGGGCCAGGGAGTCCCTGCCTGCGGCCCGTTCCACCACGGCCCTCATCGAGTCGTTTTCGGCTATTGCCGCCGCCGCCTGAAAGTCCCGTACGGCCAGGAAATACTCGAAATCACTTCCTCCCAGCAGCAGCGCCACGGCCACGATCATGCCCAAATCCGCCCTCCTTAGGGGTTGGAGTTGTGCCGCCACCCGAGGTATCGCGACTTTCGGTAACGATACTCGATTTCCGTTTCCCGGGATAGCCGCAGAAGGCGGCGACACGGATGTTATACTGTTGGAACGGTAGACTGGGAATATTATCTTCAAGCCGCTGATCTCACGTGGATTGGATGCCGTTATGAACAGGAGAGCGCTGGTCCTCAAGGTGGAAAAGGGCAGGGCTTACGTGTCCCCCGTGGATGTTTCCGACTGCGAAGGATGCGAGGCCGGGAATGCCTGTCGATCGTTTTCCGGAAAAAATCGGAAACCCCGACCATTCTGGGTGCTGGACGACATCGGGGTGTCCGAGGGAGACGTGGTTGATGTGGAATTGAAACCATCCGTGTCACTTACGATAATATCGGTCACCTTCCTTGTTCCGGTTCTCATGTTGTTTGCCGGTTACCTGTTCACCTTGGGAGGGAGTACGCTCGAGGTGGCGTCGGGCAGCGGGATCGGGCTGCTTGCCGGGATACTGTTTTCCGTTCTGGTGAACAGACGCCTGGCTTACGGCAAGGGATTCGGAATGAGGGTGACGAACGTGGTGAAAAAAGGCGGTGACGGATGAGTCCGTGCCGTATGACCGGTGGTGAGGTTTTCCCGGCGTCGGGATCACTCCGCTGCAGAATTCAGGGTGGTACTGCAAACCGCTGGAACCGTTCTTGACGATCCGTAGCCTCGGCGTTTCCGTGATGAAATCCATTTTTTACGTTCCGCCGATGCTTACCGGGTCGGTCGGACTATAGGAGGTTTAGTCATGCCTGAAGATATAAGGAGGTGTACCAGGTGTATTCTCCCGGAGAGCTATCCCAACGTGGATTTCGACGAGAACGGGGTTTGCAGGGTATGCCGGGAGTTCGAAGAGAAACATGCCGCGGTGGATTGGAAGGCCAGGGAAAAGAAGCTGGAGAAGATACTGGACAGGTACCGGAGGCGGGGGCTGAAATACGACGTGCTGGTACCCTTCAGCGGCGGTAAGGACAGCACGTACACCCTTTGGCTGCTGAAGAACAAGTACGACATGAGGTGTCTGGCGTTCAATTTCGATAACGGGTTCCTGGATGATGACGCCTTGGTGTTCGTAAAGAAAACCGCGCGAAAACTCGGGGTTGACCTGGTGACCTACACGCCCGCCAGGGACTTGCTGAACAAGGTTTACAAGCGGGCATTGGAAGCGACCGGCGAGTTCTGCGCCGCATGTGTGGTATTGATGCCCACGGCGATTTTCAGGGCGGCGGAAAACCATGGTATAAGGCTCATAGTCGCCGGATTCTCCGACATCCTGGAGGCTCCTCCGCCGGAGACCTCTTACATGGACCGGGTTTGTTTCAGAAATATCATGAAAGATCATTTCGACATGCGGGAACTCGAATGGGACTATTTCTTTCCATCATGGAAAAGGATGTTCAAGGTCAAGCAGGTAAATCTTCCCAATTTCATACCCTGGAATCTCCCGGAAATCTATCGGACTCTCAACGAGGAACTCGATTTCGGGAAGAGCATGAAGGATGTTAGGTACGATTGCCTGGGAACTCCCCACTCCAGCTACCTGTTCAGGCTCAGAACAGGTTTCGGAAAGTACGAGTACCTCTACGCCAACATGGTGAGGGCCGGGGTGATCGATAGGGAGGAGGCCCTGGAGATAGTGCGGAAAAGAGAGCCGAAGGGGCCGCCGGACGGATTCGAGGAGTTCATCGGGGCACTTGGATGCGACATGTCCGTGATGGACGGTATAGAGGAAAAAAGTGTTTTCAACTTCAAAACCAGGAACAGGAAACTCCGGGACCTGGCGATAAGGATTCGAAGGTTGGTGCCCTGACCCGGCGGCGAACCGTTACCATTTGAACCTGATGCCCCAGTAAGTTTCCCCATCCAACGCCCTGAATGGCTGTGTGTCCGTGAAGTAATGGGTCAGGTGCATCTCGAATACTCCCGACGGTGCCTGGTAGGCGGTGTAGATCTCGCCCCTGTGTCTACCTGAACCGGTTCCGTCATTGTGGAAAAAAACATCCCCATGGTAACGCAGTCCGGAAAACCACGACCGGTAGGATATTCCCTGGAAATCCAGGTACAAGTGCATAGACCAGTTGAAATCGTGACCTTTCTGGAATGTTTCCCCCTTGGGTCGGTAAAACCCGATGGAGAACCACCCGTCGGGCCAGCCCGACGGCAGGAGAACGGGCCGTGCGGAAGCGGGCGGGGCCGGCCGGTCCAGAACCACGCCTGCCTTGACGTTGTTCATGTACTCGGAGAGAGTGTCGGGCATGTCTATGTTGTGAAAACATTCGTGGTCGGTGTAGACCCTGAGCAGCAGCGGATCCAGGAAGTAACCCAGTTGGGTCTTCAGGTTCCAGTGACCCCCGTATATGTTGAACTTCATCTCCGGGCTGTTCCAGCTTTCCCCCATGTAGGTTTCCATGGCGAGCCCCAGGCTCCACGAGAAATCGCCGGCCTGGAGTATCCTTATGTCCGCCGCGATATTGCCGTAGATGAAGTGGTCTATGCTCTGATGGAAAAAGCTGTAAGCCTCCAGGACGCCGCTCGCCTCCATCGGGAAATTCACCCCTGAAATCAAAGTGACGTAAACCAGGATCGTTGTTCCCATTGCTTTTCCCTTCCGGGATTTACGTATGGATGTAGTCCATTAGGTTCTTCTCCCCGGGAGGATCATCCTTCAAAGCTTCCCTGAGAGCCGCCACCAGCATTGATTCCGGAAGAGCGCCCTCCACGTAGAACCTGTCGTTGATCACGGTTCTGGGCACGCCCTGGACCCCGTACTTCATGGAGAGTTCCGGAAACTCGTTCGCCTCTATTACTTCCGATTCCACGTTTTCGGAGTACCTGGCCATCCTGCTTGCAAGGACCGCCGCCGATGGGCAATGGGGACAGGTGGGAGTTACGAAAACCCGGATTTTCAGTTTTTCATCCAGTCCGTCCAGGAACTCCAGTGTCTCGCCGGAGAGGGGTTCGTCCTTGCCGCCCATGTCCACCATCACGGTGAGCAATGAACTGAATTCGTAACCCGAGGGAGTCCCGTAGAACTTGACCCTGGAATGTGTTCCGTCGGATACGACGATAGCCGGAACCATTTCCACGCCGTTCTTTTCCGCTTCTTCGCGGTCGGTCTGAAAGTTGTAAAACTTCACGTGGAGTTTTTGGGAAAGGTCATCCAATTCCTTGAGGATGGCCTCCGTATCCCGGCATGTCGGACACTCGAGTTTCTGGGTGAACACCTTCACGTACACGTCTTTAACCAGTACTCCGAATATTTTCCTGACCTCGTTGGCGTCACTTTCGGATAGCAGCGGCATTATACATCACCTTCCTGTTGCATGAGATCGAAAACGGCGGCGGCGGCCCTGGCGCCGTCCGCTACAGCGGTTACCACCTGGCGCAGTTCGTTGTCGGTTACGTCACCTGCCGCCAGCACGTTTTTTCTCGATGTGTGGACCACGTTCACGGTTTTGACCGTGCCGTCGGGATTCAAATCCACCAGTTCCCTGAAGGGTTCGGTGGAAGGCCGTCTTCCGACATATACGAATACTCCGTCCACTTCCACCCGTGTCTCCCCGTCGGGTGTATTCAGAACAACGGCTTCCACACCGTCGCCGCCCTCTATGGATTTCACGGTGGTGTTCCACATGACATCGCAATTGTCGCAGGAAAGGAGTTTCTTCCCAAGGTAAGGCTCCGCCCTGAACTTGTTTCTTCTGTGAACCACCGTCAGGTGGGATGCGAAGTCGGCGAGGTGCAGACTTTCCTTGACCGCACTGTCACCCCCTCCCACAACCATCACGCGCTTGTTTTTAAAGAATGGGGCATCGCAGGTGGCGCAGTAGCTGACTCCCCTGCCATAGAACTTGTCTTCTCCCGGAACCCCGAGTTTCGCCGGCGCCGCACCTGTGGCTATTATCAGGTACTTGGCGTTGTAGACGGCCGAATCGGTTTTCACTTCAACCAGGTCTTCTTCCCGGGACGTGGTGCTTGTAACCGTTTCCATCCTGAAAACGCCGCCCCATTTCTCGGCTTGTTCCTTCATTTTTTCCGCCAGGTCGCCGCCGGCTATTTCCATGATGCCCGGGTAGTTTTCTATCAGAGCTGTGAGGGCGGCCTGTCCCCCCGGCTGATAACTCTCTATCACCACGTGATCTATTCCATAACGGGCTGCGTATAGAGCCGCGGCGAGAGCCGCCGGTCCTCCGCCCGCTATGAGCAGATCCACGTCTCCCCCGACGGAGGTTCCGCTTCCGATTATTCCGGTTTTGAAATCCATGGTCAGGCCAGTTTCGAATCGACCAGGTTCTCGAGGTGTTTCTTCAACGAGTTCTTGTCACGGAATCCTACCAGGCGGTCTATTTCCTGACCGTTATGGAATATCACCATGGTGGGAACACCCCTGATGCCGAAACGGGAGGAAGCCTCGGGGCTTTCGTCCACGTCTACGTGAAAAAAGTCGACCTTGTCTCCGAGTTCATCCGAAACCTTCTTCAAAACCGGGTCCAACATCTTGCATGGTGCGCACCAGACGGCACTGAAATCCACCAACGCCAGTTTTCCTTCGGGAGAGGTCACGGAAGCGATTTCACTTCCTCTTATATGTTTGACGGCCATCGCGGTCTCCTTCCTGAAAGTTTGTTACTAATTTCACAAGCAAGCATGTTACATGCCAAAACAGTGTTCATTAGTCAAAATGTTGCAGTGTTTGTATTAAGGCCAACGATTCCCCGCCCTTCACGTTTTAAAACGATTCTGTGGGGCCAAAGGGGCACAGGTTGTATTCCTTTACATCCATAATATTATCATACGACACGCATATGGTTTCTGCACGCCGTGAAAGGTAGCCGCCCATGGGAAACCTTCTCAAAAAACTGGAAGCCACCGGCAGAGGGATCCTTACCAGGTACCTGTTCTCCCGGTTTCGGAAGGAGGATGTTGTGTCCGGGATACCGCCGGACGCGCCTCCTCGTTCGATCCTGCTAATGAGATGGGACGCCGTGGGTGATATGATGGTGTCCCTGCCGTGGTTCAGGAAGGTGAGGGAAGTTTTTCCCGAAGCAAGGATAGGGATAGTGGTTTCCGGGAGGAATGCCCCGCTCCTGGCGCATGAAACCGGGTTCACCAGGATTCTCTACGACGGGAAGCCGATCCCGTATCTGAGAAGTTTGGCTGCGGTTGCGGAGTTCGCGGCGGAAGCGATGGTCAATACCAGGATACACTACGATTCCACCACGTCTTTCCTGTACGGAATGGCTTCGGGAGCGAAATGGCTGGTCTCGGCGGATGTCCGTGAAAGAAAGCTTCCATTCAACGTAAGAGTCAGGATGCCCGACGGGAGGATGCACATTTCGGACATGATGCGGATTCTTCTCGGGGGCCTGGGCCGGGAATTGCCCGGGGACGGACCGGATAGGGAGCCGAGATTATCCGGAGAGGAGATGGAGTTCGCTTCCGCTTTCTGGAGAAAGGCCGGATTGCGGTTGCGGGGGAGGGCCGTGGGGCTGAACTTCCACGCCAGGGATCCCCGCCATAGGTGGCCTCCGGGGAGAGCCGCTGAGTTGTGCAGACGCTTTTCCGAGGCCGGATGGAGCACCGTGCTTTTCACCATGCCCCGGCAACATGGATTGGCCGTTTCCATCGCCGAGTCCGTTCCGGGTGTCGTTGCCGTTCCGGCCTGTCCTACCGTGTTGCATGCAGCTGCGGTAATCAGGGATCTCGCCATGTTCGTATCCCCGGACACGGGGTTGGTTCACGTCGCTTCCGCCTATGGAGTCCCGGTACTTGGATTGTACATTCCCAACGAGGTGCATTTGCCTCTATGGCATCCCTGGAATGTGGAATACGAGATGGTAATGGGAAAAAATTCCGTTTCGGAAATAACGGTGGATTCCGTGGTCGAAGCTGCGGGCAGGCTTGCGGGAAAGGTATTCTGATGGCGGTGGGCAGCCTGAAAAAATTGGAAGTGGGAGCCAGGAGGCTGTTCTTCCGTGGATTGGCTCCCATGGTGGAAGCCGCCAGGGTGAAGCCTGCAATCGATCCGGATGCGGGGGTGGAAAGGATCCTGTTGATGAGGCAGGACCGGCTGGGTGACATGATAGTGACCCTGCCCTTGATCAGGATATTAAGGGAGAAGTATGGAAGAGTGGGGGTGGTGGTGTCTTCCGGGAATGGAATAGTGCTCAAGTACGAGGCGGGGATCGACGTACTTGAATACGGTAAACGTCCCGGCGATTTTCTGGAGTCCCTGCACAGGGCGAGGGATTTCGCTCCCGATGCGGTAGTGGACATGCACTTCCATGATTCCACCACTTCCTTCGTTTTCTCGGTGGTTTCGGGAGCTGCCTGGAGGGTGCATGCGGAAGGAGACAGGAAACTTCCCTTCAACGTCAGGGTACCGGTTCCCATGGATGGTCACGTGATGGAAGCCTTCGCCGATCTGCTCTCCGGTCTCGGCAAGAATATCGACCTGGATCGTGCGACATTGTTGCGCAGACCGGCGGTCTCTCCGGAGGAAGAAGGTTTCGCCCGGCGTTTCTGGAAAACTTCGGGATTGTCTCCGGAAGAGTGCGTCGCGGTCAACGTATCCGCGGGAAGTTCGAACAGGGATTGGGAGGCGGATAAGTATGCTGCCGTATGCGGTGAGGTGATCAGGCGGGGAAGCGTTCCGCTGGTGATGTCATCCGTGCGTGACAGGGCTAAGGCCGTAGCCGTTACCGGGAAGGTCAGGGGTGCCGTACCGGCGCCGAAAACCCCCACCATCCTGCATCTGGCCACCCTTCTCCGGAATGTCAAGCTGGTGGTGAGTCCCGATACCTCGGTAGTGCATCTCGCCGCCTCGATGGAAGTGCCGGTGGTGGGCATGTACCTTCCGGTGGGAAAACCACTGCCCAAGTGGTATCCCTGGCGGGTCGCCTCCAGGGTCGTGGTTTCTCCCGATTCGGAATCTCTTAACGCTCTGGATGCCCGGGAGGTGGTGCCGGCCGTGGCTGAGATGCTGGAGGACGCGGATCATGGGTAGAGGCCGAAAACGTGTTTGTGCCAGGCGGAGTTATGCCAGGGACCCGCGTTCGCCCACGGTACGTCCGCCATGTTTGCGAATCCCACCAGGAAAAGGAATGCGAGCAACGCCATGCTCCTCCCGGAGCGATGCTCTTCTATCCACTGGGCAACGAAGACGAAGAGCAGGGGCATTGCAAGTATCATCCATCTGAGACCTGCGCATACGCCCCCGTAGTTCCTGGTCCGGAATCCCAGAAACAGCAGTACGGCCAGGGTTGGGACGCCGATGGTCAGGGCCTCCGGCATCCTGTTTGTGCGGTTCTTCACCGCGGACACGATACTCAGGACCGCCGGCAGGAACACGGGAGTCATGGAAAAGATGCCGTGGTGGCCCAGTAGGATATGGAAGAAGTATACGTGCTTTGGTTCTGACAGGGAGTCGATGCCGGTCGGTTCGTTCCAGTAACTTCCGCCGAACCTGTATAGTTCGGGTCTCAGGTATACCGGCAGCAGGGAACCTGTCGCGGCGAGGTTGAGGGCAAAGTGTGCGGCGACGGTCAGAGCCGCGGCGGGAAGGAAGAGTCGCAAGGTTTTCCCCGGATTCGCCGAAAAAAGGTATACGAGGAATGCCAGGGTGAAAAATCCGGCCCAGAACTCGAAGGTTGAAGCCAGTCCCCCAAGGAAACCCGCCAGTATCCAGGGACTCCTGCGCAGCCGGGAATCGTGTCTGGCCTCGAAGGCGAAGTAAAAGGCCGCAAGAAGGCAAGCAGCCGATGGAACGTGGTTGGTGAAATCCGTGGCGTAACCCAGTCCGATGAAATTGAAAGTGAAAACCAGGATACCCAGGTTCACGGTTCTCCGGGAATTGAACAGTTTTTCCAGCAGTTTCCGGAAGAAATAGAGGAGCAGGAGGTAGGGTATCAATCCGAAGATCACGTTGATGAACGCTATGGAAACGGTCGGATGGTCTGTGAATGTTATACCGGTGAGTTTCGAGAACAGGAAGTAGATCGCCGCCGCCAACGTCGGCAGCATGGGCGGTTTTGAGGAATAGGCGTGGTCGCCTATCATCACCTTGTCCACGGTGTCCGAGAAGGGTGAGTCGTCTATGGCGAAGGTTCCGCGGTTCACCAGGGATTCCACGGTAGCGAACCTGCTTCCGGAGTTGGTGTGAGGGGTGGTTTGCAGAAGGATCGCCACTACCGTCGCCGCGACCACCGCACACATGGTGAACACCGTAGAAGATTTCATCGGTCAGTAGGCGCCGCGCCTGAAAAGTATGGCCGGTATGGTCATTATGAGTATGGATATGTCCAGCCAGATCGACCAGTTGTCCACGTAATAAAGGTCCAGCTTGACCATTTCGTCGTACGACAGGTCATTTCTCCCGGAAACCTGGCACACCCCTGTCATTCCCGGCGGGACTTCGAGTTTTTTGAAGTGCCGCAGCGAGTACCGGCGTACTTCCTCCGGGACGTGAGGCCTGGGACCCACCAGGCTCATGCTTCCCGATATGACGTTGAAAAGCTGGGGAAGCTCGTCGAGGCTGAATTTGCGCAGAAACTTTCCCACCCTGGTGATTCTCGGATCGTTCCGCGGCTTTGCCAGGAGATCACGTCCGTTTCCGGTCGCGGGTTTCTCCATGGTATCCGCCCCCACTTTCATCGATCTGAACTTAAGCAGCCGGAAACTTCGGTGGCTCTTGCCCAGGCGGGTTTGCACGTAAAAGACCGGAAAACCCGAATCCGCAACGATGGCCAATGCCACCAGCAGGCCCAGGGGCAGTAGCAGCGCAGCCATGGGAACCGCCAGGGCCAGGTCGAAAATTCTCTTGAGCAGCATGCTGCTTCCGCTGAGAGGTGGAGGTACCGATTCTATCATGGTGATTCCACCCAGGTTTGTAACCCGAGTAGTCATGGTCACAAGATCGGAAACGTCGGCCATCACCTTATAGGACAGGTTCTCCTTTTCGCAGCCGTATATCATTTCCGCGGTTTCTTCTCTCGAAAGCCCTGGGTCCGCAAGAATCAGTTCGTCTATCCGGTTCTCGGAAAGCCACCTGAACATTTCGTCCGGGGAATCGAATCGGAGTGTTTCGGGGTCCCGTTCTTTTTCCGTAACGGTCACGAATCCCAGAAAACGGTAGGGAACGGCGGATCCGCTTCGTATGTATTCGGAGATTTCCCAGGCGTGCTTTCCGGTTCCGTATACCACAACCTTGGGACCTGTCCCCCTGTTCTTGGCCCAGTTGGAGTAGATGCGGTTGAAGGTGTTGTGCCACATGTATATCGCAAGGGAAGCGGTGGGAAACGCAAAGGCCAGGACGAAGCGGGAAAACATCAGTTGCCTGGATGCGAAGGTGAATGCGAAGGTGATGACGACCGCCGTGAAAGTAACCCGGAGTATCCACGAGAGTTCTTCCACCGACGTCACTCCGGATTCCCTGCGATAAACGTTGAATGCCCGGAACATGAGTAGTTCAACGCATGCCATGACGATTCCGGATATCACGTAGTTGGAAAGTCCGAGCCTGAAATCGTTAGGGATGCCCAGGTATTCCTCGAGGAATCCGGCCAGGGCGAAGTGACGTATCCAGTATCCGAAAACGAACACTCCGACCACCAGTAGGAAATCACCCGCGGGAAGGAAGAAAAAACCGCCGTTTTTCCTGGTATCCAAGGCAGATCAACCTTTCTTCGAAACCCCGTATCCGCAACCTATGGCTACCATGGGATACTCGCTGTAGAATCTAACCATGCTCAACAGGTGCAGCCATAGAGCCCTGCCCGGCCGTCGGCTTTCCCGCCTGCCTTCGTGGTATATCATGGCCTCTGGCACGTACCAGACCTCCATCCCTTTCCTCGCAGCCCTCATGCACCATTCCACGTCTTCGAAATAGAGGAAATACTTTTCCGACATCAGGCCCACGGTATGCCTTCCCGCGGCGGTGAGCCACATGGCGGCTCCTACTATCCAATCGGTACGGGAGGGACGGTTGGTGGGCACCGGATGCAGGTGTTTCTCAAGTCTGCCGCGGGCTCCGGGGATTCTGCCCAGGGGCGTTCTTCTCAGGGCTATGTCAAGGAGGGTGGGCCAGGTCCTGGCGGTGGATTGTATGGAACCGGAAGGATCCGGCATGGCCGGGCCCAGCAACGCGGCCCGGGGATGAGAATCCTCGAAGTTCCACAGGGTTTCGAAACATCCTTCCGTCACCCTGGTGTCCGGGTTCAGGAACAACAAGCTTCTTCCCGAGGCGCTCGCCGCGCCGAGATTGTTCGCCCCGGCAAGGCCCATGTTCCATTTGGAACGTATCAACCGTACGTCGGGGAAGGATTCGGCTATGTCCGGAGAGTCGTCCGAAGAATCGTTGTCGACGACTATGATCTCCCGGGGTCTTTCCCGCTCCTCCAGACCGAGAACGGATTCGAGGCAGCTTTCCAGGGTTTCGCCGCTGTTATACGTCGTTACGATGACGGAGAGATTGAGGGGCATATCACCATCTCGGGAAAAGGGGCGGGCTTTCCCCGCCCCGTTAAATCCGGACCTCTAGAGGACGGTTTCCTTGAGGCTCTTGCCGGGCTTGAAATGGGGAACTTTCTTGGCCGGATAAGTCACTTTTTTCTTGGTGGCGGGATTCACGCCGGTTCTGCTCTTGCGCTTTTTCACCGAGAAAGTTCCAAAGCCGACAAGACTGACCTTTTCGCCCTTCTTGAGAGAGTCTTTGATCCCTTCGATGACGGCGTCGACAGCTACACCGGCCTCTTTCTTGGTGATTCCGGCGTTTTCGGCAACCTTTGCGATGAGTTCTTTTTTAGTCACTTGCTCACCCCCTCTCCTTGACCGTTGCCGTAACGTATAGGCTTGAAATACTGATGTCAAGTCCTTCATACGGAAGAGAAAACGTGAATATTTCAATCTATATCAGCATATACCATGGTTGCGCCTTGATGTAAGGAATTTATACTCAGAACTATAACCATAGATATAGATAACAACAGGGATTAAAAGCTACTTACATGTTGCTCGATTTTGATGTCGGGAAGATCGACTATGTTTATTTTGAAATAAAATCCGCTGTCTATCTCCGAGATATGCCTGACAAACACGGCTTCCCAGCAGTGCAGTTCCCGTCTCAGGGTGTAACTCTGGTTTATGAAGCCACCGTTGAGGAGATCGTAATAAGCGTTGTACTCTATGGACCATCCGGGCGTAACGTCTAGTGATACCCTGAACTTGAGTTTGCTCACTGCGGGGCTGTCTCCAAGGGGGTGCCTGTAAAAATGGGAGAGGGAGAGGCGTAGGGGAAGACCGGGTTCCAGGGCGCCGGAGTCGGGGAATAATGTTCCGTCGTACCCGGACAGCTTGAACCCCGTGGACAGGGACAAGTCCGTGAATTCCCGCCGGTACGGATCCCAGGAACCGGTTCCGGTCAGGCTGACGGCCTGTATCGGTTTAAGGCCCAGCGTGGCGCAAAGAGGGGAGAAGGGTTTGTCGCTTTCGCTCAGGTTCATGGTTGTTGTGATGTCCAGGGATGCCAGGTCGAACTTGGAAACGCGCCGGCGCAGAATCTTTTTACCTTCCAGGGTGTTCGACAGGGAGAGAACGAGAAGCTTGCTCCCTTCCGGGGGACCGAAGTCGGCGAAGGTGTAGTACTCGAGATACGTCGAGTCGGTGGATGCGGCGCCGTCTTCGCTCAGGTAGGTATTCGGCGCATAATGCAGGGTCACTTCCGGAGAGACGGTGTGTCTCAGTGCATTCATGCCCAGCAGTCCTCCCCCGAATATTCCGTAGATTTCCGTCGATGCCGATATTCCGGTGGATCCGTGTATCCACCATGGAAACCTGTTGCCGTTCCTGTCCCTGTCGAAGACCGTTCCCGAGGCGGAGAGGTACTGTGACAGCGTCAGCCATCCCCACGCCCTCTGGGAACTGGTCAGTCCCGACGCGAGCCTGAATGCCGAGTTGGTGGCCCGGAATTCTTCCATTTGCACGTCCCTGGCCAGGTAATGTGCGCTCAGATTCCAGTACAAGGAATGCCATGGCCTGCGGCGATCCGGATCGGAGGGGATGTGGAGGAGCGGGGCGGAAGGCAGTGAAAACCTGATATCCGGAGCCTCCTGGACCACCTCCGTCTCCCCGGGTATCGTGTCGGGATCCGTATGGAGGTAGCTCGTCCTGCTGACCGCCGCCTGGACGGCCAGTCTTCCGAAATGCCTGTTGACACTGAACCAGGAGCTGACCTCGCCGGTCATCCTGTCTTCCGGGTTCTGTTGCGTCTCTTCCAGGTAAGACCTGTCGCTCAGGAATTCTCCCTGCAGCCTCAGCGAGGTTCCGTCGGGGAAGTCATGGAGGTGGTGTCCGAAGAACATCCACCTGTCCCGTTTGTTCCGGAATTCCCTTCTCCACTCGGCTTTTGTTCCGCCGTTGCAGACATATCTCAGTTTATGTCTCTCATCCGCCGCGAGTACGAAACGGGTTTTCTCCATTATGTCCCCGTGAAGCCATAGATCCGCGTAGTCCGAGAAGACGAAATAATAACCGGCTTCCCTGAGGAACCTTCCGTCTCTGCCCGTTCTTCCGAGTTTCGGCATGGTGAACCCGGGCTGTCTTCCACGTCGTATGGGAAAAATCCAGTAAGGAAAATAGAAGACAGGAGTATTCTTCACGAACATGTAGACAGGTTTTGCCACCGCTTTATCGTCCGGAAAGACTTTCAGAACCGGACAGTAGAAATGGTAATGGGGTGGAGTGTAGTCGCATGTCGTGAACCTCGCGTCGGTTATGTTGAATTCGTTGCGTCCCACCCTGGTAATGGATGATCCGGTATAGAAACCGGCATCGTACCGGGAAGCGGCCTGGATTATATGTCCCTTCCTGGTCTCCACGTCGTATATCATCGTGGTTCCCCTGATGGATTCTCCCCTCTCGAATAGCTCGGATTCTCCCCTGGAGACGATTACGCCGGCTTCCGCATCGTACTTCACGGTGTCCGCCCGGAGAGTCATGTCCCTGTAATCGATGGTCACTTCTCCCACGAGGAACAGGACTTCCCCGGAAGGCAGGAAGAGCAGCGAATCGGCGGAGTACGATATGCTCTCCAGGGTTACCCGGGAGGACGAGTCCGGAAGAGAATCATTCATTCCGGTATCCGGCGACGAGACCAGCACCGCCAGCAGAATGGAGAGAATCATCGGCTTTCCGCCGCCATGAGGGCCGCTCCCTCGGCCCCGGCGCAGCTTCCGGAGGGAAGTATCTCAACGTTCCATGGATGGGAACATCTTTTCAGAAATTCGGTTCTTGCCGCATCGATGAAATACGTGGCGGCACGGGACAGTCCGCCTGCCAGGAATACGCCGTGAGGGTCGAAACATTGGGCCAGGTTCGCCAGGCCAACTCCCAGCCATCCACCGAATTCTTCGAAGGCTTCGATTGCGGCGGTTTCTCCCCCGGCGGCAAGTTTTGAAAGTTCCATCGGCCCTTCAGAAATTCCGGTACGTTCCAGGTAGTAGCCTGACAGGGCCCCCGCCGAAGCATATTTCTCCCAGCATCCCCATGAACCACAGGAACAGTTCTTCCCGTCGACTTTCACAGTAGCATGCCCGAACTCTCCCGCGTGACCCCTTCCGTATACTATTTCACCGTCGAGGACTATGGTGCCCCCTATGCCGGTTCCCAGGGTGACCGTCAACCAGAGTCCTTTCGGAGGAATCGAACCTTTCCGTATGGCTCCGAAAGCAAAGGCGTTGGCATCGTTGTCCATCACCACCGGGCATCCGAGTATGTCGGCGAGCCTGAGCTTCACGGGATATCCGTCCCATCCCGGAAGGTTTGGTGAAGTTATGAGTATTCCGTTCTTTCCGTCCACGAGTCCGGCGATACCTATGCCGGATGAAACGGGATGCGGATCCTTTTCCAGGATTACGTCCGCCAGCCTTTTCAGTTTTTCGTCGGGAGGCTCATCCGGCGAACCGGTCTCCAGGGTAGCCACCAGGTGGAAATCTCCATCGCCCAGGAAACCGGTGACCATAGTCGTTCCTCCCACGTCTATGCCCCAGTGATAGCCGTTACGTTCAGTCAATTCCGATTATCTCCCCGTCGATTATTTTCACCAGCGGGTAAGCGGAACGTGGAATGGAGACGCTTCCTATAGTACATGCTCCGGTTGCGCCGTAATAAACCTCCAGGCCCTGCAGGTATCGCTCCAGGGATGTTCTGGAAAGACCTGCGTTCCTGCAGGCATCCAATATGATCATTGCGGTGTCGTAACCCTGAGCCGCGAGAATATTCGGCTGTTCGTCGTACCGGCGTCGGTAGTGGTACGAGAAGCGTGCCGTGGCGGGGTTTATCGATCCGACCCTGAAGGATACGGGAAACACCGCTCCTTCCACGTACTCACCACCGTGCTCCAACAATATCTCGTCGTCCCAGCCTGAATCGCCGAAGAGAGCGGCATCCACCATGTAAAACCTCAGTTGGGGGGCTATCTGAATTGCGTCCCAAGCGGATACCGGAAGGAAGATACCGTCGGGATGTCCGTGCTTCACCGCGTTTATTTGTTCCTTGAAATCGGTGGAACCGGTCTCGTAACCCTCGACCGCCACGATTTCGCCCCCCAGTTCCCTTACCACCGAAACGAACTGTTCCGCTTCGGATACCGACTGGGAGGTATACTCGTGTATCACGGCGAAGGTGTTACATCCCGCTTCCCTGACGGCATACTCCGCCACGGCTCCCGCCGCTTCGCCGGTGGATACCACGAGCCTGTGAACGTATTCACCGAATGAATCCAGGTTATTGGAGGTGGCGGTGGGGGTGATCATAGGAAGTGAACTCCTGCGCACGACCGGTGCGGCCAGTTCGGCGTTCCTGCTGGTCAGTGGGCCTATCACAGCCAGACACGAAGAGTTATCGCCAAGGGATCGCATTATATCAACCACGTCTTCCATGGAGCAATCGAACTCCAGAAGAATAGGAGCATTCATGCTAAGGTCTGATGACATTTCAAACGCCATTCTGACCCCTCGCGCCACTTTCTCGGCATATACGGCCCCCTCGCCCGAAAATGGCATGACCAAGGCTATGAACATCCTTTCGGGCTCGTGGATTTCCAACCTTCCGTACCTGTCGTGGGCATCGGGGTACCGGCGGTCTATTTCCGTACCTACCATCAGCGCCTTGTCGTAGTCTCCGGCGGAGGCGTAGCGTTTTTCGAGTTCCAGGAGAAGCAAGACTTCCGTCCATCCGGTGGCGGGTCTGGATGCCAGGTAGTCCGTATCCAGCTTCCGGAGACAGGTTCTGGCCAATTCCACCGCTTGGGAGGATTCCGCCTCGTCAAGATTCTCCTGATGTACTTCCGACAACCGCCGGAAAGCATTACGGAATGCTCCCCGGGCGAAAGATATGCGGGCCAGCATTAACATGGCCGAAGCCTTAGTGTGCGCGTCCGGAGCCTCTTCCACCGCCTTCAGTGCGGATTGTTCGGCTTCGTCCGGCCGCTTCATGGCCAGGAGGGCGCCGGCTCGGCCCAGATGCCACGATGCGTAACGGATGTCTCCGGGGAATTCTTCGAGAGCCCTGGAATAAAGGCGCAGAGCCTTGGTGTGGTTTCCCGAATTCATCGCCGCTTCGGCGAGGGCGGTTATTCCTTCCGGGGTATTCTCGTCGTGTACAGGCCTGCATCCGTTGAAAAGCAGTATCGATATGAAGAAAAACAGGATCAAAATACGACCAAGCAAGTATCACCTCCACGATAATCTTTATCCTGACGAATATACCCTCTGCATGGATTCGGGGAAATCCATGTATTGAAAAAAAGCCCGGGGCGTAAACCCCGGGCTTTTGCGATCGGAAATCCGGTTATTCGCCGGAAGTCTCTTCCCCGGTGTTTTCCAGTTGCTGGGATTCTTCCACGAAAATACTTTCCGGAGGTACGCCGAGATGATCTATCATCCACTGGGCATCGTCCGCGAAATCGGACTCGGGATAATTGTTGATCACGGCCTGGAAAGCATTCTCCGCGGCTTCGTAGTCCTCCAGGTATTCGGAGCAAGTAAAGCCGATCAGGAACTGGGCCTGGTGAGCCCTCTCGTTGTCGGGGAAGCGCTTCAGGAAGAGCTCGAAGTAGGTTACCGCTCTTTGTGGATTATCCTTCATGAGGTTCTGGGCCATCTGGAACAACGAATCGGATGGAGTGTCTTCCGGGGGGAGGAAAGCGTCCTCGTTCACCGTTACACCGTAATGGTCCCTGAGAGAAGGAATGATCGTTTCCTTGAAATACATGTTGACCATGGCGGGCTTGAGGGTATTCTCTATGGATTCCCTGACCTCTTCGAGGGGTATGCTTCCTTCTTCCTTAACGTCCGATATCTTGAAGAAATGGTAACCCATCGGGGTTGCAAAGGGTCCGAGAACGTCTCCGGACTGTCCCTCGAAAAGTTTCCGCAGGATTTCATCCTGTCTGCCCAGGTACGGCATGGGTGATCCCAGAGTTATCCAGCCGATACTGCCGTCGTCTTCCTTCGTGGCTTCATGCTCGCTGAATTTCTCTACCAGGGATTCGAAAGATTCTCCGGCATCCAGCGCTTCCTTTACCGCTGTGGTGTCCGCCGGGTCCGTCAGGAGTATGTGAGAGACCAGGAGCTGTTTTTCCTGGTGATAGATATCATCCTTATGTTCCTCGTAGTATTCGAGGATTTCATCTTCCGGTACTGTTACCTGGTCCACCACGTACTGCTCGTAATAACTTTGAAGCATGGCCCTGTCTTTCGCGGTCTCCACCTGCTTCATGGCGAGTTCCACCTGGGCTATGACGAACGAATCTTTTTCCAGACCCCGTTTCTCCGCTTCCTGAAGCAGGAGTTCACGCTCTATTATATGGTCCAGCAGAAGACGCTTGCCTTCCGGAGACTCGAAGGAACTTCTCTGGTATGGCGGAATGAGTTCCAGTTCTTCCTTGATCATGTCTTCGGTGATTTTCACATCACCCACGGTTGCGTAGATTTTCGAAGTATCCTGGGCGGCATCAGCCTGGGTGCCTGTTGTCACGCAGGATGCGGCAATCAACATCAGAAACGCGGCAATGGGAATGAGTTTCATATCGTGTCCTTTCTCGGTTCAGGTCTCGGGGTAAATCTTGTCGTTCAGCATATAAGTAATCTTTCCCTTGGTGAATTCCTCGGCGGCGGCCAGGAATGGTTGTTTCCGCGGGTTTTCCACGTCGTCCACCAGGCATGGGGCGCCGGATCTCAATTTCCTGACTCTTTTCGCTATGGCCAGGGCCAGGAGGTACTGGTTGTCCGTGTTTTCCCCCATCTTATCCATTTCTCTGAACGCATCCGACATTTGTACCTCCATATTACATTTTGCAGGACGAATACACGAGGGATATATCCCTATTTCGCCTTCAATGTTCCATCCATCCCGGGTTTACCCGGTTACTCGCCTTTTTCGGAAGCTGTATCGGCGAAATGAGATGACAGGAATTCCCAAGTCGGCTCATCGAGGAGATCTACATCCCTTTCGTCGATCTTTACGTCACCGAGTTCGGTTTTTTCCCAGAAGTAGATTACGGTCACCTTGTCGTTGTCTCCGGGAGCTGCTCCCTCGGCTCTGCTGGGGAAGGTCATGGGATGGGAGAAATAAACCTCTACCTTGGATGAATCGGAATCCGCGGTGGTGTATCCTACGAATTTCAATGTTTCCACCACGATGGAGTCACCCCTGGCCCTGCGTGTTCTGCCCCGTGGATTTTCGTAGAAGACATAAGTGGTGTCGAGGACCAGTTCAAAAACGTACTCACCTCCCAGGGGGTCGATGAGTTCGTCGATCCCTACTTCCAGATTGTCGGGATCCTTGGGAATTATCACCACGGGATACCTTTGAGCGAGGTAAGCCGCTTCCTCCTCCGCAGCCCTGATCAGATTGGCCCTGGAAGCTTGCAATCTGCGCATCCTGGCATACTCCGGGAAGGCATACACCAGTTGTGTTTCAGACCAGTCCGGTTCCATGAATACGCTGTCGGGGTAGTCTTTTTCGAAAAATCCCCCCACCACTCCGCCGTGTCTGTCTATGTTCGGACACGAAATGGAGAATTGCGTTCCCAGGGCCAGCTTGGGATCGTAGGAATAGGTGGAGTCGAAATACCCCCCCCTCCATAAGGTCGGGCAGACGGCGGCTACCGTACGGGCCACGGAATCCTTGCGTGCCGGAGCGATGGAACTGTTGAATTCGCTTATCAGGGAAGTTATCGAGTCAGCCGCGGCGGCCAGCGATTCTTCCATATTCAGTAGTTCGGTCACGTCGAAACCCAGTGAATCGTTGAAATATTCCCCGGGCGACAGGTCCTCGTTTTCCATTTCGGCGGTTTTGATGAAGGCATCGCGGAGTACCAGCAGAGAGTCGAGCGGGAACCCGAGTTCCGCTTCCCTGTTTACGATTACGGAAAGTACCGAGTCGTATTTCGACCGGGTGATTGCAAGGTTTTTCCGGAGAGTGCCCAGTGCGGTTTCGTTCCAGAGGTTCTTCCATGCCTCCGGTATTTTCACGCGTCGTGTAATGTCGTTTCGGAAAACAACGGTGATGCTGTCGGCATTCATCGTCGTTGAGAAATAACCTTTCTCTTCCGCGTACTTCAGAAGACTGTCGAGATCGGGAGCGGGAGAACCCTCATGTTCGAAAATATGTTGAACGTTAGCCTTCGCCAGGGTTTCTATCTGTGCGCGACATAGTTCCCTGGGGATTCTGTAGGTCTCCACTCTCTGATGAATCCTGAATATGAGGAAAGCAGCAAGAAGCACGATCAGAATTCTCACCAGAATCTTGGATCTCATAGGTTATTCCTCCATGAGTGTACACGGTTGCTTAAGATCGCACGTTCGATCGAACACCGGAACGAATCTACCCACGTTATTCGATACCTGTCAACCGGTGTCGCTCCAGCCGGTGTACCACGGGAACCGGGGGAATCAGCCGTATGCTCAGGCGCCCGGGAACGATTTCCAGTACACCTCTGGGTGGTACCAGTGAAACGGTGACTGTGCCGGAATCGTGTGGTATGGGTTCGGTTGGGATGCTGTCGAGTTCTTCAACCACCGACGCCGCGCCTTCTATTTCTATGTTCTCCACCGGTGATTCGACCCAATAATACCTTCCGGGTACGCCGAATGCCGTTCTCACCGAGAATGGAATGGTTCTGCCGATTCTGCGATCCACGGTTGCGACCATGATGGACGGGCTGAAGGCCGAAGGTTTCAACTCCCGGAACGGTTTGCCCCGGAAAACGACGTTCCTTTCCGACAACGCCTCCGAAACAGTGACCGGCAGATCGCTTTCCCTCTCATCAACATTCAGTTTGACGGCAACCGACACCGGGTAACCTGAGATCTGATCCAGAAGCACGTTTGTTCCGAAGCCTTCGAAAATCACGTCTACCGAGTCCGCGACGGGATCGTTCAGAACTATGAGCGAGGGCGAGGTAACGGTGATGTCTACCGGTAACCTGGCATTCACTTTGAATTTTCTGTTATCGATGGCCACTATCCAGAGCAAAATGGAGAGGAAGACCGCGAGGGTCCACTGAAGCGGTCCGGTGGATCTGAGCACCGCGTGAGCCGTCCTACTCCTGCTCGATTACCGGGTTGTTACCCCGGTTCTGGAACCCGAATGCCGCAGAGCCTTCTCCCTCGAGTTTGCCGAACTTGGATTCGTAGGATTCGATTTGAGATTGCAATGCCTGGACCAGGGCCTTCATGCGGTAAGGCGATACTATGATCCGGGCTTTCAATCTGGCTCCGTTGACCCCAGGCACCACCCTGGCGAAATCCAGTACGAACTCGGCCCTGGATACCGCGATGAAGAATACGTTGCTGTATACTCCGTCTATTTCCCGGTCGTTCGCGTTGATTACCGCCGGGGGCTTTACGATTTTCGATTCCATCCTCACTCCTTTTTCACATCGGTGATATCGTTTATATATGGCATCCCGGACGGAGGTGTTTCTTGGCTCATATCAATATTGGGAACATACTAAACGGCTTCAAGGGGAAAAGGGTCCTCGTGGTCGGTGACCTGATACTCGATCGTTACCTGGAGGGACGAGTGGAGCGCATCTCTCCCGAGGCCCCCGTCCCGGTGGTTTCATTGGAGAACGGTCGGGGAAGGCTGGTCCCGGGCGGTGCGGCCAACGTCGCACGGAACGTATTTTCCCTGGGAGGAATTCCCGTGGTGGCCGGCGTAGGCGGAGACGACGCCGAAGGCGGCATGCTGAAGGACCTTTTGCGGGATGAGGGGATAGACACGACGGCCCTGGTCACCGATTCCGACCGGCCCACCACGACGAAGACCCGGGTGATGTCGGGAGGGCACCAGCTGATCAGGCTGGACAGGGAAGTGACGTCACCCGTCTCCGAGCGTGTGCGGAAGGATATCCTTGCCGGGATGGCGACCGTGATGGACTCCATCGACGTGGTGATACTGGAGGATTACAACAAGGGGGTCCTGGTGCCGGAGCTTATCGCGGAAACCATCACTCTGGCCCGGGAGAAGGATGTCCCGGTGATCGTGGATCCGAAATTCACGAATTTTTTCGCTTACAGGGGCTGCAGCCTCTTCAAGCCCAACAGGCTGGAGACGTCCCGCGCTCTTGGAATGGATATTCAAACCCCGGAGGACGCCGCTGTCGCCGGAGAGTCGTTGCTGGACAGGTTGAACGCTTCCGCCGTTCTCATAACCCTCGGCAGTCGGGGCAGCCTCCTCTGCAGAAAGGGCATGGAACCTTTTCACGTGAAAGCGGCGACCATCCACGTTTACGACGTATCCGGCGCCGGTGATACCGTGGCCGCCGTCATGGCCCTCGCCATGGCCGCGGGCGTTCCCCTGGAAGAAGGAGTGAGAATCGCCGTGTTGGCGGCTGCTGCGACGTGCGGCGAACCGGGTGTTTACGCCGTGAGGCCGGAAGACGTCGTGAGGGAGGAGGAACGCCATTCGGAAAGCTCCGATCTTGTCCGCGGATGAAGCCGCCGAAGTAAGCCGGAAACTCAGGAAGCAGGGTTTGAAGGTGGTCTTCACCAACGGATGTTTCGACATCGCGCACCCCGGGCACGTGCATGTTCTCAGAAGGGCGAGGGCGCTTGGCGACAAGTTGTTCGTGGGTGTGAACACTGATTCTTCCGTTCGAAAACTGAAGGGTAGCGGACGTCCCGTGAACGATTTGAATGCCAGGTTGGCGGTTCTGTCCGAGTTCAGGTCCGTGGATTTTCTGGTTCCATTCGGGGAGGAGACCCCATACGAACTTATAAGGCTCATAGTTCCCGACGTCCTTGTGAAGGGTGGAGATTACACGGCGGAAACCGTGGTGGGCGCGGAATTCGTTCTTGCCGGGGGCGGCAGTGTTGAGATAGTGGAATACCTCGAGGACTATTCTTCCTCGGGGATCTTGAAGTCGATGATGGAAAGTTCATCGTAAACCTCGGTTCCCGGCGTCCGAAGACTCGGGCCGAGCGGGGAGAGTGAGTAAATGAAATGAATATGCTGGTAATGAGATACTCCGGTTTGGTTATAGCGGTGATCGCCGCCGCAGTGGTCTTTCTCAGGTATCATTTCCTGAAGAAAGCTCCTGTGGGTACCGAAAAGATGCGGATCCTGGCCGACAAAATACATGCGGGGGCGATGACGTACCTGAAGACCCAGTACCGGATACTGCTGGTGTTCGTGCTGCTGGTGGCCCTGGCGCTTTTCTTCGGAGTGGATCACGGAACGGCGCTGGCTTTCGTTTTCGGCGCCGGTTTCAGCATGCTCGCGGGATTTTTCGGTATGAATGCCGCGACAGTGGGAAACGTCAGAACCACGGAAGCGGCGAGGAAGGGATTACCGGAAGCCCTGGCGGTGGCATTCGACGGGGGCAGCGTCATGGGCCTCGCCGTTGCGGCCCTGGGATTGCTGGGAGTTTCGATATTCTACCTGTTCTATGAGAGCGTACCCGAACTGAAGTCATTAGTGGAATCGCTGATAGGTCCGGTTACCCTGGAAAACATCGCGGGCTTCGGCATGGGAGCTAGTTCCATCGCCCTGTTCGCCAGGGTGGGTGGAGGAATATTCACGAAGAGCGCCGATGTGGGTGCGGACCTGGTCGGCAAGGTGGAAGCCGGCATACCGGAGGATGATCCCAGGAACCCGGCTGTCATCGCCGATAATGTTGGTGACAATGTGGGAGACGTTGCCGGAATGGGTGCCGATCTGTTCGAGTCGTTCGTGGGAAGCATCATAGCCGCGGTAGTCCTGGCCTTCGGTTTCGGGGTCACCGGGATTCCCAGGGGCTTGCTGAAAGACGCTGCCGTGACCGACCCGACGATACTGGTAGCTCTGCCGTTGCTCCTGGCCGCGGTGGGTACGGTGGCGAGCATGGCGGGCATATTCTCCGTCAGGATACTCAGCAGGCTGGGCAGCCCCGCTTCGGTCCTGAGAAATTCCACGCTGGTCAGTACCCTGTTGTCCGTGATCTTTTCCCTGGTCACCATTCGCGCCACGGGAGTCGGAATGGGAGTATTCTGGGCAATCGTGTGCGGTATCGTATCCGGAACCGCCATCGGCCTGGTGACGGAGTATTACACCAGCGGCGGCCCCGTGAGACGAATTTCCAGGAGTACGAGGACCGGTCCCGCCACCTGTATCATCGAGGGAGTAAGCGTGGGCATGGAATCCGCCGTGTTGCCCATCCTGTTCATTTCGGCGGCTATAATCGTCAGTTTCGAACTTGCCGGTCTTTACGGGATAGCCATGGCCGCTCTGGGCATGCTGATAAACGTGGGTATGACCATGTCCGTCGATGCTTACGGTCCGGTGGCCGACAACGCCGGAGGTATAGCGGAGATGGCGTCGTTGCCCGGAGAGGTGCGAAAAAGGACCGACAAGTTGGATTCCCTGGGTAACACCACGGCGGCTATGGGAAAGGGTTTCGCGATAGGTTCCGCCGCCCTTACCGCCTTGGCTCTCTTCAGTGCGTATGCCTATTCCACCGGGCTTTCATCCATAGACCTTCTCAAGGCGAACGTGGTGGCGGGCCTGTTGTTCGGTGCCCTGCTCCCATACCTGTTCGCTTCCCTCACCCTGAGGGCTGTGGGACGTACCGCCATGAAAATGGTGAATGAAGTGAGAAGACAGTTCCGAGAGATAAAGGGCATCATGGAAGGCGACGCGGAGCCCGACACGGAAAAATGCATAGAGATAGCCACGGAAGGTGCCATCAGGGAAATGGTGCTGCCGGGAGTATTGGCCGTGGTGATACCCGTGATCGTTTACTTCGCATTCGGCGAAGCGGGACCGGAAACCCTGGGCGGTGTCTTGGCGGGAGCCATAGCATCCGGCGTGCTTCTCGCGGTGTTCATGTCCAATTCGGGAGGTGCGTGGGACAACGCCAAGAAGTTCATAGAGCAAGGTGAGTACGGCGGCAAGGGAACCCCGGAACATGCGGCCGCGGTGATCGGTGATACCGTGGGTGACCCGTTCAAGGATACCAGCGGTCCCTCGCTCAATATATTGATAAAGCTCATGACCATGGTTTCCCTGGTAATTTCGCAGGTCTGAGAACGGAGGTTCGTTTCATGGTGGATGAAGAAGTAAAAACTCCGGACTTCAACGAGGAGAACGTGAGGGCGGAAATAGAGAAGATTCGCCCCGTGCTTCAGAGGGACGGCGGCGACATCGAATTCGTGGGACTGGACGACAAGGTGGTCAAGGTCAGGCTTCAGGGAGCGTGCTCGGGATGTTCCATGGCTACGATCACCCTGCAGTGGACGGTGGAGCGAAATCTCAGGTCGGTGTTCCCGGAGATCGAGAAGGTGGAAAACGTCCGCTAGGAGCCCCGGAGAGATCTCCAGGAGGGCCGTGATAGGGGTTTTGGCCGGGGGCGGTACGTTTTCCGCTCTCCGGGGAAGGGACAAAGCGTTCGCCCTGCGGCTTCTCAGGGAGACCGTGGTGTGGAAAGCCAGACTTGACAGGGCGTTGACCCGTTATTGTAATGTACCCCTTCAGAACTTGGATGACGAAGTGCTGGCCGCCCTGAGGGTGGGAGCGGCACAGCTTCTGGTTCTGGGCACGCCTCCCCATGCCGCGGTGTCGGAGACGGTGGGTGCCGTGGATGGCGGAGGCAGGGGACTTGTCAACGCCGTTCTCAGGAAATTGGCTTCATGCGGTGAGCCGGACCCCGGAAGTGCCGGGGATCATGAAATGTTCTCCCATCCGGCCCACTTGGTCGAAAAATGGAGATCCTCGTTCGGAGTTTCCGATGCCGGGGCCCTCATGGAATGGAATAATGCCGTTCCGACCTTGGGAGCCTGTTTCAAGGATCCTCCCGCAGGGCTCGGGGCGGGAAGGTACATGGCGGACTACCGTATCATCGATAGGACCGGGTACAGACCCCTTGAATCGCTGACGGAACCCGTTTACATCCAGGACGAGGCTGCGGTCGTGGTAGGGAGGGCCGCCGCATCCCTGGCGGTGGGAGGAAGAGTTCTCGAGGTGGGTGCGGCGCCGGGGGGGAAGACGCATCACCTGCAGGTTGCGGCCGAAATGGTGGTTTCCATGGACTGCAATGCCGCTAGAGCGGCCAGGTGGCTCGAGAACTCGCGTAGGTTGGGATGGCGTTCATGCTTTCCCGTGGTGGGGGATGGAACGTTACCTCCTCTGGCCGCCGGTTTCGATCTTGTATTTCTTGATGCGCCCTGTACCAATACGGGAGTTTTCCGGAGAAGGCCCGAGGCCAGGTGGAAATGGTCCCCTGCCTACCTCGGCGGGATGGTGAAGATGCAGCGCGATCTTCTGACAGGTTCGGCAGCGATGGTTAAACCCGGAGGTTTTCTCGTGTATTCCACCTGCAGCCTGGAGCCGGAAGAAAACGTGGAACAGGTCCGGTGGTTCGAAGAGCATGTGAAGGGATTCACCGGCGTGGGGCTTCCTGCGCCGCCGCAGCTTGTCAGTAAAGGTATGATTAGCATATTCCCACCTGAACACGGGATCGACGGGATGTTCGCCGCTGCTTGGAGGCGTGACGGTTGAAAAGTTCGACCAGGTACGTGGTCCTGGGAATTTCAGGGGCGGTACTGGCGTTCATCGCCGGTATGATTCTGGCGCCTACCGTTTTCGGGACTCCGAGATTCGTTTCATCCGTGGGAGCGGCCTCGGTGCCCGTAGAGATGCCTGACGTGGTGGGACTGTCCAGGCAGGAAGCCCAGAGAGAGATAGAATCATCCAGCCTCGTACTGGCGGGACAATGGTCGGAGTACGGTCCCATGGAAACCATGGGGACCGTGATAAGGCAGGATCCTCCGCCGGGCACGCTTACTCCCAGGGGTACGCCCGTAAGTATTTTCTGGAACATAGGACCCTTATTCAGGACGTTTCACCCGGATTCCCTGCTGGGCATGACCGCCGTGGAGGCCGAGGAGAAGATAGCGGACTGGCAGCTTTATTCGATGGGAAGGAGCAGGGTTCCCCATCCCGTCGTTCCCGCCGGGGTCGTGGTGGCCGTGTGTCCCAGGCAGTACGACAGCCTTCCGGTAACCACCTCGGTTCGGCTGCTGGTTTCCAGCGGATGGGAAGGCATGCCCAGATTCCTGGACATGACCGTGGAACAGGCGGAGGAACTGGCTCGGGAAAGGGATTTGTTCCTGGTGGTGAAGGAGAAACCGGTTGAGGATCTTGCCATGGAAGGTATCGTGGTGGAGCAGCAGGTACCGCCCGGTACCGCATACGAAAAGGGTGATTCGATCACTGTCCTCATAGGCAAGGTGGGCCTGGATTGGGGGGCCTGGTGAAAGACGGCGTTCTTATCGCTCCATCCATACTGGGCTGTGATCAAGGGATGCTTGCTTCCGAATCGCGGAAGCTGCAGGAAGCGGGAGCGGACATGATACATCTCGACGTCATGGACGGGGTTTTCGTTCCTGTCCTGACCGTGGGTCCCGCGGTTTCCGAGGCAGTGTGTTCCGCGGTGGACATTCCCGTCGATGCCCATCTTATGGTAAGTATTCCCGGTAACCAACTGCAGGATTTCGCCCGGTCGGGATGCAGGTATATCACGGTTCATGCCGAGGTGGACGTCCACTTGGACAGATTGCTGGGACGCATTCGCGATCTGGGATGTCTTGCCGGGCTGGCATTCAATCCGGCCACGCCCCTGGATACGCTGAAATGGGTGTCCCGAGCGGTTGACCTGGTGCTGATAATGACGGTAAATCCCGGGTACGGCGGCCAGAAACACATGGCGCACCTTCACGGTAAGGTGAATGAGGCCAGGAAGATACTTGACAATAACGGTGGTTCCGGTGCGTTGCTCTCCGTAGATGGAGGCGTGGATTCGGAGAATGCTTCCTCACTGATCGATGCCGGGGCCGACGTGCTGGTGGCCGGGAGCTTTATAACCCGTTCGAATGATCCCGCCCGGGCGATGGACATGCTTCGTGGCCGTCATCACCGACACACCTCCTGACGAAGTTTCCTGACCGGAGTTTTGAATCGGGGGAATCCCAGGGGTAATTTCGCGCGAACTTGTTCACATCCTTGCGATAAAGTATAGTTGCATGCTCCGCGGAACGGCGCGGGCGTGATGTATCCAGCGATTGCCGATGGGAGGCTCGTTTGTTCGAAGCACTGTCCGACAGGCTGAATGAAGCTTTTCGCCGCATTACCAGCCGGGGCGTGATAACCGAGAGTGACGTCAGGCAAGCCATGAGGCAGGTACGCAGGGCCCTCCTGGAGGCCGATGTCAACTTCAAGGTAGTCAGGGACTTCGTGGCCGGGGTCAACGAGAAGGCCGTCGGTGAAAAAGTTCTCAGGAGTATCGACCCGGGCAAACAGGTGATAAAGATCGTGCACGACGAGATGGTGAATCTCTTGGGCGGGGAGACGGTTCCCCTGGAACAAAAGGGCGCCGCCCCCCTTGTTTACGTTCTCGTGGGGCTACAGGGATCCGGGAAGACCACCACGGCGGCCAAGCTCGCTCGGTGGTTGTCCGATAACAGGGCTAAGAGAGTGCTCCTGGCTGCTTGCGATTTGCAGAGACCGGGGGCCGTCCGGCAACTGGAGACTTTGGCATCCGGTGCCGGCGCGGGATTTTTCGGGCCCGGTTCCGCCGGCGGAGATCCCCTGGAGGTATTGACGGGAGCCGTTTCGGAGGCCCGGTTGAAGAGCTACGACGTGGTGGTGGCCGATACCGCGGGACGTTTGCACGTCGACGAGGAATTGATGCAGGAGTTGGAAAGGATATGTACCGTTGCGGCTCCGGCGGAGACTCTCCTGGTTCTCGACGGACTTTCAGGTCAGGATGCCGTGTCGGTAGCAGTGGAATTCAAGGAGAGAATAGATCTTACCGGTGCGGTGATAACCAAGATGGACGGTGATTCCAGGGGAGGAGCGGCGCTGTCGCTCCGGGCCGTGACCGGTTTGCCCATAAAGTTCATCGGAACCGGCGAAAAGCCGGACGGACTCGAACCCATGGATCCCCGCAGGTTGGCGGGCAGGATTCTCGGTATGGGCGACGTGGTGGGCCTGGTAGAGAAGGCCCAGAAGGTCTTCGATATGGAGGAGGCCAGGAAGATCGAGAGGAAACTGGTTTCCAACTCGTTCACACTGGAGGATTTTGCCGGGGAATTGAAGAAACTCGGAAAACTGGGATCTCTTGGCGATCTCCTGGGCATGCTGCCTAAGGGTATGATGCCCAAGGGAGTTGAAGTGGACGAGTCGCAGTTCCGGAAAATGTTGGCGATCATAGATTCCATGACTGTAAAGGAAAAGTTGCACCCGGAGATAATCAACGGCAGCAGGAGAAAGAGAATCGCCATGGGCAGCGGTACCAGGGTAAGCGATGTCAACCGGCTCCTGCGGGAATTCAACGTGATGAAGAAAATGATGAAACGGATCAAAAAGGGCGGAAGCGTCGGGCTTCGCAGCTTGTTCCGATGACACACGGAGGTGAGATTTGGTAGTCATACGTCTCAAGAGAATGGGAAGCAAGGGAGAACCGTATTACCGCATAGTGGCTGCGGACAGGCGGAAGGCTCCCACGGGCAGGTTTCTGGATAGTTTCGGATTCTACGACCCGTTAAAGAAACCCATGGAAATAAAGGTAGACGAAAAACGGGTTTTTTACTGGCTTGACAAGGGTGCCCAGGTTTCAGATACAGTAAAGAGTATACTGAAAAGGACCGGAACTTGGTCGAAGTGGTCCCGGATCTCCGTCGGAGAAAAGGAGATCGAGCCCGAGGTCGTGTTTCTCAAAGGTGAAAACAGGACTTCCCGAGGCTGATAGGAACAAGGCAAGCCGTACTAGCATCTTGACTGGAGGGTCCTCATGAAAGAGCTTGTTGAAATGATGGCCAAGACGCTCGTGGCCGATCCCGATTCGGTTTCCGTCTCGGAAACGATGGAGGATGACGTTACGGTGTACGAATTGAAGGTGGCCGAGGCCGATCTCGGGAGGGTCATCGGACGGGACGGAAAGATAGCCAAGGCCATGCGCCTGATAATAAGGTCGGCTGCGGCGCGCCTGGAGCAGAAAGCCACCGTCAAGATCATTGACTGATCCGGACGCAGCGGTGCCGGAGGAACTGGTTCTTCTCGGCGTCGCCGAAAAGCCTCACGGATTGAAGGGTGCTCTCAGTTTCAGGATTGATGTGGGACTGGGGGATCCTGAATTTCCCGTCGGCGTCGAGTTGATTCTCGAGGGAATCGGACGGGTTACCGTTGCAAGGTGCATACCACGGAAGGATTCCAGGTTCAGTTTAACCTTCCGGGAAATTCGAAGCCGTACGGAAGCGGAGGATTACAGGGGGAGTTCATTGTATGCTCCCCGGGCCTGGGTGAGGGACAAGCTCGGGTTCGTTCCGATACACGCGTTTATCGGCTTTGCGTTGAATGCAAGGGATACCGGCTTGGAAGTGGTGGATGTGGAACCGTCCATCGTGAATCCCATGTTGGTATTGGACGGAATGGAAAAAAGGTTTACGGTACCCCTGGTGATGGTGGCGAGCCTGGGAGAGATCGACTGGGAGGAGAGGTCGATGAACGTGGATCTTCCGGAAGGGCTCGAGGATTTGGATTTGTAGACTGGAGTCCCGTTGCAGGTTGCTGTTGCCACCCTTTTCCCCGAGATGTTCCGGCCGTTTCTTGGCTGCGGTGTGGTGGGAAAAGCTATTGAGAAAGAGCTGGTACGGGTTACTCTGCTCGACATCCGGGAAAGAGCGGTGGACGCTCGGGGATCGGTGGACGATTACCAGTTCGGTGGCGGTGCCGGAATGGTGCTTCGTCCGGAACCGCTGTTCGAGACTTTTGAAAGGATTCCCTGGAGGGACCGGGCCAGGGTTTTATGTATGACGCCGGCAGGCAGAAGGTTCGACCACCGGCTGGCGGTGGAGCTTGCCGGGGAGGATCACCTGGTAGTGATCTGCGGAAGGTACGGCGGGATCGACGAGCGTTTCGTAGACAGCGTCGTGACTGACAGGCTCAGCGTTGGAGACGCGGTGGTTTCCGGGGGCGAGGTACCTGCCATGTACGTGCTGGAAGCGGTGTTCAGGTGGATTCCCGGAGTTCTGGGGAAGATGGAGTCCGCCCAATCCGACAGTTTCGCCACGGGCCTGCTTGATTATCCGCGGTACACCAGGCCCGCCAGGTACAGGAATATGGATGTTCCCGGGGTTCTGCTTTCGGGTGATCATGCGGGAATCCGGGAATGGAGATTCGAGAAAGCCCTGGAAGCCACCAGGGAGTACCACCCGGAACTCCTCGAAGGAAGGAGTCCGGAAGAATTGAGAGAACTTTTCATCCGCTCTGTAAGGAGGGCGGACCGGCAGAAGGAGCAGAACGATGGATGAGGTTATAAAAAAAGTCGAGGAAGTTCAGATCAGGAGCGATCACCCGGAATTCAAAGCCGGAGACACCGTCAAGGTTCACTTCCAGGTCAAGGAAGGCGAGAAAGTGAGGACGCAGGTTTTCCAGGGAGTGGTCATCTCCAGGAGGGGGGGCGGCATATCCGAAACTTTCACCGTCAGAAAGATATCCGGCGGTGTTAGCGTCGAAAGGATTTTCCCCTTTCATACGCCCCTGATAGAGAAGATCGAGGTGGTCAGGATCGGTAAGGTCCGCAGGTCCAAACTTTTCTACCTGCGGAACAAGACCGGCAAGGCTGCCCGCATCAAGGAGAAGAAGACCTACGGCTGATCGAACCCGGGATCTTCTTCGGTTCGACGAGTCTTACAGGCCGGGTTGCGCCGTGCTTGCCGGGATGGATGAAGCAGGCAGGGGTCCGCTTGCCGGTCCCCTGGCGGCGGCGGCGGTAGTCTTTCCTCCCGGGTTTTCGGTGAAAGGTGTCAGGGATAGTAAGACTCTGAGCCCCAAAAAACGCAAAATACTCTACGACGTCATAATTTCCTCGTCCGACTGGTCGGTGGCTTTCGTGCAGCCACGCGAGATAGATGAATTCGGCATGACGGAGGCGGTGAGAACCTGTTTCAACAGGGCCGCCGCCGGCCTGGATATTCGTCCGGACCTGTTTCTCGTGGACGGGCTGCCGGTGCAAGGGTTGGACTTTCCGGCGGAATTCCTGGTCAGGGGCGATTCCCGAAGCTTTTCCGTAGCCGCCGCCGGCATAATCGCCAAGGTCAGCAGGGACGGGGTGATGGTGAGGGCGGACTCTATGTATCCGGGTTACGGCTTTATAAAAAACAAGGGTTATGGGACCAGGGAGCACCTGGAGGCCCTGGAACGATTGGGACCGTCGCCCATTCACAGAAGGTCCTTTGCACCGCTGAAGGATCGTTTTCAATTGGAGCTGCCTCTTGAGTGAGATTGCGAAGCTCGCCGAGGATTTCACGTGCCTGTGGCTGAAATCCAGGGGCTGGAAAATATTGGAGAAGAACTACAGGACACGCAGGGCCGAGGTGGACGTGGTGGCGGTGAAGAACGAGGTGCTGGCATTCGTCGAGGTCAAGTTCGCCGGTGACGGTTCCCGGACCATGGCATTGGAAAAGGTGAACATGGCCAAACAGGGCAGGCTGACCCACGCGGCTTCCGCATATCTTGCCGAAAATCCGCATGATGGGGAAGTCAGGTTCGACGTGGCGGTGGTGCGGGGCAAGCGCGGGGACATGAGGATGGAGGAATACATTCCCGATGCCTTCAGACCCCGGGCGATGTGATCCTGTTCCGTAGTAAGCATGGCAAAGGAAGAATGGATACGTGTTCCATCTGAGAAAACCTTCCGGGATCGCGTTGCCCGGGTATGCGGCGCTGGCGGGACTGATCCTGCCCTACCTGGCGGTCGTGGCGGCCGTTCTGCTGTCGGGAGTACCCCGGTATTTCAGGGAGGGTGACGGAGCTCTCCTGGAGTACTCCACCAGGACCACCGCCGCTCTCCGGACACTTACCGGGCCGTATTCCAGATTCGGTTTCCATCATCCGGGACCTTTCTATTTTTTTACCAGGATCCCCATGTATTTTCTGCTGGGAATGAAGAGTTCCGCCGATTACGTAACAACCTCACTGCTGGCTATACTCACCTTGTCCGCATCGGCATTCGCGGTTTCGACCGGGAAGAACCGCCGGGAGATGACCTGGTTCTGTCTTCTCGCCGCCACTTACATGTTGGTGTTCAAACCCGTCATCTGGCTCAATGACTGGAATCCGTTTATCGTGGTGTTTCCAATGCTTCTTGCGGTTCTATCGCTGGTTGCGGCGGTCTCGGATGGGCGACGGCGATGGTGGTGGGCCGTTGCGGGAGCCTTGTCGGGTTCTTTCGCCATGCAGACCCACCTGGGCTGCGCTCCGGCCGTGGTCGTTCCGGCGCTGTATACCCTCCTGGTCCTGTTCGGGCGTGGTGATGGCGATTCGAAAAAAATCGCCGGGATTTTCCTGGTGGTTACGGCGGCGTCTTGGTTTCCTGTCGCCGTTTCCTTTTTTACCGGGGCGGGGTTGAAGAACGTTTACGCGTTTGCGAAGTTCCTGTCAGAGGGCGGGGATACCGTGGATCCCCGGAATGCGCTGATGATCTGGACGGATGCGATGACGGGGTTCGAAACGTTTTTCCTTCCCGTTCGCCGCCTCAGGGTGAGCGGTACGCTGATGCTCGCCAAAGGTGCGGTATTGTTTTTCAGGATCTTTTTGCTGGCATACTTCACCTTGAGGACGGGGCGTCCCAGGAAATCCGGATTCCGGTTTCATTTGGGAATCGTGGTGCTCATCCTTCACGGAGTAACCCTGTTTTCAGTGATGGGAGTGAAGGGAGTGCCGCACCAGTATCTTTTCATCTGGTTTTCGGTGGTGGGGCTGCTTTCCTGGATTGCGATCGCCTCGGCGGTTACCGGTGAATTCGCCTGGAAAGGCCGTTTTAGGGATACATGTAGTGTGGTGGCGGCGATACTGACCATCCTGGTGGGAACGGCGAACGCCCGGGAAGTCTTGCGAAAAGGCGGAGGACTCTTCGATCCGCTGGGATTCGACGATCCGCAGACGCGGGAAGCTTCCGAAGACGTTCTCGCCGGTATTCCGGGTCGTGGACCATGGGTAATCGTACCGGTATCACACGAATACTGGCCGCTCATGGCGGGATTGCTGAACGCCCTGGACAGGGATGGACTGGAAGTATGTGTACCCGGGGGCTACTCCTTCATGACCGGTATGGAACCGGTTGCCGGGGCGGATTCTCTTTTCGTGGCTCCACCGGGATATGGTTCGGGTTTTCTCGAAGTGCTCTACGAGGACAGCCTGGTGATCGTGGGTTACCGGGAATATCGCCGTTCCGGCGCCCCGTAAGATTGACACCGGCTTCCCGCTGCGGGTATCGTAGCCACCAAAGTTTTCCTCTTCACCGTCGAAAGGGTCTGCCATGACGGAATTCGCAGAGCCGGCATCATTTTTTTTCTCTTTCGTTGCCATCGGTTCTTCCGGAAGGTCCACGCACTTCATGTCGAATGAGACGGTCGCGAACCCGGAACCAGGGAGCCGACTGCATCCGACCCGGATTCGTGGAAACGACGGAACGTTCGTTGATCCATGGAGATTACGTTGGCCGGATGAAAGGAACCACGGGTGATAGCCACTTCCAGGAGCCTGGCTCTCTATGGTATAGACGCCTACCCGGTAGAGGTCGAGGCGGACGTTTCCACGGGATTGCCCACTTTTACGATAGTCGGCCTTCCCGACAGCGCCGTTCGCGAATCCAAACAGCGCATACAGTCGGCGCTCCACAATATCGGAGTAAGGTTGCCCGGTAAGAAAATAACCGTGAACATGGCCCCTGCGGGAAGGAAGAAGGAGGGCCCGGGTTTCGATCTTCCCATAGCGGTGAGCATCCTGTCCGCTCTGGGCGTCGTTCCGGCAGGGTCGGTGTCCAGACGTTTCTTCATAGGAGAACTGGCCCTTGATGGTACTCTCAGACCGGTCAGGGGTATGTTGCCCATGTCCGACCGGGCCAGGCGGGAGCAGCACTCCGGACTGGTGGTTCCGAGGGGCAATTCCAGGGAAGCTGCGGTGCCGGGAGGTCAAAACGTATACCCGGTGGATGATCTTGTGGAAGTCATAGGTTTCCTGAAGGGTGAAATTGACCTGGAACCGGCGTTATTCAGGTGGGAATGGAACGAGGATGCCCCCGACAACCTGCCGGACTTCGAAGATGTCAGGGGGCAGGAATCGGCCAAGAGAGCCCTCGAAGTTGCGGCGGCAGGCGGTCACAACATACTGATGGTGGGACCGCCGGGATCAGGCAAGACCATGTTGGCCAAGAGGATATCTTCCATACTGCCGCCTCTCACTCCCGAAGAGGCAATAGAGACGACCAAGATACACAGCGTAGCCGGCCTTCTGGCTCCCGATGGCTCGCTGGTATGTTCCCGGCCCTTTCGTGCTCCGCACCACACCGTTTCCGATGCCGGCCTGATAGGCGGAGGAACCGTGCCGGGTCCCGGTGAGGTGAGCCTGGCGCACAACGGGGTGCTGTTTCTCGATGAGTTGCCCGAGTTCAGGAGGAATGTGCTGGAAGTTCTCAGGCAGCCGCTGGAAGATGGAAAGGTGACCATTACGAGGGCGGCGATGACCACCACGTTTCCCGCCGATTTCATGCTGGCTGCGGCCATGAATCCGTGTCCTTGCGGTTACCTCACCGACCCTTCCCATTCCTGTAATTGCACGGGACCCAAGGTTCAACGTTACCTGGAACGCATTTCCGGTCCGCTCCTGGACAGGATAGATATCCACGTGGACGTTGCTCCCGTGGGTTACGACGACCTGTCTTCGGATCTGCCCACGGGTGAACCGTCATCGGATATCCGCCGGCGGGTGGTTCGGGCCAGGAAGATACAGTTGGCGAGATTCCGGGCCGTCTCCGGAGTGTACTGCAACGGAGGAATGACCACTTCCATGGTAAGAGAGTTCTGCCCTCTTGACGATAAGGGTAAGGCACTGTTGAAATCCGCGATGGAACTCTACGGATTTTCCGCTAGGGCTTACGACAGGATAGTCAAGGTATCCAGAACCATAGCCGATCTCACCGGCTCGGCGGACATAGGTTCGGAGCATCTGGCCGAGGCGGTCCAGTACCGTTCCGTCACTTCCGGTACCTACTTCGGTTAGGTTGCCGCGGAGAGCTGAGACGGAGAACGCCGGTAAGAGCCGTAACCGGTTGTCGATGCTTTCAGCGTGACATTATTGTTCCCCCGCGGGGAGGGTATCGAGCACGGATTATTCTATGAAGGGAATGTACGGGGTGAAGGTACTGTTCTACTACAGGGGCAGAGAGAGTTTGGGAGTCGAGTACCTCTCCGCCGTCCTCAAGCAGGCGGGTCACACCGTCCGGTTGATATTCGATCCGGGCCTCGACAATAACTTCTATTGGAAGAACGATCTTCTCCGCCGTTTGCACATGGAAGAAGAGATGTTCGGACTGGCGGAGGAATTCCAGCCCGATCTTCTGGCCTTTTCCTCCACCACCAACGAATACCCTTTCGTGCTGAAAGTCGCCGCCGAGTTGAAGAAGAGATTGCCGGTTCCGGTTATAGTGGGAGGGATCCATCCCACCTCGGTTCCGGAATTCGTAATTTCGAATCCCCTGGTCGATATGATCTGCATAGGCGAGGGGGAGTCGGCCATCCTGGAATTGCTGGACCGGATGAGCAACCAAAGGGATTACGGCGATGTGCGTAACATATGGGTGAAAAAACCTAACGGCGACGTGGAGAGAAACGAACTCAGAAATCTCATAGAAGACCTGGACAGCCTTCCCTTCCCCGACAAGGACATCTTCTACCAGTTCGGTGTCTTCAAGGGGCTGATGCAGGTGATGACCGGCAGGGGTTGTCCGTTCAGCTGCTCCTACTGCCACAACAATGTCTGCAGAAGGATGTACAGGGGCAGAGGAAAATACGTCAGGAGGAGATCTCCGGGTAACGTGATAAAGGAGCTGAAGTTATACAAGGAGAAATATCCCGTTACGGGGGTAAGTTTCCAGGACGACCTCTTTCTCATGGATAGGGAGTGGATCGAAGAGTTCTATTCCATGTACGTGACGGAGGTGAATCTTCCGTTCTCATGCAACGCGTTTCCCACCAGGATGGATGAGAAAGTGGTCTCCATGCTTAAAGAGATGGGATGCAGGAACCTTTTCGTAGGGATCGATTCGGGTAACGAGGAATTGAGGAATAGCGTTCTGAACCGGAAAACCCCCATTGACGAAATAAAAAAGAACATGGCCATAGTCAGGAAATACGGAATACCGATAGAGCTTTCGGCCGTATTCTGTTTTCCCGGGGAAACCCCGGAACAGATGTGGGAAACCATAGACCTGGTGGACGAACTCGGGCCTTCGGCGGTCCAGTCGCACATTCTCTTTCCGTTTCCGGGAACGGACGTGTACAGGAAATGCATAAAGACAGGCATGATAGATGAAGAGACGGTCGAACTCATAAAAAGGGGAGAAGGTTCGATCGTAGGTGAAAGTTTACTGAAACATCCGTACAAGGATCTGGCCTACGTACTGGCCAAGCTCATGGCGGTGTACGTGAAATTGCCGAAATTTCTCAAACCGCTGTTCCGGCGTCTCATGACCGAAAAGGCGAAGCCCGTGGCGAACGCCGTATTCCTGCTTACCATTCCCTTCCTGTTTCCGTGGCAGGGGATGGAAAGGATCAGGGAGTTGATATTGATGGTTTTGAAGAGCAGGAAATACTATTCCCACCAGCGCTCCACTGGTATTTCCGGAGGTTCGTAGGAAATATTGACGTCGGCCTGCGGCGGAGAATCAACCGCGGAACGGTCTCCCGGCATGCGGGTTTTGGCAGTTGACGTTTGACCGGACCGGTTTCTCGGAATATGCTCGATTCCCGGCGGCCGGTCGTAACCCTGGAACGGGATATTCTTGATTTTGAAGATGAAACCATTTGCGGACAGGTTGCACGTTACCCGGGATCCTGAGCATCGGTTCATCATGGAAAGATATGAGAGTTCTTAATATGCGGATCATATCCGATGTAATTACGAACTCATCCGTTCAATTTCGGACGGCAATCATCCCGGTTATTCCCGGAAATTGGAATATGAATTGAAAGCGATTTCAAGGGGAGCCAACAGTATCTACATGATAGCGGGCCAGTTCATGGGCAAGGGCTCGCTGTTCCTTTCGGTGATGCTTCTTTCACGTTACCTTTCCGACAGCGATTTTGGAGTTTTGCTTTTCGCAGTGGCCCTTGGGCAGGTTTATTTAATTTTCTCCGATATGGGCCTGTCACTGGTATTGAACATGCGGGCCAGCGTTAGGCCGGAAGACACGCAGGAATTACTTTCCGCTTCCACGACCATGAAGGTCGCTCTTGGTATTCTCGGTCTGCCCGTTCTGGTGATGGCTGGAGCGGTTCTGGGGATGTCCGGGAATAGGCTGCTCGTATTGGGGGTGGTGGGAATCTCGGTACTCCTGGAATCCTTCGCAGAGATGTATTATTCGGTTTTCAGAGCCAGGGAAAGGATGCTGAGCGAAGGAATCTCGAGGATTTCCAAGGGTATTACCGGGCTTGCCCTGGTAATGTTGGCCACGAGATTCGGGGCGGATCTCCTGACCATCTCCTTCACTTACGTCGTCCGTGCGATGGTGGCTGTTTTCGTGGCTATTGCCGGTATAAGGCGCCTGGGTTACACGGTGAAACCCCGCTTGGAATGGAACCGGGCCAGGGAACTTTTTGTGGCTTCCCTGCCCCTGGGAATCATGGGACTCGTCACCGTGGCGCATCAGAAGGCGGATACCATGATACTCATGGGGACATTGGGGGAAAACGCGGTGGCCGCGTGGCAGCAGTGCCTGCGGATCACGGAGTTCATGCTCCTGCTGGTGGTGCCCACACTACTTCCCGGCGCTCTTTTTCCCGGTCTCTGCAGGTCTTTCAGGGATGGACGGAGCGCCAGGGAAACAGGGGACATGGCCAGGGTCTTCACCGCCTTCGCGGCGGCGGCGGCGCTGGGCGCGGTATCGACGGGAGAAAGGTTTCTGCGATTCATATGGGGAAGCGAGTACCTGAGGAGTTTCAGTTCTTCCGACCTGCAGTTGAACCTTTACCTGTGCCTGGCCGGGTTGGCGGTGCTTTACCTGGTTAACATACTCCTGACATCCCTGCTGGCCGTCAACAAGGTAAAGGTGGTCGTTCCCGTTACTTCAGCCGCGTTGGTACTGATTGTCGCGGGTAACATCCACATGATACCCAAGCTGGGATTGAGGTCCGTAGGCGTGTTCTATCTTATCGGTAACCTTCTGGTCCTGGTAAGCTACTGGCTCTTCCTGAAATTACGTGGATTCAGTCTTCCCGTCTTCAGGGAATCGGGGCTTACGTTGCTGGTGGCTCTTCCTTTCTTTGCGCTGACTCCCCTGACGGGACGGCTGCCTTTCGTTCCGGCCCTGTTGCTGCCGGTGATACTCTTCTTCCTGGCATGGTCGCTCACCGGAGGGCTTGAAGCGGCCGGGAGGCTTTTCAACATCGGTAACGACGCCCCGTTGAAGGTTAATGATCATTTCCGATCCCACCGGGGGGCGGACGGATGAGGATGACCATGCCGGGTTATGCCGTTCTGTTTTTCCTGCTGTTCCAGTGGGTGTCCTGCACAGGAGGAAACGGTGGTCTAGATCTTTCGATGTATGATTACAGAGATACGAAGAAACTCGTCCGTTTTGTCCACGATGCCGCGGTGCTGCTGGAGTCGGATGAAAATGCGCTGGATTCCCTCCGGTCCGACAGGGACAGGTATGACAAGGACGATTATTACCTGTACGTGTACGATACGTCGGGAGTGAACGTTTTCCATGCCGGCATGGAATTCCTGGAAGGCCGGCATCTCGGTGATGTAGTGGACGTGAAGGGCAGGAACATCTTCCAGCTTATCCTGGAAGCGGTGGCCGATTCCTGCAATCCGCATTCATGGGTGCATTACTCCTGGTGGGAGCCGGGCAACATATTCCCCGTCCCTAAATCTTCCTGTCATTTTCTTGTAACAACCCCCGGGGGCAGAAACCTGGTGCTGGGAGGTGGAATGAACTACCCGTTGGAAGAACGGGAATTCGTGAGGATAGCGGTGGATGGGGCCGCGGCGGAGTTCGAGAAGGAAGGGAAACCCGCGTTGGGGCATATAGGCGACCCTTGTTCACGTTTCAATTTCCGCGATGTACGCGTCTTCGCAGCCGGCCCGGACGGTGCCGTAGCGATTTCCCCGTTGATGGCCGACGACCTGCTTCAGATGAACCTGCTGGACGTCGTGGATTTTACGGGTACGAAGTATTTTGCCCTCGCCCTTGAAAAATTGTCCTCGGGAGACGCAGTATGGCAGGTTTTCTTGGCGAGGACACGTTTCAGCAGACAACCGGTTAAAATGGGATTGTACCTGAAGAGAGCCGTTTCCGGTGATGACACGTTGTTTTTCGGGGCGGTGACGAATCTGCCGATGCCGCCGTGAGGTTTACATGAAGAGTAATGACGGTTACAAGTACGGCGTAGACGACCTGCCTCCCCTGAGGCACCTGTTGGTCCTGTCTGTTCAGCACCTGATGCTCATGTTCATGTCGCTTGGCCTGCCCATACTTTTTTGCGGCCAGATAGGTGCTTCCCGGGAGGTAACGGCATCCGTGATATCCTTTTCCATGCTTGCGGCGGGTATCGGATCCGTACTGCAATCCCTGAGGCTTCGTTACCTGGGATCGGGATACCTTTGTCCCAATGTCTGCGGACCGTCGTATTTCAGCCTTTCTCTTTCGGCGGCATGGATCGGGGGTATCCCCTTGATGAGGGGAATGATAATCTTTGCCGGCCTCGTGGAGATGATACTTGCTCCCTTGGTTCGAAAGCTGAAGAGGATATTCCCTCCCTACGTGGTCGGATTGGTGGTGGCCATGGTCGGCGTAAGCATCATCAAGACGTCCGTGTCCTCGATGTTCGGTCTTAGGTTCCACGGGGATTCCGTCAGCGGCACGGATATCCTGACAGGTTTTTTCACGTTGCTTGTCATGGTCTTCAGCAACGTTTGGGGAAAAGGTTTTCTGAAAATGTACTGCCTGCTCGTAGGCATAGTGGCCGGGTGGCTTTTTGCCGCTTTGCTGATGCCCGGGTACGATATTTCCGCCGCGGCTCTGGGGAAGGTTCCCTTTTTCGCTTTCCCTTCCATGCCATGGGGAATGAGTAACATATCGTTCGATCCCGGAATGATGATTCCTTTTCTTGTAATAGCGGTGAGCGGATCGCTGAAATCCTTTGGTAACCTGCTGGCTTCCCAGAAAATATCTCGTCCGGAGCTGGAACGGGTGGATTTCAGACCGATAAGGAACGGGCTGCTGACCGACGGCTTATCCACTTCGCTGGCCGGGTTTATGGGCGCGATGGCGGTGGACACTTCTTCCAGCAACGTGGGTCTCGCTGGTTCGACGGGCGTGTTGAGCAGGTGGATAGCGACCACGGCCGGGATACTTTTCTCCCTTTTCGCTTTCTTCCCGAGATTCACGCTGTTCGTTTCTCACATGCCCCGGCCCGTTCTCGGCGCATCCATCGTTTTCGCCGGGTGTTTCATGGTAATGGCCGGTTTCAGGGAAATGTTTCACGAATACTGGGATCAAAAACGTACCTTCGTGGTGGGCATAGCTCTCTTCATGGGGCTCAGTACCGCCATCCTGCCGGAACTCTACGCGAGAACGCCGGGTTTCATGCGGACTTTTTTTACGGATCCCCTGCCGACAGCGACGATAGTGGCCGTAGTAATGAACCTGCTGCTCGATCTTGACCGGTTTTTCCGAAGACAGGAATCGAACTCACCCCGGTAAGGTGTTCGATATGCCTTGTATCGACGTATGTGGCGGAAGGCCATACATCGATTTACCCGGCTTCTCAATCATTTCCGGTGAATCAAGCAGAGTTCGCGTGAATGATGTATGAAGTTCTTGCCGGAAGGAAGCGGTTGATAGGTTTCTGGCAGGTCAGGCAACAACCGTCTAAGTCTCGAGGATGCGATACGTTGCTTCCGGGTGATATCGCAGAGCGGCTTCGCAATAAGCTGGACGATACTGATGACTATTCTTTCAGATTATCATGATTTGCTGGAATAATTAGCCCGATTATCGCATTACCGTTAGTATTGATATCATGCCGTGACATCAACCGCCCGGACAAGCCGGCCGGTGACCTCGGCTGGAATCCCGAGGGCGATGTCGATTCATTCCTTGCGAGCCCTGTGGAGAACGCGAAATACACTTGCATTTCCGGTATCCGCTGCGGAATGGTGGATTACAAACCCTCCGATTTTTTCAGCGGCTGTCGAATACTTTCCGGCGGCGGTTCGGCGAGCGGTTCCGGTTCCTCTTCGGGAACATCCGGGATTCATTCGGCGCAAAACATATATGTCACCTTCCAGATTGATATTATATATGTTGGTCAAGTTCTTTTTCTTGATAGAAAGGAGGATCATTTTGATCAGGCTGTACTTCGCACCGATCGTGATACTTTTTTTGATGGCCGGGTGCGATGACACTTCGTATCCGTTCGATAGTGTCACCGAGCCGTTCACATTCACGTACGAACTTGCCGCGGATGGATCCGTGGACATTTTCGTGGTGAACAGCTACCTGGTGATCGTAAGAAACCTGGTAAACGATGAATCACAAACACAGGGAAGCCACTCGCTGGAGTGGGACCTGCAGGATAACGGGGGCCGGAGAGTACCGGAGGGACTTTACTACATTCGGATAATGTTGGATGATGAACTTATCAAAACTCTCATGTACGAGGTGTACAAATGAGCGCGTTGATGATGCTCTGCCTGATATTCCAGTCCGTTCCCGTTTGTGAAGATAATGGCACCACCATAAGGCTGGGAGTTTCCTCTACCGCTTCTTTCCCCTCCATGGAAGACGAGAAGGAGTTCGCCGACATGATGAATGCGGCGGGTCTGTCTTTCGAACTGGCGGGAACGGCATGGGGCGGAACTGCGGAAATTCTCGGCGATCTCACCTCCAGGTTCAGGCTGAGAGGCGGGATAAGTGTTTCAAGACTTCATGGTGCATACTCGAAAGGGTATGATCCCATGACCTACATCGTTTTGGGCATCCTTTCTCTGGGCATGGGTTTCTTCATCCCCCAGGACGAGAATGTGATTGACCTGAACGACGAAGCCTTCTCCATTGAAACTGAAATGTACTACCTTTTCAGCAGGTCCCGGTCCGTATCTTTTTCAGTCGGTGCGGGACCCATGTTTACCTTTGCCGGCCGACGCCTTGACTCTCCGAATACTTCTACGAAAGGAAACGGTACGGGGTTCGGAATGATGGCATCTCTGAGGCTTGACCAGGAATCCCGGTGGAAATTGGGATTTATTCCCCTGATGTTCGGCCTGGAAGCAGGCTACCGAATGAATGCGGTTGAAATCGATAACAACGAAGCCGGGGATTTCCAACTGGACTTCTCGGGACTTTTCCTGAAGGTGGGTTCATACATAGGGTTGTAAAGTTTCGGTATTATGGCTGAGGCGGTTCCGTCGAAACTGCAGAGGGTGATTTGCCGCCTTTACGGTTCCATGTCTCCTTTTTCCGGGAATCATGCCTGAATTTTACAATGACTCACGGCGTCGCTTTCAAAGGAGAATCCGGACTCAGACCCAGTGCGATCTGAGCCTTTCGACGAGGAGTGCCGCCGCATAACATGCCGCCGCCAGCAGGATCACCACGGAACCCGGAGGCAGATCGAGGGCATAGGCGAGGAACAATCCCCCCACGCTGAATACCGCGGAGAGAATTGATGCCAGTACCATCATCTTGCGGAGGCTGGTGGTGAACATCTCCGCGATTGCAGGGGGGATCGAAAGCATGGCTATGACCATTATGAGCCCGGTTATCCTCATGAGCAGGACAGCGGTAAGTGCGGTAAGAACCAGGAAGATCGTTCTCACCAGTCCCACGGGAACCCCCTGCAGCATCGCGAACCGGTGATCGTACGCCACGGCCAGGAACTCCTTGTACAGTATGGTGATCACGGAGATTACGAGCAGGTTGAGCAGGACGGCGTAGATGATGTCATTGGTATTGACGGCCAGTATGCTGCCGAAAAGCCAGCTCATCAGGTCGGCGGCATAGGTGCCTGATATCTTTATCAGTACCAGGCCCACGGCCATACCGGTGGCCCACACCGCGGCCATGGCGGTTTCCGTTTTCATGGCTGAACGGCCGGATATGGCGCCGATAACCAGGGAGGCGAGGACCGCGAAGATAGTGGCTCCGACAAGAGGGTTCAATCCGAGGATATAAGCCAGCCCCAGACCTCCGAAGGATGCGTGGGCTATGCTGCCCGCCAGGGAGGACATTCTGTTCACATTCACCAATGTGCCGATAGTGCCCGCGGCTATGGAGGCCAGTACCGAGACGATCAGGGCTTTCTGCATGAAGGCGTACGACAGTATTTCCATGCTAGTCTTCTTCCCGGGAATGTTTACCGCCCAGTACCCTGTGGGGAACCGGTCCGTGGGAGATCAGTTCGAACGGGCATCCGTAGGTCCTGGATACCGATTCCCCGGAAATGCCGGCCCCATGTCCCGTAAGAGTTCCGTTTATACAGGCGATATTCTTAACGTGGGCGGAAATCGCTCCCACGTCATGGGTCACCATGATAATGGTCATGCGGTGGTTCAGTTCCACGAGAAGGTTGTAGAAACTCTCCTGGGTGGTGCTGTCTACGCTGGCCACCGGTTCGTCCAGCAATAGTATCCTGGGATCGCCCGCCAGTGCCCTGGCTATCAACACCCTTTGTTTCTGGCCGCCGGAGAGCAGATTCATGTCTGCCTGCGCAAGATTCGCTATTCCCAGCAGGTTCAGTTTCTCCACGGCGATTTCCCTGTCTTTTTTCGTGAACCTGCCGGGGATTCCGGCATGTATCAGTCTTCCCATGAGTACCACGTCCATGACGGTTATCGGGAAGCTCTTCCCGGGGATGACCTGGGGGACATATCCGACTTTCCCCCGGACGTATTTGGGGGAGGTTCCCAATATCTCCACCGTTCCCTCCCATGGTTCCAGCAGGCCTAGCATCACGTTGAGGAGGGTCGTCTTGCCTCCACCGTTGGGTCCTATCACCGCCAGGAAGTCTCCATCTTCCACCAGGAGATTTATTTTCCTGATAACCGGCTTGCCGCGTTCATAGCCGGCGGTGACTTCGTTCAGCCTTATCACCGGGTTCAACTAATTCGCCTCCTGGCTTCCGGAGAGCCTCGCTATCGCTTCCGCCACCCTGCCCAGATTGTCGGACCAGTCCGGCGCCAGTGGATCGATGTAGGCGATCTCGGCGCCTATTTCGGCGGCTATGGCCTTTGCCGGAGATGTATTGAACTGAGGGGACACGAAAATCGTGCTGATGCCGTGGGAAACGGCGAAGTCCACGAGCATGGCCATCTCACCGGGAGAAGGATCGCTTCCCGCGTTTTCCACCGGCACCTGGAACAGGCCGAATTCGTCCGCGAAATATCCCCACGCCGGGTGGAAGACCATGAAGCCACGGAATGAAAGAGTATCCAGTAAAGAGTGGATATAGGCCTGCAACGAGTCTATTTCCCTGTTGAAATTTTCCAGGTTGGCCGTGTAATAATAGGCCCGGGCCGGGTCGAGTTCCGCAAGTGTTTCGGCCATCCTGCCGGCCTGCACTCTCACCAGTTCAGGCGAAAGCCATACGTGGGGATCGGGGGAACCGGCACCCGTTACCGCTCCTTCCGAGACCAGCGATTGGATGGAATACCTGTCCAAAGGTTTCTTGGGGATGTCTTCCGCGGTGTTGACCACGATGAGATCGGGATTGGATCCGGTGAACCTGGGTATCCACGGTTCTTCGAAAGCGACACCCACGGTGAACCATACCTTTACGTCGCTCATGGCCCTCATGTCGGAAGGAGATGGTTCGTACGACGCCGGTCCGGCCCCGGGGGGAACGACTACGGTTATCTCCGTCCGGTCGCCGCCTACTTTCTCCAGGAAGTATTTTTGGGGAAGTATGCTTACCGCGGCGGATATCACGTCGTCCGGAGAATCATTCTTTTCCGCGAATCCGCATGCCGCGAGGATGACGATGACCGCGACGATCGGGGCGAAGATCTTCAGTTTAGTTTCAACGCGCATTTACAGCACTTCCCTTCGAGGAGCAGGTCGGATCCCTCCACCATGAAGTCGCCGGATGCTTCCAGTTTTTTTACGAAATCCTCCGGAAGGGTATAGCGGACGGGGAACCGTTTCCCGCAATCCATGCACCTGAAGTGGCCGTGATCGGGATAGAATGTTCTGGAACATCTGTACCTGAGTACTCCGTCATCATTTCTGTCCAGCCTGAGAAATCCCGCCTTTTCCAGCGAGGACAGGCAGCGGTGTACCGAGGAAATGTGGGGATTTTCCCCGATGGAGTTCTTCACGTCCGCCGCGGATAGTCCGCATGCTCCACCGAGAAAGAGTTCCACTATCTTCTTTTTCAGGGGCGTCATTCGTAACCCCTTGCCGCGAAGCATGCTCCATATCTTCGCAGAGTCCATCGGCGTTCCCTTCGATGTTGTTGCAAAGACTTTGCAATAGTATAATGGGCCTCCACGTGACGGTAAACCCTGGTTTTTCCATATTCCCAGGATGCGGGAGGCATTGATGGAAATATCCGTGGAAAACATAAGAGAGAATCTGGCCAGGGCCCGCGGGATGCTGGCCGAGGCCGCCGTTTCCGCCGGACGCTCCGGTGCCGGGGTTAAAGTAATGGCCGTGACGAAGACGCATCCCACGGAGATAGTGAGGATGGCCGTGGAGGCCGGCGCGGACATGATCGGGGAGAATCGCGTCAGTGAGGGTGGCAGGAAGATCAGGGCGCTTGGAAAGGATTTCGCGGAATTTCATATGATAGGTCCGCTTCACACGAAAGAAGTACGACGGGTCGTAAAGGATTTCCACTGGATAGACTCGGTGGATCGGATGAAGATAGCCGAAGAAATCGCGTTCAGGACCGTCGACAGGGAGGAGAGGCCGCCCGGCATACTCCTGGAGGTAAACACGTCGGGAGAAGATTCGAAATTCGGTTTTTCACCGGAAATAACCTTGCTGGAGGATGTTATCGGCAGAATTTTCGAGTCGGGGCTGGAGGTTTCGGGATTTCTCACGGTCGGCCCGCTGGGAGCTTCGGAAATTTCTACCAGAAAAGCATTTGCAACGCTGAGAGAACTGAGGGACCGGCTGAGTGAAAGGTTGGGTGTTCCGCTGCCGGAACTTTCCATGGGAATGAGTGATGATTTCATACTGGCCGCTGCGGAAGGGGCCACCACGGTAAGACTGGGCAGATTCCTCCTGGGATCGCGAAAGACCTGATGGAATTGACTTATGTGGATGCAGTGCTATCTTCCTTGGAGGGATGACTTTTCACCGGGCGGCGAACCCGCTTGAATGAACGGGAATGGAGAATCATCTTGCGTTTGACGCCTCTTGATATAAGAAGACAAAATTTCCGCAGGACCATGCGGGGATATGACGTCGAGGAGGTCGAGGCTTTCCTTGAGATGGTGGCTTCGGCCTGGGAGGAACTTGTAGAAAGCCTGGAGAGCGCCGAGAGGGAACTGACGGTCCTCCGGGCCAGAGTGGCTGATTTCGATCGCATGGAGAGCGCGGTGCGTGACGTTCTGGTACAGCAACAGCAGAGTGCCGCACTGGCCAGAAAGGAAGCCGACAGGGAAGCGGAACTTATAATAATGGATGCCGAGGTAAAGGCATCGAACCTTATATCCGAGGCCAAGGAGAGGATCCAGATACTCACGGAAGTCATAAGGGAACTGCAGGATCGTCGTCTTTCCATCCTCTCGCAAATGAGGGCCTTCATGGATTCGCAAAACCGGATGCTGGACATGGAAGAGGAGCGGATAAGGTCCGAGATGGTTCCGGAATCCGAGAAATTACCCGGAGAAGAGGACGGCGACTCTCCCCTGCTGGAACTCACGGAACTTTAACCTCTGAGTATGGAGGATCTTTTGTGAATCTAGCCTTCGTTCTTTTCGCCGTTCAGGCGGGCAACGCCGTGTTGTTGGATGGTGAACCGGTGGTGATGAGTCCGGGGGAGACCGTGTTTACATGGGATTGTCCCGAACTGGTTCCCATGGAGGTGGTGCCCGGGGACTTGGACGGTTTCACCGCCGACGGTTGCGCTTTTTCGGGGGAAGACGGTCGGGTACTTCTTCCGGCGAGGAACGTTTTCCTGGCGGTGCCTCCGGGCTCCGAGGCGGAACTGAGGGTGATTGCGGAAGGAGTGGAAAGACTGGGACCCGTGAGGATCGCGAGGGTGGATCCGACTCCTTCCGGCTCGGACTCGTACTCGCCCGCCGGTTACGACGTTCCTTCCGACTGGGGCGTGATGGTCGAGAAGGGGGAGTTCCGCAGGGCGGGATTACTCCGTGTGCGACTGCATCCGGCGGTGATCAGGGACGGGATCCTCTATGGGGCTAAAAGGTTAAGGATTACCGTGGAACATCCGTCCCGTTCGCTCCCGGCCCCTTCCGGGGGGGAGTCGGGCAGGATATTCGACGTGCTGTTCATCGGCGGAAACACCGTATGGGAGTCGCTTCCCCGGGAAACTGACGACAAACGTTTATGGGGTTTGCCGTGGTACTCCATGAAAGTGGACACCGCCGGCATCTACAGGGTGACCTGCAGTGAAGTGCCGCAGGCCGAAGGAGCGCCCTCTTCGACTATTGCCCTCTTTTGCGGCCGGGGGCGTGATATGGGTGACTCTCCCTGGGAAAATGCGTATGAACCCAGGCCCGTGCCGATACTGATGGAAGATGGTGGTGACGGCACCTTTGACCAGGGAGACAGTTTCGTTTTTTTCGGAAGGGGGCTGTCGTGGTGGGAGTCCGACGGTAACAAGTTGCCGCTGCATTTCAACCACAGGTTCGACGATTCCAACAGGTACTGGCTGACGTGGGGCGGAGAAGACGGTTCGAGGATGGATGTGCAGGACGGTTCGATCACCGGGGCGCCCGGAGTCCCCGGATCGTTCCTGGCAAGGTACCACTTTGAACAAAACACCGAGAAATGCAGGGAAATCGCAAGTCTTGCCGACGATTGGGCATGGATCAAATCTTCCGGCAGCAGTAGCAGTTGGCACTATTTCGATTTCGATCTGCCGGAAGCCGACGGAGGGGGCTACCTCCGTCTCAATCTCGATGCGGTGCCGAGTATCCGTCACAGGATTAGGGTTTATCTGAATTCCAGCATGGTGTGCGATACGGTGTGGTCGGGTTCCGGAACCTTTTCCCCATTGCTCAAGGTGGAAAATTTCGTTGCCGGTAAAAACACTCTTGCACTGGAGGTGGTAAGGGACCAAGATAGTTATACCCTCTACTTCGACTGGTTCGAGGTTTTCCCCTGGCTGCCGGCGTTTACCGGGGACCGGGTTCACGTTCCCATGGAATGGTGGGAAGGAGAGGGCAGGCACGGTCTGAAATGGCCGGACCTGCAGGATGCGGATATCTTCATGGTGGGTGGAGACACCCTGGCGGTAGCCGTTTCCGCGGCGGACAGTTCCGGGTTCGAGTTCGAATTTCCCGACTCATGGCTTTCCAGGGAGTTCTGGATCGTGGCGAAGGACCGGATGATGACTCCTTCTTCCATAGAGTACGGAACACCGGGAAGAATAAAGGGTTCCCTCTCCGGCGCGAAGTGCATTTATCTTCCGGCCGACGTGTTCGAAGACGATATCCGGCCCCTGTGCGGAAGAGAAGGAACCGTTTGCGTGACCGCGTCGGAGGTATACGACGAGTTCAACGGCGGCGTACGTGATCCGGGCGCGATCCGGGCTTTCATCAAATACGTCGTAGACAACTGGAATCCCATACCGCTCGATCTGGTACTGGTGGGAGGTGGAACCTGGGATCCCCGGCACTTCGCATATTCCAGGGAGTCTTTCATAGACGTGCTTTACATTGGGACAACGGCTATCGTCAGCGATGATCGTTTTGCCGTGGTCGGGGACATTTCGATACCGCAGATGGCTGTTTCAAGGATAAACGTGGACAATGCTTCCGATCTCCAGAGGGTGGTGAGCCGTTCATTGGAATACAGGAACGGTACCGCCAGGGGCGAGTGGCAGACCGTGGTCCTGGGAGCCGCGGACGACGAACGTTCACCCCTTCACGGAAGCGACGAAGTCTACCACACCCGGAGTGTCGAGAAGCTGCTGACGGATCATCTTCCGGGTATACTGCGCCCGGAAAAGATGTATATGATATTCTACGACTGGAACAGCGCGTGGAAAAAGCCGCAGGCCAGGCTTGATTATATCGAGAAGTGGAGCGAAGGAGCGCTGGTATCCCTGTACCTGGGGCATGGCTCATTCGACCAGTTGGCCGACGAAGGCCTGCTCTACCTGGAGGATCTGGGGTTGCTTGCGTGTGGTCCCCGACTGCCGGTGGCCCTGTTCGGATCATGTGACGTCGGTCGTTTCCAGGATCCGTTTTCGCAATGCATAGGTCAGCAGGTTACCACCTCGCCCACCGGGGGGGGCATCCTGGGAGTGGCCGCCACGGACAAGACCACCGGGCCGCTGAACGAATCCCTGATCGCGGCGATCCTGGACAGGCTTTTTTCGGTACGGCATCTTTCCGCAGGTACTTGCGTGCTCCTTGGCAAACTGGATGCGGGTTTTTCCACAAACAACGCCCAATACGCGGTTTTCGGGGATGGCAGCGTTCCCCTTGCATACCCGTGGGAAACTTTCTCCGTAACGGGTGAATCTCTGTACACCGGTGAACTCAACACCATAAACGGTACGGCCCCGGGCCGGGGTCTGCTGCTGGTGGACGCATGGGAGTCGTGCCGTCCGGACACCTATTACACCTTCAGACAGTCCGTCCCCATCAGCTACCTGTCGTTGCCGGGCCGGTTCTACTCGGGTACTTCCACGGGAGAGCCGGAATTTTCGGTGGATATGTTCGTTCCCGTGGACAGCAAGACGGGCAGGTTGAGCAGGACCGAATTTGTGTTTCTGGACCGGGACGGCATAGCGGTGGCCTCCACCTATCCGTCGATACTGCTCAAAGGCTCTCCGGGCAGTGACTCTCAGGGTCCGGACATAGAACTCTGGATAGAAGGGTGCAGGGGAATCCCGGACCCGTCGGTTTCCGGTGAAGTGATGGTATCCGCCGTACTCTCGGACAGTTCCGGCATCAACCTGCTGGATAACGTGGGCAGGCAACTGGTGCTGTACGTGGACGGTTCGCCCATGGAGGTGTCCCGGTACTTCGAGTACGACAGGGGTTCGAGTACCACCGGGAGCCTGAGTTGCAACATAGGAATTTTGGAACCCGGTACGCACAAATTGGTGTTGCGGGCGTCGGACGGTCTTCTTAACGTTTCGGAGGAGGCATTGGAGTTCGATGTAATACAATCGACCGGTTTCCGGATATTCGACGTTTTCGCGTACCCCAATCCATGTACCGACGGAACGTCCGTCAACTGGCACCAGACTTCTCCGGGGGAAGTGTCGATTTCCATATTCACGTTGACGGGACGCAGGGTTACGAAGTTCGGGAACATAGATGGGGTAACCGAATATAACCAGTACTGGTGGGATTGCAGAGACAGCGACGGTGACCCGGTTTCGAACGGATCGTACATATTTGTGGTTTCACCGCAATCAGTGCCGGTGGGTACCGGGCCCACGGCGGCTACGGGTGTTATAGTCGTGGTACGTTGAGGTTGATGTATGTTCGCAGGGCCTGTTACCATGCGGGAACATATTCACCGGAATACCGATGCCGACCTGCAGGGGCACGGTTCAGGAGGACAAATGAAAATTTCATCGATGTTTGTCGCATTTCTTTTTCTACTATCGATCACGGGGCTCTCCATGGGTGCCACGGCAAGCGTGATCTGGATGACCATCACTCCGGGGGCCAGGCCCAACGGCATGGGAGAAGCCTTCACCGCCATGTCCGACGATGCCACCGCATCGTATTGGAACCCGGCCGGCCTCGCGTTCTCCGGGGTTTCCGGGAAACAGGAACTGACTCTCCAGCACAGCAACTGGTTGCCTCAGCTGGCCGACGATCTTTACTATGAGTTCCTGGGATACTCCAAGTATATAGACGGATGGGGAGGAGTCGGCGGTAACATCACTTTCATGTCCATGGGTGAACAATTGGAGACTTCCGAGTCGGGCCAGGAACTGGGAGAGTTCTACTCGTACGGTATAGCCATGACCGGTTCTTTCGGCACCGAGGTGGCTCCCGGCGTTTCAGTGGGCTTGGGGCTGAAATTCATTTATGACCATCTCTACTACCAGGACTCGGGGAAGGGGACGTCGTTCGGGGTCGATCTGGGCGCATTATACAGGGTGCCCATGGAAGAACTCGGTCTCGAAAATGTAGGCAAGGTCAACTTGGGAGGAAGCCTTTCCAACCTGGGGCCGAACATGAGTTACGGCGGCAACACCGAGAATAATCCTCTTCCCAGGACCCTCCGGATGGGGCTTGCGTACATTCCTTTCGACGAGCAGCTGATGAGATTGAGAATATGCGCCGACTACAGTAAGCTCCTGGTGAACGTCGACGACGGTCTGGGAGAAGAATTCAAGGAGAACAAGTGGGGAGTGGGTACCGAGTTCTGGTATTACGACCTTCTTGCTCTCAGGGCCGGTTACATCCATGACACCGAGGGTATTTCCACGATACAGGGTCCCACCTTCGGCGCGGGCCTGCAATATGCCGGTTTCCAGTTGGACATGGCCTTTATACCTGTGGAGGAGAACCTCCAGGGTGCGGGCAAGTACAATTCCAAGTATTCGTTGACTGTGAGATTCTGATTCCATGTACAGAGCGGTGGTCATCGTTTTCCTGACGGCTGCTGTCGGTTTCGGCGCCGCTCCCCTGGTCAGCGGCATTATGCCTCCTCTTCATGAGAGACCGTCGGAAGGAAAGGCCATCATCGGATCGGCGGAGACCGAAACGGTTTCCAATGGAACGATGAAGGTTTGCATGCTCAGGGTACAGTTTCTTGAGGATTTCACCGATCTCACCACCGGCAACGGCAGGATGAACCTGGATGTTTCTCCGCCTCACAACAGGAAATACTTCCAGGGAATGGCCGACGATCTGGCCGCTTATTACCTGGATGTGAGCGGGGGGAAGGTGATCCTGGATGTGGACGTGTATCCGCCTTCCCGGGACGGTTGCTACACTCTTGATTACCAGATGATGCACTACGGTGACGATGATGATTTCATGGGCGGGGTATGCAGGCTTTTCAGAGATGCCGTGAAAGCCGCCGACGGGGACGTGGATTATTCCGGTTACGACGCGGTGATAGTGGTTCATGCCGGGGCCGGCCAGGAGGCCGATATCCGCAGGAACAGCCCCGGTGATATCGGTTCGGTGTTCCTGACGCTCATGGACCTGATCTACTACCTGCCGGAGGCCGGATTGGATTACAGGGGAATACCCACCGATGACGGCGTCTTAGTGGCGGAAGGAATGATAGTCCCGGAACAGGAATCCCAGGATGGATTCGGCCTTGGGGTTTTGGGCACTCTCGTTCACGAGTTCGGGCACCAATTGGGGCTGCCGGATCTTTACGACACTTTCACCGGAAAGGTCGGGGTCGGCGGATGGGATCTCATGGGATACGGTCAGTGGATGATGAGCGGTTTCTGGCCTACGGCTCCCAGCGCCTGGTGCAGGGTTCGCCTTGGTTGGGTCTACCCTATTACGGTCCGGGAGGGAAACTACGTCGTGGCGGCGAATGATACCGTGCTTAAGGTGCCCTTGAACGCCACCGAATATCTCCTCATAGAAAACAGGCAGCGTGATCCCGACGAAGACGGTATGTGTGGTGTCGACGAACACGATTTCGGGCTGGCCGGTTCCGGTATTCTCATATGGCATATAGATGAGACCAGGCTGGGCCGGTACGTGGCGACCAACATGGTTAACGTGGATCCGGCCCACAAAGGTGTGGATCTGGAGGAAGCCGACGGCATCCAGGACTTCGATTATTCTCTTCCCGACATATATGGGTACGAGGGCAGCGAATTCGATCCCTGGTATCCCTCGGGGTACGCATGGATATTTTCTCCCGAATCTGAACCTTCGAGTGACGCCAGCTGGGGGGGGAAGACTTTCGTGACCGTCGAGGTTCTGGACGATCCGTCCGGTGAGATGGAGGTATCGATTTCCAGGTCCGGTATTTGTCCCGGATGGCCCGTGTATGCGGGACCCCTGAAATTTGGTCCGGTACCCTGGAGCGGCGCCGGCGGCGGACGGAAAGACATGGTGGTGGTAACCACGACCACGGGTTATCCATTGGCTTACGACTTGGACGGTGAAGGTCCGGTTAACATGGGAAGTGGTGTTTCGGCCTCGCCGGTAGTGGTGGACGCATGGAGCGAGAGCCGGCTTTTACTGTGCGGGGATGACGGAAGCATACACATCAGGAACCCTCAATGGGAGGAGCCCGAGGGTTGGCCGGTTTATCTTCCGGACGGAGGGAAAGGTATCTACGCATTCTTCGACGGGTCCGACGGGGTGATCGCCGTGGCCTCCGACAGGAATAAGGTGCACCTTTACGACCTTGCGGGAAAACCTTTGAAGGGATGGCCCAGGCCGGTGTCCGCACCCGTGGCCGGAATAGCCTGCTACCCGGGAGAAGACGAAAATGCCGGTGTGGTGGCGGCTACCCGTGACGGGAGAGTCTACAGGTGGAATCTTTCCGGGGACGTTGTGGACGGTTGGCCGGTTATTCCCGGTGATGGCGAGATGAGTATTCCCATGGTATCGGACATGAACAGGGACGGTTGCTATGATGTGGCGGTCCTCAGCGGGGAATATATCCACGCCTGGGACGGGAACGGTTATCCGCTTCCCGGGTTTCCCGCATTGCTTCCGTCACGGCCCCTCTGCTCGCCGACCCTGGCGGATCCCGACGAAAACGGAAGGCCTGACATCGTAGTCCCCACGTGGAGTGGTGTTTCAGCGGTGGGTCCTGCCGGGGCCACGCTGGAGAATTGGCCCGTTTCCATGGAGCAGGACAGCCTCGTTGCCGGGTTCGTTCCCGGAAGAGGTGGGGCGGGAGGATACGGATTCGCTTTGGTTACGCTTCCCGACGGAAGGATATGCCTGATGAACGGCTCCGGAAAGCAACAGGGGGCGTTTCCCCTGTCGGTCGGGGATGCACCGGTCGGTAAACCTCTTCTTTGGAGTCCCGGAGATCAGGGGCGATGGAGGGTGGTGGCGGCGGCCTCGAACGGTAATGTCTATTGCTGGTACACGGATTACGAGCCCCGAGGATGGTTTACCGGCGCGGATTGTTCCGGATGCAACTGCTGGAGGAAGGAGGATCTCCCTGCGGTGAACGATCCCGGTACCGTATTGCAGGAAGGTTCGTTCTACGTATATCCCAACCCGGTCAGAAACGGGACCGGGATTGTGAGATTCGTCCCGGGTGTCGACTGTTCGTGGAAGATCAGGATTTTCAATATCGCCGGTGACCTCGTGGCGGAGATGTCCGGCGACGCTCCGGGCGGATCCGCCTGGGAGGAGGAATGGGATACTGAGGATCTCGCCCCGGGTGTATATTTCGTAACGCTGGAAATATCCTTCCCCGGAGGAAACCTGGAGACACTATTTCACGCGGCGGTGATCAACTGATGAAGAAGTCGTCTTTATTTGCGATAGTTCTGGTATTGCTGCTGGGCGGAGAATCTTCGGCCCTGAATACCCGGGGAAAAGCGGTGATGAGATCGGCCCTGTTACCTGGATGGGGACAAATTCATCTGGGCCACGAAACCAGGGGCCTGGTTTTCGTGGGGGTGGACCTGGCTACCTGGGCCGGCGTAGGACTGTCGTACCTGGAAGGCGTCTTCAAAAGGGATGATTACACTTGGCTGGCGTCGTCACAGGCGGGTATCTTCGTGGAAGGACGTTCGAGAGACTTTCTCGACGACCTTTCCAATTTCGATTCCAGTACGGAATACAACGACTACGTTCACAGGCTTGCAAGGTACTATTACCCCGACGATCCGGAAGCTCAGAGGAAGTACTACGAAACCCATGCAAGATATGGTGACGATGCCTGGGACTGGTCTTCGGAAGAGGCCCGGGTCACCTTTGCGAGGCATCTGCAGGATAGCCGTCAGTGGTTTCGCAGAAGCCTTTACATCGCGGCCTTTGCCCTGGTCAACAGGGTCGTCAGCATTATAGACGTTTCGCTGCTGAAGGAGGCGGATACCGGTATGTACACCTCGCTGAACTTTCCCGACCGCCGGGACTTCTCCTCGTTCAGGTTCGTCGTGGGAGCGAGGTTCTGATGGTTTCGCATCTGCTGGCCGCCCTCCTTGTCCTGGGATCCTCCCCGAACCCGCCGATGTGGACGGATGGAACACCGCTGGTTCCCGGGATAATGGAGATGACCGGGCGTCACGACCCCACGGTTCTTCCCTCCGGTCCCCTGGCCTCCGGGGATAAGGGACACGAGGTAGGAGACACCATCAATTTCTGGGCCATCGATTATAGCGGTGAATATCCGAAATTTTACATTACCCCGGCCACATGCAGGTATGTGGGGGGACGTACCTACATCTTCGTGGAGGACAGCCAGTGGGAGGTGAACTACGACCAGGAGGCGCTCGCGGCCTTTGCCCAATCCCTGGAACATAGTACCCCTGCGTGCTCCCTGGGTATCGTAGAAAGGGACACGCAGGTATTCGGCGGGATTCCCGACGAGATCGACGGTGATCCCAAAGTGTACTTCCTCGTGCTGGACATCCGGGACGGGTTCGATCCCCTGGAAGGTGGTTCGTACATAGCCGGTTTCTTCAGCCCTTACAACCAGTTCACGGAGACGGAGGCTTACCTTTACTACGGAGGTCATTCCAACGAGGTGGAAATGCTGTATATCGACTGTTTTCCGGCCGACCAGTACGATGCGGCTTACACGGCGTCCCACGAGTTGGTTCACCTGATACAATGGGGATTGAAACCTTTCAACTCCGAGGAATTGTGGGTGATTGAGAATCAGGCCCAGGCGGGGACCTTCGTCTGCGGATACCCGGCGTTCCAGGTCACGACCTTTCTGGAGGTGGGCGGAGTAACACCCATAAAGTGGACCGACCTCAATGATATGGTCGAATACGTGGCCGGTTACGGGGCCGGTTACCTCTTCTTCGCATACCTGTTCGAGCACTACGGCGGGGAAGATTACCTGTACAGGTCGCTGAGAACCTCCGAAGGGGGTATCCAGGGGATTTCACAGGCGATCCTGGAGGCTACCGGGGAATATCCCGATATGGACCGGATACTGGCGGACTGGATGTTGGCATGCTGGATAGACGATCCCGGGTTCGGTAACGGGAGATACGGATGGAAGTCGTTCAGGATAGCCGATTATGATACCATCGCCCCCGGCAACAGGCCGGGCCTGGATTACGACTTTCTGGTGGAACGGGATCCGTTCCTGTCTTCCGGTCATCGTCTCTCGTCGTACCAGGGTGGTTATTACACCGTAAGTCCCCAGGTGGGCGGCAGTTTCAGGGCCGATGCCTACGGGCTCGGTACCCTGACCTCGTATGTTTACGATCCGGCGGCCGGGACACTGTCGGAAGTGGGAACCGGCATGTCCGGCGACGTATCGATACCACTCCCCCTGGATGGGGATATATTGCTACTGTGCAGCTCGTTCAGCGGACTGAATCTGGACGTGGCCGCAGGTTCCGTCGCCGGGACCGGAGACGTGTTTGCGCTGTATCCCCAGCCGTGTCACGGAACTCTGTACCTGCAGTTCATGTCTGACGGATCCGACGTGGTTTTCGAGATTTTTTCCGTGGACTCCCGCCACGTGGACACGGTGGAGTTCGAGTCTCCCGGTACCGGCGAGGTCACCCTGGCCTTGCCGGTGGTGGCCGACATGGCCTCGGGGACCTACCTGTACAGGTTCAAGCAAGGGAGCAGGGTTGAAACCGGCTCGTTCGCCGTGGTGCGTTAGCTCGATATCACTTGTACGAGTTTCGATATTGGTGGCGTTGACGATGGTGTCGGTTGAGCCTTGTCTTCCAGGGGTGATGTCGCTGGAGACTCCCGGGAATCTCCTGGAAGCCGAAGTCGATGCGGAAGGTAACGTCTACTTTCTTTCCCCGGGACTTCCCCACCTGGTCGTTGTTCATAGCGACTGTTCCCGTTCACGTTACGACCTGGACGAGGTGAGGATACCCGGCGGAATGTGGATCGACGGGCCGTGGGGATGGTACGTGAGCTGTGAGTTGTCCGGCACGGTCTTCAGATACGATGCGGAGGGTGAACCCGTTTCCTCGTGGGAAGCGCCGGGGATCCCGGGTGACGTGGCGGTATCCGGATTCTCCGTTTTTTATGTGTCGAAAACTGATGGAAGTGTGAGGCTCCTCTCGGATCCGGAGGTCTCGGTCACCGGGGCTTATTCCCTGGAAGACGGCAGATTGAGCCCGATAGTTGATGGATTGGTCTATTCGGGAAGCAATGGAGCCGTGACGGTTGGAATGTTCGATTCCCCCAGACCGCTTCCCGGTTCCGGATGGTGGGTTTCCGACGGTCTTGAGCCTCTCCTGGTTACGGACTCGTCGGTTTGCAGGAGGAACGGGGACGAACTGTTCAGGTGGTCTCCTTCTCACTCTTTCTCAAAGGTTTCGGTTTCCCCGGGCGGAAGATACTGCCTCCTGTGGTCTCCCGGGGCTGACGGCGCGATATTGATTTCGAGGTGATTTCCGGTATTGTCGCTCTGTTCGCGCTGGCATCCATCACGCTGGAAGTGGAGAGCGACGGATCATCCTTTTTCGAAATACCCGATTCCCTGTGGGTGGCGCCGGGTACCGTAATCGCCGTGGTCTCCGGTGACACCCTGGAAGCCGTTCCAGGAGTTTCAGGCGCCAGGACCGGAATTTTTCTATCGCCGGTTCCCCGACCGGGGGACACGATCGTTCTCACTTTCGAAGTATTGCCCCTGAACGTTCCCACGTCCGTGGCCCTGGAAATAGGAACCGCCGGAATGGAATTCGAGGAAGTATCGAACCGGGAACGGTCGTGGGAATCCGCGGACGGTGGTCTTTATGTCTCCGGATCTAAAAGGATCGGTTTTTCCGTTGGAGAGGGTGGCGGCCTGGACCAGGGCACCAGGATTTCGGTGGAAGGAACGGCGGCGCCCGGAATCACGGTTTCCGGCAATGTTACGGACAGGGAACTGGGGCCCTATTCGTCGGAACTCGCGTCACAGTTGGACAGGATATTCTTCGAGGTCGAAGGAAGGGAATGGAAGACCAGGCTTGGCGATATGGAATGGAGAAGCGGAGAGGGAACCGGTCCCATGGCGTGGAGGCGCGAGGTGAGCGGAATAGATGCCGGTGCCCATGTCGGAGGAGGCTTCACGGTGGGAGCCGGGTATGGAACCTCGGCGGATACCAGGAAGCGGACGGTTTTCCTGACGCAGGAAGGAGTTCAAGGGCCGTACCGGGTTACCTCGGGATGGGAGATCGCTCCCGGAAGCGAACGGGTATGGCTGGACGGAGAGTTGCTTTGCCGAGGCTCGACGGAGGATTACGAGATGGAATACTCCGCGGGTCTGCTCACTTTCACTCCATCTAGGTTGATAAGAGAGGGACAAAGGGTGGAGGTGACATTCTTTCAGCGAGGGGACGGTTTCAGAAAAGACCTGGTGAACGCGGCCGGTTCGTACGTAGACGGATCCCTTTCCGTTGAAGTGAAGGGTTTCTCCAGCGGCGACGACAGGAATTCCCCCCTGGGTTTCGTTCTGACTCCGGAAGCCATGGCCGCTTTGGCCGCCGCCGGTGAAGATTCTTCGATGGCCTGGGTGGACGGCGGTGAGTACGTGGGGGATGGGAATGGGGATTATACCCTGGATTCCCTGGAACACTTCGTGTACCGGGGGCCGGATCAGGGTGACTGGAGCGTCGTGTTCGGTAGACCGCCGGACGGAAACGGTGACTACGTTTATGACAGCCAGCTGGGGGGGTATCTTTGGATCGGGGAAGGGGAAGGCACTCACCTGCCCAGGCAATACGTCCAGATTCCTTCTTCTTATGAGACCGGTGCGGCGGCCGCGTCCCTCGACGGAGAAGAACTCGACCTGCACATGGAAGCGGCGCTCTCCAGGAGGACCGGTAACCTGTTCAACCCCGGGGAAACCACCAGGGAGGGGACCTATCTGTCGGGTTCCGGTGACATGGAGTTTTGGGAGGGGGGGCCCGGAATAACCGTGAAAGGAAGGTTCGTTTCCTGCGGATACCGTTCTCCCGGTCGGCTGGAGGCCGACAGCTCGCTTTCCTCATGGTCGTTGCCCGCGGGTTATAACGGTAACGATAACCTCCTGTCCGTGGGATTGGGGGGAGACAGGCTGATGTTCAGGGGCGGAGGAAGATACCTCGAGGAGGGTGGAATAGTGGAGCGATACTCGCTCTCTACGGAACCTTTGCTTGCCGGATTATGTTTTTCCTCGAGGGGGTATACGCTTAAACGTGTGGGCACTACCGGGTTGGCTGTCGGAGGGATATCCGGCATCGGACTCTCCGTCATCCCGGAGCAAGGTTCGCTGAAGCCCTTTGCCGGTTTCGAGACTTCCGGGGAGACGTGGGCCGACAGTGTGCACGGGCCCGTGAGGACCGGCTTCGGAGGTGCTCTGCTCGAAACTCCGGATATGAAAGGGTCGCTGAGACTGGAGCTTCGGCGTGACGCCAGGGAGGGGGGCGGGGCTCCGGGTCCGATGAGGGTATTCAGGGGAAAACTGGAAGGCTCGTATACTTTTATGGAGTACAGCTTGAAAGGGAGCCTGGAACATTCCCTCACCGGTTACGACGAGGGGGGAAGATTGCAGGCGGACGCCGTGCGGCTTTCATTCACCGGAATTTCGGGGGACCTGTGGTCGGAAACGGCGTATAGTGCTTCCGGCACCATAAGTCATTCTCTTGAAGTAGTTTATGTTTATGTTGGAGAGGGATCCGGCGAATACTCGTATGATCCCGACAGCGGTGAATACTACCCGGATCCGGGTGGTGGGTACGTGTTGGTCTACCGGCCCGGGGAAGAAGGGCGGAAGGTGACGTCGGCTTTACTGGAATCGACCGCGACACTCTCCGGGGATGGTTTCGGGCTGAACGCCGCCGCAGGTATTTCATCGGGGGGAGAGGAGCGAACGGCCTCGTTGCTCCTGTATGGAGCCTTTAACGAGGAGAACGCAGGGGGATACAATCTGGAACTCTCCCCATGGATGTCCTGGGAGGAGGGATTGCTGTCCAGGCTGGACCTGGATCTTTCGGTCAGCGACAGGCGAACGGAGTACAGCGGTCCCGGGTTGCTTGCTGAAAAGGAATGGTCCGTGAAGGCGTCGCCCGTCCTTGTACCGCTGAAGGACCTGGAAATTCGCATGGAGGCCGGAACGTGGAGGCGCAGGCAAACCCTTTATTCCCACAGAGACACCAGGGGAACCAGGCTGGAAGTCGATCCCGTCCTGGTGGGGAGCGGGCTGCGCCCGGGTCTGGCTCTCGCATGGGAAGGAAGAAAAGAAAAGAACTCGGGGCTTTCGGCGGAACTTTTCGAAATATCTCCGCATTTTTCGTGGACGGGATCCGGATGGTACTCGACATCGACGGTGACGGCGGGTTACATGCCCGGGGAGGCCGAAATACCCGTATGGTTCTTCGACGGTAACAGGCCGGGGCTTTCCTGGAGGGTGTCGGCGAGGGTAAGCAAGAAACTGGAGTCGGGGCTGGACCTGGGTTTGTTCTACAACGGCCGCAGACCCGCGGACGAGGGTTGGACCCAAATGGCCGGGCTGGACGGGACGGTAAACTTTTGACGGGCGTGGCCTCGTTCGTTCTGATCTTGCTGGTGTCGGGGAACCCGGTGTACGTGTCCCTGAAGGGAAGTCCCCCGTTGCCCGACATCCGGGAATTGGGCTTCGCCGCCATGATCGTTACCGATTCGTCCATGGCCGACCTGCAGGAAGGGTTGATGAAATGGTATCTCGACGAGGGTTATCCCTTCGCTTCCGCCGGTTTCTACTTTTCTTCGGAAGATACCCTGGTGGTCAACGTGGTTCCGGGAAGGCACGCCCTTCTGGAGGAAATAAGAATAGAAGGGATGCCGGGAACCAGGCCTCGGGTTTTCACGAGGCTCATGCCCCGTGGTCTGGGAGAGCCCTTCAGCAGGGAAGTCCTGGAAGAATGGCTCCGGAGGATAGGGAAGCTGCCGTTCGTGGCTGCCGTCGGTTCCACGGAACTGCTGCTGGGACCGCGGGGCAACCTGGTGGTCGTTCAGCACCTGGTGAAGGGGAAACAGGGCCATTTCACCGCATCCCTGGACTGGAAGGGTGAATCCCTGGAAGGCATGGGAGAGGTGCGCCTTCTGAACCTTGCGGGTACGGCCAGGAAACTCGGAATATCGGGAAAGACCGTGGCATGGGGAGGATTCGATGCCCACCTGGATTACCTGGAACCGTGGATATTCGGAACTCCGGTTTCACTGTTCCTGGTAATGTCGCAGGAAACGCCAGAAAGCGCCTGGGTGAACAGGGAAGGCAGTCTTGAAGGAATATTGGACCTGGGAAGGGTCTCCGTATCCATGGGAGCGGGTGCATGGCGCGGATTTCCTCCCGGTGGCGCCCGGGAAAAATACGATTACGGATCAGCGGGTATGGGTTACGATGCGAAAAAAAAGGTGCCCCAGGGGTCCGGCGGCCTGGATGTGGCGCTGCGGTGCAGGGCGGGCCGCAGGATGGAGGCCGACTCGACAGGTGTCCTGTCCATGGCGCATCTTTCATTCGACTACCGTTTCTATCAAGGGGTGCTGGGTGCCGGTGGCAGCGTTTCCGGTGGGGGAGTTCTGCAGGGAGATTGTTTTACCGGCCTTATGGACAGGTTGGGAGGGCAATCCACGTTGAGAGGATATCCGGAAAATGCCTTCCGCGCCAAAATGCACGTATTGGCCAGGCCGGAGTTGTCCCTTGGTGAAACCGAGACCAGGATATATGTCTTCACTGATGCCGCCATATTGAAGAACGAAGAAAATGAGATACTTCGCCCGGTAGGCGTGGGAATAGGCATGCGAGGGGCGAGCGGCGTGTTCGACGCCGATGTTTCCGCGGGCTTTCCCCTGGAAGAAGGCATCGGCGGCGCCAGGGTCTACCTGGAACTCACCGCGTCGATCTGAATGAAGGGTACGGGCGGCCCGGTCGATCCGGATCGTAATGTACACGGGAAAGGAGTACTTATGCCCGGCAGTGGAAGAAAGCTGATATCGGCGAAGGTGTTGTACAACGGCAAAGGTAGACGGGAGGGATGTACCGTCGTGGTGGAGAACGGCGTGATATCCGACGTGGTGGATGGACGGATCGAACCCGATTTCGAAGGGTATGTGACGCCGGCCTTCATCGATGCTCACTCGCACATAGGCATGGACCGTGAGGGAGAGCCCTGGACCGAGTCGGAGACCAACGACACGTTGGACCAGATTCTTCCCCTGAACGATCCGTTGAACAGTATCTATTTCGATGACAGGGCGTTCAGGGATGCGGTGGATTTCGGTGTGTTGTACAGCTGCGTGGTTCCCGGAAGCGGCAATGTACTTGGCGGAAAAGCCAAGGTGATAAAGAATTTCGCCGTTAACAGGAAGGATGCCGTGGTGAAAGACTACGGTTACAAAATGGCGCTGGGTTTCAACCCGCGTTCCACCACCGATTGGAAGGGAGACAGGCCGAACACCCGCATGGGAGTTTACGCCATGCTGGAGCAGAAGCTGGAAGAGGTAAGGATAAAAAGGGATAAGGCCCTGTTGGAGAAAGAGAAGGAGCTTCACAAGCTGGACTCCGATCCGGAATCCGCCAAGTTGGATTTGAAGGAGCGGGAATTCCGGAGAGAGATGATAGAAAAGGAGTACCTGCAAAGCTTCGACCCGTCCGATTTCGCGATAATGGAGATGCTGGACGGCAGTAAGACCGCCAAGGTGCACGTTCACAAGGAGGACGACGTTCTATATCTCATCGAACTGGCTCGAAGGTACGGAATGAAGGTTACCGCGGAGCATACCTGCGACGTGTTCAGAAGCGAGGTGTTCGACGAACTGGGAAAAGAGGGGATCCCCGTGGTATACGGTCCGCTGGGAACCGTTGGATACAAAGTGGAGCTCAAGCACGCATACTACCAGAATGCCGGTCTGCTCATGCAATCGGAAGCGTTCTTCGGCCTGATGACCGATCACCCGGAGATATGGTCGCCCTCCCTGCGTGACAGTCTGAAATTCTTTCTCATTGCCGGCATGTCCCCGGAAGAAGCCATTTCCGTGATAACGTACAGGAACGCCCGGATACTGGGTATTGAAGACCGCCTGGGCACCGTCGAAGCGGGTAAGACGGCGAGCCTGGTGGTTTGGGACAGGGATCCCCTGGACCTTGCCGCTTTTCCCGTTATGGTGATGGGGGAAGGCGAGGTATTGAGAAAGAGGTGACGAAGAATCCCGAAAATTCCGGTACCTGCCAAACAGGAAGCAAACGGCGTCCGGATATCAATCCGGAGCGGACATCGTTTCCTGGCCGGAGCCCTGCTTTCGGTAAAACCGGGGGATGGTGCGCATTGCCGGGTTGATCCCCTGAAGAATATGAACTATCAGATCAAGAAGAGGAGTCTTTTTCCTTCCTCTTCTTGATCTGGTTGCGCCTAACCCACACAGCTATGCGGGTTTTTGAGTCGGCTGCATTTGCCTTGTTGGTGCTTTTTGTGGATGTCGAGATATAGCACTATTTTTTATTGAGCAAACTGCGACATTGTTCAAAATACTTGACCCAATCCAAACCGATTCCGGCTTTTTTTATCGCGTCTTCCCATTGCTTCACTTCCTCCGGGCTCATTATATACTTGGCGAATGGAGAAAAATACTTCTTTACAAGGTCTAAGAATTCGTCGACAGGATGGTTCAGTCCCCATGGTCCGTAGCAATTATGCGTTGTATTTCCCATCCTAACGTCTGCGAAATCCAATGCATCTACAGTTTCCGGCTCTCCTACACCAGCTGCGAATATGCGGTTTGCCATTTGATGGCAAACACCAGTCCACCCATATAATATTCCGCTGGAGTCTCCATTGATCAGTTTGCCTCCAGAATGAAGATTGAACTCTGTTCGGTTATCATTGGGATTGAAACAACAGATGGCTTTAGCCAATCGCAATGAATCTTCGTCCCCCCTGCAAGAGACTCGGCAGTAATCCAAAGACTGTTTTTCACTGGGGGATTCTCCGTGTCCTCCATAGCAGTCAAAGAAGACAGGGTTTGTTCCATCATACTTTCTAACAATGACGAAAACATGATCCGCTATATCATGATCAAGTATTTCATCACAGCAATATCGGCCCATATTGAACATATAGCTATTTTCAGGCATCTTTTCGATGGTAAATAAGAAAGACTTTTCATCGTGAGATGTTTTCAGATACTCTGAGTCACGTATACGGGCTCCTTTTTGACGGTCACTTTCACAGTTCCAGGATTTCCATCCGATACTTGAATTATCCCTGGATTTAAACATGGGATCCACATAGCAAAAAAGTTCTATTTGTGATTTGTTAGTTGTATCTTCGAGATAGATACAACCCCAAAAACCATCAACGTGGTAGGCTCTGGGTTCCTCTATTTTGCCGATTTCGATGGGCGAGGAAGTGTTGTTGATACTCTTTCCAACTGTCACGTTTTGATAGTCGGTCCCATTGATACCTGAAATCGTGAAAACATGATCAGATTTGTTGCAAACGTATAAAGTACGACTGGACATTGTGTTGCCTCCTTTTTAGATTGAGTTTACGCCCAAGCTCACCTGACGCAGTGAATCGCCTGTCTGCGTGCAACGCACAGGCAGGCCAGCGGAACAGCGATCAGGTTCAGCGCCTTGTTAGGCATTTTTAATTCCTTTGTCCAGCAACTCAAGCCGAAGCGCCATCAACGACTGGTTTACATCATAGATAAACACAATGATCGATCCCATCAAGCAGCCCATAGAGATT
>JAMOUX010000003.1 GCA_027067855.1 Candidatus Fermentibacteraceae bacterium
TTTCGCATGGAAGGGCGAAACTCTCGAGGAGTACTGGTGGTGCACAAGAAAGGCCTTGACCTTTGCCGGCGGCCTGGGCCCGAACCTTATCGTTGACGACGGCGGTGACGCCACTCTCATGATCCACATGGGCTACGAAATGGAACTGGAATATTCAAAGACGGGCGTGCTTCCCCGGGACTTCACGGGCCAGGGTGACGAGGTTGCGCTTAAAAAGAACCTTGCCGAAGGTATTGAAGAGGACGCCGGTTTCTGGAGCCGCATTATTCCCGATATCATAGGGGTCTCCGAGGAGACCACCACCGGCGTGCACAGGTTGTACGATTACATGAAGAAGGGCAGACTGCTGTTCGCCGCGTACAATGTGAACGATTCGGTGACCAAGAGCAAATTTGACAACCTGTACGGTTGCAGGGAATCCCTGGCCGACGGCATAAAGAGGGCCACCGACGTCATGGTGGCCGGAAAGACCATCCTCGTTTGCGGGTATGGCGATGTCGGCAAGGGATGCGCCCAGAGTATGAGGGGGTTCGGTGCCAGGGTCATGGTGACCGAGATAGATCCCATCTGCGCCCTGCAGGCGGTAATGGAGGGATACGAAGTAACCACGATGGAAGATGCGCTGGCCGAGGCTTCCATCTTCGTTACGGCCACCGGTAACTTCAATGTTATAACCGCTGACCACATGAGCCGGATGAAAGACCAGACGATAGTGTGCAACATCGGTCATTTCGATAACGAGATAGACGTGGCGGGCCTGGAATCCTGGCCTGGTATCAGGAAGGAGGAGATAAAACCGCAGGTACATAGGTATACTTTTCCGGGCGGACACTCGATTTTTCTGCTGGCCGAGGGAAGGCTCGTGAACCTGGGTTGCGCCACGGGGCATCCCAGTTTCGTCATGAGTAATTCCTTCACCAATCAGTGCATGGCCCAGGTTGCGTTGGCACGGGAGAAACCGGCCGTAGGGGTTTACATGCTTCCCAAGATACTGGACGAGGAAGTAGCCAGGCTGCACCTGGACAAACTGGGAGTCAAGCTGACCAGGCTTACCCCGGAGCAGGCCGAGTACATAGGTGTTGACGTGGACGGGCCGTACAAGCCCGATCACTACAGGTACTGACGAAAGGTTTCATACTACTGTTCCAGAGGGATTCATTGGTGGTTTAACGAAATTTCGCCCCACGTTTTTGGAAGGATGAGAAGATGGCGGAAAAAACCAGGGTTCTCTTAATAGACGATGACCCGGATTTCATAGAGGCCAACAGTATAGTCCTGGAGGCCAGCGGATTCAAGGTCCTCACCGCGTCCAGCGGTGAGGAAGGGTTCCGCATGGTGCGGGAACGTGAACCCGACGTCGTTATACTGGACGTCATGATGGAACATACCGACGAAGGTTTCGCCGTGGCCAGGCGGATAAGGAACAACCTGGAAAAGGATATCCCCATCATAATGCTCACATCGGTGGGCAAGGTGACGGGATACGACTTCAATCCCGAGGAGAATCCCGATTTCTTTCCGGTGGATGTTTTTCTCGAGAAACCGGTTCCTCCCTCGTTGCTGGTTGACAAGGTTCGTGAAGTTCTCAAGAAAGGAGATGACCAGTGAGCCGCAGGCCGGTTGAAATCGTCGCTTCGGCCGTTGAAGAATACGGCAGCGGCAGGGAAGCGGTACTTCAGATCCTGACCCGGGTGAACGGGGAACTGGGTTACATTCCGGAGGAAGCCATGAAAGCCGTTGCGGCCGCCGTCGGTGTAAGTGACGCAGAGGTGTACGGCGTGGTTTCTTTCTATTCGTTCCTGTCGGTGAAACCCAGGGGAAGAAACATAATACGCATATGTGATACGGTGACCTGCGGGATGAAAGGCTTCAAGGACGTGGTCGCCGCCATAGAGGAGGAACTCGGTGTCGGAGTGGGAGAAACCACTCCCGATGGAAGGGTCTCCCTGGAAACTACCAGTTGCCTGGGACTTTGCGACCAGGCGCCCGCCATGTTGGTCAATGATACTCCTTATATCCGGCTCACTCCGGAAGAGGCCCGCAGGATAGTCGCGGGCCTGGAATAGGAGGGTGAAATGGGAGAAACGAGAGTTCTAACCTCGGAGAAGCAGCCCGAGGTCGGCGCGGCCCTGGAAAAGGCTCTTGGCATGACGGCGGCTGACGTGGTGTTCGAGGTCAGGGAATCCGGAATGAAGGGGCGGGGAGGCGCCGGTTTTCCCGTGGGAATAAAGTGGAATCTTGCAGGTGCCGCCTCCGGAGCGGATAAGATGGTCATCTGCAACGCCGACGAAGGAGAGCCCGGAACTTTCAAGGACAGGTTGCTCCTGGAGAAGTATCCCCATCGGATTCTGGAGGGGATGGCGATAGCCGGTTACGCGATAGGATCCGCCAGGGGGATAATTTACCTTCGCGCGGAATACCGGTACCTGGTGCCTTCCATAATGAAGGCGCGGGAGGAATTGCTCGAAAAGAAGCTGTTGGGCCGGTCGATTCTCGGTGGCGGGTTCGATTTCGACATCGAGATGAGGTTCGGGGCCGGGGCCTACGTGTGCGGCGAGGAGACCTCCCTCATAGAAAGCCTGGAAGGAAAGAGGGGCGAACCCAGGAACAAGCCGCCGTTCCCGGTCAATTCGGGTTATCTGGGCAGGCCTACCATAGTGAATAACGTGGAGACGTTCGTAAACGTACCCCTGATAATTCTCAACGGGTCCCGGTGGTACCGCGAACTCGGCGTGGGAGATGATGCGGGCACGAAACTTTTCAGTGTCTCCGGCGACGTGAAACACCCGGGAGTCTATGAGTTGCCCATGGGTTCGACCATCGGCGAACTCCTGGAAATTGCGGGTGCGGAAGATGTACAGGGCGTCCAGGTCGGGGGTGCCAGCGGCACGACGATCACACCCGATGAACTGGACAGGAGACTGTCGTTCGGCGACCTTCCTCCCGGGGGATCGGTGATCGTATTCGACTCCTCCAGGGATATGATGGCGGTCCTGAATAACTTCATGGAGTTCTTTGTACACGAGTCCTGCGGGCAGTGCACGCCTTGCAGGGAGGGTAACCTGCGGTTGCTGGACGCCACCCGGTCCGTCCGCTCCGGTGAAATCACCGGCATGGAGGAGTTGAAAGAGTTTTTCGTACTGGCGGACATCATGAAAATTGGAAGCAAGTGTGGGCTTGGGCAGACTTCGCCCAACTGTTTCGTGGATATAATGACCAAGTTCGCCCGGCTGTCGGGGGGAAAGGGAGGTATCTAGATGCCGAACATTTCCGTAACGATAAACGGCGTCACGCGGAGCGTAAGGGAAGGGATAACCATACTGGAGGCCTGCCAGATAGCGGGAGTTGACATTCCTACCCTGTGTTACCATCCCGATCTCTCCCTTGCCGGGAATTGCCGCATGTGTCTCGTGGATGTCGAGGGATGGCGGACCCTGGCGGTGGCTTGCGTTACCCCGGTGACTCCCAACATGAAGATAAGGACCCACAGCAAGAAGGTTCGCCATGCCAGGAGGACGGTGTTGAAACTTCTCTTGGCGTCCCACAATTCCAACTGTCCCGAATGCGAGCGCAACAAGAACTGCGAACTCCAGGAACTGGCGGAAAAACACAACATAACCATAAACGAGTTCCAGACTTCTCCCAAACCGGTGTCCTTCGAGGAAGCCAGTCCGGGTATCATGCGGGACAACAGCAGGTGCATCATGTGCACCAGGTGCGTCCGTACCTGCGAGGAACTGCAGAGCGTCGCGGTCATCAAGTCCGTGGGAAGGTCCCACCGGGTGAAGATATCCACGTTCCTGGATCGGGGGCTGAACGAGGTTCCCTGTACCCAGTGCGGCCAGTGCATCAACAGGTGTCCTACCGGGGCCCTCTTCGAAACGTCCGAGATCAGACAGGTCTGGGAGGCCATCGAGGATCCGGAAAAGTTCGTCGTGGTCCAGACTGCTCCTGCCGTCAGAGTGGGAATATCCGAGGCTCTGGGTTTCTCCACGGCGAGGAGTACCGGGAAGATGGTGGCCGCCATAAGGGGGTTGGGCGTGGAAAGGGTTCTCGATACCGACTTCACTGCGGATCTCACCATCATAGAAGAGGGCTACGAACTGATAGACAGGTTGAAGAGAGCCCTCGTCGACGGTGACGAGACGGCGGTGCTTCCCATGACCACCAGTTGCTCACCGGGATGGATAAAGTTCATCGAGCACAAGTATCCCGATTTGCTTCCCAACGTTTCCAGTTGCAAGAGCCCGCAGCAGATGTTCGGTGCCCTGGCGAAGACCTATCTGGCCGCGAAGGAAGGCGTGGATCCGGCGAACATGGTGTGCGTCTCCATCATGCCGTGTACCGCCAAGAAGTACGAGAAGGAGCGTCCCGAGATGCGCAGCAGCGGCTTCAAGGACGTGGACTACGTACTGACCACGCGTGAACTGGCCAGCATGATACAGGAAGCGGGTATCGATTTCAAAGAGTTGCCCGAAGAGAAGTACGACAGGTGGATGGGTGAATCCACCGGCGCGGCGGTGATCTTCGGAGTGACCGGCGGCGTCATGGAAGCGGCGTTGCGGACGGCTTACGAGGTTATGACCGGTCAGGAGGTTCCTTTCGACGGCTTGAACATCACTCCGGTCAGGGGTATGGAAGGAATCAGGGAGGCTGCCCTGACGTTCCCGGATAAGATGCTGAACGGGTACGAGTTCCTTGCCGGGAAAACACTCAATGTGGCGGTGGCCCACGGCCTTTCCAATGCAGAGCGGCTCATGGACAAGGTTAGGGCCGGGGAAGTGGACTATCACTTTATCGAGATAATGGCCTGTACCGGAGGATGTCTCGGAGGAGGCGGCCAACCCATTCCCACGAATCCCGAAGTGAGAAAGAAAAGGGCCGAGGCCATATACGACGAAGATGCCGCGCTGCACTTCAGAAAATCACACGCGAATCCGGAAGTACAGCTTCTGTACGCGGAATTTCTGAAGGAACCTCTGGGGCACAAGTCGCACGAACTCCTGCACACCACCTACACTCCCAGGAACTAGCTAGGCCGGAGCGGGCCGGACCAAGAGATACGGGGCGGTGCGACGGCACCGCCCCGTCAGCGCATTAGCGCATGGGTGTTTCGGGAATACTCAGTCCTTTTTATAGAAAAGTCTGCAGTAGCAGTGTCCTTCCGCCTCGATTTCGTCTTCTATCGTGGAACACGGACATATGGTGTCGTTCTCGGTGTCGAGGGGATGGCTTTGCTTACACGGGCAGAAGTATTTGCCGGTGGTGTTGTAGTTCATGGTCATAAGACCGATTACCTTCTCGACCCGCTTCTCGTCGGGATTGAGTATCAGGCCGGATTCCTTGGCGAATGAAAGAGCCCTTTCGAGCGTGGCTTCGTATTCCGGAGTGTTGATTACCGGATCCCATGAATTGCCCATCACGAACCTCCTCCCGGGGAATGTTGGTAACGACGCAGAACTATATTTCAAATACAGGTGACGGACAATCCGGTCGATCTGAAAATTCCGCGGGCGGAAATAAGAAGCGGCGACCCTTCGGGCCGCCGCTTCCGGATATGGTTCTTCCCGGGATCAATTCCTGTCGGAGTTTTTCTTGAGGAACCTGTCGGCGGGACTGGATACCCTGAGAGGATTGCGCTTCTCGGCGAGTTTCATGTAAGGGGAAATCATGGACGGGGTGGTGATTCCCAGAAGATTCCTCACGAGTTTCCTGTCGATGCCGTCTTCCAGAAGGTGAACGGCGAAACTGTGCCTCAACCACCCCAGGGTGGCCCTCTTGTTTATTCCGGCTGACAACAGCGCCTCCATGAAAGCCCTCTGGATGGTTCTGGGGGAGATGCAGTTTGTCTTTCCCCTGCCGGGAAACATCCAGGGCGAATCGTCGGTACGGGTTTCCAGGAAGTATTTCAGCATCTTGGCGACCGATTCGGCGAGTATGGTGTCCCTTATGAAGTTTCCGTTTTCGTCGTTCACGTGTATCACGTGGTTGTCGAAGTCCACGGAGTTACGGAGAAGGTGCGTAGCTTCACCAACCCTCAATCCCGACGAGTAGATAAGCATGAGAGCCAGGCGATACTTCAACTCGTGGACATTTTCAAAGATTTTCTTGATTTCGTCGCGGGAAAATATTCCGTGCAGGGGAACTTTTTTGGCCACGAGGCCCGGTCCCGGCAGAGGACTATCCTTCTTCAGGACGTTCTTGTACATGAACCTGATGGCGCTTTGGGCCTGGTTTATGTACGAGAGTGACTTTCCCTCGTCCACCAATTTCTCCAGATACTTTCTCAGCGATTCCTCGTCGAGGTCTCCGAGTTTTTCTCCAAAAGCCTGCTCCAGCCTCCTGATATGCGACAGATAACTGTTGGCCGTTTTCGGGCTTCGTCCGGTATCTTTCAGGACTTTCCTGGTCAATTCGACGTAATCAGTCATGATGCCTCCCAAGTTTGAAATATTATTCACGAATGCAGGAAAAACATAACTCTACAACACTCTTTACTAATTAGTATAATAATAGACTATAAATATGTCAAGTACACAGTCGAGATAGTAGTAAGTGCAAGATGTAAAATAAAATACCGGATCAATACGAAATGCGGCCCCAGGGCATTGGCATCTCTTTGATGGATTCTCCATAGTTTACATATTCGCGTTGTCTGTTCAGGGAGATATACATGGTAATGTTCCCAAGAGTTCCAGCCCACGTCGTAGTCCGTGCAATGCTTCCTTTCGTATCGGGCCTCGTGGCCATAGCCATGGTGATTGCCGCCTATTTCTTCTTCAGCTCCCGGATGATGGAGAAGATGGAGGAAGCTGAAAGAGCCAGGATGCTCAAGATTGCCGGAAGTATCGCGGCTCTCGCTGAGAAAGGTCATCCGCAGCGGGGAATATTCATGGAGAACGATGGAGTGGTTACCCTTGATGAATTCCTGATGGATGCTCTCGGCCTGGAGAAGTTTACCTTGATGAAGGTTGAACACCCGGATTCGCTTCCCGATGAACCATTCTTCGAAACCAAGATCTCAAGCCGGAATGAACAACTTGTCCTGGTCTACCCGTTGAAGGATTTCGGTGACGGAGGGGCTGTCGTAAAGCTCGTCGCCGTGCCTGCGATGGTACGGGAAGGGATACGAAACGGCGGATACAACATTTTCCTTGCCGGTGCGGCGGTTATTTTCATCGTGTTGTTTCCCGCCATGCTTCTGAAGCTTGCGGAGATCAGGCGCGAGGCCGATCTGTCCGAATTCCGCCGGGATGATATCAATATCGAGGAAAAGAAGTCCGGACCCGGTGATCCGAAATCGGGTATTATGATGCAGGTTCTTGATCATGAAGGGTTTTTACCTACGTTCGTACTGGATGAAAGCGGCGCCTTGGTGTACATGAACACGGTCGCGGAAAAACTGGTGGATCTGAAGTTATGCGACGTCAAGGGGATGAAGTTTCACGAGATGCCATGTTTACCGAAGGAAATGCGTGCCGGCATCGATTACCCCGGGCCGGGAGAGATTTCGGTATTCGATGCGACGTTGATCGACGCATCCGGTGAAAGAAAAATCCGTTCATTCAGAATGGAAGGCCTGTCCGGAAGAGGTTTCATCGTCACTGTACCCATCGAAGGTACATCGTTGACGCCTGTGTCGTCGACCGGTGGCGGGTACCTTAACGGGGAAGTCGCGCCTCCGGTGTCGCAGGCGGTTCTCCAGGAAGTTTATGATCGTTTGAAGAAAAAGTTGCGATACGGCAGGGAAAGATTCGGAAGCGATGCCGAGCTTGCCGGATTCATGAGTGAACTCGAAGAGATTCTGGGAATCGAAGCTGCGGCGGGTGGTGTTTCGAACGGCGGGGAGACGATCGGGAAAGTGTCCATCGCCGCAGAACTGGAAAAAATGGTATCGACGATGGCCGGGGTGCTCCCGAATCGTGTCACGGTGGAGTTGGATATTCCGGACAACCTTCCCCAGGTGGAATGTGACCGGACGGATCTCACCCAGATGATCAAGAACCTGATATTCTTTTCCCTGGAATCCAACGAGGGTCCGGTGAGAATAAGGATAAGCGCGAGGGAAGTCCCTTACCCGGCTTCGGATTCCGTTTTTTCGGCAAATTGCGACAGGAACGTGCCACGTGCCGTGTGCATAGGTTACAACGACGGAACCAGGATACCGGTGGTTCTCAAAGAAGCATTGATGAACCCGGAAACTGATGTGTCGGGTATTAAAAGAGACTTTGGAACCCACATGTCCTTTGTCGCCGGAGTTATTTCCCGATTGGATTGCCACCCGGTATTCACCGAGGATGTAACGGGAAGTACGTTGTATCTGCTTTTCAAGTCATATGAGGAATACGCATCGGACGATTCCGGGACGGCGGTCGGCCGAATGGATTTCAACGCGGTTTCCATAGCGGTCTGCGACGGATCTCGGAATGTGCGGGAAACCGTGGCGAACACCCTCTCGATGTTCGGATGCGATGTAATCAAAGCTCCCGCACTGGACGAGATATTGGAACTCATGGAGGAGAGCAGGGATTTTCTGATTCTGGACACATCATCTTTCGTGGATCTTGTTGATGATGTCGTCGAGGAATTGCTGAAAAACTTTCCCCGCATGGTGATTATATTGACCGGGAGCAGCGTGGACATGGATGTTCCCCGTGGAGGACGGTGGGGAAGGCTCAAGGTGTTGGCCAAACCTTACACGATAGACGACATTCTCAAGATAGTGGAAGCAACGCGGTCCGCGGAACGTGACGGCGCGGATTCGGAAATCGGAAGGAAGAACCGGGATTGAGTACGACCACGATGTTGACCAGGCTTGTCCTGGCCGCCCTGCTGGGATCCCTGATAGGCCTGGAGAGAGAATTCCACGGCCGGCCGGCCGGCCTGAGAACCCACATGCTGGTTTGTCTCGGTGCGGCCATGATAACCGTCAGCGGCATGGGGATCGCGGGGGCTTTCGAAGCGGCGGGCAGCGAGGTGGGTAGGATAGTGGCCGGAGTGGTCACCGGGATCGGGTTCCTCGGAGCCGGTGCCATAGTGAGAACCAGTGATTTCGTCAGGGGTCTGACCACGGCTGCCTGCATATGGTTCGTCGCCGCGTTGGGCGTGGTGACCGGGCTCGGCGAATATGAACTGGCGTTCATGGGCACGGGAATCGCCCTGATGATAGTCGCCGTTCTGCCGGTATTCGAGGACAGGCTAGCGGATCTGAAGTACCGGGATGTCCTTGTGACCGGAGAAAACAGGGAACCGGAGATTCTCCTGGAGCATTGCATGACGGTCTTCAAGGAATACGAGGTCACGGTTCACGACATGGATATGGAGATAGACAGGGAGAAGGGCAGCATTGCCTTCCTGTTCCGCCTGCGGCTCAGACGCCTTGAGGATAAGCTGGAACTTCTGAACAGGATATCCGGCGTCGACGGGGTCACCGGCGTGCAGTGGAAAAGGGCTCCGGGCAAGCTTTAGCGATCGAGAAGGTCATTCGCGGTGAAAAGGGGCATCGCCGCTATATTGAACATTTCCCTGCAGGCGCGTTCCACTTTCACCGTAACCGACGGGCAGCAGCAGACGGTGAGATGATTCCGGTTGGGCCTGGCCTTGGCCAGGTACTCGGCGAAGCCGGGATCGATGCCTTCCATGGGAAGAATCCGTCCCTTTTCATCGAGGTATGTTATGTCCGACTTGGCAAACCTTTCTTCGGATACCTTTACGGCTTCCAGCGGCATGTCAACCAGTACGAGTCTTCTGTCCACCTCCGCCCGTTTTGCTATTTCCTTCCCCAGCAGAATACTTTTCTTAGCCGGCGTTCCGCCCACGGCATTTATGGAATTCAGAAAATAGAGAGTGCTGTCGTCCAGCTTGTCCGCGTCCACCCTGAATACCTGTTTGAATAGTTTTTGCCTGTACTTCAGGCGCCATGCGATTTCCCTGACCCAGGGATCCGAGGACTTGGTCATGAGGAAACTGAGTAGTTCATCATCGGTCATAACGTGGAAATCGTCGATCTCGCCCAATTCGAGTACGCTTCGCCTGGCGGCTGACAGAAGCATCATATCGGCTATTCTGGTTTTTCTGTGAAGGTATACGGTCGAGTACATCTGCAATCTTGCAAAGAGGAAATCCCTGATGGCCGCATGTCCCTTGGAGAGGAAGACCAGGGAATCATCGTGAACGGCCATGGTCGACATTATACGATCTATTTCTATATGGCCGAAAGCCACGCCGGTAAAGTAGAAATCCCTCTGGAGGTAATCCAGCGTGTCGGCGTCGACCTCGCCGAAGATCGATTGTTGCAGATAGCGGGGCCCGGTGTAATTGCCGCGGATCAGGTCGGCGACATCCCCGGCATTCACTCCGTGGCGTTCAAGCACCGCCGGGATTTTTCCGGCGCCGCGTATCTTCAGGTTTTCCTTCCCCTGTATGATTCCTGCTACCAGGTCCATGTGGTCCTTACCGTGAATTTCGATGAAGAGAGGTTCCAGAGTATGGGACCATGGAGTGTGTCCCACGTCGTGGAGCATGCCGGCCGCCTGAAGCAGGTTGAGCAACTCTTCCCGCTCTTCCCCGGATAAGCCCAGGAATTCCAGGAGCCGTTTTCCCATGAGTCCGGCGAGGTGCGAGACTCCGAGGGCATGGGAAAGCCTCATACCGTGCGCACCGGGATAGCTGTGGAAGGTTGTACCCAGTTGGTGTATAAAGCTGAGGCGCTGTACTTCCACGGTTTGCACGAGATCTTCCTGGAGCGGTGACAAACGAATGCTTCCATGAACCGGATCACGTATATACATGACCTTCGCCGAGGCTGTGCTGCGGATTTTCACGTTACTCCAATCCCTTCGGGTATGTGCAATATTTAGTCGATCATCCGTTTCAAGTAAACATACCGTTGCCCGGGATCGTTCGTTTGGTGATATTCGGCCTTTATCGGAGGTGACAGTTGCCCAGATTGGATCTGCATATTCATTCCACCGCGTCCGATGGTGTTCACAGTCCGTCACGCATCGTCGATATGGCGGGCGGGGTATCCCTCTACATGATATCGGTAACCGATCACGACACTTTCGACGGGATACATGAAGGCGCTGCCGCCGCTTCGAAGTGGGAAACCATCTTCATCCCGGGTATCGAACTCAGTGTGGACCTGGAACCGTTGAGGAAAGACAGCGCTCATCTGCTGGGTTACTTTCCCGGGGTGCCCGCGGAGGTACTGGTGAACCCATCGTCATATCTTGCGAAAGCGGTGGAATATGTACAGGAGGGCAGGAGAAAGAGGAACCCGAGAATCCTGGAGAAACTGGGTGGATTGGGTATGAACCTTTCCGTGGACCACGTGAGCAGGATAGCCGGGGGTAAAGTACTTGGAAGACCGCACATCGCCCAGGCCATGGTGGAATTGGGATACGTCGGCAGCATCCAGGAAGCTTTCAACAGGTATCTCAAAAAAGGAAGGGCTGCGTACGTCGAGCGTGAGAGGCTTTCCATGGGGGAAGCGATTGAATTGATAAGAGGTGCCGGAGGATTGCCGGTTCTTGCGCACCCGGGATATATTTCCCAGGATGGTAACACGTTGAAATTGCTCATAGCCGCCCTGAAGAGGAAAGGCCTTGCAGGAGTGGAGGCGTACTACCCGGCGCATTCCGCGTCCATGGTTCGTTTCCTGTCGAGGCTTTCCGGGGAACTGGACCTGCTGGTGACGGGTGGAACCGATTATCATGGCCGGAAAGACGATATTCCGGTTGGGGGCGGCGACGTGTTCAAGGTTGAAAAAAGAGACGTGATGGAGTTTTCCAGGATATGCGAGGACGCCGTCAACAGGGAGGTATGAGGTGGCGAAGCTCAGCGAGCTGATAGAGAAGGTGGATGAGGAGGCCAGGAACGGCAACCGGAAGAAGGCCCTGGCCATGCTGGACAAACTCTTGGCAAAAGTTCCGGATAACGAAGCGCTGCTGGCGCGACGGGAACGTTACAAGAAAGAATACGAGTACGAGAAGAGAATTGAAGCTCTGGAAGAGAAGTACGGAATTTCATAGGAACCCGAATCACCGTACCTGGGCTTTATTCGCCTTTCTCTTAGCCCTTTCGTGTTCCACGTACAGGACGACTTCCGAATCACTGGATATTGCGTTGAACCGTTATGCCGGCAGGGCTGCTTTCGGCTGGAAAAACCTTTCCACTTTCCTGTTGAAGGGCCGTGCGAGACTGGAGGGAAGAGGAAGAGTCGCCGGAGGCCGTTTCGTTTTATGGGGAGATCCCCGTGAATCTCTCCTGAGAGGTGATTTTTTCGGTCCTGACGGAAAACCGGTGGTATCTTTCCGTGGGGATTCCACCGGGGTGACGGTGTATTGCCCGAGGGACGAATACGCTTTTTACTGCCCCGGCGGGCTTCCCCTGGGTGAGGGTGTTCTCAGTTCAGAGGATCTTCTTTTTCTCGTAAGGACCGGTTTTCCTCTCCACATGGAACCATGGCAAATGGTGGAAACCGCCGAAGTTGACGCCGGGGAAATAATATGGATCTTCGAAGCCGGTTCGGGCGACACGATGCTGCTGAAAATGAATGATGGCGTTCTGTTTCCGGAATCGTGCAGTTGGAAAGGGGGCGGCTTTACGATCGATGCCGCCTCACCCCACGACGAGTATCGCGCCTGGCCGTGGAAGTGGGAATTCGACTTTAACGGAGAGAATATCATCATCGAGTTAACCGAAGTGAACTTTACGGAAGTACCCGACAAGAGTATATGGTCTTTATTCGTTCCCTTCCATGTTGATACAATGGATGTACGCGCTCGGTGGATTCCTTCTGGAGCTTCCATTACGAAGTAGCGTTAACGTTGATCCCGGTGGTTGACGAGACCTCTCTTGTTTACTATTCAACTGTGTGCGATCCGGTTTACAGGAGGAACCCATGGGAATCACTGGTCTGGTCAGGGGATTTTTCAGGAAGAGCCCCGGGGCTCTTCTGTCGAGTTCGATGGCCATCGACTTGGGTACCGCCAATACCTTGATATACATGCAGGGTCACGGCATTGTTCTGGAGCAACCCAGCGTCGTGGCGATGGAACGCGAGACCAACGCCTTGGTTGCGGTGGGAGCCGAGGCGAAGTCCATGATCGGTCGCACGGGCATGTCGGTTCAGGCGATAAGGCCCCTTAAAGACGGCGTCATAACCAACGCCACCGCCACTATGGCCATGCTCAGGGAATTTCTGTCGATGGCGCGTACCAAGAAGTTCTCCATGCGTCCCAGGGTTCTTGTCTGCGTTCCAAGCGGCATCACGGAGGTGGAGATATCCGCAGTGAAGACCGCGATGGAGAGAGCCGGGGCCCGTGAGGTTCTTCTTGTTCCGGAGCCGCTGGCCTCGGCCATAGGCGTCGGCATTCCCGTGGAGGGGGCCGCCGGAAACATGGTTGTCGACATAGGCGGAGGCACCACGGAAGTGGCGGTGATCAGTCTTTCCTCCATCGCCGCCAACAACTCGATACGTATAGGCGGCGACGAGATAGACGAGGCCATATCCTCCCACCTCAAGAAGCAGTACAGCCTGTTGATAGGCGAGAGGACCGCCGAAGAGGTGAAGATGGCTATGGGTACCGTGCTCGAGGAGGACCACGGTGAATACGAGGTCAGCGGGCTGGATTTCGTAAACGGTATCCCCAAAACATACGTCATAACCTCCGAGGATGTGAAGAATGCCCTGAAGGAAGTGGTTGGAACCATAGTCGATGCCGTCAGGCACGGTTTGGAGCAGACTCCACCGGAACTGGCCAGCGACATCGTGGACAGGGGTATCGTGCTTACCGGCGGTGGAGCCCTGTTGAGGGGTCTGGACAGGTTGCTGATGAGTGAAACCGGGCTCCCGATACGCATAGCGGACAGTCCTCTTACCTGTACGGTTCTGGGTGCCGGAATAATTCTGGAAAACATATACCGGTACCGCAACCTGCTGATACAGTAGCAATATGAACGCGACTGGAGGATTCGGTGGCCGCCGCGGGATCCACGGAAGGTTCTTCCGTTTCATACTGGCGGCATTTGCCGTCCTGATCCTGGGACCGTTTCTGGTAAGTGGCCTGGGGAGTTGGCTGGGGGCCAGGTTTACCGGGATTTTCTTCCGGGAGGAGGTGTCATCCAGGGAGGAAGAGCTGAGGAACTCCCTGGTGATGCTGATGGTGGAGAATTCCATCCTCAGGGAAGAGAAGATGAAAGCGGATAGGTACAGGATGCTGCTGGGCATCTCGAGGGTCGAGGACAGAAAGGCGGTGCCGGCTCGGGTTCTCTATCGTTCCGAGGGTATGGTTACGGGAACTATGGTGCTGGATCGCGGACGGGAGCACGGTATCGTCGAAAATTCCGTGTGCATATCGGCGGAAGGCCTGGTGGGAGTGGTTTCCAGGGCCTGGGAATCTACGAGTGAAATACTTCCCATCACCAATCCCTCCGTGAACGTCAGTTGCGTTACGTGGCCTTCGAATGCTTACGGTATACTTCAATCCTCTTCCAACGGTTCCCTGGAGATGGTTCACGTGGACCTCGCCCAGGAAGTGGCCGTGGGAGACATGGTTTTCACCTCCAGGTTCGGCGGTGTTTTCCCGGATGGTCTGCTGGTGGGGACGGTCACCGGGGTGATGCCCGGGGAACCCGGATTGGCCATGAGGCTTTCCGTGGAACCCGCAGCGGATTTTCGCAGTACCGGGGAGGTGTTGATACTGTTACCGCGTGACGGTTCCGGGAACCGGGTTCCATGATCCGAATCTTTCCTGATCGGCTGGTACGAATTGCTCGGTAGAACATTCCTGCTTGGGGTTACCGTAGTTATCCAATTTCTCCTGGAAGCGACACTGGGCAGGGTTTCCTATGTTCCTTCACTGATTCCGCTGGTCCTCGTGTATTTCTCCGTCAATTTCGAAAAGTTGTGGGCGGTGGATGGGGCCTTCTGGGCGGGATTGGCACTGGACCTTCTCGCGCACCAGCCGGTGGGTTCGTCTTCCCTGGCATTGCTCGTGGGCATGTACGTCGCCGGAGTCCTGGAACGTATGACATCCAGCGAGGGGGTGTTCCTGCTCACGGGAATGGCCGTGGTTTCCACGGTGGTGTCCGACGTGCTTTTCGTACTGCTGGCTTCCAGGCCGCTCGGTTCGGCTCTGGGCGTCTCGATGCTTTATACGGTTGCGATGCGTATGCTGCTTACCGCAGCGGCGGCGCTGTTCCTGTTCACTTGTTCTTCATGGATATCGGGATTGCGTGCCGGGAGAGCCGCGAAGTGATTCCGCAAACCAATACCCGAACAGGGTACTATATTTACATGGCTGCCGGTCTGCTGCTGTTCTTCCTTGTGGTGGGAAGGTTGTTCCACTTGCAGGTGGTGAAGGGAGATTACTACCAGGGCTTATCGAACAGGAACCACATAAGGGTCGTAGTGAAACCGGCTCCCAGGGGATTGATACTGGATAGGAACGGCGTGGTATTGGCGGACAGCAGGCCGGCATTCACCGTCAGCGTGGTCCCGTCGGAATTCGATGATTCGATGACCGACCTTACCGCCTCCCTCCTGGGAATCACCGGGGAATCCCTGGTTAAAATCCTCGACGAGGCGTCTTCGGTTCCTCACAGGCCGGTGGTTGTGCGGGAAGGCATAGGCGTGGGCCGGGTCAGCCCCATCGCCGAGGAGATGTACCGCATACCCGGAGTGTTGATAGACGTGGCTCCGCTCAGACGCTATCGAAAGCCCGATGAATTCTGCCATATCCTGGGATACGTGGGCCTGTCCGGAGACCCTGATTCGTATCGGGGCGAGGTTACGGGGAAGATGGGCATAGAGAAGAGCATGGACAACATCCTGAGGGGCGTGCCCGGTCTGCACAGGGAAGTGGTGGATGCCGTGGGACGGGTAGTGGATGAGTACAGGGAAGCCGAATCGCAGGAACCGGTCCCCGGAAAAACGGTGATTCTCACAATGGACGCGGTGTTGCAGGATATCGCCGACTCCACCCTGGAGAAGACCGGTTGCGCGGGTTCGGTCGTGGTGCTGGATTATGAATCGGGAGAAGTGTTGTGCGCTGTCTCGAAACCCGGTTTCGATCCGAATGTCTTCGCCCGGGGAATCACCACCGGGGAATGGAAAAATTTGATGGAGGATCCCGGAAAACCGCTTTTCTGCAGGTCATGGACGGCTTCGTATCCCCCCGCTTCCACGTTCAAACTGGTTACGGCATATTGGCTTCTCAGGGAAGGTTACATAGACGAGAACACCATGCCCAATCCCTGTTACGGCAGCCTGGAACTGGGTGACACAAGGTTCGGCTGCTGGACCATACACGGTAGATTGAACGTGGTCGGGGCGATCGCGCAGTCCTGCGATATCTTCTTTTACAGGACGTGCCAATACGGTGACGTGGACGGTCTCGCCGACTATGCCCGCATGTTCGGCCTGGGTCGCACGCTCACCTGTGGTATTCCCGAAGAGAGTCCGGGACTGGTGCCGGATTCCCGTTACCTGAACGACAGGTACGGGTCCGGCGGATGGGGGCTCGGAAACTTGCTTAACCTGTCCATAGGACAGGGGGAATTGCTCGCCACTCCGCTCCAGATGGCGGTGATAGCGGGTATCGTCGCATCGGGTGGCGCCATGCCCGAACCCACCGTGGTGGCCGGCTGCGGAACCGGGAAACCTGTTATGAATCCGCGGTTCGTGGACAGTGAAGCCTTCGATGTTATCACCCGGGGAATGCTCCAGGCCGTGAGATCCCCTTCCGGGACGTTGCACGGTGCTTTCGACGGGTTCGAATACGACTTCCTGGGAAAGACCGGGACGGCCGAATGTACCGGTAAGAACCATGCCATAGTGGTGGGTTTCAGCAGGGATCCGTTGCCCCTGGCCATCTGCGTTTTCCTGGAGCACGGTGGTTACGGTGGGGCATCGGCGGGTCCGGTGGCCCGTGGAGTGTTGGAAGAGTATTTCGAAAGGATGGATCCGCGATGACCGGCAGGGAACGACCGGACCCGCTGCTGCTGATTTCCCTGGGAGTGGTGTTGTCCATTGGTCTTGCGACGGTTTACTCCGCTTCCGGCGTAGTTCCCGAAAAAGGAGTGTTCACGAAACAGCTGGTCTGGTGCGGGGTCGGTATGCTCGCCTTCTGGTTCGGAACGGCCGTGTCTCTCAGAAGACTCGAGGAACTTACTCCCACGATTTACGTGTCGACGTGTATCCTGCTGGTGTTGACGGTATTATTCGGAAAGGGGCCGGCGGGACGCTGGCTGATACTGGGACCCATCCACATCCAGGCCTCGGAGGCGGCGAAGGCGGCCCTGATACTGATGACGGCCTGGTTGTTATCTTCCATAAAGGCCAGGCCAAGGAAGTACGGAGAACTGCAGGTGCTCCTTACCGCTCTTCCCGCCGTGCTTCTAACGGCCATCCAACCCGACCTGGGAACCGCCGTTTCCATGCTGATGATAGTCCTCGCCATGTTCATCTGGGCCGGTTACGGTATAGGATGGATGATCCTGCTCGTCAGCCCGGTGCTGGCTGCGGTTTCTTCCATACATTTCTATTACTGGCTGGTTTTCGTGATCGTACTCTCCGTGATTCTTCTACGAAGGAGGTGTCCGGTACCGGTCTGGATCTTGGTAATCGGCGGAAATTCCCTCGTGGCTGCGTTGACTCCGGTGGCCTGGAACATGCTGGAACCTTACCAGCGTTCCCGCTTGATCACGTTCATGGATCCCGCCAGCGATCCCCACGGTTCCGGCTGGAACGTCATACAATCGGAAGTGGCGGTGGGTTCCGGGGGATTGACGGGCCAGGGTTACCTCCGGGGTGCTCAGAAGGAGTTGGCGTTCCTTCCCGCGCGGCATACCGATTTCGTCTTTTCCGTGTGGGCGGAGGAAATGGGTTTCCTGGGAAGCATACTGTTGCTGACAGCCTTCTTCCTGCTGTTCCAGAGGATAATGGTGGCCGCCAGAAAATCCACCAATCCTTTCAACTCCCTGGTAACTGCCGGTATAGGAGCCTATTTCGCCATACACGTGTTTGTAAACGTGGGAATGGCCCTGGGAATAATGCCTGTCACCGGTCTTCCCCTGCCCCTGGTGAGTTACGGGGGAAGCCAACTGGTGGTGGTGCTGTTCCTGGTGGGGCTTGCGGTCAACGCGGGAATGTACTGGAGGGAGATATGACCATCCCGCCGGATGACAGGTTCGGGGTAGGGAATTAGGTTACCATCCCACGGGGAGGTTTTAATGCATCCGGTTCTTTTCAGAATAGGCTCGCTTCCCATCAATTCCTACGGCCTGGCTCTCGCCACTTCTTTCGTGCTCGGACTTTTCCTGGCCGCAAAAAGAAGCGAGTCTCTGCGGGTGGAAAAGAACGACGTGTATGACCTCGGAATCAGGATAATGGTGGCGGCGATAGTCGGATCCAGACTTTTCTACGTGATTACTCATGTCTCCGAGTTTCAGGGCCGGTGGCTGGATACCGTGGCCATTTGGAAGGGTCTGTACGGGCTCAGCATGCTTGGCGGAGTTTTTTTGGCCCTCGTGGTCGGGTTCTACACGATTTTCAAAAGAAAAATGCCCGTATGGAGCCTGGCCGACGCGGTGATTCCTTCGTTTGCCCTTGGAATCTTCATCACGAGAATAGGCTGTTTCCTGAACGGTTGTTGTTTCGGTTCCCAAACGTCTTGTTCCCTCGGAGTCTCGTTTCCGCACTGGGCGCTTCCCTATAGCGGCACCGGCATCGAATCCGGCGCGCACATCCACCCTACGCAACTTTACAGTTCATTCTGCGGGCTGTTCCTTTTTGTGATTCTCCTTGCCGCGGACAGGAGAAAACACTTTCCCGGTTTTCTGTTCGTGTTGTTCCTGGGTTTGTACGGGGCGACGAGGTTCGGCATGGAGGAATTCAGGTTCTTCGATCATGAGCCGAACCATCTCCTGGGATACAGCGTGTTCGCCGGAAGGTCCGGCATCACGGACAACCAGCTGATAAGCCTTGTTATGTTCGTGGCGGCACTGGTCCTGGGTACATGGCTATACCTGCGTCATTCGAAAACCTGCTGCGCTTCTTCCTGAGATGGTCATGCCCCGGATGCGGGGCCGAAATCGAGAGGACCCGCCTGCTTTGTCCGTGGTGCGCTCTCAGAATAACGCCGTGCGGAGTGGTTCACGGCAGCCGGGACGGGAGGCCGCTCGGGATGTATGAAAATATGCGTAGCGATCCCCGGAGTATTCCCGTTTATTCCGCGACCTTGTACCACGGGTTACCCGGCGAGATACTGAGGAGGCTGAAATTCAACGGCGAAAAACACCTGGCATCCGTGGCCGCCGCGCTCACGGTGGAACATGCCGTCCGCCTGCCTGGTCCCGGCGATCTGCTGGTTCCCGTTCCGGTCGCACCCGGGAGGAGAAGGGAGCGCGGTTACAACCAGGTCTTGCTGATCGCCCGCGAATTGGTTTCGACCACGGGTTGCGAGCTGGGTGATGTGCTGTACAGAGATGACGGCCCTTCACAGGTGGGCCTGACTCCGGAGGAGCGCAGGAAAAATGTGAGGGGCGTTTTCCATTTCAAGGGAAAGAAAAGCCTGGAAGATCTGCGGATATGGATACTGGACGACGTGGCCACCACTTTCAGTACGATTCACAGCGCTTCCGGGGAACTCCGCAGAGCCGGTGCCCGTGGCATCACGGGCCTGACCGTGACCTACCGCAGGAGGCTGTCCGGTAGTATTATTCCATACTGAACGAATCGAGCGAAAGGGGTTGAATTGACGACGGATTTCGGCTTCCGTCTCGGGGATATTCCGGTATGTACGCGGTACGCTTTCAGCGCACGGAAGATATGGATTTTTTTCAAGGCGTTGTTGCTCTCGTGGCTCGTATGGGACATTTTCGCGTACCTTGGTTTTTTCGCCGCCGGTGGTGACCTGGAAGCGAAATGGAGACAGGCCAGGTTTCTGCCCCTGCCCGGTCCCCTTTTCGGAATGGATACCGCGCCGGGGTTGATCCTGGCCTTGGGCGTGATATTGATACTTTACATTTTCATGAGGGCTTCTCTCATGGTTTCGAAAGTGACTTTCCAGCAGATCAGGGGAGATGATTTCTTCTCCACGGCCGACGCGGCCGCTTTTGCCGGGAGACACGGAACACCTCTTTTCACCGTTCCACTCATGCTGGTTTTCACCATCTTGTTTCTTCTTGCGGTTCCCGTCGTGATGGGTGCGTTGTCACGGATCCCGGCGGTAGGGCCGGTGATCGCCGCGCTGGCGTCGGTTCCGCTCTGGGGCCTGATGCTCCTGTGCCTGTTGACCGCCGTCGGACTCTACTTGTCCCTGGGACTGGTTCCATCGGTGGTGGCCACGACCCGGGGCGATACTTTCGAAGCCGTGTTCGAAGTTTTCTCCACATTGACTTCTCAGCCGTGGAGGCTGTTGTTCTACATAATAGTGGCGAAGATTTCCCTGCTGGTGGTCGGGGTGCTTTTCCTGGTGTTTTCCTCTCTTGCCCTGGAGGTGTTGGACTGGGCTTTTTCCCTGGGCTCCGGGAACTCCATGCTGGTGTCTTCGATGGCGGCGGGTCCCCGCATGATTGCCCCGGAATTACTGCCCCACGTTCCTTCCGTGCTGCCGGTGTTTTTCAGGGAGACCCGGGAAACGTGGGAAGGTATGGCGGGAATACTGGCGGCCCTCTCGGGTACCGCGGTGATATTGATACTGGTTTCCTACTTTCTTGCCGGCCTGTCGGCCGCATGGACGATAATTTACGTGGTCCTGAAATTCAGAAAGGACCGGGAAAACCTGCTTGAAAGGGCTGACCGGGAAGACCAGAGGGAATTTGACCGTATCTGCGGGGCGTCGAAAACGGATCGTACCTCCACGTCCCGATCCGGTGTATAGAAACCCGGGGTATCCCGAATGAAACGGGAGACCGACTTCGTTCACCTTCACCTGCATTCCGAATACAGTCTGCTGGACGGTGCCATAAGATTCGACAGGCTTGCCTCGTACCTGCAGGAAAACGGAATGAACGCAGTGGCCGTGACGGATCACGGCAGTCTTTTCGGCGCTGTTCAGTTCTTCGAGAATATGAAGGGAGCGGGAATTCATCCGATACTGGGGATGGAAGCGTACGTCGCTTTCCCTTCCATGCGCGAAAGGGTGAAATCTTCGGAAAGGTATCATCTTACACTGATCGCCAGAAACGAAGAGGGTTACCGCAACCTCTCAAGATTGTCTTCGGCAGGGTACCTGGATGGTTTTTACTACAAACCCAGGATAGATCGTGAAGTGCTGGCCGGGTATTCCGGCGGACTGATGATAGGTTCCGCCTGCCTCCAGGGCGAAGTGGCCCGGCATCTGCTCTCGGGAAGACGTGACGATGCGGTGGAGGCCGTAAGGTTCTACCAGGACCTGGTGGGCCGGGAGAACTTCTTCATCGAATTGATGGATCACGGTCTTGAAGACGAAAAGAAACTCCTTCCCATGCTGGCGGAGTTGGCCAAGGAGACCGAGGCCGTCGTGGCCGCCACGAACGATGCTCATTACCTGAGGAAGGAGGATCACGAGGCCCACGAGGTGCTGCTTTGCATCCAAACCGGAAAAACCCTGGATGACCAGGGCAGGATGAGGCTTGAAACTCCGGAATTCTACGTGAAAACTCCCCTTGAGATGGAGAGACTTTTCGAATGGATTCCCGAAGCCGTCACGAACACCGCGAGGCTTGCGGAAAGATGCGAATTCGATCTTTCGGGCACGGGTTTTCTCCTGCCCGAGTTTCCTCTTCCCGACGGAGAGCGGGACATGCAGGAGTACCTGGAGAGGTTGGCCTTCGAGGGTCTGGAGAACAGGTTGGACAGAGCCCCTGACCCGGTGGAGATCGAGAGGGTGAGGCACGAACTGGAGATAATCGGGGACATGGGATTCCCCGGGTATTTTCTCATCGTTTCGGAGATAATGCGGTGGACCCGTGCCCGGGGAATTCCCGTGGGACCGGGAAGGGGTTCCGCAGCCGGAAGCCTGGTCTCCTACGCCCTGGATATAACCGACATAAATCCGCTGGACTACGATCTCAGCTTCGAAAGGTTCCTCAACCCGGCGCGAAGGGAAATGCCCGACATAGATCTTGACGTATGCAGTGAGAGACGCGGCGAAATCATCGATCATATCATCGAGGTCTACGGGAGGGAGAACGTCTGTCAACTCATAACGTTCAGCCGGATAAAGAACAGGTCCGTGGTGAGGGACGTGGCCAGGGTGATGGGGATGAACGCTTCGGAGGGTGATGCATTGGCCAAGCTGGTGGCCTCGGCGCCGGATCCCGACGCACCTCTTCCCCAGGTGGTGAAGAGCGTACCCGAACTCGCAGGGATGGTGAAGAAGGAAGTCAGGATCGCCAGGCTGTTCGAGTACGGGTACACGTTGGAAAATCTGGCCAGACATGCCGGGGTTCATGCCGCCGGGGTCATAATAGCCCCCGGTGACTTGAGGGATTTCGTGCCGCTCTACTCGGCCAGGGAAGGTATTACCACCCAGTACGAGAAAAAAAGCGCCGAAAAAGTGGGACTGCTCAAGTTGGATCTGCTGGGACTCAGGAATGTTACGGTTATACACAGGGCCCAGGAACTGGCTAGGAAGAAAAACCCCGACCTTCGTGTTTCGGAATTGCCGTTCGACGATGCCGAGACCCTGGACCTGATAGCGCGGGGCGATACCGCCGGCGTCTTTCAGCTGGAAAGTTCGGGAATGAGGGAAGCGCTGCGGAAGATAGACGTCAACAGCTTCGACGACATCATAGCGGCCGTGGCGATTTTCAGGCCGGGGTCGATGGACATGATAGACCTCTACGCCCGGAACAAGAAAGGTATTCTTTCCGGTGATCCCGATTTCAAGATACGCTACGAGCATCCCGACCTGGAGGATGTTCTTTCCCCCACTTTCGGGGTGATAATTTACCAGGAACAGGTTATGAAGATAGCCAACCTGCTGGCGGGCATGAGTATGGCCGAAGCCGACACTCTCAGGAGGGCGATGTCCAGAAAGAATCCCGAGGTCATGGCCCAGATGAGGGACAGGTTCGTGGAGGGGGCTATCGGAAGAGGGGTCGACAGGGAGACCGCCGTCCAGGTGTTCGACATGATCGAGAAGTTCGCCGGGTACGGATTCAACAAGTCCCATGCCGTCTGCTACGCTGCTTTGGCTTATTGGACGGCCTGGCTCAAGGTTCATTATTCCTCGGAATTCATGGCCGCTTCCCTGACCAGCGAGATAGGGAAGATAGAAAAGATAGAAAAAGTCATAGGTGAGTGCAGGAGGCTGGGTGTAAGGGTGAACGCCCCCTCGGTGAACAGGAGTTCTCTCCTGTTCGATGTGCGCGACGACGGTTCCATAGAGTATGCCCTCTCGGCGATAAAGAACGTGGGAGAAGGTCCAGCCGCCGAAATAGTGGAAGAGCGGGACAGGAACGGGAAATACAAGAGTTTGTTCGATTTCTGCTCGAGGCTGTCCAACGGCGCACTTAACAGGAAGACCCTGGAATCTCTTGTGTCGGCGGGAGCCATGGATTGCTTCGGTGCCAACAGGGCTACGCTCCTGGCTTCCCTGGACCGGGCCGTCAGTTACGGTATGAATGCGAGGAAGCACAGGGAGGCGGGTCAGATGATGTTGTTCGGAGAGCCCGGCGGCGGCTCCGACCCGGGTTTGGAGCCGGTTCTGGAAGAAAAGCCGGAATTCGAATCCGTCGAAAAGTGTTCCATGGAAAGATTGCTCCTGGGTTTCTACGCCACCGTTCATCCGCTGGACATGTATACCGACGAGTTGCGGTACCTCGCCACCGATCCCGTGGAGAAGGCGCACCTGAGCGGAAGAAAGGTTATTTCCACCGCGGGAATGGTGCTTTCAAGAAAAATCATTCACACCAGGCGGGGTGACATGGCCAGGATCACCGTGGAAGGCAGAACCGGCAAGGGGGAGGTAGTGGTTTTCAGCGATGTACTGGATAAGTACGGTGAACTCCTGGTTCCCGGTAAGCTGGTTTTCATGGACGGGGAGGTATCCTCCTGGCGGGGGGAGAAGCGTTTCAACGCGAAGGCCGTGTATGAGTTGACGGATATAAGAAGCTCGCTGAAGGCCGGGGTCCGGATAACCGTTGACGGGGATTCGCCGAACATGGACGCACTGAAGAAGGCCGTTTCGTTCCTTGAGAGGGAGAATGGTGACGGGGAGGTGTACGTGGAGATAAAGTTCGGTTCCGGGTGGAAGGCCAAGGGATTTTCGAGGTCATTCAAGGTTGATCCCGACGCCAGGGTGCTGGGTACTTTGCGTTCCCTGCTCGGCGATGACAACGTTTCTCTGTTCAGGGGAAAGAGACCGGTGATACGATGAAGCTGTTCGGTGTTTTCCTGGTATTTATGGCGATTGCGGCGGGTGATGCGGAGGCGGGCGAGTTGCTCAGGCTCGTGAGGGAACCCACCGCCGGTATCATCGCCCGCGGGACGTACAGGTTTTCCATGAATACCTTTCCCAGTGACGGGCTGAGGTTTTCATTGGAATTCGGAATACTGCCCAGGTTCACCCTGGGATTGGGATATGGAGGTTGGGACGTTACCGGCACTAGGAAAATCTCGTGGTTCGATCACGTATACCTGAAGGCCAGGTTCAGGTTGCTGAACGAGACCGTCGCTTTTCCCGGAACGGTGGTGGGATTTGACAACGAGCCGGAGGCGGCCCGGTCCGGGGCCTCGTACGACAGGAGTTCCAGGGACTTGTTTCTCGTGATGAGCAAGAACTTCGCTTCCATAGGCGGTGATTTGGGGTTGCATTTCGGTGTCAGCGCGGACGTGGACAAGTTGGTGCATGCCGGTGCCTGGGTCGGCATGGACAAGTCGTTCCCCGGAGGATTCGGAACGGTGATCGAATATGACCTGGCCACCGATGAAGCCGCTTACGTGCGGGTCGACAACGGAGGTGGATTCCTGAGTTGTGAGTTTTACTGGGAAAGCTTCGGACAAGTGAGGATCTCCCTGCAGTTCGTGGATGTGCTGGAAACCGGGGGGGACGACTACAGGGCGCTGGGCGTGGATTTCCTGGGTCTGCTGTGACTTGGAGGAGTGATGCTGGACGAGAGATTGCTGGAGATATTGGCGTGCCCTAAATGTAAGGGTGAACTGGAATACGGGACGGAACCGGAAGAGGTTCTCGTATGCCGGTCGTGCAGGCTGGTTTACGAGGTAAGGGACGGTATTCCGATAATGCTCATCGACGAAGCGAAACCCCTGGAGGAAAACTGAGCAGACCCGGTGCCGGTAAGGCGGTGCCGCGGAGAACGGTCAGGCTGCGGGTCAAGGTTATCCCCAGGTCCCGCGACACGGGTTTTGCCGGAAAGATGTCCGACGGTACCGTCAAGATACGCCTGAAGTCCCCGCCCGTAGGCGGCAAGGCCAACATGGAGCTGAAACGTTTTCTGGCCCTGAAGTTCGGAACCCGGATGGAAAAAGTCGAAGTGGCCGTCGGAGCTGCTTCGAGAAGGAAAATCGTAATAGTGGAAGACATCACCAGAACGCCGGTTGAATTGACGGAGGGACCACGTACGGGCTGACCGGCGTCCGTGATGTTCTTTTGATCTTGTTACCGGTCAACATTGTTATCATAATTCACGCTTGCCATTTGACGCACCGTTTTACGAGGATGAAACATGTTGGTAATCGTACCGGGGGAATGGAAGAGTTCCCTGCCCGACGACGTGGAAATTTTCATGGGCGGCGGTACCGCTGAAAATGCGGAAAGGATACGGGAAGCCCTTCTGGCCGGGGAGAGATATTTCCTGGTAGGTGTAGAAGGCGTCTCCGATACCGGCGGCTTCCTGGCGGCCACCGATCACGTTGCGCTTTTCGGACGTGGTGTGCTGGCGGGTCCGAACCGCGACGACCTCGGGCCGAGGTTTCCCTCTCTGGAAGGCATATATCTGGTTCCCCCGGGAGATTGGAAAACCGGTGTGGTGGGTAAGGTACCGGACTGGAAGCTTGCGACGCCGGCGGAGTCGGATCTGTTGGGTGTGGACGCCCTGGTTTCCCGGGGCGTGGACGAAGCCCAGGTGGTAGGGCATGGCGGCGGCAGGGTCATGCTTCTCGTAAGGTGCCACGGCTGGGATGAAATCAATGATGAACGGCCGCCGCTGATCCGGGCGGTTGCTGCAATGAGATCGCAGATCACCGCATTCACCTCGGGAGGTGAGGATGAACTATAAGGAAACGATCAGATTGCCCAGGACGGGTTTCTCCATGAAAGGCAACCTGGTTCGGAAGGAACCGGAGATCCTTGAGAAGTGGGAAAAAGAGGACTTGTACGGAAAGATACGCGAAGCCCGCGGAGGAGCGCCCAGGTTCATCCTCCACGACGGACCGCCGTACGCCAACGGCCATGTACATATCGGAACGGCTCTGAACAAGATATTGAAGGATTTCATAGTCAAATCGCACACGATGATGGGCTTTGATTCCCCCTTCGTTCCCGGATGGGACTGTCATGGCATGCCCATAGAACACCGGGTGATGAGTGATCAGAAGGAGACCGGGAAAAGGCTCGGAAGAAAAGAGATACGGGCCAGATGCAGGGAGTACGCCGCCCGTTTCGTGAACGTTCAGAGGAAGGAATTCAGACGACTGGGTGTTTTCGGCGAATGGGACAGGCCCTACCTCACAATGAACAACGATTACGAGTCGGGAATTGTCGATGCTTTCGGAAAGCTGGTGGCCGGCGGATACGTATATCAGGGTCTTCGACCGATACACTGGTGCATGAAATGCGGAACGGCCCTTGCGGAGGCCGAAGTGGAGTACGCGGATCATACCTCGCCTTCAATATACGTGGCGTTCCGACAGCACGAACCGGGCGACTGGAAGGACAGGGGAATACCGGAAGGCGTCGAAGTGGTGATCTGGACCACTACGCCATGGACTCTTCCAGCCAACGTTGCGGTAGCCCTGCATCCTCAGGAGAAGTACGTTCTGGTTGCCTCCGGCGACAGGACTTTCATGGTGGCGGAGAAGAGGGTTTCCGCCTTCATGGAGGAGACCGGGCTGGAAGGAGACGTCCAGGGCTCTCCGATATTTTCCGGAGCGGATCTGGAGGGGCTCTTCCTGGAGCATCCGCTCCTCCGGGACAAAACCTCCATGATGATAGTCGCGGAACACGTGACCATGGACGACGGAACCGGATGCGTCCACACCGCTCCGGGCCACGGCGCCGAGGATTTCGTGGTGGGAGGCGTGTACGGTCTGCCGGTGTTCAGTCCGGTGGACGAGGAAGGTCGCTTCACCGCCGAGGCCGGGGATTACGCGGGTCTGCATGTGTTCGAGGCGAACAAGGCCATAGTCGCCGATCTTAAGAAATCAGGCGGGTTGTTGAATTCGTCGGGAATAGTTCACAGCTATCCTCACTGCTGGAGGTGCAAGAGTCCCCTGATTTTCAGGGCCACCAGGCAGTTTTTCCTGGGTTTGTCCAGGAAAAACCTCAAGGCCAGGGTGCTGAACATGGTCGACGACATAAAATGGCACCCCGGTTGGGGTTACGAGAGAATGAAGAATATGATGGCGGTCCGTCCGGACTGGTGTCTCTCCCGACAGAGGGCGTGGGGCGTCGCCCTGCCGGTGTTTACATGCGGAGAATGCGGTGAACCGGTGATGGATGTCCGGGTGATTTCATCGGTTGTGGAACTGGTCCGGGAGAATGGTTCGGATGCCTGGTTCGAGAAGACCCCGGAAGAACTCTTCGCTCTCACCGGCAGGAAGCCGGAGTGTCCGTCCTGCGGGAGCGGAAACCTGGACAGGGTCGATGATATACTCGACGTGTGGTTCGACAGCTCCCTGAGCCATTATAACGTCCTGAGGGACGAATACGGTCTGGAAAGGCCGGCGTCGGTCTACCTGGAGGCCACCGATCAACACAGGGGATGGTTCGGGGTAAGCCTGATTACCAGCGAAGCCCTGGACCTGGGAAAGCCGGTTGAACACGTGATCACCCACGGACTGGTCCAGGACATGAACGGCAGGAAGATGTCCAAATCCCTGGGTAACGTGATATCTCCCCTGGAGATAATAGATCGCCAGGGAGCGGACATACTGAGACTGTGGTTCGCTGGCGTGGACTATACCGCCGATTTCAGGGCCGATCTCTCCCAACTCGACGATGCCAGGGAGGCTTACCGCAAGCTGAGGAACACGCTGCGGTTCATGCTGGGAAATATCACCTACCTTGAGGATTTCAACTTCGATCCCGCTTCGCTGAAAGGTTTTGACAGGTATGCCTACCTCAGGTTCCGCAAGCTCATGTCCTTCTGCCTGGAGGAATACCGGGCGTTCCAGTTCCACCGGGTCTACAGGGAAATTCGTAATTTCGCGGTGATAGACCTTTCCGGTCAGTTCCTCGACATCAGGAAGGACAGGCTGTACTGCGGTGACGCGGATTCTCCCGAAGTATTGTCCACGAGAAATCTCATGACCTGGATGCTGAAAAACTTCATCATGTTGCTGGCTCCGCTGATACCGTTCACCGCGGAGGAGGCGTGGGCTGAACTGCCGGAAGTCATCAAGGAGGGCTGCGAAAGCGTTCACCTTGCACTTTATCCCCGGATAAAGGATTTCACCGAAGCCGAGTCTGCCGAACTCAGGTCGTGGGAGCCCTACATGGAGGTGAGAAGGATCGTCATGAAGGAGCTGGAGGCTAAAAGGGCCTCGGGAGAGATAGGCGGTGGACTGGATGCGTCGGTGGCGCTTGAAGTTCCCGAAGATATGGTTCCTTCCGCCAACGGGGAGGATTGGGCGGATTTCCTGATAGTCTCCGGCGTGGAGACCGTGGCGGGAGAAGATCTTTCGGTCACCGTGGTCAAGGCCCGGGGTTCCAAGTGTGAACGATGCTGGAAGATTCTGCCCGAAGTGGGAAGGCTGGAACCCGCCGATGTTTGTTCCAGGTGCGCGGGCGTGTTGAGGAAGATGTCGGAAGGCGGAGATGAATAGGTCCGGGACCACGGGTTTCCTGACGGCTGCCGTGGTCCTTGCATCGGACCAGTTGAGTAAGGCGGTCGTCTTGGCCGGGTTGCGGCTGGGCGAGCCGGTCAGGGTGCTGGGAGATTACGTGAGGTTGACCAGGGTCCGGAACAGCGGGGCCGCATTCGGTCTTTCATGGGGAGGTTCCCTGGTGATTTCGATTGTGACCGGAGTGGCCGTGATCGTCCTGGGGATCATGATTTGGAAACGTCCTGCCGGGAGAAGTACGGCGGCGGGAATGGGAGCCGTGTTGGGAGGAGCCCTGGGCAATCTGACGGACAGGCTCGTTCACGGATGGGTGGTAGACTTCCTGGATGTGGGAGTGGGAAGGCACCGGTGGCCCACTTTCAACCTAGCGGATGTGGCGATCACCCTCGGGGGACTGTTCCTGGTGTTTTTCAGCGGTGGTTTCCGCCGGAAGGGATGACGACTTGATGGCGATACCCGGAAAGACTTCCAGGACCGTTGTGGCGGTGGGAGGCAACTCGCTGATAAGCTCCGGCGCTTCCAACGGGAATCTGGATACTCACGAGTTGGCCAGAGAGGTTTGTGAAGAGATAGCCTCGATAGCCCAGTACATGGGTGGAGTGGTGATAACCCACGGTAACGGGCCACAGGTCGGCTTCGAACTCCTGAGGAACTTCATGGCTTCGTCGGTGGTGCCCCCCGACGGGATGGATCTCAACGTCGCCGCCACTCAGGGTTATATCGGATACATACTCCAGCAGGTGCTGGGTGACGTGCTGGAGGAAAGAAACGTGGATATACCGGTCACAGCCCTGGTCACCCAGGTACTGGTGGCTCCGGACGATCCCGCGTTTGACAATCCGACCAAGCCGGTGGGACCTTTCTATTCCCGCGAAGAGGCGGAGGAGATAACCGCTAAATACGGCTGGATCATGAAGGAGGATGCCGGCAGGGGCTGGAGAAGGGTGGTGCCCTCGCCCAAACCCAGGCGGATACTGGAACTCGAGGCTGTGAGAACCCTGCTTAACGCGGGTCAGATAGTTATTTGTGCCGGGGGTGGAGGCGTTCCGGTGGTCCGGGAGGGCTACAAGGTGAGGGGAGTGGCCGCGGTCATAGACAAGGATCACGTGAGCGCTCTGCTCGCAACCCGGCTCGAGGCTGGTACGTACGTCATATCCACTTCCGTACCCCAGGTCTACCTGAACTACGGAAAACCCGGTCAGAAACCCATAGAGAAGACCACCCTGGAAGAGATAGAACGTTATATCAGCATGGGGGAGTTCGCGGAGGGTTCAATGTTACCCAAGATAAGGGCGTCGGTCGGCTTCCTCAAGCACGGAGGCGGAAAGGTGGTGATAACTTCGCCGGGCCACATTCTCGATGCCCTGGAGGGGAAGGCGGGCACTACCATAGTGCGTGGTTCGCCGTAATCGACGGGTTCCGCGTCTTGACGATGGGTCGCGACCTATGTATCCTTCCCGCTGCAAACTGCGAGGTGCGGTGGGCGATTAGCTCAGGTGGCTAGAGTGCTTGCTTGACATGCAAGAGGTCACTGGTTCAAGTCCAGTATCGCCCACCATTTTTTTATACTTATTTTGTATGACGGGTCGGAAGGAGGTTGCCGGGACATGAAGATTTATTTTCCAGACAAGAGTCACAGGGAGTTCGATGCCGGCACCACCGGCCTGCGGATAGCATCGGAAATTTCACGCAAGCTGGCCTCGAACGCTTTGCTGGTACGTTTCAACGGGGAACTCACGGATCTGACTGAACCGTTGACCGGTGACGGAGAGATCGAGATTCTCACCTTCGACGACGAGGAGGGCAGGAACGCCCTCAGGCACAGCTGCGCTCACCTTATGGCCTCCGCGGTGCAAAAACTGTTTCCCGGCACCAAATTGGGTATAGGTCCAGCCATAGAGAACGGGTTCTACTACGACATGGAGATTCCCGGTTTCGAGGGGGAATCGGCGCTGGGCGACATCGAGCGGGAGATGAAGCGGCAAGTGGAGGAGGATCTGCCTTTCGTGCGGATGGAGATGGAATACCGGGAAGCCCGGAAACTCTTCGAAGCCAGGGAAGAATCTTACAAGCTGGAACTCCTGGAAGAGATAGGTGAAAGGGGAGACAGGATCTCCATTTACCGTCATGGTGACTTTGTGGACCTGTGCCGTGGTCCTCACGTTCCTTCCACGGGATACCTGAAACATTTCAAGTTGTTGAGCGTAGCGGGCGCTTACTGGCGGGGTGACTCGGACAATGCCATGCTGACCAGGATATACGGTACCGTGTTCGATACCGGCAAGAAACTCAGGAAACATCTCCACATGCTGGAAGAGGCCAGGAAGAGGGATCACAGGAAACTGGGACCCGAGCTGGATCTCTTTACCGTGGGAGGTATGGGGGGCGCCGGCCTGGTCTACTGGCTTCCAAGGGGCGCCGTGGTCAGGGAGGAACTGGAATCCCACTGGAAGAAGGCCCACGTCAAAATGGGTTACAAGCTGGTCAATACTCCCCACATAGCTCCGGCCGAGTTATGGAAGACCTCGGGGCATTACGATTACTACAAAGACAACATGTACTTCCTGAATATCGACAAAGGGGAGTACGCTCTCAAACCCATGAACTGTCCGGGCCACATCATCATCTACAAGAGCAAGCCCAGGTCGTACAGGGATCTTCCCCTGAGGCTTGCCGAGTTGGGGATGGTATACAGGTACGAGAAGAGCGGTGTTCTCCATGGGTTGATGAGGGTAAGAGGTTTCACGGTGGACGACGGACACATCTTCTGTACTCCGGACCAGATAGTGGACGAGATAAAGGGTGTGGTCAGGTTCTCCCTGTACTTTCTGAAGATATTCGGCTTCGGATACAGGATAGAACTCTCGCTTTCGGATCCGGACGATCCCGGGCGTTACGCCGGGGATCCCGAAGAATGGAGAAAGGTGGAACCCAGTCTTGCCAGGGCCCTGGACGAACTGGGCGAAGAATACACCACCGTCACCGGAGAAGCCGCATTTTACGGCCCTAAAATAGACATCAAACTCAGAGATGCCCTGGGAAGATACTGGCAGGGGCCCACTATACAGTTCGACTTTAATATTCCGGAGAGGTTTGATCTCACGTACGTGGGTGAAGATGGTGGCCCGCATCGGGTATTCATGGTGCACAGGGCGCTTTTCGGATCGGTGGAGCGGTTCGTGGGTAACCTGATAGAGCATTTCGCGGGCAATTTCCCGGGTTGGCTGGCCCCGCTGCAGGTTATTATTTTACCCATTACGGATTCGCAGCGTGAAGCGGCGGAGAAAATCCTGCATGTCCTGTCCGAGGCCGGTTTGAGATGCGAGGTGGACGGGCGGCGGGAAACCGTAGGTCACAGGATAAGGGAAGCCGAAACGGCCAAGGTTCCTTACATGTTCGTCGTGGGAGAGCGTGAAGCAGGTTCCGGTAAGGTTTCCCTGCGGATTCACGGTAAGGGCGACATGGGTTCCATGGAACTCTCCGAGGCCCTGGAGATAGTCGAGGCCGGATGCAGGCGGCCGGAACTACCCGAATAGGAGGACGTACATCAGTAGAAAGGATCGTATCAGGGTAAACGGGGAGATTCAGAGTCCCCGGGTTCGTTTACTGGACGAGAACGGAGAACATGTAGGAGTTCTAAGTATTCAGGAAGCCCTGGACATGGCCACTAAGGCAGGATTGGACCTGGTGGAGATTTCACCGGGAGCCGATCCCCCGGTGGTCAGCATAGTCGACTACGGTAAGTTCAGGTACAGGCAGAAGAGGAAAGAAAGAAAAGCCCGGAAGAACCAGAACGTCGGCGGCCTTAAGGAAGTCAAGTTCAGGCCCAACACCGAGGACCACGATTACAACTTCAAGATGAAGCATGCACAGGAATTCCTGGAATCGAGGCACAAGGTGAAGGCGACGGTGGTGTTCCGCGGGCGGCAGCTGGCGTACAAGGAACAGGGGTTCCAACTCCTGGAGAGGCTGGCCGGGGACCTGGCGGAGTTCGGGCAGATAGAGAGAAAGCCGACCATGGAAGGCAGGCAGATGACCATGATCATCGCGCCTCTCAAGGAAAGGCACAAGAAGGAAGATAAAGAGGAACAGGAATAGAGGTTGAGCAATGCCCAAGATGAAGACGCACAAAGGAGCCGCAAGACGGTTCCGCAAGACGGCGAAGGGCAAGTTCAAGATGAACAGGCCATATGCCCAGCACATAAAAACCAAGAAGAGTCCCAAGAGACTTAGAAGACTCAGGAAAGCCGGCATGGCTTCCAAGGCCGACTCAGGCAGGCTGAAGAGGCTCTTGCCTTACTAGGTAGGTGATACACGTATGAGCAGAGTGAAAAAAGCTGTTTCCAGGAAAAGGAAGCACAAAAAGGTATTGAAGGACGCCAGGGGTTATTTCGGAGGCCGCAGGAAACTCTACACCGTGGCCAACGAGGCCAGGAAGAAAGCCCTGGAGTACCAGTACCGCGACAGGCGCAACCGGAAACGTAATTTCCGAACCCTTTGGATAACCAGGATAAACGCCGCGGTACGTGAGCGCGGTATGACATACGGAACGTTCATGTTCGGAATGAAGACCGCGGCCATCGATCTGGACAGGAAAGTACTGGCGGACCTTGCAGTACGGGATCCCGAAGCTTTCGACAAGGTGGTCGATGCGGTCAAGGCGGTTCTCTAGGGGAGTAAGGACGAGCGATGTCCCATGCCGATGACATCGAGAGGTTGACCGAAGCGATAAACAGGCTGATAATCAAGTACAGGCTGGTGAATGCGCAGAGAAGCGAGTTCGCCGGCAGGGTGAAAGAATTGGAGTCCAGGCTGGAAAACAATGTGGGCTCCGTGGACACAGAGGGTTATAATATCCTCAGGATTCACAGCGCGAGGCTTCTGCGGGAAAGGCAGGAGATAAAGCGAAGGTTATCGGGTGTACTGGAAAAGCTCGAGGACATCGAATCGGAAAACGGGCAAGGGATGAGATGAGCAACCGGAGTGAGGTGACCCGTGTAAATATTTTTGGGCGGGAATATACCATCCGGGGAGCGGGTTCTCCCGCCTATATCGCAGAGATAGCTCACTACGTCGACATGAAGATGCGGCAGATGACGGACAACGCCACCATGGCTTCGACGGCAAAGGTGGCCATTTTTGCCGCCCTGAACATAGCTGATGAACTCTATCAGACCAGGGAAGAACTCAGGAAACTGGAAGAAACATACAGTAACCAACTCACAAATCTTGCCGACAGGATCGAGCAGGTTCTTGCGGAGACATCCACTCCCACGGTGGCCGTGAAATCCGAGCATGGCGGTTCCGCGGTGACGGCGGAGACATCCGACATCCACAGCAGTACATCCGAAGTGTCCGGGTAGGACGAGGCCCCGGCCCGTCCACCCATGATTGACGCACGGGAAGGACGTGCCGGCATTCTGCGCAGGAATGCGGGATATGGCCGTACGGTGACCACGTCCCTTACCGTTTACATAGATGGAAACTGCGCCTGAATGGAGACCGCGATGGAAGTCGTAATTGCAGTCACCGCGTCCGCGGTGTCGTTCGCTCTTGGTTACATTCTGAACAAGATACTGGTCGCCAGGGAGATCGGCGGCGCCAAGGCCGAAGCCGACAGAATAATCTCCAATGCCCGCAGAGAGGGAGAGGCGATCAAGCGTGAGGCCCTGTTGGAAGGCAGGGACATGATCTCCCGGGAACGGGCCGACATGCTCGAGAAATACCAGGAACGCAGACTCGAGCTGGACAGGAACGAAAGCAGACTGGCCCACGAGTCGGAGAGACTGAAAATACTCAAGGAGAAACTCCGGGAAAGAAAGAGGGTACTGGACAAACGGGAGACGGGCCTCTCCGAGATGGAAAATTCCCTGAACGCCAAGCACAAAAGGGTCAACAGGCTCATGGAGGAACAGAACAGGCTCCTGGAGCAGATAGCCAATCTTTCCAGGGAAGATGCCAGGAACCTGATGCTGTCCAACCTGGAGGAAGAACTGCACCACGAGGCAGGCAGGTTGACGCGGAAGATCCTGGAGGAAGCTGAGAACAGGGCCGAGGAAGAGGCCGGCAAGATTCTCGCCACCGCCGTGCAGCGGTGCACCGCCGATTTCGTGGTTGAGAACTGCGTTTCTGTGGTCAACCTTCCCAGCGACGACATGAAGGGCAGGATAATAGGCAGGGAAGGCAGAAACATAAGAGCCTTCGAGGCTGCTACCAACGTGGACGTAATAATAGATGATACCCCTGAAGCGGTGGTGCTTTCCTGTTTCGATCCCGTGAGAAGGGAAATCGCCAGGCAGTCGCTGGAGAAACTTCTCGACGACGGCAGAATACATCCCGGAAGGATAGAGGCCACGGTGACCAAGGTTACAGCGGAAATGGAGAAGAAGATAAGGAAGCTGGGTAACCAACTGGCCATGGATGCGAACGTGACCGGTCTGCATCCCCAACTGGTAAGGCACCTGGGCCGACTGAGGTACAGAACCAGCTACGGCCAGAACATGTACCAGCATTCGCTGGAGACGGCGCACATATGCGGGCTCCTGGCGGCCGAGATGAAACTCGACCCCGCGATAGCCCGGCGGATAGGACTTCTGCACGATATCGGCAAGTCGACGGACCAGGATATAGAGGGTTCCCACGCCCTCGTGGGAATGGAACTCGCCCAGAGGTATGATGAGAGTCCCCTGGTCTGCAACGCCATCGGGGCCCATCACGAGGAGATGGAGTGCGAGTCGCTCTATGGCATCCTGGTGCAGGCTGCCGACACGGTGAGTTCGGCGAGACCCGGAGCCAGACGCGAAACCCTGGAACTATACGTTAGAAGGTTGCACAAGCTGGAATCGATAGCCGATTCCTTTGACGGGGTCAAGAAATCCTACGCGATACAGGCGGGAAGGGAACTCAGGATAGCGGTAAGACCCGAAGCCATGGATGATGATGCGGCCGCTGAACTTGCGAGGATAGTGGCAAGAAAGATAGAGAGTGAGATGGAGTACCCGGGACAGATAAAGGTCACCGTGATAAGGGAAACCAGGGCATCGGAAACGGCCCGCTGAAGTGGAGATACTCCTTTTCGGAGACGTCGTGGGAAGGCCCGGCAGAACGGCCCTGTCCACTTTTCTGGCAGGCAGGGAGTTCGATTTCGCAGTGGCCAACTGCGAAAATGCCGCCGGTGGGTTCGGGCTTACCAGGAGGACTGCCAGGGAACTACTGGAGGCCGGGCTGCACGTTATTACATCCGGTAACCACATATGGCGCCACAGGGACATCCTGGAGTACATGGAGGAAGAGGGATGTCCGGTGCTGAGACCCGCTAATTACCCGGCGGACAACCCGGGGAAGGGTTTCCTGGTAAAAGAGGTCTCGGGCGCCAGGGTGATGGTGATAAATCTCCAGGGAAGATTGTTCATGCCTTCGCTGGTGGATTGTCCGTTCAGGACCGTTGACGCGATACTGCGCGGCAACCGGGCGGACGTCATCCTGGTGGATTTCCACGCGGAGGCCACCAGTGAGAAGCAGGTGATGGCACGATACCTGGACGGAAGGGTTACGGCCGTGGTCGGCACTCACACCCACGTACTGACGGCCGATGCCGGGATACTGCCGGGAGGCACCGCGTTTATCACCGACCTTGGAATGTGCGGATCCGCCGCCGGTGTCATAGGCATGAATACCGAAGAAGCCATGAGTCGGTTCACGACCGGGAGGCAGACCCGGCTCAAGGTCGCCGAGGGCGATGAGCGGGTGAACGGACTCAGGATGACGCTGAACGAAAATGGAAAGGTCGAAAAACTGGAGCTGGTCGATGGAGAAACGTGAAATCCCGGATCTGCCGGATTCACTGCGGGCCGCGGCCGAATGGATTGAGGAAGGCCTGAGAAACATATCTCTCAGGGACGATCCCCTATCCGGGCTTCCATCGTTCGCCATGTACGTACTGGAGACCGGAGGGAAACGTATCAGGCCTTTTCTGGTCAAGGCGGCGTGCGAAGCCGTGGGGGGAGATTCCGATACGTGTCTTCCCGCGGCATGTGCCGTGGAGATGATACATACCTATTCCCTGGTTCATGATGATCTGCCCGCTATGGACGACGATTCCACCAGGAGGGGAAAACCCACCCTTCACGTTCTCCACGGGGTACCACAGGCTCTGCTCGCGGGGAACCTGCTGCTGGTGGAGGCGTTCGGTGAATTGATCAAGACTCCCCTGGGCCAGGGGAGGGTGACCGAGATGGCCAGGCGACTTGCGGTGGCGTCCGGGCCGGGATACCTGGTCGGCGGTCAATTCATGGATTTGTACCATCCCGGGGATGCCGGGCGGGAATGGATAGAAACCATGATCAGGGGCAAGACCGCCGCCATGATAAGGGTCTCATTGGAACTTGGGGCGCTTGCCGGGGGCGCGGGCCTCGAAATTCTCGATACCCTGTCGCGACTTGGTGATGAGTTGGGATTTTTGTTTCAACTTACCGACGATATCCTGGATGTTTGCGGGAGCGCGGAGGAAATGGGCAAGGAGGTTTCCAAGGACATGGACAAAGGGAAAAGAAACCTGCTTTCCCTCATGGGCGCCGACTCCGCGTGGGATATGGCGAGGAAGACGGCGGAAAGGACAGCTGGGGGATTCCACAACCTGGAAGGGGATTGGGGCGAAGTGGCGTCCCTGGCTCTCTTCCTTCCCGACAGGAGGAAATGACCGTGTCCATCCTGGAACGAATCGGCGGGCCGGTCGACCTGGCGCGGCTTTCCATGGAGGAAAGACTGAGCCTGGTCGATGAGATCAGGAAGCTCATAATAGACACCATAAGCCAGACCGGTGGCCATCTGGCCTCGAGCCTCGGCGTGGTGGAACTCACCGTTGCCATCCTGTCGGTATTCACACCTCCCAGGGACAAGGTGATATGGGACGTGGGACACCAGAGTTATCCGTGGAAGCTGCTCACGGGCAGGGCCGACAGGTTCGATACCATAAGGACCAGGGGCGGCCTGTCGGGTTTTCAGAAGCGCAGCGAGAGCGAATACGACGCCTTCGGGGCCGGGCACAGCTCCACCTCGATATCCGCGGCTTTGGGATATGCCCTTGCAAGGGATATATCCGGTGATGATTACAAGGTAGCGGCGGTGATAGGCGACGGCGCCATGGGAGGGGGAATGGCGCTGGAGGGACTGAATCACCTGGGACATGATAAGACCAGTATGCTTATCATACTCAACGACAATGAGATGTCCATTTCTCCCAATGTAGGCGCCATTTCGACTCACCTTACCAGGCTGATGACCGATCCGCGTTACAACCGGATCAAGCAGGAGGTATGGAAGGCCCTGGGCAGGATTCCGTCCCTTGGGGAAAGGATGCGAAACGCGGCCCACGCGGTTTCCATAGGTCTTAAGAAAGCCCTGGTCACGCCCGACACGTTGTTCGATGCTTTCGGGGTTCGGTACATAGGCCCGGTTCCGGGCAACGATCTGGCGGTGATGACCGGGGTTCTGCAGAGGGTTTCGGAGATTCCCGGTCCCGTCCTGCTCCACGTGTTGACCAAGAAGGGCAAGGGATACGTTCCCGCGGAGAAGGATGCCACCAGGTATCACGGGGTATCCGGTTCGGCGAGGGGTTCCAGGCGCGGAGAAACTTTCACGGAGGCATTTTCAAAGGCCATGGTCAGCCTCGCGGAGAAAGATGACGGGGTGGTGGCCATAACCGCGGCCATGCCGGACGGAACCGGCCTGGTGGAATTTTCCAGGCGTTTTCCCGAAAGGTTTTTCGACGTGGGCATCGCGGAACAGCACGCGGTGACCATGGCATGCGGCATGGCCTTCGGAGGTTTGAAACCGGTGGTGGCCGTTTACAGTACCTTCATGCAGAGGGCGGTTGACCAGGTCATACATGATGCGGCCCTGCAGAAAGCTCCGATAGTGGTCGCCATGGACAGGGGCGGCCTCGTCGGAGAGGACGGCCCCACTCATCACGGGGTATTCGACATTTCCATCTTCCTGTCCGTTCCCAATGTCAGGTTCGGCGCCCCGAGAAACTGTTCGATATTGGAAATCATGTTGGAGCGTGCCCTTGACTTCGAAACGGGGCCGACGCTTCTCAGGTATCCCAGGGGCGAGGAACCTTCCGTGATTTTCCCGGATCCCGGGGCGGTCGAACCCGGAAAAGGACAGCTCCTCAGGGAAGGGGAAGACGTGTTGCTGGTGGGTGTCGGGGTGATGGCGTCGCACTGCATGGAGGCGGCGGAGTTGTTGGAAAAGAGCGGAATTTCGGCGGCGGTATACGATCCCGTGTGGCTGAAGCCCGCCCCGGCGGACGAACTGAAGCGGCTCGCATCGGGAGGGAAACCCGTGGTGGTGGTGGAAGAAGGAAGCGTGGCCGGGGGATTCGGTTGCATGGTGGACTTCATACTGGATGGAACGTCGAGGGTATTGAGAATAGGTGTTCCGGATGATTTCCAGCCTCATGGGCGCAGGGCCGATCTCCTGGTCGAAATCGGTCTGGACCCAGAATCCATAGCCCGTAGGGTGGGTGACGAAATTGGTTCATGAACCGGTGATGGTACGCAGGCTTTGCCTGTACGTGGACAGGTTCAATCCTCCCTACGCGGGCCTGATAAGAAACGTGGTGGAGAAATGCCGGGAAGTCGGCATAGAACCATACGCGGCTCCGTCCTGTGCGGATCATCTGGCCACCTTCGGGCTCGACGAAGGCGGAAAGTGCGATATGGGCATGGTTATCGGCGGGGACGGAACCATACTCAGGGGTCTCGGGTATTTCCTGGACCATAACGTGCCGGTACTGGGCTTGAATTCGGGCAACCTGGGATTCCTGGCCGGGGCGGAGCAGGGCGATGCCGGCCGGGTGGTCGAAAGGATAGCCGGGGGGGAGTACGTGGTGGGTACGATTCCGGTTCTGAGGGGAACCATGTCGTCCGGCAAGGTTCTCAGGGCCGTGAATGATTTCAGTGTCAACAGGTCCATGATGGGCGGGATACTGTATTTCGAAATATTCGTGGAGGGCGAGAGGATAGCCGGGGTGGCCGGTGACGGGGTCGTGATATCCACTCCCATGGGTTCCACGGCTTACAGTCTTTCCTGTGGCGGACCGATACTGGCTCCGGGTCTGCCGGCGATGCTGGTGGTTTCGATCTGTCCCCACTCGCTTTCGCTACGGCCCCTGGTGGTGCCGGACGAGAGCGTCGTTTCCATAAAAATAGGTCGGTTGAGGAGTACCGGTCCGGTGGTATCGGTGGACGGGGCTCCCAGCGGATCGTTGAAGGCCGGCGAGTCTCTGGAGGTGACCAGGGACAGCGGCTCCTGCATGCTGGTAAGGTTCGACGACGAGCCGGGATACTACAGCAGGTTGAGCCTGAAACTCGGATGGGGGGCCAGGGGATAGTTTCATGTTGTCGTATCTCCTTTTAAGGAACCTGGCCACGATAAGCGATGTCAGCGTCGAGTTCGTTCCGGGGCTGAACGTACTCACCGGAGAGACCGGGGCCGGGAAATCCATCCTGATAGAAGGCCTTCAGCTGGTGCTCGGAGCCAGGGCCGACAGGTCCCTGGTAAGGCCCGGAGCATCCGCCGCCGTGATCGAGGCGTTGTTCACGGGGGAGAACGGTGACGAGTTGATCGTGCGCCGGGAAGTCAGAACCAGGGGCAGGAGCAGGCTTTTCGTGAACGACGAGTTGTCCTCCCTGGAAGAGGCGAGGGAGATTCTCGCCGGGCTTATCGACATCCACTCCCAGGGTTCTTCACCGGCCATGCTGGACCGGAAAAACCAGCTGAAGGCCCTGGACGAGTATGCCGGCTGCTGCGGCCCGGCTCGGGAAATGTCCGAGTCTTTCAGAACCTACGTTAAGTACGGTGAGCGTGTGGCGGAACTGGAATCCATGCTGGAGCGGGCCGGTGAGAGAAAAGATATAACTTCGCACGAACTCTCGCTTATAGAGGAGCTTCGTCCATCCAGGGAAGATTACATGGCCCTGTTGGATGAAAGGCGGAGGCTCAACTCCGCCCGGGAGAGTATGGAAGCGATTAACGCCGTAAGCGGCGGCGTTTCGGGCGAGGGCGGCCTGTTGGAGAGGGTGGCGTACCTCAAGTCCCTGGTGAAAAACGCCGGTTCCGACGCGGAGTCGGTATACGAGTTGCTGGAGCAGGCCGAGATAGCTCTTTCGGAGGCGGGAAACACTTGCGCCGGATTGCTTGCCGGCATGGAAAATGCCCCATGGAGACTGGAGGAAGTGGACGAGAGACTGGACGCGTACTCGCGGCTCATGGGGAGAAGCGGCGGTTCTCTCGACGCTCTCCTGGGAATGAAGGAAGCCCTGGTCGCCGAATTGGCCCGCTACGAGTCCATGGAAATGGAGCTGAAGGAACTCCGCGGCGGGATTCCGGAACTCGAAGCGAGGGTGCTGGAAATCGGGAAAAAGTTGCTCGACCGGAGAACCTCCGCCGCCGGAAGGCTCCAGGAAGAGGTGCAGCGGGAACTCCGGCTGCTTGGGATGCCCGACGCGATTTTCCGGGTGGAACTTTCACCGCCCCGTCATGCGGGGGTGAGGGAGGTCGGAGGCATGGTCACCGGAGCGGAAGGCCCGGTGGTTCCCATGTTCGTGTTCAGCGCCAACCCGGGCATGGAACCCGGACCGTTGTCTTCCGTGGCCAGCGGCGGCGAGACATCCAGGGTCAGTCTCGCTCTCAAACTGGCGTTATCCGGAGTGACCCAGGCTTCCACCATGATCTTTGATGAAATAGACGCCGGGGTGGGAGGGGAGATAGCCAACCTGCTGGCGGATTCGTTGGAAAGGGTGTCTAAAAAGAGACAGGTGCTGATCGTTACACACCTTCCCCAGATAGCTTCCAGGGCGGACCGTCACATTTCCGTGTTCAAGGAGGTGTCCTCCGGGATGCCGGTAACCGGTGTGAAGGTACTGAACGGGAGGGAACACAGGGTGGACGAGGTGGCGAGGCTCCTGGGAGGCGGACGTGGAGCGAGGGATCATGCCGAGAAGATGCTTGGAGACGATGGGGGTGGAGAGGTTTGAAAGGCCCGGTCTTCACTCTGCCCAACATTCTGAGCCTCTCCAGGATACCCCTGGGCCTGGCGGCGTCCTTCTTTCTGTGGCGTCGGGAGATCGTTCCCACCGCGATAACCGTTTTCCTCGCGATTTCCACTGATTTCCTGGATGGTTTCATCGCCAGGAGAACCGGGACCGCTAGCGAATGGGGAAGAATCTTCGATCCCATGGCCGACAAACTGGCCATGGGGGTCTTCCTGGTGACCCTGGTGGCGGTTGGTGCGGTTCCCCCGTGGTTCGCCGCCGTTTTCGTGGGCAAGGACGTACTGATAGCGGCGGGAGGTCTTTACATGACCGCGAAGACCGGTTCTCCGCCCTCTTCCGACATGTGGGGCAAAACGGCCTCTTTCGCGGTATCGTTCTACATGACCGTTCAGGCCGTGTCCCACATCCTGGGCAGGGAAATTTCCGCCGTGTTCCTGGGTTTGAGCCCGTTGGGGGTGCTCGCCCTGATATTTGTACTGGTGAGTTTTTATTCCTATTGTTCCACTTTCGCCGGGGAAATCTTCCACTCGACGCCTCCGGGCGGCGATTCCTGACGGGGGTTGCGAGACTTGTACCTGAAAAGACTCGAAATAGTGGGTTTCAAGTCGTTCGCCGACGCGTTCGAACTGGAGTTCCGTGAAGGAATCTCCTGTATCGTGGGTCCCAACGGTTGCGGCAAAAGCAACATAGCCGATGCCATCCGGTGGGTGTTGGGTTGCCAGAGTCCTTCGGAACTCCGGGCCGAAAGGATGGAGGATGTCATTTTCTCCGGAACGGCCACGAGAAAACCCCAGGGAATGGCCGAGGTCGTGCTGACCCTGGATAATTCCCGCCGCGAACTTCCCCTGGACTTCGACGAGATAAGCATTACGAGGCGGCTGTTCAGATCCGGCGAAAGCGAGTACCTCATAAACGGAAACAAGTCCCGGTTGATGGATCTGACCGATCTGCTGGTGGACAGGGGCCTGGGTAACAAGGGTTACTGGATACTGGAGAAGAACATGACCCAGGCGATCATCGAAAAGGGACCCGCCGACAGGAGGTTCCTTTTCGACGAGGCGGCCGGGATAGTCAAGTACAAGTTGCAGCGCCACAGGGCGGAGCTGAAACTCAGGGCGGTGGCGGAAGACCTGGAACGCCTGGACGACATCATCTCCGAGGTGGAGCGGAACGTCAGGCAGCTGAAGAAACAGGTATCGGCCTACAGAAGGTGGGAGCGGGCCGAACGGAAAGTACTGGAATTGAAAGGCCTTCGGATGCACCGGGAGTTGCGGTTCCTCTCCGCCAGGAAGAAGGAACTGGAAGAAAAACTCGAATCCGCGACCAGGGCGGAGCAGGAGATTTCCGCGGCGGTGGCGGCTGCGTCGGCAAGGCGGGCCGATGCACGGGTGGCCTTGGATAAAGCCCGGGTGGAATTGGACGAGGCTCATTCCGTGGTCTCTGAACTCGAGAGGGAGATAGGCTCCTCCATGAGCGACCTGGCGGTTGCCGGGGAGAGGCTGGATAACGTTTCCTCCAGGATTGCCGACCTCGGGAAGAGAATCGCATCGCGATCGGGAAAGGCGGACGAGTTCCGACGCAGGGCCCGGGAACTCGCCGGCGGAGAAGAAGAATTGAAATCGACCCTGGAGAAGGCCCGTTCGGAGTTGAAAGGGATATCCGGCAAACTTTCGAGTGCGGAAAAGGAATTTGCGGAAGTGGCCGCCGAACTGGACGGGGCCAGGAAGGAATTCGCCAATGCCGCCGAGCTGGAAAGAGAAGCTAAAGCCGCCCTTGATGAAGTGCGAAGGCGCAGGGAAACGGCCCGGAGGGAAATCGGACACCTGGAAGAACGGAGAGCGGAACTGTCATCCCGCCTGGAGGAACTTCGCGGAGCCGTGGCGGAATCGGTTAAGAGATCAGCAGCCCTGGAGAAGGAGCGGGATGAAGTTCTCGACGCCATCTCACGGGGTAGTGAAGAGCTGGCCGTCATGGATGCCGGGATAGGAGAAGCCAGGGAACACGTCCGCGCAATGGAACTGAAAGTCGGAGTATTGGAATCGAGACTCGGTTCCCTCAGAAGCGCCGGAACCGCTGTCGCCGGCGGATCGTCCACCCTGTCGTCCAGGATTAAGGTGAAGGAAGGCTATGAAATAGCCGTGGGCGCGTGGCTCGATGTCTACCAGGACGCCGTACTGGTGGATTCGCCGCTCGGGCTTCCCGGCGAAGGATCGGGCGCCAGGTTCTTCGTTCCCGGCAGGGACGTCATGGTTCCCGGCGACCTTCCTCCCGGAGGGAAGCCTCTTTCCCTGTGCCTGGAAGAGGGTTCCGATTCTTCCGTCGCCGGCCTGCTTTCCGGGGCGGTACTGGCTCCGGACGATAAGACGGCCCTGGAATGGTTCGTTGAAGGCGGTAACTTCGACATCGTGACCAACGACGGAAACGTTTACCGTGGCGACGGACTGGTTCGGCTCGGTGTGCCCGAGTCCGGAGCCGGTTCCATCGAGCGGGAGGGGCTCATCAGTGAAGCGGAGAGAAAACGCGGTGAATTGATTAAGAAACTCGCCGAGGCCGAAAAAAGGATCGAAGGGCTTGTGAAACGGCGTCGTGAGCTTGAGAAAGCCCTGGAGGAAAACAGGGAACGTCTTACCGCCCTCGAAAGCGGGAAGGCCGCCGCGGAAGCCCTGGCGGAATCCGGCGGGAAACAGGTGAATATCCTGGAAAGCGAACTCTCCGGGATCGACGAAATACTTCCCGGGCTCCTGGAAGAAGCTTCGGGCGATGTGGGTGCGGAGTATGCTTCCAGGGTCGGGGAGGCGGAGGATAGAAGAAAACGGCTGTCCGGAATAATGGAGCGGCTGGAGGAGAAAAAGGATCGTCTGGCCCTGCGCCTTAACGAGCTTTTAAGAATGGAGAACCAGGCGAACCTGGATGTATCCCGGGCCGAGAACGCTCTCGGAAAGTTGCTGGACGAAAGGAAAAGGCTACTGGAATCCGCTGCCGGGGCGGAAGAGGAAGCGGATCGTATGAGTTCGGAACTGGATTCCCTGCGGGAGGAGAAAATTCTCCTGGAGCGGCGTATCGTCGAACTGGAGAACAAGCTTGCCCGGGCGAGGGAACGGAGAGGCGAGGCCGAGCGGAAAAGAAAAGAAGCGAGCATGATCAGGGCCCGGTGGCTGGAACAATCCAGGAAAGCCGACGAGGAACTGGCGGCGCGTAGGGATGCCCTGGCGGTTGCGGCGGAGGAGAAAGTGGTGCTTTCGGGGGAACTCCGGTTACTGGAGGAGAGGTATAAGAATCTCGATTCCGGGGAATTGGTGCTCCCCGGGGAAAAGAGCGGGTACTGGAACCTTTCGGAAGAGGAACTCGACGCTGAACTCCGTAAGCAGATAGGCTTCAGGGAAAGCCTGGGGCCTGTGAACATGCTGGCGGTGACCGAATACGAGGAGGGGATGAAGAGGTTGGAGTTCCTGAGGAAGCAGAGGAACGACCTCGAGGAAGCCAGGATTTCCCTGTTGGGAGCCATCTCCGACATAAATAAGACCGCGGCCGGAAAATTCGGAGAGACTTTCGCCAGGGTGAGGGAGAACTTCCGGGAAATGTTCGTGAGCCTTTTCGGAGGGGGTGAGGCCGATATAATGGCCATGGAATCGGACGATCCGCTGGAAGGGGGGGTTCAGATAGTAGCCCGGCCGCCGGGCAAGAAGATGGAGAACATAACATCCCTGTCCGACGGTGAGCGGGCCATGACGGCCGCTGCCCTGCTTTTCGCCCTCTACCTGGAGAAACCGTCTCCCTTCTGCGTTCTGGACGAACTGGATGCGCCGCTGGACGATACCAACGTGGATAACTACGTTAATTTGCTTAAACGCTTCGTGGACAGGACCCAGTTCATCGTAATAACCCACAACAAGAGGACGATGGAAGCGGCCGACAGGCTGTTCGGAATAACCATGGAGGAACGGGGGGTTTCGGTCATGACCACCGTTAACCTGGAGAAGGCCAGAACCCTGGTGGAGGGCTAGAATGGGCCTGGATCTCGGGAAAAGACTGAGGAAGAGCAGCGAGGCCCTGATGGGCAGGCTCGCGGGGATATTCGGGGACGGCGGGATAGGCGAAGACCAGCTCGCCGAAGCGGAGGAAGTTCTCCTGGGAAGCGACCTGGGATGGGAACTGACCGACAGGATACTGGAAGAGCTTCCCCGTAGGGTGCGGAGAACGGATGATTCCTGGAGGGAAGTTCTCGCCGGGATCCTGATGGAGAACGTTCCGGTTCCGCCCCCGGTGCGGGAAGACGTGGAGAAACCCAGAATAACCATGGTGATAGGAGTGAACGGAGCGGGAAAGACCACAACCGTGGCGAGGCTGGCGGCCCGGGCGGTGGGGGAAGGTTCCAGGGTTCTCCTGGCCTGCGCGGATACCTTCCGTGCCGCTGCGGCCGATCAGCTCGAAACCTGGGGGAAACGCCTGGACGTTCCGGTATTGGTCCAGCTTCACGGCGCCGATGCCGGGGCCGTGGCGTTCGATGCCGTAACCAGGGGAGTGGTCAAGGGATACGACGAGGTACTGATAGACACCGCGGGAAGGCTGCCCAACAAGAAAGGGCTCCTGGACGAGTTGAAGAAGATTCACATGGTATCCGGCAAGGCCATGCCGTCCGCCCCCCACAGGGTGTTGCTGGTACTGGACGGTACCGTGGGCCAGAATGCCTATTCACAGGCGGAACAGTTCATGACCGCCGTACCTGTGACGGGGTTGGTGGTGACCAAGTTGGACGGCACGGCGAAAGGAGGAGCGGTGCTGGCCATGGCGGGCAAGCTGGGCATACCGGTGGAATACATAGGCGTGGGGGAGGGACCGGAGGACCTGGTGGATTTCGACCTGGCGGCTTTTGTCCGTGCGTTGCTCTCGGCCGGAGTTCCAAATCGACGGTAAGACAGTAGATTTTCCCGGTCTGAATCAACGGTGTTGCGGGGCCTGTTTTTTTTCTTACATAACGAGTGCCGGATTCCGCCGATGTCGGTTTCTTCTTTACTTTTACCGGAACAGAAGCCATGAGAGCTTGGCGAACGCCGTGAATTCGGGCTCTCCCGGATCACCCGTTTTCGGGTCCGGGTCCGCGTTTTCTCCCAACATGAAGTAGAACGTGCTGCCCGGCCTGAAGCGCCAGGTCAGCAGCGCGTTGAACCGGTGGTTGATCCGCCTGGCCGTGTTGCCGGAATCCCAGGCGAACTCGAACCTGGAGAGTTGCGACGAAACCCGCAGGCCCAGTTCATTGGTGAACATCATCCCGGCTTTCAAGGTTACGGAACGCCAATCGGTGTCCCTGTAACCCCATTCACCGCCGGCCCGGTTATACTTTTTTGCGTTCTCGGTGGTGTTCCAGTCGAGAGACAGCCCGGTGGAGATGTTCGGGAATGGTTTATAACCGATCTCAGTGCCTATCTTTACATTAGTGCCTTCACAATAGGGGAGTCTGAAGAACCGGATGTTTCCGTACAGCGGCTTGCGGTGATCCGTGAAACATCTGAGCAAGAATCCGGGTCCACCTTCGTAATGCATTCCTTCCGGCCCCTCGTACACATCGGTATGAGAACCCTTATAAATAAAAGTGATTCCGGCGTTGTACATGTTCCTCAACATGGCTCCCAGCGAAAGCGACGCGCTGCGGTTGGTTACCGGTCCGCCTGGTATTTCCGTGTAGTTCAGATCCAGGTTTCCGTTGAACCCCCGGAAAATGGGACTGTTCCCGGTACGGTAAAAGTAACCCGCCTCGGTCCAGGTCTTCAGGAAACCCGTGGCGGAAGTATATCCCATCATGTTGGCGTCGAAGTTCTCACCGCTTCTTTCGAAACCGCACTCGAAGCCGAGCTTGTCGGTATTGAAATCGTATTCCCCGTTGTACGATACGTTTTTCTCCCATACGGTGTCGGTGCTGTTCCAGGTGCCGGCTACGGAGGCGCTCAGGGAGTGAAAGTCCAGGAAGTGCAGTCGGCCGTCCAGCGCCCCGGCCCTTCCGTATACGTAGGGAAGGGAATCTTCGGCGGGGATGTCGGCGCTTGTGAGGCACGCGCCCAGGTAGGTTCCGCTGCCGAATTCCCTGACCAACCGGCCCGCGGTGTAATTCGTATGCCTGACGATGACGGAATCCCCTTCCCGGACCTTGCCGGTGAATGCGTCCATGAAGCCCACCCGGAACCCCCCGGCGAGGCCGGTCAATTTCGCCCCACCCAGGATGGGAATCAGTTCCCCGTTAGGTGCTACTGATCCTATTCTCCTGGAGTAGAACAAGTTGAAGGGCATGTTGAACATATCCGAACCCTCGAGGAAGAAGGCCCTCTTTTCGGAGAGATAAGTTTCCCAATGGGACAGGTTCACCTGGTCCGGGTCGGATTCCACCTGGCCGAAATCGGGGTTTACCGTGAGGTCCAGCGCCATCTGGGAGGAAAGGGACAGCCTGGCGTCCAGGCCCGAGTTGGCCCATGGATCGTACTCGTCCTTGTTTCCGGGCATGTACCGAAGACGCCCCGCGCCGTACGCCCAGAACCGTGTGTTGCCCGACTGCGGCAGGTTCTCGAGGCCTACCAGATCACCGAATTTTTCCATATCTACATTGAAGGAATTCTCCATCGGATAAAGGTAGCCCTTTTCGTTGGTTCTCGTAATGGTACGGTTGACGTTCATGCCCCAGGTCTGCTTTTCCCGCTTGGCGTACCTGAGGTCCGAGAAGGGAATCGCCAGTTCGGCGATCCAGCCGGAATCGGTGACCGCGGTCGCGCTTTCCCAGATTCCATCCCAGTTCTCGTCCCATCCGCCTACCTCGCTGAGTCTTCCGTCACGCTGGACGTTATCCACGTTTACGTAGAAGAAATAGGCGTTGTTGTCATCGTTGAAAGTGTCCAGCCAGAGGCCCACCCATTCGCTCGAAAAGCGAGTGTCCCGGGGGGCCACCATTCTGAGAAAGTCCTCGGGATGTCCGTCGTGCATGATGAAAGCGAAGTAGATGAACTTGTCATCGTATACGACGCGTATCTCGGTTTCCTCGGACATGGGTTCTCCGAAATTGGGCTGGGTTTGAACGAACATGCTTTCGGTGGCCACCGCAAGGTCCCAGGCCGGATCGTCCAGGGCGCCGTTCACTGCGGGCGGATCGTAAACCCTTACGGCCGCCACGGGTTCCGTAGCGAAACACGGGTATGTCAACACAAAAAGAAGAGCCGTTAATTTCAATTCGTTTCCTCCCTGGTGGTTTTAAGCAATATACCGGTACCGGTTCGCGAAAGGGAACCGCCGGGTTTGACCCGGAGGCGCGTTTTGGTTAACGTCACCATTCGGCTTGAAAGGGGATGACCATGACATCGTATCCGAATACCCGTCGGAACGAAACGGACGGCCTGAATATCTTCCGGCTTCTCACCGGTCCCCTGGACGTAAACTGTTATATACTGGCGTACGAGGGTTCCGGGGAGGCCGTAATAGTGGATCCCGGAGGTCCCGACCGGGGCATCATGGGTATCCTGGACGCAAACGGGCTGGTGCCGGTCGTGGTGGTGAATACCCACGGTCATTTCGACCATGTCGGCGGCAATGCCTTTCTTGCCGAGAAGTTTCCCGGCCTGGAATTCGCGATCCACGAAGACGAACTCCCGATGCTGGAGTCCGCCGTGCAACACGCCGGGCGCTGGGGCATACCCATCGATGCTCCGCCCGTTCCCGGACGGTTACTGGCACATGGTGAGATGGTGTACGCCGGGCCCCTGGGATTGAAGGTCGTTCATACTCCCGGACATTCTCCCGGAAGTATCAGCCTCTGCGTTCCCGGCCACGTTTTCACCGGGGATGCCCTGTTCCGGGGCTCTATAGGCAGGACGGACCTCCCCGGCGGTGATTTCGAGCTGTTGATGGCGTCCATACGCGACAGGATACTTTCCATGCCGGAGGATACGCTGGTTCATCCGGGCCACGGGCCGGAGAGTACGGTGGGCATGGAGAAGAGGCACAATCCCTTCCTGGCTTAGAATCCGTGACGGCGGATCAGCCCGGTCAGCGTCCGGTACCTGGAGTCGTTGCCTTCGAAACCGGGTTCCACGGTTCCGAGAATCATTACCATGGCGCTGTCTCCATATATGAATACGTCGCCCAGCCGGTAATCCGATACGTATTGGAAACCTTCGACCGGTTCGGTTTCCCAGTGGTTGAAAACGACTTCTTCCGCTTCGTCCCGGACCACCGCCCGTAGAAGCACCGGTGGGGGGAACATGTGTATCCACTCGGGATAAGTATCCAATGGAACCGGTTCCGGCGACAGCGTAAGCTCGTATACCGGACCGGGATAGTCCGGAGAGAACATTACGGTGGCGAACACGGCGTGATGGCGGTCGACTTCCAGGTCGGAGGGCAGGCGGCACAGGCAGTGCATTCCCTTCCGGGTACCGGTTATTTCCAGGCTGTCCAGCAGGGGCTCCGCGGCCTCGATTACTTCCCGCCATGCCGGGTTTGCCGACGCGGAGCATTCCCACGGCGGAATGTACTCGATTTCATTTTCCATGATGGAATCGAAGGACCGGAGAACGGTACCGTCCGCCACGTTCAGTACCTGGAGATGGGCCTCGGGAAAGCCGCTGCCGTCCTGGACCCAGTATTGCCCGAAGGCAGCCAGCTTCCCGTCGGCGCTGAATCCCAGGAATTCACCCCTTGCCATGAACGACGCTTCCAGGATTCCCGCCAGGAGAACGGGCAGCAAAAGAAAGGTTGAACTCTTCTTACTGATAATATTCTCCATTCGCTCTTACCTGGAATATATCGAAAAAGAAAACCGGGCACCGGTCGGATGAACGGGAACATGTAAAAGGCATGAAGAATCGCTCGAATCCGGTAAATCCGTGCACGTGCGGGATCGTAGAAGGCGGGGGAGAAGAATGCCGGGAGGCTGATGAAGACCTTTCGGAAGAAGCGGCACTGCCCGGGCCGGTTAGGGCCCTGTCATCGGAGCATTACGAAGACCGGTAGGAGTTACATGAACCTGTGCCGGACTCGCTCGGACCCCCTCGGCATGGGAAGAAGAACAGGAAAAGAAGGAAGCTGAAACAATCTCAATGGAGTGCTAGATGAAAGTCACAGAAAATTCGGGACTTGATCCAGTAAGCTGCTGAAAACGCACCAGATCATTGAACATTACATCACAAGCACATCATGTGAGGTTTAGAACGAGATTATCGTAAGAGCCGCACACGGTTCCTAACTGAAATTCGATTCAACGAAATCGCAGAATTCTTCCATTCCTTCGCCGGTCTTCGCCGAGACGGTGAATACAAGCACGTCCGGATTGAGGCTTCTGCATTCCTCGATTGCCCTTTCCACATTGAAATCAAGGTGCGGGATAAGATCCATCTTGTTGATCAGCAGTACGTTGATAGTGCTGAAAAGACTGGGACTGGGGTATTTGAGTATTTTGTCGTCACCCTCTGGTACCGAAAGAAGGCCAATTCTCAGGTTCTCACCAAGATCGTAACCACTCGGACATATGAGATTACCAACATTTTCGATCGCCAGTAACCGGAGATCATCAGAATCCAGCTCCATATGATCCATTGCATGTTTTACAGCGTGAGCGTCGAGATGGCAGGCGCCTCCCGTTTCTATCTGCCATGCCTGGCAGCCAGCTTTCTCTATTTGCTCTGTGTCCCGTCTTGTCTGTACATCGCCCTCTATTACAGCCATTCTCGGGCCGAAGAAGCGGGCCATGGACTCCAGTACTGTAGTTCTGCCGGCACTTGACCACTAAGTCGTTCATAATTTCAATTGAAACTGGTATATTACTTGGTATTCCTCGGGATCCTGCGAAAATGCGACTATTCCTTGTGGTGTTATCCTGAATTTCCAGTAGATGGCATCTTGTCTTGAGGGAAGAACAGCTGTGAACAGAACGGTTCCATGACAATCAAGAATGTCGAACACCGGCGTAAGTTGATTTCCTCTTTGAACCCACAGATTCCCATCAGGACCGATGCCAATGGCTTTGATCATCGGTCTGTAAAGATCGGGCTCCCAGTCGATCAACATCTGACCAAAGGAATTGATACGAACTGATTGTTCTATGAATACCTTCTCATCGGACAGTTCATCAGGCGTTCTTTCCACCTGTTCATAGGAAAGAAATATCGTATCACAGGGAGTACCACTTAGATCAAAAGAATAAATAACAGGATCTGTTTGTGGTTTTGGAGCAAGAAATACTGTTTCATTGTTTCCCGTAAAGAGCATCGGAAAGTAGTCAATGCGAGTGATATTAGTCGCGAAATCACCATAACTTAAGTTGTGCTCCTGTTCATAGAAGCATACAAGTGGCATTTCGGGTGTAGTGTCTCTCCAAAGCGAAAGTCGATTAACAATGAAATGCCCCTCATCTCTAATATCATATTCGCTCAGAACACCCAGTAGATCGTTCGAACCGATTGGTTGTATCCATAGTGGTTTATCGATCATATCCGTTTGCTTTTGAGCGAGCAGTTCTCCTTCAGGGCTGTACTTAACAACGAAGTTCGCGTCAACAATATAGACCGATCCATCCCCAAGCACGGTGAAGAATCCAGGGATATTCAATTCTCCAGGTCCTGGACCGCTACGTGCTATATGCTGAATGAACTCACCCTCAGGTGAGAATACCGACACATGACACTTACCGACATCCAAAACGAAAATATTCCCGGTTGGTCCTATTGCTATATCGTACACAGCTCCGAATACATAATTGCTGTCACCCTCCGCCAATCCGATGGAGTCAGTGATGAACAGTGTTTTGATAACGGAGGTTTCGGTTTCAGGATCGGGCCCACAATCCGCACAACTTGCACCGAAAATGCCCGATAAGATAACAATGATTAGTACCATAATTCTAATAATAATGAATACTAACCTATGTTTATCTCCATAATAAAAGAAGGGACTCTTTTGTAATAGTGGCATAATATTTATTCCTCCAAAATATTTTAACTACTTGCGCTAGTATATTTGGCAACAAGCATACAATAAAGATATCTGCACGATATTACAGCAATTGTGGTATACAATAAGAGAATAACTGCGTCTTGAAATGAATAAAACCATCCAGTCAGGCTTGCTGTAGGAGCATTAGCCAGTAGGGCAACGGGAACGACATAGACCAAGAAGATTTTTATCCATCCGCTGAATATTGAAGAAGGATAATGAGACTGATTGAAAAGGGAGGTTTGGAGAGATTGTAGTGCAGATACTTTTGTAAACACAAAGGAGAGAATAGCTATTCCCAAACCAAATGAATATCTGATCAATACACCGCAAAGTATCAATAGTAATGCAAATGGTATTCTCTCCGGGATTATCGGTACTTCTTTTTGCACAATCAGATATAATATCCAGAGAAGAGGCCCGGTGATGCTCATCAGAGGCACCAGATTGAATCGAGAGATAGAAACAAACAGCTGTGAGTCCAGTGGCTTTAAAAGGATAAAATCGAAAGTACCTTTCCTGACTTCCTCCTGAAGATAAGAAACACCTCCAGCTAAAAAGGTTGAATACAGAATGCTGATGATCTGTGCAATAGAGCCCAGAAACTGCATTTGTTCTTTATTCCACCCGGAAATCGTACTGATTCTACTAAACACTATTTCAATGAAAAGTATTAAGAAGGCGAAATTAAGGATCTGAAGTACTCCTTGAAAGAAAATATTCTCCCTATGCTCAAGACGGCTGGCAATTGCCATTCGAATAAGTTGCATATGGGTTCTACTCATGCTCATGCTTCAGGCTCCATACGATGTGTATACGCGTTTCCCTCTGGACCAGATCAAGTGCAGGACTATACAGCCAATCACAACCCAGATAACCTGTATCAGTAACCCATGTGAAATCTGTGTGGTAGAGAGTCTATTGCAAAGTACTTCCGCTGGGAATGCAAGTGTGTACCAAAACGGTAGTAATTCCATCGTACTTCTAAGCCAGTTGGGGAAAAAACTCAATGGAAGAAACGCACCTGACACTACCGGTACAATCAAACCAAGCCCAATACTGATGGAAGAAATATCTTCCATCCAGAATGAAATACAGCTTAGGCTCATCCCAAGTAGAAATGCGATTACTGCACCAAGGGCAACCGAAAGAAGACCATGGAATAACTGAGGATTATAACTGAAAACAGATGGGAAAATAATAACTACAATAGGTATTATCACTAATAAAGTGTATAACAGATAATTAAACGAAACGGCAGAGAAAACACTGAAGCAATGCCTTATGTAGTGAAAAGGACGAAGTAGATATGCAGACAATTGTCCTGATCTTATGTCACTTGATACTTCATAGTTGATCTTGATCATCAAGATGTCCTGCAAAACAAGAATCATCAGATAATAGGCAAATAGCTGAGGACGAGTAAAACCCGCAATGTAGGTTCTTCCCTGAAATGCAGCATTCCAGAATAGGAGCAGGAAGAGCATAGGCAGGACTACAACCAGAAAACTCGCTATGGTATTTGTTCTGTATATGGCAGTTTCCTTAAGTACATTCTTGAATGTAGTTATTTCAGCTTTCATCCTGCATTTTCACCTTAAGCGCTTCCTCAAAGTTGATCTCAATGGAGTCGATTTCTTTACATGACAATTGTGCCAGCTCAGCCAGAAGCAGTTTCTCCTTAGATTCATGGATCAAGTGTCTCATTTGATTTCCAATTATATTTACTTGATCTGCAAGTCCAATACTCTTGTATTCATCATTGATATCAGTTGTCACTATTCTGAAATTCGAATAGGATTTATGCAGTTCGTCTTTCGTGCCATCAAAAATTATACTGCCCAGTTTTATTATGATGATTCGCGCGCATAACTCTTCTATGTCTCTTATATAGTGGCTTGTCAGTAATATTGTAGCATTATATTCTATATTGTACCATCTTAGAAACTGTCGAATGGAATCCTGGGAAACCAGATCAAGACCTATTGTAGGCTCATCCAAGAATAGAATATCAGGAGAGTGGAGAAGTGAGCAGATAAATTCCATTTTCATACGCTCGCCAAGAGATAATTTCCTCACAGGAATCTGTACTAGGTCCTTAATTGCCAATACAGATGATAGAGTGTCAATCCTGCCTTGAAAATCTTTTTCATTAATATCATAGATACTTTGCATCAGTCTAAAAGTATCCATTGCGGGTAGATCCCACCACAGCTGGCTTTTCGATCCCATAATAAAACCGATATTCTTTAAAAAACGTTTTTTTCGTCTGAAGGGATCTTCACCCATGACTCTGATTTTTCCTTTATCCGGCATCAGAATGCCAGATAGCAGTTTCATTGTAGTCGTTTTTCCAGCTCCGTTTGAACCGAGATAGCCAACAAACTCCCCCCGCTTCACTGTGAAGCAGATATCCCTCAATGCCGGTACAATTTCATACTTCCTTCTGAACAGGTCTTCAAGAAAACCCTTGACACCCTCGTTGCGACGGTGCCTCTTGTATACTTTGTACAGGTTCTCAACTATTATTGACATTTTTCTCTCTCAGCATTGCCTACAATTTCGTTCTTTACGCAGAACATAATTCTGCGGGGGAGAAATGTTCTGAAGAACTCTTTCTTGCAGTCTTTTTCCCACCCATGAAGTATCGACTGCTGAATACAGCCTCCAAGGCACATTGGCAAATATCGACATTCTCTGCATTCTTCTGAAGACTCAAAACTGTTCCAACCGTACAAAAATTGTGCCGAATTCTTAGATATTCTCTCCGGGCCATCAGTAATATTACCGACATAACTCTCTTGCTGACCCACTAATGAAACACACTTGTACACTTCTCCTGATGGTGAAATAACAAAATCCGATGGAGTCCTCGTTGAGCAATATGGACTTCCGAACGGATCGCTCGTTTTCAGACCAAGATTGGCCGCTTTCTCGTAAAGATCCATCATGGATTCTGCCTTCTCCTTTTGTGATTTAAAGCAATACTTTGTTAGAAAGCTTCCAGGATTCTTACCGGGCATGACCAAAGCAAACACAAGGACTAAGTTATTCTTTCCATGGAAATCTTCTGCCAATCTAGAGAGCAGACCATTCAGTTCAGAATAATTATGCATATCTATATTTATTCCTAAATATACTTTCATTCCTTTGTCAATCGCTTCAGTCATGTTCTTGTATACATCCTTGAATGATCCACTGCCATCTTGGTATGGACGTCGGTGGTCATGGATGTTCTGATCTCCATCAAGTGTAAAGAGAAGTCTATCTATTCCAAAACTAATGAAAGATTCAATTGTCTCTGAATCTATAAGTGTTCCATTAGTTACCATTGAAAAATCACTCTGAAGCCCCTCACCTGAAAGCGTACGAGATACATCAGAGCACAGCTTCTCTATCAAATCTTTTCTGAGGGTTGGTTCACCACCATGAAAAGAGAAACTTACTTTCTTAGTTCCATATGTGTTAGCAAGTGAAATAATAAATTCGCACAACTGTGGAATACTCGATTCCTGAAAATCAGTCTGTCTTTCATTAACGCTTTCAAGCTCTCTATAGCCTTCCTCATAGCAATACAGGCAACGGGAATTACATCTTCTTGTCAGCAGCTGTGTAATGCTCAATGTATCAGTATTATACAATGTTGATTCATGCTGCATGCGAAACAGATGGAGTTCATCAACATCGTCATCAACAACGATTCCAAGCTTGTACAGTAATTCTAATACATCTTCTGATAATAAATCAGGACATTTATTATCTGTTCTACGATTCCGTTAGGCAATATTGACACACTTTTTTGTAATATATTGTACGCTATCATATTCTCGTTATATTTTACAAATTGATTATACTTTGATTTTTTCAATGTTCCCATCTCTTTATCATTTAAAGGGGACACACATACAGCATGTTCCCAGAGTAAGTACTGCTAAATACTAACCAGGGCAGCGCTGAGTCCTACAAACGCACTGGCCGGTCTGATCGCCATCAAGACCGCCGACATTTGTAGATGAACCCATGTCCAATACTACGATTGCTCCATTGTCCATATTTCACCTCCCTTTAAATCTTTATATTGGTTCTTTATAAACTTAGTGTCAAGGGACACCCAGTTCCGCGCAGTTGGGGGACATCCATTTCCTCGCACCTCATGCAGAGTCCCCCTGTCGTCATGAGATGCGTCTCCTGATCTATTCCTGGTTTGTTTCGATCGCCTGATTCATGTGCCTCAGGCGGTAAGATCTGCCATCGATGTTCATCACATGACAGTGATGGAGCAGCCGGTCCAGAAGAGCGGTTGCCAGGACCTCATCACCAGCGAGCATGTCCGGCCATTCCCTGATGCTCTTGTTTGAAGTAATGATGGTGCTGGTCTTCTCATAACGGTAGCTGATCACCTGGAAGAGCAGGTGCGCATCCCTGCGGTCCATGGTCTGGAAGCCCAGCTCGTCGATGATGAGCACAGCAGCTCTCATGTACTTCCTGCGGCTCATTCGCCTGCGCTCGTTCTGGCTGTCCCTCCGCATGCGGGAGATGAGTTCGTCCGCCGTGAGGTAGGTGACCGAGAAGCCGTTCTGGACCGCCTTGACTCCCAGACCGGCCGCGAGGTGTGTCTTGCCCACTCCGGGAGGACCGAGCAGCAGGACGTTTTCTCGCATGCGTGCGTACTCGCAGGTGGAGAGCATCTCTATCCCGCGCCTGTCGCCCCCCCTCTGGAAGGTGAAGTCGAAGTCCTCGATGGTCCTGCCCCTGGGAAGACCCGAGAGCTTGAGGCTTGTGCGCACTCTCCTCTCCTCCCGGGAGTCTCGCTCCCTGCGCAGGACGAGCTCCAGGAATCCGGGCAGGGAGAGTTCCTCCCTGACCCCCTGCTCGATGAGCTCGGGCAGCGCCTCCTGCGCAAACTCGAATCCCGTATCGGTGAGGAGGGTGCGAGTCCGGTCCAGGTCTGTTGTGGCGATGCTCATGTGACCCTGCTCACCAGGTCGTGGTAGGAGTCGATGGAGCGCCTGGGAGCATCCCACTCCCAGCTCCGCTCAAGGACGATCTCCCTGCCGAGTCTGCCCAGTGGAGTCGGGGCAATCACACGGTCGTCGCCGTCGAAGTCGTTGCGAGTCCTATCCACCAGGATGCGGCAGTCCGTTCCCCGTGGATAGATCCTGAGCAGCTCTCCGCTGCCCGAGAAGATCCGGACCTCGCCTGCACAGCCCCTGACGCTGAGTGCTCTGCCGCAATACCTGGCAGGAGCCTCGTACTGCCGGCCCTCGAAACATACCATGCAGTCTCTGCCGACGGTGCGGCTCACCTGCACATCGAAGGGCTCGGGGAAAGAGAACGGCAGAGAGGTAAGATGCTCCAGCTCCCTCTCCCAGCTCTCGCGGATGGAGAGCCCCGTGACCGGGCAGAGCAACTCACCGGAGAGAGACTCCACTCTCTCGTCCGTCATCCGCTGCAGCTCAGCCAGAGTGGCGAAACGGTCACCGTCTAGAATGGGCATCCGCTTGACGTCACGGCCGCGTCTCTCGACCTTGCCCTTGTCGCTGCCGGTCCTGGCTCGGGCGGGATCCACAATGAATCCCACCTGTGAGGCATAATCGGCGTAGCCCTCGTTGATCACGGCCCAGGGACCGGCCCCGCTGGACACACCTGTCTTGAGATTATCTATCCTGGCGCTCAGAGGAATGCCCCCGAGCCTCTCGAACGCCCTGTTGTGGCATCTGATCCAGCTCAGCATGTCCTGCGACCTGCTCCAGACCACGGTCCACATCCGGCTGAAGGACAGCACCATTACAAAAGCGTAGAGCTTTTTCCTACCACCCAGTTCGTCCACATGCACCGGCACCTCAAACCAGTCCACCTGCACCTGACTGCCAGGGCGGACCTCCCCGCCCTTCTACACTAATTACCGCTAGCGGAAATGTCTCACCTATATTGTCACGGAGGGGACCCCAGATGTCGTATACTAACAGTAGGAAGGATAAAACCGATGAAACAGTCTGAATTTAACAGAAAACCTCTTCAGGCTGTCTACCAAAACGTGGCCACTTCATTCCTCGCTATCTTAAGTCTCAGTAAATTATCCCATAACCACAGCATACGCTGCATCATGAAGGCAATCAAGCTTCCGACTTGTAATTCTCTTTTTGTGCTTCACCGTTAATACTATTTTTACAACGCTATAGGATACTCGTATCACGGTTATTGTTGGCCCCAGTACCGGATCAGGAATAGGTGTAATACTATCCAACACAAGCTGTAATGCCCAGAATGCGCCTTGTTCTATTGAGCTTCTAGCAATTGTTGAACCGAAGTTTCTCGCTGCTCTGGAAAGTCCAATTTGATTTGCTTGGAAGCCTTCTTGTATCAACGTTCTAACAGTAATTGCACTCATTATTATAAAGAAATCACCCGATGCGTCTGCTATATTATCAAGAAATGTATCTTGTACAAGGCAACTACCATCAGTGAAAATATCGCAAATACCATCATGTATTAAATTACGTATTGGGTTACTAATCTCTTGAAGAACAAAGTATGGAACTATACATGTGGCTGCTCCTGAAATGAATGCGTCAGCAATTGCAGCGATTTTTCTTTGATTCCACGGTAGAGGATGCTTGGAAAGTTCTCTGTATTTTATAATGGCACTAATGCTTCCAGCTGCAACTCCAATTGTTATTCCCACTATTTCATCAAGGTTACTCTCTCTGTCGTAATGTGCTCTTTCTTTTAATCTAATTTCATCCGTTCTATCTGAAACCTCAGAATAGGGTTCAGTAGATGTATTGTTCCAATTTCCCCCATGACCATCTTGAAGGTGTGCCTTAGGTGTTATTATTCTTACATTATCAATATCATACATTTGCCCCATATCATCAAATGGAGTATTGCTGATTCCTCGGCCATGATGCCCTTCGTAGATTGCTCTCTTACCGAGATGTTCACTTGGATCAGCCAGTATCCTATTAGATTCACTCAGTCTGTTGAGTTCATTTTCTGTCCAATTGTGATAATTACCATCTGATTGATAACCACCTAAAACTTTTTCCACAGTTTCTTGACTGGAATTATCGCTTAAGTATCTTTCATAGTCGAAACGTCTTGAAACACTCAATCCTCTTATCTTTTTCACTAAATTTCTGTATGCAGGATTATTCAAGATTTCCTCTTGCACTCCATTAGAGTCTCGAGATATTTCAGCAAATCGATCCTGGAATGATGCAACTTGAAGTCCGTCCTCAGAATTCATCTGGTTTAAGCCATCAAAAAAGCTCTGTTGCCAATCCTTATAAGAGATAACCTCTGCATTGTATTTAATCCCGTTTATCAAAGATGCGGATATCACTGCTCCTTCTCCATATAGAAGCATAGATAGTGATGATTCAGATCTATCTTGCATCTTAACTCCTTACAACAATTTCTTCTTCTCGTGAACCATCAATTCGGTAATAGATAGTTGTGCTTCCTTATTAAGTTTAGAAAAAATTGTCCCATAAATTGTGTTTGTGTAACTGATCGTAGATGGAAGAAGATGCCTATTATCCCAGCCACCAATCAGATTGACTATCTTTTTTAGCCCAGATCCACGCTTAATATCGCGTTTCTTCTCTTCAAACTTCTCTAATGCCAATTTATGATTCTTAATTGCTTTAAGATTGTATGCTTGTTCTTTTTTCTCGATAATTTCTTGTTCATCATCTTTTTTATGAGTGAATATCGACACCAGCGCGTCTGATGTTTGACGATATTCAGTGAGTAGTTCAGGAATTGCTTCTATCAGTTCTTTGTTCAATGAGTTATCAAGTTTTTTAAGCTCTCTAAGCGTTTCTCTGTTATCAGGATCATCAGATAAAACATCTATTAGTTCCCGCAATCGGAACAGCTGACGTTTGACGAGTTCTATTCCTTCCCTCTGTAACCTTTCCAATACTTTGGAGGATAGTTGCTCTAGTTCTTCAGAAATACTGTTTGACTTCTCAATATCTTCAATATTGCATACCTGTCTATAAGTAGCTATTGCGGCACTCATATCTTGAATCATGTCTCTCTGCAGGATAGCAGGCATGGATTCAGATAGTGTTTCTTGATGTAATTTCCAGAGTAAGCTCAGTAGCTCATAGGATGCTGGGAGACGATTGAAGCAGTGTTTTGCGATGTAGTATTTCCTGTCTTTTGGCGTTGTTTCTATATAGCTTAGAAATTCAGAAGTCCGATCTGCATCAGGTTTATGAGTAGTAAGTCTAGTTTCTGAGTTGGAGTTTTGATTTCTTTTCTCTATCTGTCCAGTTTTCCATATCAAATACAGAAGTGCGGTAAGGCTCAAAGCTACAACAATCATGATTACTAATTCCATGTTAATCTCCAATATTGTTTGATTCTGTTGATGGCAAGCCGCAATTCAATTACAACGCTGGGCTCAGCGGATTGCAATTAGGCTAACATCAATCCTCCCATACAGCAATACCGCTGCAGTCGCTTGTTGTGGACTCGTACCCCCTCCTATTAAGAGGACAGTTCGTAAGAGGAGACATCTGCAGTTAACATTTCTCTGTAAACGGTTGGCGGCAAGCCCCCGAGAGAGCTGTGTGGCCGTCACTCATTGTAACTTCTCATCCAATTCTCTGTAATCTCTCGAACACGATCCAGACTATCGAACAAATAAGCGTTCAAAACCTCCTCACGATAAGTGCGATTGAACCTTTCTATGTAAGCTTCTGGTTGGGTTCTCCGGGCTCGATGTGGCGCAGTTCAACTCCATTCTCTTCGCGCCAATCAGCAAGTACCCGGCTGATGAATTCAGGGCCATTATCGCTCCTGATGGCATCGGGCAGCTCTCTCCATGTCTTCAGTCTTTCCAGGGCTTCCACCACTCTTGCTCCGGGAAGAGAGGTGTCTATTTCGATGTGGAGGATCTCCCTGACTCCCTCATCCATGATGTTCAGTGTTCTGAATCGCTTTCCGAAGTAAAGAGAATCGCTCATGAAGTCCACTGATCAGACAGCATTAGGACGGTCCGGCACCTCCATAGGTAGCGGGTCTCTTGCGGGCAACCTCTTCTTTGTCTTTCTGCGAATGTTCAAACCTAGCTCCCTGTAAATCCTGTAAACTCGTTTGTTATTCCACTTGTGCCCATCCAGCCTCAGTCTGTTGTAGCATAAATAGAATCCCCATCTGGGTTTCTTCTCTACAAGCTCCTGAAGGGAATCTATTACCTCTCGATCCCTCTCAGGCCTGTCTACTGGTGCACGGTACCAGGCTGATCCGGATAGTCCAACTGCAGCACAGGCCTTCACTACACTCAATCCCTGCTCCGCCACCAGAAAAGATGCTGATTCCCGGCGTTCCGGTGGCGTCAGAGCTTTTTTGAGATTAATTCCTTCAAAGCATCATTCTCAAGGCTGAGATCGGAATACATGCGTTTCAGACGACTGTTCTCGGCCTCAAGTTCTTTCAATCGTATGACCTCCGGAACTCCCATTCCACCATACTTCTTTTTCCAGTTGTAGAAAGTATTCCCGCAGATTCCATGCCTGTGACACACCTCTGTCACAGCCATTCCTGCATCTGCTTCCGCAAGAATTGCTACTATCTGTGTTTATGTGAATCTTGACCTTTTCAACTCGACCTCCTGGATTGGGTTTCGCAGAAAGTCTCTTTCTATCAACTGTCACTCAAATGGGGGAGGCTACGATGGTTCTCCCCCCGAGATCTGCACTACATCTTGAGCACAAATAGGAGGTTTAAGAATCTGTGTCATTACACGCACTAGATGCTCTGGAATGATCTCACAAGTGTCATTCTGCTTAATCGCAGATAAACATGATATACATTTATTATTGCATTTGTTGTTTATTTCTACTACTATATTTCTATACATCTTCAGGTTCTTTATTAGTTCCTATCACATAAAAAACTACATGGGATCTATTGACAGCTTTATGGATGTTTTGTATTACCTTATCCTCTCGACCTTCAATACCAGGCATATCCATTAAGTTTATATTTTTATATGCTATTTTCT
>JAMOUX010000004.1 GCA_027067855.1 Candidatus Fermentibacteraceae bacterium
GGCGGATCCCTTCCTCAAGAGGGTACTGTCGGAGGCCAACTTCGCGGTTCTCGAGTACCTCTTCCGGCAGGAAGTCGAGTTCGGATTCAAGGACCTTGGGGCCGGGGGGATCGCCTGCGTGACCAGTGAGATGGCTTCTCACGGCGACCTGGGCATCGAGGTCGACCTCGACAAGGTCAGGGTTTCAGTAACCGGGCTTCCGCCGGAGGTCATAGCCTGTGCGGAGACCCAGGAGAGATACGGGCTGGCCGTTCCGGAGAGGGTTGTTGACAGGGTGCTGGAGATATACAACGAGGATTACGAGCTTCCCCGCCTGTTCCCCGGGGCCGGGGCCTCGCTGGTGGGACGCTTCACGGATGAACAGGTGTATCGCGTGACCTATCGCGGCGAGGAGGTCGCCAATGCCCCGGTAAAGTGCATAACGGAGGGAATCGTTTACGCCAGGGAAGAGAAGCCCGCCCCCGTGGAAGTGGTCGAACCCGGGTCCAGGCCGTGCGATCCTCCCGGAGATCTCAGGACGATGCTTCATTCCATTGACGGCGCTTCGAGAAAGCCGATCTGGAGTTATTACGACAGCGAGGTGCAGGGAAGAACGCTTTTCCGGCCCGGCGAGGCGGACGCATGCCTGACGGTTCCGCTGCCCGGAAGCCGGGCCGCCCTGGCGGTGTCCGGTGACGGCAATCCCTGGTACGGCGAACTGGATCCTTTCCTGGCGGGCGCTCATGCCGTGGGCGAGGCGGTCAGGAACGTGGTGGCCGTGGGAGCGGTGCCCATCGCCGCCACCGATTGTCTCAACTACGGCAACCCGGAAGACCCGGTGGTGTTCTGGCAATTCAGCCGAGGTGTGGACGGCATCGCCCATGCATGCGGAAAACTGGGTCTCGTGGAAGAGGGACGGCCCCTCCCGGTGGTATCCGGAAACGTCAGTTTCTACAACCAGTCGTCCGCCGGGGGCGGCGTGCCTCCCTCGCCTATAGTAGCCGTCTTCGGTCGTCTGGACGATTATGCCTCGGCCACGGACATTTCACTGAAGGACCCGGGAAACCTGCTGGTCCTGGTGGGCGAGAGGATGGACGAACTGGGGGGGAGCCTGTACTACAGGGAATGCCTGGGACACCATGGAGGCAGGGTCCCCGATTTCCGCGGCGACCTGGAAAGGGAGATGGCCGCCTTCGTGCTGGAATGTCACCGGAAAGGTATCTGCAGGGCCGCCCACGATATTTCCGAGGGAGGCCTCATCATGGCCGCCGCGGAAATGTCCATGGCGTCCAGGTCTGATGCCAGGAGGGGAGCGGAATTCCACGTTGACGGAGACGACCCCGTTTTTCTCTACTCCGAGACCCCGGGTTACCTGCTGGAAGTCTCAACCGGGGGATGGAAGGCCATGGATTCCGTTCCCGGATTCGCCTCGGTGGTGGGCAGGGTGACGGATTCGTTTTCCCTGGACTTTCCCGGTTGCAGCGTGGCCCTGGAACCGCTGGTGGATGAACACGGGAATCTTCTCGAACGTGTAATATGGCGGGAAGGGGGTCGATGGTGAAGCCTCCGGTGGGAATGGTGGCGGTAATCCAGTTTCCCGGTTCCAACTGCGAGTACGAGACCATGAACGTGATCCGGAAAACCGGTCTCGGGTGTGGAATTTTCAGGTGGAACCAGCTGGAGGAACTCGGAGACGCGGACCCCGACGCTTTCGTCATACCGGGCGGGTTTTCATTCCAGGACAGGGTCAGGGCCGGAGCGGTGGCGGCGAAAGAAAGGGTCATGGACCTGGTCTTTCGGGCGGCCGTGGACGGAAAGCCCGTCCTGGGAATATGCAACGGCGCCCAGATACTCGTGGAGAGCGGCCTGGTTCCCGGCCGGGATCCCGGCCGGATAGAGGCCGCGCTGGCCGCCAACCATGTGCCGGGGAGGAGCGGCTACCTCAGTTCCTGGATATTCGTGAAAGCCGGTCCCGGAGCGGGGAAGGCCGGCCCGTGGCTTTCCGCCCTGGGTGATGATCCCATACCCCTGCCCATCGCGCATGCCGAGGGCCGGTTCGTGTTCTCCGACGATGGAGAGGCCGACGAGGTGGGAGCCCTGGTCTACTGCGACCACCGGGGCCGTGTTAACGGTGAATATCCCGAGAATCCCAACGGTTCCCAGGGGAACCTGGCGGCGGTGGCGGGCATGGGAGGGAACGTCCTGGCGATGATGCCCCACCCGGAGAGAGCCTTCGGTATCCGTCATCTTCCTCCGTGGATTCCCGGGAAATGGGGGGATGAACGGAAACGTGCCTGGAGCGGGAACCGGCTGGAAGATACCCCCGGTCCGGGAGCGCTCTTCTTCGAGAGCCTTCTTCGTTACCTGGAAAGGGGTGAATGATGGGCGAGGTTTCCATTGCCGTGAGCCTCAAGGCTCCCGATCCGGCTGCCGTGACGGCCCTGGCGGCGATGAAGAGGATGGATCCGTCAGGAGCGCCCGGGGTGCTCGAGAGGTACGAGTATTGGACCTTCAGGGGTCCCGGTGTTTCCAGGGACGCCGTAACGGAGATGATTTCCCACTATACCGATATAGTCAATCCCAACAAGCAGATATGGATTTTCGCCGGAGATCTTCTCGCCGGAAAAAAGAATGACGGGCGTACGTGGGTTCCCGTTTTGGTTTCGGACAGGGTGGACAGCGTTTCGGAAACGTGGACGGCGATACTCTCCGGCAGGCGCCGCCGGCTGGAGACTGTAAGGTATTCCGTTCTCTGGCTCATGGGTTTCGACGGTGGAATACCGGAGGATGCCGCCGTGGCCATGGCCATGGGACTGGCGGTTACGGAAAGGCGTGACAGGGGTCTCCTTGCGAATCCCGTGTCCCAGGAAGTGGAAATCCTGGGATCGATGTAGTAATGTTCCCGGAACACCCTTACGGCGGACGTCTCATGGACGTCAGGCGTCCCCAGCAGTACACCGGCGGGGAGTGGAACTCGGTTTCGCCGAGGCCCGGCGCACCCAGGGTCACCCTGGTTTACCCCGACGTGTACGAACTGGGCATGTCCAATTTCGCTCTTTCCGTTCTGAGGCAGGTATTGCTGGACACCGGATCCTTCGATGTCAGAAGGGCCTTCGCCCCGGCCCCGGATATGGATGCCTTCATATCGGCCGGTGAATTCCCCTGGGTGGACCTCGACGGCTGGGATCCCGTGATCGGGAGCAGGGTGGTGGGTTTCACGGTACCGGCGGAATCGCTTTACACCAACGTGCTCCACCTTCTGCGGCTCATGGGTCTGCCCCTGCGCAGCGGAGACAGGTCTTCCGGGGATCCCCTCGTGCTTCTGGGCGGCGGCGGACTGGCCAATCCCCTGCCCCTGGCTCCGTTCGCCGACGTGATATTTCTCGGTGAGATAGAAGAACAGGGCGGGAAGCTCTTCGAAATACTGGCCGGCGGGAGTTCCGGGGACGATAGAAAGAGGGCCGCGGCGGAGATCCCGGGGGTTTTCGTTCCCTCCATGGGCCGGCGGCGGGTGGTGTTCCAGAGGGTTCGTTCCCTGGAAGCGGTTACGGTGCCCGTGCGCCAGCTGGTTCCGAATTCGAAGGTCTCCCAGGACAGGGCGGTGGTTGAGATCGCC
>JAMOUX010000005.1 GCA_027067855.1 Candidatus Fermentibacteraceae bacterium
CAGGAGGTATTATGTCGACAATGCGGAAGTTTTCCGGACTGATATTGTTCGTTGCCGGCGTCAGCCGGATGGCCGCCATGGATCTAAGCGATTTCCCGGGTTTTCCGTCCGATCAACCGTTCATGTTCTCCGGCGGATATGAAGCCACGATGGCATGGTCGCCGTCCACGGATGAAGACGCGTTCTACTGCCGAAGCAACGTTCCCCTGGACACTACCCTGGTCCGCAACCCGGCCTTACAGGCCAATCCGAACGCCCGCGCCGATGAAGCCAGGGTATTCTTCCTCTCCCAGACGTCCGTTCCCACTTCAAAACAGTCCCTCAGGCCCCCTCACGGCTACACCTGGCCATACATATGGGCATTCGGCTACTGGCAATACGTCGATTACTGCGGAATCTGGAACATACCGTACGGTTGCGGAGGAAATTACATGATTCCCCCGGCGGATTTCGTAGATGCGGCACACAGGAACGGCGTTCCCGTGTATGCCTTGATGGGGCAGGGAAATTCTTCCCAATGGAACTACCTGTTCGCGCAAGGTCCCGACGGCAATTACATAATGGCCGACAAGATGATAGACATATGCGAATATTACGGGTTCGACGGATATTTCATAAATTTCGAGACCTCCTGCACATCCGCTCAGGCCGCCATGCTACGTGATCTCATGATCTATTTTCACGAGGCGGCTCGGGCCCGGCATCTCAATCTGTTCATCCACTGGTACGATGCCGTTACGGAAAACGGAAAACTGAGCTACCAGAACGCCCTGACATCCGCCAACGACTGGTTTTTCCAATATGGTGACAACCTCGTCTCCGACCAGATGTTCCTCAATTACTGGTATTCCGCCGACAACCTGACCAATTCCCGCACACTAGCACGGGACCTCGGCCGGAGCGAATTTGACCTGTACGCCGGGGTCGAGGTCGAGATGACCTCGCACGATATCCTCAATACCTCGTACAACAGCGGCAAATGGCCGATGATCTTCCCCGAGGGCGAAGCTCACAGAACTTCCATAGGTTGGTTCAATCCCGACGCGGTGACATGGCGGCACGCGGCCGACAACGACGACTATTATGACAGGGCCGGCAGGTTCTGGTCGGGTCCCAACCGTAACCCGTCCGACACCGAGTCCACCTGGCACTGGAAGGGAATGGCCCAGTACGTTCCGGCTAAATCACCCGTTACGAGTGTTCCGTTCGTAACGAACTTCTGCATGGGACATGGGCACAAGTTCTTCGTGAACGGTGAACAGGTCGGGGAACGGCCATGGTCCAACAGGACCTTCCAGGACATACCTCCAACCTGGCGCTGGATCACCGATCTCGACGTGAAAATCGATTTCACCGATGCCTACTACGGCGGCAACTGCATTTCGATCTCGGGTGACGTCACTTCCGATACCGACATAAAGCTGTACATGACGCGCCTTCCCGTTACTTCACAGACGAACCTCCAGGTTGCATGCAAAACGGGAACTTCCGGCCGGGCGACTCATCTCAGCGTCGGAATCGCATTCGAAGGCAGTGAAACCGTGCTTCACCACCTCGATTTCGGCAATTCACTTACCGACGGCTGGGACCTTAAAACATTCAGTCTTAGTTCTTTCGCCGGAAAGACCATTGCGCTCATCGCGCTGGGCGTGGACGGGCACGCCGGTTCCGGTTACGAAATCAAGGTCGGCCGGTTGGGGGTGATCGAAGGAGACGCGGACATTCCCGCCCCGCCCACGAATCTCAACGTGGACAGGCTCACCCTGGAGAACGACACCACGGCCACGATAAGAATGAGCTGGAGGCACTCCCCAGACGAGGCCTCCGGAAATCTCTATTACTACAACGTGTACAGGAGGAATCCGGATTCTTCGCTTACGCACCTGGGAGGCGCTACAAGCGACGCCTACTTCGTGCCGGAAGTGCTCAGGGCGGGTAACGAAAGTACGACAACCATAGAACTGGAAACGGTCAACAAGGAATTCGGCCATTCGGAGCACGCCACGACCGTAATATCGTGGGAAGGTTCCGGAATGGAGCCGCATGACGATTCTTTCGGCCTGGAGATATCTTCAGGCAATCCCTCCCACGGATCCGTGCGCTTGAATGTACACCTCGGGCAGGCTGCGCCGGTGGTTCTTTCCGTATTCGACATGTCGGGAAGACTCGTGGGTTCGTACCTGAACGACGAGCTGTCGGCGGGAAACTACTCCGTGGTTACGGATGACATGCCGTCGGGACTGTACGCACTGGTACTTTCAGCGGGAGACAGGAGAATTTCCAGGAAAGTGATCGTTCTGAACTGAAAAGGTCCGGCCGGACAAAAGGATCGCCGGCTCGAACGTGATTCAGGAAAGTTCTCCGTTCATCAGCCTGTCCGCAACTTTCCCGACGGCCCCGCGCAGCTTCTCCTCCACACCGCGCCACGCTCCCCCCACCGCCAGCAGGAGGTCGGGGGCGAGAGGCAGCCGCAGTTCGTCCGGATCAGGGTTCCCGACATCCCCGGCCACGTGGGAAACCCTCCTGCCCATCACCCTGCAGAAACGGAAAGTCAGCTCGGGAAATTCCTCGCCGAGAATACGTAATTCCCGCTCGAGCATCTCCCTGAAAGCCCCGTTCCATTCACGCATCGATACTCTCCCTACAGGCAGGATGCGGCAGAGGGTGGAAAAACGCTTACGGGACTGTAGGCGTACGTCAGAGGTATATGTCCCTCTCCCCTTCCCTGACCCTTTCCAGCAGACCGGCCACCTTATTCCTCAATTCCTCGCCCGGCAGGTTGGAGAGTTCCTTTCGTATCAGCTCCCAACCCTTCCGCCTGGTCTCCGGCGAGGCGTAGTCGTCCAGGTACTCTGCGAAGGTCAGGATGGCATTGGGCATGCAGAGGGTGTGCACTTTGCCGCTCTTGGCCACGTCCATGAAGTAATGTCCCGTTCTTCCGCACCTGTAACCGGCGGTGCAGAAACTGGTTATCATGCCAAGGTCCACCAGGTCCGAGATCACTTCCTCCAGGGACCGGGTATCCGACAGGCTGAACTGCTCCTTTTCGTCTTCCCTTTCGTCGGTGGAATAGCAACCCACTCCTATGTTCGATCCGGCATCCAACTGGGTTATTCCCACCGGTATCACATCTCTGCGAACCTTCTCGGGCTCCCTGGCGGTAAGGATCATGCCGGTGTAAGGAACGGAAAGGCGTATAACCGCCACCAGTTTCTTGAAGGTCTCGTCGTCCACTACGTGGGCGGGATTCCCGGTGAACGGGGTGTTCACCGCGGGTTCCAGCCTGGGGAAACTTATGGTGTGGGGCCCCACGCCCCCGAAATGCTCCTCCAGGTCCATGGTGTGAAGAAGAAGGGCCATCACCTCGAACCTGTAGTCGTAAAGGCCGAAAAGTGCCCCGATGCCGACGTCGTCCACACCGGCGTCCATGGCCCTGTGCAGGGAATAGAGCCTCCAAAGCATGTTACCCTTCAAGGTATCCGGGGGATGAACCTTGCGGTAAGTCTCGTGATGGTACGTCTCCTGGAACACCTGGAACGTGCCTATGCCGACCTCCGCCAGCTTCCTGAGGTCATCCGTGCAAAGAGGAGCGGCGTTCACGTTGGCCCTGCGTATCTCGTTGTGACCGCTTTTCGTGGCATATACCACTTTAAGGGTATCCGCGATGAAATCCACGCCGCTGGTGGGATGTTCGCCGTAAACCATTATAAGGCGTTTGTGACCCCGGGCGGTCAGCGCCCTCACTTCATCCCTTATCTGTTCGTCGGTTAGCCTGACCCGTTCCACCGCGGTGTTCTCACGCCTGAAAGCGCAGTAGGCGCAATTGTTCACGCAATAATTCGAAATGTACAGCGGCGCGAAGAAAACTATCCTTCTGCCGTAGACTTTCCGCTTTATCTCCAGGCCGGCCGTGAACATTTCATTCCACAACTCATCGTTCCGGCAGTTGAGAAGAGCCGCCGTTTCGGAGGGATCGAGCCTTTCCAGTTCCAGTGATTTCGCGATGATTTCCCTCACGCGGGAATCGTCCGGATTCCGGTTGGCCTCCAGTTCCCCGAAAATGAGTTCCTCATCCACGAAGTCCCTGCCGTTCCTGAGGTACTTCTCCACCTCGTCGGGTTTTATCACCGTATCGATCCAGCGCCTGTCCGCATGCGAGAGTTCCGTCACGTCAGCCTTTCCCTTCCGCCTTCTCCACCAGGGTCTTGACCATCGCCTCGAATTCACGGGCGAAGGGGAGCTTCGACTGGTGGTAAACGAACGGCTTGCCGGTATCGCCGGATTCGACTATCGAGGGCTCTATGGGAATGCGGCCCAGGAACGGCACTCCCATACCGGAAGCCATGGCCTCGCCGCCGCCCGAGCCGAATAATTCGGTTCTTTCTCCGCAATGGGGGCATACGAACCCGGACATGTTCTCTATAACGCCCAGTACCGGCAGGTTCAGCGCTCTGCAGAAACTGACGGAACGCCTTACGTCGGAGAGGGCCAGTTCCTGGGGCGTGGTGACTATCACGGCCCCGGTGGGTTCCGGCACCAGCTGCACCACGGAGAGGGGTTCGTCGCCCGTTCCCGGAGGACAGTCCACTATCATGTAATCCAGGTCTCCCCAGTTCACGTCCTGGAAGAATTGCCTGATAACGTTCATCTTCATGGGTCCCCGCCATATAACCGGGTCGGTCCTGCTTCCCAGCATGAAATCCACGGAGATGACTTTCAGGGAACCGAATTCCGCGGGCTCAAGAGTCTTGCCGTCATTCGAAACGAGGCGGGTTCCCTCCATTCCCAGGAGCTTGGGAATGCTGGGACCGTGGAAGTCCGTATCCAGCAAACCCGCGGAATACCCCTGCAGGGAAATGGAAACGGCCAGGTTAGCCGCCACCGTGCTCTTGCCCACGCCGCCCTTGCCGGACAGCACAAGTATGGTCTTCTTCGCGGGGGACTCGTCAAGGCCGTAAGGCTTCGTACCGTTTTCGTTCATCATTTACCTTCCTCGATTGGGATCCGGGGCTCGAAATATAACCACATTCACCGGTACCTGCATTGATCCTTTTGAAAAACACGCCGGCTCCGAAGGTTCCCGGGCGTTGCGTCGGGGCCGTTTCCTTGGCATACTCCCGAACATGGACAAGTTATACGACACACTGCTGCTCGACCTCGACGGCACCCTTCTGGATTATGCATCCGCCCAGGAATATGCCGCGGAACACCTCGCGGCCAAGCTGGGGATGCAAACTTCACCGGAAACCCTTGCAAAAATAAAGAAAATACTGCAGGGCAAGGTTATACAGGACATTGAGGCTTGCAGGCCCCAAGCCCCGGAGCCCTCGTCGCCCGATATGGCGGAAACGCTGGCCCGGGCGGGCGTCGACGTCGACCCGGCGAGTTTCGTAAATGCCTACTTCGAAGGGCTGTCGCAACATGGAGAGCCACTCGAAGGCGTGAGGGACTTCCTGGCCTCGCTGAAGGGAAAACTCATCCTGGGGGTGGTCACCAACGGGCCCGGGCCGGTGCAGAGACGCAGGCTGCTGGAGGCGGAACTGATGGAATTTCCGGATCTCCTGGTGGTGAGCTGCGAGGTGGGAACGGCTAAACCGGACCCGGAAATCCTGGAGATCGCGGTCAGGCTGGCGGGATCGGAGAAGAACAGAACGCTGTTCGTGGGCGACAGCGCCGGAAGCGACATGGCCGCCGCCAAAGCGGCCGGGATCGATTTCGTGTACGTCCGCCGGGACGGAGACTTTTCCGCTCCGGGTCCCAGGATACTGGAACTGGAGAGAACCGCGGACCTTGCGGATTTTCCCGGACTGAAGCGGGAAAACCGGGCTACCTGAAAGCCCCCTGGGCTCTTCTGCCGTAATACCTTCTGAGAAACAGGAAACCTGCGACGGCGAACGCCGCCGACGAAACGAGGAAGGTCTGGGTATACCCACCGAAATAAAGTATGAGACTGCCCAGTATGGGAGCGAATGCCGCCCTCACCGCCGTGAGGGTTACGTGCAGGCCCTGGTAGGTGGCTTCCTGGCCCGGTGGGGCGAAATGCATGCTGGATATGTCCCATGATACCTTTATACCCGCCATGCCGATTGCGTATATGGCGAACGCCACGTAGAAGAGAGGAACTCCCGCCGATGGTATCCGGTCGCCTATCGCCAGGGCTATCGGGTAGAATACCAGTATCATACATACGAAACCCGTGAACCTGAACGGGTGGAGTTTTTCCAGCCTGGTACCGAGAAGAGGCGACAGCAGCAGTACTCCCAGCTGGCCTATGACTCCCCTGGATACGGCGTACTGCTTGTAGTCCAGGCCGAGCCGCTCCGTGGCGTAGAACGGAATAACCGGCAGCACCATGAGGAACGCTATGCCGTACAGGAAGAAGTATATCTCGAACCAGGCGAAGTCCCGGTCTTTCCTGAATATGTGGTAGAGGCTTACGAAGAAGGCTTTCGGCCCCTTCCTCCCGTTTTCACGGACAGCCCCGGTCTCCATTCCCCTGGCCATCAGCGAGAGTATCACCGCCTGCACGGCCCCGAAAACCGCCTCGGCCAGGAAAAGGTACCTGTAGTAATCGAATTCCACGTCCAGCAGCGCCCCGGTGACCATTGCGACGGGAAGGCTGAAGAGGGTGAAAACGCTTACCCACCACCCGTACAACCGCATTCTCCGCCTGTCGGAATAGCGGTTCTTGATGATGCTGTTCTGGGCGGGCAGTACCACGCTGTTCGAACCGAAGAAAAGCAGGAGAAGCAGGAGGAGCAGGTTCACGCTGCGGGAGAAGAACATCAATCCCAGTGGGAGCCTTGCGAACACGCCTACGAACAGGAGCGCCCTGTCGTATCGGCCGTTCCCGGCCAGCCAATGATTTATGAAGACCGAAAGCAGGTTGCTTACCGGCCACAGCATGGTGAGCACCGTTATCTGCCATGTGGACGCCCCAAGACCGTTGACGGCTATGTACTCGTGGTTGATGGCGATTCCCATGGCTATGCCGCCGGCCACCGCCGACAACAGGTGCATGCCGAAACACCTGTTCTCGCTTCCGCAGTCTCCGCGAAGACCGGAGATTTTCGGGAACGACGGCCGGTTGAAAATGCTCATCGGCGTCCTGAACCGATTATTCCCCTCTCTTCCAAAAGGGAAACCAGCCGGTCCGCGCATTCCCCGGGAGTGGATTCCGCCGTCTCCAGCACCATCTCGGGGGAAAGCGGTTCCTCGTACGGGGCCGAGATGCCGGTGAAAGAGGAGATCTCTCCCCGCCTGGCCTTCTTGTAAAGTCCCTTGGGGTCCCTCTTTTCGGCAACCTCCAGGGGCACCTTCACGTAAACTTCGATGAAATCGTCTTCACCCTGTATGAGCCTCGCGAAATCACGATCCTCCCTGTAAGGACTGATGAACGCCAGGATATTGACGATGCCGAACGAAGTGAAAAGCTTGGCCACCTCCGCTATCCTCCGGATGTTCTCCTTCCTGTCCCCGGGCGAGAACCCCAGGTCACCGTTCAGGCCGTGCCGAACGTTATCTCCGTCCAGTACCGCGGTAAGCACCCCCCTGTCGTGAAGCCTGGATGCCAGCATGTCGGCTATGGTGGACTTGCCGGAACCCGAGAGCCCCGTGAACCAGACGGTAACCCCCCTGTGCCCCAGGAGTTCTTCCCTGTCTTCCCTGGTTATTCCGTGATGGTGCCATACCACGTTGCTGCTGGTTTTGCCGGTATTCACTGCGTTCCCCCGTCCAAGGTCCGGTTGCACGAACATTTCGCAAATGTCCGTGTAATTTTCGGAATGGGTATCATAAGAATTCGGGAAGAGCCCGGTACCCCGGTCAGTCCCGTCCGCGGTCGCCGTTCAGTTCCCCGAACAGGTCGCCGGGCCGGTCGTCTTCCGGGCCGGCGAGTCCTTCCCGGTTTTCGATGGCCTTCAGGACCTTTTCCCTTATCTCGTCGGCCTTCTCCATGGTTTCCTTCAAAGAAAGATGACCGGCGCCACCGTCACCGACGACCTCATCCGCGGGTTTTTCCGCGTCCCCCGCACCGCCGGTATCCTCCCCGTCCACGTCACGGGGTTCCTTCTCCCCGAGAGGCAGACACTTAAGGCTGGACACGATCCTCCTGCCGCAAAGCTGCACGCCCCGGGCGGAAGCTCCGCTCACCCTGAAATCGGAAAGGAGTACCTCTTCCTTCCTCTTTTTCATCCTTTTCCTGCGCTGGAACCATATCTCCAGCCTCATGTCCTCCTCGGTGGTGAAGAAAAGCACCTCGCCGCCCGGGGGCACGAAGCGGTACTCCCTGTCCAGGATGAACCTATCCACCCTGAACCGCTTTACGTAGGCTATCCCGTCGCCGGGCCTTCGGTATGCCACGGAGAAAACCGTCTCCCTGTCCAGAACACCGCAGTGAAGGACTTTCCCGTCCATGAAGTACTTGTCCTGCACCGGGATCACCCTGTACGTGCCGTCATCGAGAAAGAATATGAGCCTGTCGTATTCCGACACGCTGAACGTAACGTCACCCTTCACCGCCGTACCCATCAAACCGGTTTCGGCGTTGAAGCCCACCTTCAGGTTCCTTATGGCGACTTCCCTCACATCGAAACCGGTGAAACTTTCTATGCTGGTCATTCTCGGGTAGGCATCGCCGTACTTCTCCAGCAGGTTCTCGAGGTAAGCCACCGCGTATTCGACTATCTCCCTGAGGTTCTTCCTCGCTTTCCTCATGGTCGACCTTATCTCGCGCATATCCGCCCGGTGGCTCTCTATGTCGAACCTGGATATTCTCCTTATCTTCAGCGAGAGCAGACGTTCCAGATCCTCGTCCGTCATGGTGATTTCCTGTTTCTCCAGGAACGGCTCCATGCCCCGGCGGACCGTGGATCTCAGTTCTTCCAGCGAGCCGCATTCCTCCATCGACTTGTAGACGCCTTCCTCTATGAATATCCGCTCCAGGGTAAGCCAGTGCAGCTTTTCGGCGCAATCGGATATCTCCAGCTTCAGCTCGAGTTTCAGCAGTTCTATAAGCCTGTCGCTGCAATAGCGCACCACGTCGGTCACCGTGGTCTCCACCGGACGACCGTCACGGATCACCACCATCTTGGACGAATGATTGACCTCGCAATCGGTATGAGCATACAGCCTCTTGATTCCCTCGTCCGGGGTGACCCCCCGGGAAAGCCGGATGTTTATTTCGACCTTGTCAGTGGTGAAATCATCTATGGAGGCCACCTTGACTTTGCCCTTTTTGGCGGCGGCCTCTATGGAGGCTATCAGGGTTTCCGTAGTGGTGCCCCACGGAATCTCCCTTATCACCAGGTTCTTGCCCTTGACGTCTATCCTGGCTCTGTTCCTTATACGTCCGTGACCGTCCCGGTAATCCGACACGTCTATCCGGCCGCCCTGGGGAAAATCGGGGTACAGTTCGAAATCTTCGCCCCCGAGACAGGCTATCTGGGCCCGGAGCACCTCCTGGAAGTTATGGGGAAGTATCCTGGTGGACATTCCCACGGCTATGCCTTCCGCTCCCAGCAAAAGCAGAACGGGGAGCTTGGCGGGAAGCAGGACAGGTTCCAGGTTCCTGCCGTCGTAACTGGGAACGAATTCCGTGATGCGCCTGTTGAAAAGGGTCTCCTTCGCCAGCCCGGTGAGCCGGCACTCTATGTACCTGGGTGAGGAAGCCTCGTCCCCGGTCAGGAAATTGCCGAAGTTGCCCTGTTTCTCTATGAAGTATCCCCTGCCGGCCAGACTGACCAGGGCGTCGCCTATGGGACCGTCCCCGTGGGGGTGGAACTGCATGCAGTAACCGATGACGTTGGCGACCTTGTTGAACCTGCCGTCGTCCATGAGGAAGAGGGTCCACAGTATTCTTCTCTGGACGGGTTTCAGTCCGTCGGCCACGGCGGGTATGGCCCTGTCTTTTATAACGTATGAGGCGTATTCGAGGAAATTACGCCGGTAGAGCCCCCTGAGGCCGGTTTCGCTCATACCAGGTTCTCCATGATGAATTCCCTGCGTTCCGGAGTATTCCTTCCCATGAAGAAATTCAGCATTTCCGGTATCTCTTTCCTCCTGGTTATGCGCACCGGTTCCAGTTTCATGTCCTTGCCTATGAACTGTTTGAATTCAGCAGGAGAAATCTCTCCCAGGCCCTTGAACCTGGTTATCTCAGCTTTCGCGCCCAACCGGGCGGCCGCCGTGTCCCGCTCCCCTGCGCTGTAGCAGTAAATGGTCCGCTTGCCGTTCCTGACGCGGAATATGGGAGTCTCCAGGATGTAGAGATGCCCGTTCAGGACCAGGCCCTCGAAGAAATGGAGAAACAGCGTCAGAAGCAGGTTCCTGATGTGCATACCGTCGATATCGGCATCGGTGGCGAGAACGATCCTGTTGTACCTGAGGTCACCTATGTCATTCTCTATATTGAGCGCCCTCATCAGGTTGTAGAGTTCTTCATTCTTGTACACGGTGTCGCGCCTCTTGCCGTAACAATTAAGAGGCTTCCCCCGCAGGGCGAACACCGCCTGGGTCTCCACGTCCCGGCTGGCTATTATGCTTCCCGCGGCGCTGGCACCCTCGGTCAGGAAGATGGTCGTCTCCCCGGCCCGCTCGTGACCGTCACCGTAATGAACCTTGCAATCCCTCAGGCTGGGTATCCTGAGGGCCACCTGCCTGGCCCGCTGCCTCGCCTGTTTCCTGACGCTGTTGAGTTCGTTCCGTATCCTCCTGTTGGTACTGACTTTTTCCACGAGAACGGAGGCGGTTTCCGGGTGCTTGTGAAGATGCTGTTCGAGCACGGTTTTCACCTTGCCCGCTATCCATCCCCGTATGTCGTTGTTTCCCAGACGGGTCTTGGTCTGGGACTCGAAAACCGGTTCCCTCAATCTCACGGAAACGGCGGCGATTATTCCCTCCCGCACATCCTGACCGGAGTACGTATCTCCGGTGAACGAATTGATCGCTTTGGTTATACCCTCCTTGAAGGCCGAGAGGTGGGTGCCGCCTCCGGACGTGTACTGGCCGTTGGCGAACGAAAGGTACCTCTCTCCGAAATCACGGGTGTGGGTTATAGCGAACTCCAGGGTTTTCTCCCTGTGAAAGATAACCGGGTACATGGCGGCATCTCCGGATTCCTCCATGAGCAGATCCACGAGCCCGTTCTCGGAAACGAAGGTCTCTCCGTTCAGGACTATCTTCAGACCGGCGTTCAGATGGGTGTAATGCCGGCACCTGTCTTTGAGAAATTCCTCGCGGAAGGAATAGTCTCCGAATATCTCCGGGTCGGGAGTGAATTCAACCAGGGTGCCGTTCCTCTCGGTGGTTTCGCCGGATGTATCCTCCAGGAGTTTCCCCCTGCCGTATACCACCTGCCGGTACTTCCCGTCGCGGCACGTCATCACCCTGAACCTCTCGGAAAGGGCGTTGATGGCTTTCGTACCGATACCGTTGAGCCCGACGCTGAACATGAACACGTCCGTGTTGTACTTGGCCCCGGTGTTTATTTTCGAAACGCACTCCACCAGCTTGCCCAGGGGAATGCCGCGACCATAATCCCTGACCGTCACCGCCCTGCCGTCGCACTTCACCACTATGCGTTTACCGTGACCCATGATGAACTCATCCACCGAATTGTCCATCACTTCTTTGAAAAGAACGTAGATACCGTCGTCGGGATGAGTTCCGTTACCCAGGCGGCCTATGTACATGCCGGTTCTGAGCCTGATGTGCTCTATCGATGAGAGGGTCTTTACCTTGCTCTCATCGTAAACCTGCGAAGCGATAATATTTTTCGTCATGTCAGACACCATGTTGTGTTTCCAGTGATTCTACCCCACACAATCTGGTAGTATACGGTATAAGGAAGACCCGCTGCAACCACTATATATGGCGTATCCCTCCCGTCGCATACACATGCGGGAGTTGCCCGAAAGGTCATACCTCGTGGGAAACTTCCGTCTCCAGCCCGGCCTCCTTCAGGACCTCCCTCCTCTTCACCTTCCTCGTGGTGGTCTTGGGAAACTCCTGCTCCCTCACTATGAAACGGGCGATCCTCTTGTATGTCGGTTGCGATGCATTGAACTCTTTCACCAGGCGTCTGAAATGCTCCACCATGTAATCGGCGGTCAGCTGAAAGCCCTCCGCTTCCGCCAGCGCTATGAACCTGTCTTTATCGGGAACCACTATCAGCCAGATCTCCTCGCCCTTGGTCTCGGATTTCTTTCCGGTCACCATGCATTCCAGCACGAACTCGTCCCTGCCCAGGATGAGTTCTATTTCTTCGGGGTAGACATTCTTTCCGTTCTTGGATACTATCACGTTCTTCCTGCGGCCGGTGATGAATATGAAGCCGTCGTCGTCTATGTATCCGAAATCACCGGTTCTGAACCACCCGTCGGGGGAAAGCACCCGGGCGGTGGCATCCGGATTCATGTAGTAACCCTTCATAACGTTGGGACCTCTGACCACCAGTTCCCCCACGCCGCCTTTACCGGGAGAGTCGATCCTCACGGTCATGCCCGGCACCGCCGGTCCCACGGAACCCACCCGGTTCCTTTCCAGGGTGTTGACGGACACGATGGGGGATGTCTCGGTGAGCCCGTATCCCTGCAGGAATACGAATCCCAGCTTCATGAAACCATCAACGATTTCCGGAGCTATGCCGGCGCCGCCGGAGATGCAGAACCTTATCGCGCCACCAAGCCTGTCGTGCACCCCGGAGAACACCTTCCGCCGCACACCGTCTCCGCCGAACACTTCGGCAAGCCTGGATATCGCCAGTCCCAGCCTGTACTTGAACGTACCGCCGGGCATGGAATGTATGGCCGAATATATCTTCCTGTACATGGCCTCCCAGAGCAACGGAACGGCGAGAAGCACGGTGGCTCCGGAGTTCTTCATGTCTTCCGCTAGGTGGTGTATTCCCCGGCTTATGTATATCGAGGCGCCGTGGGTCAGGGGAAACAGAAAGCCGCACGTTCCCTCGAAGGTATGGTGCACGGGAAGTATCGAAAGGAAGATGTCGCTCTCGAATATTTCCAGTACCTGGCTTACCTGCCTGATGTTGGCGATGAGGTTGCCCCGGGACAGCACCACACCCTTGGCGTACCCGGTGGTCCCCGATGTGTAGCAGATCGCGGCCGGCTTTTCCGGATCGTATTCCGACGGAAGTTCCGCGGTCCCGTTCCGACCCTCGTTCACAAGTTCATCATGGGTGATGATGTCAACGTTTCCCGTGGAATTCATCACGACCAAGTCGATGTCCTTACCGGCAAGCCTCTCGGTAAGGTCACCGGCGTACCTCTCGTCGAAGAACATCATGTTGGCGCCGGAATAATGAAGGATGGTCAACATCTCATGAATAGGCAGCTCCCTGTCCACGGGAACCACCGTACCTCCCGCCCTGAGCGCCGCAAGGTATGTTACGGCCCACCGGATGCTGTTGTCGCCGGTTATTCCAACCACCGGCTCGCTCCGTCTTTCCAGTATCGCCCCGGCCAGGTCATTCACCATTTCGGACAGCTCACGGTAGGTAACGGACCGGTAACCGCCTTCCGGATCCGGGCCGCTCATCGCGACCTTATCGGGAAGCCTGCATGCCACCGACTCGAGTGCCGTTGAAATGTTCTTCAAACCGGGATCATCTCTCAGGACGCCCCCGCTCGTTTCCGTCTTCATCGGGTACCTCTCATTCCCCGTTACCGTACCGGGGCGTTTCTACGTTTTTCAACCGGCGGCGTCCGCGTGGAAACCGCCTTCGTATCAATCGCGTGCAAGGATCCCGAACACCCGGAAGCCGATGAAAGGATAGCCCAGGGTCGTGTCCGGGTAAAGAACCGCGTCGAACCTGCAGTCGTCCACGGAAGAAAGCCAGCTTCCGCCCCGGGCCCGGATAACGTCCGCCCGGTCTTCGGGAACACAATACTCCCACAGGTTGCCGGCCATGTCGTACAATCCCCATCCGTTGGGCGGATAGGTTCCCACCGGCGCCGTTTCCGGGAATCCGTCGTCGATATCGGGATGCCTTGCGAGAAAGATCTCGTTGACGTCCGAAAGGTTCAACATTCCGCCGGAAGGAACAGCGCCGCCCCACGGCCAAGGTCCTCTCCCTCCGGCGAGGTAGGCGGCTTCCCACTCCGCCGGCGTTGGAAGTCTGAATACGAGAGTATCTCCTCCTCTGTTCTCCGTCAGCCATTCGCAGTATCCCCCGGCCGCCGCCGGCGACACCCCGGCCACGGGATGGTCTTCCATGCCGGCATTCACCGCCCAACGGCCCGATGAATCCACGTGAAAAGGAACCGTGTAATCCACCGGGAATAGTGATTCCACCAGGGGAGTCCTGCCCCACCTCGCGGTGGAATCGATGA
>JAMOUX010000006.1 GCA_027067855.1 Candidatus Fermentibacteraceae bacterium
GATCTCACAAGTGTCATTCTGCTTAATCGCAGATAAACATGATATACATTTATTATTGCATTTGTTGTTTATTTCTACTACTATATTTCTATACATCTTTCAGGTTCTCTCCTCCGTGGTATATAAATTTCAATACTGCATTGTATATTGGTAAAACAAACAGCAAGCTCAGTCCAGCTATTAGCCATGTTCTTTGTATAGAGACTTTTGCTATACCTGAAAGGCAAATTACAGCTGTGACATATCCAAACAATCCAACCATCGAATTAATAGAGAGCAAGGTTGCCCTTTCTCTTGAAGGAATGGTACGATTAGCAATTGTACTCTGAATCGGAGAGAGAATACCCCTACCTATCTCATGTATGAGAAAAAGAATCAGAATAACCAGGGCACTTCTTGTAAAGTATATTGCAACAAGTGACAATGCTGTTACCAATACGCCGAGATAAATCACTTTTTTTGCGCCACTTAGAGTATATTTGCCGCCGATCAAATTACCTGATACAAGCGAAACATGAATCAGAGCATTTATAACTCCCATCATCAAGATACTATTGAAAATGTCATTAAAAAATGGCTGCCAGAACATATTTAAAGGCATACTAAAAAAGGAGAATACAATGCTAGCAAGGAGAAAATACTTGAATGCTTTGTTTGATTTGATGTATTTAAAAGCGTACCTGACCGTTTGCTTTGAGCTTCGTTTGGGTACTGCATTCTCATGCTCAGTAAGTCCAATGCCGTCATGCAACATTAAAACACTATAAATGAAACAGCTTACGAAGATGCAAGCAGCTGCAGCCCAAGACAACTGCAGAGAGTATGAAGCTATTATTGATCCTATTAATCCACCAATGATAGCTCCAGTGATTCTATAAGTATTAACTTTAGAGAATACAGAAGTTAAATCCTTGTCATATCCAATATTATGTAATGAATCCACTAGCCATGCTTGTGCACTTCCCGAATAGAATGATATACCTATCGCCAAAACTGCTTCCCCTATGGCAAAGATAAGCAAGGATCTTGAAACGAAGTAAATGACAGAGCCAAGAACCATTGTCGCAAAACAAATACTCATACTGCGAGCTCTACCAACTGAATCACCGATAACACCTGTCGGAATTTCAGATAGGAAAACTACAACTAGCATAACTAGTTTCAAGATAGGAACTTGATGAATTGGAACACCACGGCTTACAATTAGCAATACATATGTTGATAGGGGCAGTCCAACCGCGAAACTGTATAGAGTGTTTATTGTGATATATCTCTTTATCACCTCTTTTGCCGATATGTTATTCGTCGTTATATTCATTTACACTCTTCAGGTTGAAGCAAGCTTCTATGGCCATGGAAATAACTTCACTAATATCAATACTACTACTTGTTGCACTTCTTCTGTCCCAAGAGATACCCGATACATCATCTCCTGCTATCAGATACTGCCCTAGCAAAACACCCCTGTATTTAGCAACAGCGAGGAAGTGCCAACGAATAGCGGTCAGGTGGAGCGTTTTGTTAACCTAATATCTCAATGTCAATTTCTTGTCTTACTTTATCTAAATTCGTTATTGTGTCCTGAATCTCTATCTTACTTTCTTCTAAAGTTTTAAGAACATTACGTGTTTCTGATATAAAAGGGAAATAGGTATTAGTATATTCCTCAAGTGTAAGATTTTTGATTAGTCCCTTGAAGGCTTCTTCCATTTCCTTCTTGATTTCATTTCGTTTTTTATCCATTCTTAATTTTGACCACACTCCACCAACTAATTGAAGAGCTTCCATAACTACAGGCATTGACTTTAAAAATTTTGCGAACTTGACAGCACCCCAAGGTTTAAACTTAAATGGTATTTTCAAAAAATCTCTTGTTTTAATAACAGCATCTGCGATTTTTCGTGTTGGAGTACGCAACAGTCCCTTAATTACAGATTTACCCGTATCTGATGATAATGTGCCAAGAAGTGCATCTCGCATTTTGGAGTGATAAATAAGAGACTCTTCCAAAGATTTAAACATTCTTTTACCTTCAGAAAATAGGTTCCCTGTATGCTTTTTAATTATCAAATCTATCTTTTCTTGTAAGATATATCCATTTTCTCCTATTCTTTTTTGCATGATTTCAGCCAATTCACTCATATTGGTTACATTATCTATATCAATTAATATATCCTCTCGTAACGAGATAAAATCTTTTTTTAATGTTAATATGTTGACAGCAACTCAATATGATATTTAATATCTGAAATACCTTGGAATATAACTTTACGAATATTTTCAAATGATTCTATCAGTTGTTCATCTTTAACATTATTCAAGGATAGCTTTTCTATGCTATTCAAAGATTTCATTAAATCAGATACGGAGTCGATGATATTTTGTTTGTATTGTGACTTCATAGTGATTCCTTGTTTTGGGCTAACTGACGAAACGATCAGGCTCACCTGCCGCTATGGAGTACCAGGGGAATAGCAGTTAGGTGGAGCGCATTGTTCGATACTCATTTATGCATGAGTGGAGTAAAAAACCAGTACAGTAATCTATTGTATATTTAATCAAGAAAATTATCCACGGATTTTATTTTATCTACGGGGATTTCTATCGGCTTTCCTGTAACAAAATTTTTTAGTAAGGCATTTATCCACGCCCTATCGCACTTTGTATTTTCAAGAATAATTTTTGCAGTAGCACCCTCTTTTATTATTTTGTATTTATTGATTTTTATGTTAACCGGCTTGTTCTCCCCTTTTAGTAGAATAGATGCAGTAATGTTTTTGTTTTTATGATCAATATTCAGATTAATTATTTTGCCGTATTCTCCCATCATTTGATTTATTAGAAATTTCGTACTCGCAGAACCAGTTAACTCGTCGGCTGCTTTTGCCATTTTTATAATTTTTTCTTTAATCGACATGCTTAACCTTTCTTTCGTGTTTTCGTTTTTAACGCATAGTGACAAAACTAACCAGTCGCTATGGAGCGCAGCAAAAGCGGTTGAGTGAAACGTTTTGTTAGTAGTTTATGCGTTTTTTACCTTCCAACTTTCTTTTACGCTGTCTTCATTCATTCCTGAAGCAGAATAACATGTAACTTTCACCCTATATTGTACTGTACGACTACTGTCAAGTATAAGCCGGAAGAGAATCCCTCTGTCGCCGGAGGAGTACGAAGACCAGAATGAGGTGCATGAATCTTGAATCGTTCAGGTTTCCGAAGGAAATTCTGAAGCGATAAAAACTCAGTCGGAATGGAGCCTGCATGCGTGCCCTTTATAGTATTGCGTTGAGGGTTGGCGGCTGTGTTAGAGGGGCCAGGGCAAGCGGCCAGGTGGAGCAGTTTGTCGGCCTAATATTTCAAGGTCAATTCTCGGCTTATTTTATCTATTCGGTATCTAGTTTTCTTGTTAATGAAATACTTTACTCCTTTATGCCTGTTACGGGAAAAGATTGTCTCTAAAGCTAATATAAGATTAGCCCGCTTTTCCTCTTACTGAACAGATGCTTGCCAAACGCCTTACTGATACGGGCCCTGCCACTAACTTGTCGGATCAAGAACCGTGAAACCGCCGGCTTTTCAGTATGTGACTTTCCGAGGAAGCTGTTTGGCTTGTTCTATCCACGCCTTGACCTGAGTTTCTGACGGCAATTGTCGAACCAGCTTCTTTTCCTGGTTGACCTTGATCAACTTCTGGTACAGGTTTGCGGCGTTCCGCTGTCCCAACTCCGGAACAGTGTCTACGCCGGATGCCTCCAACAGATCGGCGTATTGTTCCCCTATTCCGCTGACCCGGAATAGATCCACGTGATTGACCCAAGTCAGGATCAACTTGGGACTAATGCCTGTTTTCTCAGCGATCTCTTTGCGTCCCTTCGGAGACGCTCCCTTCTCCAGTAATGCTTGCGTTGTTGAAATACCAGCTTCCGCCAGTTTCTTTGCATAGGCTTCACCAATGCCTTCAACTTTGACCAGGTTCGCCATTTTTCAAACTCCTTTTTCTGTATTGTTTATGCCACTCAAAGCGGAACATTCCCCGAAGCTCATTGTCGGGCGATGCACGGTGCATCATCATTCGCCGTAACCAAGAACCGCCGGGGTCGTATCCACGAGCGTCGTAATCATAAACATCACCACCTCTCCCGATTTCGACGCCCGTAAACCATCTTCATCATAATCGCAGACACTTTTATCCTTTTCAACTTCAACGCCGGTATACCTCCCATCATATGAATAGATGGAGCTATTTTGTTCCGCCTCACCAACATAACCTCTATCGCTACAGTATATTCCCCCATTTGATTCAACTTTACAATATACAAATGCCCGGGCTGAAGAAAACCATCAGGAATGAAGATATAAATCATTTTTCCCACAGGCGCGGGATATTTCACACGCAATAACGTTCTGTTGCGTAACCGACACGGGATACACCACGTTTGTATCAACTCAATTCCGCTACAAGGAAGAGCGACCAGGTATCATGGATTTGCAGAAACAGGGTTTTAAAATAACGAAGAGGCAACCGGGAAGCGTTTCGGTGGGCGGGATCCGGTAGGTATGCGGGGGCGGAACGATGTGAACCAGGGGGGAGAGTCACATCGCTCCGCCTGGAAGAGGGGAAGTTATTCGGGTATCGCGTCGGTTTCCACGTACTTGGCCATAAGGTCCGCGGAAGAGACCATCCTGTACTTTTTCCCCTCGATGATTATCTCGGTGCCCGAGTATTCCTTGTAGATAACACGATCACCTATGGCTACCTCATCTGTGGCGTCGGCCGCCTTGGCCACCACTATTCCTTCCCATGACGATTCCTTGGCGGAATCCGGGATGACTATGCCGCCCGCGGTGGTTTCTTCCGCCTGCACCGGGGCAAGCATTACAAGGTCGTGAAGGGGTTGGAAGTTGCTGCTGTCCATGTTTCACTCCTCACTGCTGTTGATTCCGAGATACCTGTCTATGGCGGGCTTGTCGAAACCCACCACGAATTTACCGCCTATCTGCAACTGGGGAACACCGATCTGTCCCGTGCGTGCCCGTAACGCTTCGGCTTCCGAGGGGTTCCTGGAAACATTCACCTCGCGGAAGGGGACACGGAGTTTCCGCAGGTAGGATTTGACCCTGGAACACCACGGGCACGTATCGCTTACCCAAACGGTCACCGGCGGGAAAGCAGGCTTGCCCGATGCCGAAGATGTTCCGGTGGATGACTTGACGAAGGCATTGAAGTAGTAATCGGGGCTTTGTTTCCCGGAAATCTTGCGGGTCACCCTGCTCCCGGAAAGGCCTATTACGGTGGGAACCCCCGTGATTCCGTACCGTTTGTGCAGGCCCCTGACCTTTGTTACATCGACGTATAAACATGGAATGTCGGGATTCTCCGCCGCGAACTTCCTGAAAGAATCCTCGGCTTCCCGGGATACTTTCGAAAACGCCCCGAAGAAACCCACCACCACCGGCGAATCGTTGCCGGAAGTCTTTTCGTCGAATTCTTCGATGCTTCCTATTTCAATCAGACTCATTTTCTCCTCCATCAACCGCCGTGTTCACGGCCGTGAGCACGGTTTTCACGAGCCGCGGCCGTTTCAGATGGTACCTGCGGCAACGCCATTCGGAATCGCATTCGACCATGCCGGCCCGCCTCAGTACCGCGAGGTGCTTGGAGAGCAACGTACGTTCCACGTCCACGGTCTCCATAAGTTCTGAAACCAGCCGGGGACCCTCAAGAAGAAGTTTCATGATCCTTATCCTGGTGGGGCTCACGAAGGCCTTCATCAATGCGGCGATTTTTTCTTCAGTTGTATCATTAGTCATTGCACTAACCCTTCAATTGAACGTACGGTAATATAAGAAGGGTTTCGAATCCGTCAATACCGGACGGCCGGGGTTATCGGCGGAGCTGCTTGTTATACACCCGCACGCGCTTGTGAAGTCTTTTGTCGTACTCTTTCCACATCGCCCGTATCTTTTTGTTGTCCTCCAGCTCGTGGTTGCTTTCGGCGAACTCGATACCGCGATTCATGGCCGATTTGATCATCTCGAAGCTCATCAGTACGTCTATTCCTTTGCCCCGATATTCCGGGCGGATGCCGGCGAGGTAGAAATCCAGGACCCTGCTGGTCTTCATTTCTCTCAGGATGTGGATGAACCCGACGGGCAAAAGCCTGCCGCGGGCCTTCCGGAAGGCCCGGGAGAGATTAGGCATAGCTATTATGAATCCCACCAGGCGGTCGTCGCTGACGGCGAGCTTGATGAACTCTGGGTCAACCTGGCCCAGGTAGGCGTTTATGTAGTAGTCTACCTCGTCATCGTCCAGGACGGTGGTTCCGTACAGGTCGCCGTAGGCTTCGTTCAGCACTTCGAATATCTGGCGGCCCCATTTTCTGGACATCGCCCTGGAACTCTTTTCATTGAATACCCTTACCCGGCTTCTCCGGGCTACCAGGGACGCCAGTCTCTCCAGCCTTTCCGGGATGTTCTCCGGAACCTTTATCCTGTATTCCACGTAGTCGACTTCCTTGGAGTAACCAAGGCCGGTTACCAGTTCGTTGTACCAGGAAGGGGTATAGCTTCCGGCTATTGTAGGAAGTTCGTCGAAGCCCTGCACCAGGAACCCGGTCGTGTCGTTGTCGGTGAAACCCATGGGGCCTGAAACCTCGTTCATGCCCATCCCGGCCAGCCATTCCTCCATGGAACTAAGGAGCATTTCCGCCGCTTTTCCGTTCTCTTCGCATTCGAACCAGCCGAACCTTCCGCATTTTCTCCCGGTCTTCTCCAGGTATCTCTCATTCACTATGGCCGCTACGCGGCCCACTGTCCGTCCGTTTTCGACGGCCAGGAAAAATCGGGTCCTGCAGTAGCGGAAAGCGGGGTTGACTTTCTCGTCGAAATGGGCCTTCTCCTGGCGGATAAGAGGGGGGACCCAGTTGGGATCGTTCCCGTACAGGCGGTATGGAAGCCTGATGAACTTCTTCATCATTTTCCGGTTCCGTACCGGAATTACGTCTATGCTCATGAAAGCTCCTTGATGAGAATGATTGTGGGGAATTCGGAACCGGACCGCGGCTCGGGATCAATCCTTTCTTAGAAGTACTTTTTCGATTGCTCCCACGTACATGCGGTGATAACCCTTTTCCGGGTAGAGTTCATCTATCCAGCCCTCGGCGAAGCGTGAAGAGTCGATGTCCTGGTGATAGAGTTTGCGGCAGACCAGCACCAGCTTCGCCTCCAGGAAGGCCGTGGTTCCCTTGCCGGGTTCGAACGGAGTCAATCCCGTCTCCCCGGTTTTGTCCACGTCTCGGCCGGAGTGCGAGCCGCAGTATTCCAGGGCTTTCCGGTACTTTTCATCGAAGAAGCTCATCGTGTAACGCCGGTTCTTCTCCATGTAATTCCAGGTATACCGCTGGGGCCGCACGAAGACGAAGGAGACTTCCCGGTTCCAGAGTACACCCAGGGCGCCCCAAGCGGCCGTCATGGTATTGAAATCCCCGGCAGGTGCGCCGGCGGTGAGGAGGAACCAGTCCCCGGCCATCATTTTGAAGACGTTGCCCGGGATTTCAGCGGGAGTGATCTCAACAAAAGGGAAGTTCATATCTTGTTCCATTTCAGATGGTGATCGAGGTGGCGGATATTTGTTTGTAGTCCGAATCCGGATCGTCGTCGCCGTCATCTCCGCATATGAATACCACGTTGTAGGTTTTGCCCTGCGAGAGCACGTTGTCGTACAGGTCGCCGGAGTTCAGCGGTATGGTGAAATGTATCGTCGTGGTTCCGGAACCTTCTTCCCCGGACTTGTTCGATACATTCTGCTTCCCTCCCTGGAGCGAAGTATCGGATACGTGGGTCTTGTCGTTTATTCCGAAGTCGTCCCTGATATTCACGGAAGAACCGGTAACGGCGCCTATTATGATGTTCGCGTCGTGCATCAGGTAGGAACCGGCGAAGCCCACCGCCACCCACCCGGTGGAAGGACCTTCCAGTTTCGCCTCGAGGTCGGAACCCACCACCCTCCAGTGCAGGGTGAACCCGTCCTTCTTCTTCACCTTCCATCCGTCGGGAGAGAAGGGGTTTTCGCCGCATCCCGTCCAGGCGATCATCAATGCGGTAACGACGACCGCCGCAAATATCCTTTTCATCCGGATCCTTTCCCCGATTGCACTAAAAATATGGGACTTACCGGGGAAAAGTCAAAACCCGCCGGGGTTGAATTTTCCACGGTGTTTCTGCAGAATATCCAGGTTGTAAACCAGCCATTGGAGAATGATGACACTGAACAGAAAACCTCTCAAGGGCATGCGCCAGCTTCTGCCGGACGAGAAAAGGGTGGAAAACTACCTTACGGGTAAGCTGGCTGAAGCCGGAAAGGCTTACGGCTTCGAAGAGTACGAAGCGCCTATCCTGGAACCCCTGGAACTTTTCACCGCCAAGTCCGGGAACGAACTCGCCGTGGAGCAGAGCTACAACTTCACGGACAAGAGCGGCAGGAAGCTCATACTGAGGCCGGAATTGACTCCTTCGCTGGCGAGGATGGTTTCAGGGGCCGGAGAGTTGGTGTTTCCGGTCCGGTGGATGTCGTTTCCGGTCTGCTTCAGGTACGAGAGGCCCCAGCGGGGAAGGGCCAGGGAGTTCCTGCAGTTCAACCTGGACATTCTGGGAGTGGACGGCATGGAAGCCGATCTCGAGTTGTTCCTGGTCCTGCGCAGGATAATGAAGAGCCTGGGGGTAGGGGAGAACCTTTACACGATAAGGTATTCCAACAGGAAACTGGCCTCGGCTGTGCTGGAGAGGATAGGCCTGGACGAGGCGCAGACCGCCGGGGCGTTTTCGGTGATGGACAAGAAGGACAAGATGGACCCGGAGGCATGGAGGAACTGGGCCCTCGGAAAACTCGAAGGGATACCGGGAGCCCGGGACGTACTCGAATTCGCCTCGTGCACCGACCTGCAATCGGAGTGGATGAAGAAGGTGGCCGGGGATACCGTGGAGTACTCGGAACTCCTGGAATTCGAATCCATGCTTCGGTCCGCCGGTATCCGGGAGGCAAGGTTCGAGGGAAGCGTGGTGAGGGGTCTGGACTACTACACCGGTATAGTGTTCGAACTCATGGACACGGGCAGGGAGAACAGGAGGGCCCTTTGCGGCGGCGGAAGGTACGAGAACCTGGTTTCCATGTTCGGAGGCGGTAAGATATCCGGGGTGGGTTTCGGACTGGGTCTTCTTACGGTGAGGCTGTTCCTGGAAACCTACGGCTTGATCCCGCAGAGGGTTCTGGAAGGTCATTCCGCCGATGTTTTCATCGCCGTGTATTCCGGAGAGCAGAGGGCTTTCGCCCTGGAACTCGCGGAAACCCTCCGTGACACCGGGGTTTACGTCGAGATGGACGTCACCGGAAAAAGCATTTCGAAGCAACTCGGCATAGCGAATAGGAAATCCGTTCCCTTCGTGGTGGTCATCGGGCCGGAAGAAGTGGAGAGCGGGAAGGTGACGCTGAAGAACATGGCCACGGGCGAGAGACTTACATGTTCCCCGAGCGAGATCCCCGGGCTCGTCGGGGGCCGTGGGTGAAGAAATCGCAAGGGCTCGTGGTCTTCACCGTTTCCGGGTATGACGGTTTTATGGGAAACGGCGCTTTTCCGGATGTATGCAGGAAGAAAAAACCGGTTGCCGCGGGATCGGTCACGATTTCCCATGTAGTGAAGGCGGACTGGTGCCGGATTGATGGATGAGGAAGAGATTTACTCCGGGTGGAAGCGGATCCTGGAGCGCAAGGTGCTGAAGGAACCGGATCCGGCGACGGCGCTTCAGGAGGTTTGCGACTACATTTCAGAGAACATGCCGACGTGCGATTGGGCGGGTATCTACCTTGTTGATCCCGAAAAAGGTTCCGAGTTGTTCCTGGGGCCGTTCGCCGGGGAACCGACCGGGCACGTGAGGATCGCTTTCGGAAAGGGCATATGCGGCCGGGCCGCGTCGAAACTTGAAACGTTCATAATAGAAGACGTGGCCGGGGAGGAGAATTACCTGTCATGCAGTCCTCTCGTGAAGTCGGAAATAGTGGTGCCGGTGTTTCACGGGGGATGCCTGGTGGGTGAGATAGACCTGGATTCTCACCGGTTATCGGGTTTTTCCGTGAAGGATGGCGAGTTCCTCGAATGGCTGGCCGATCTCGTTTCCGGCCTGGTGGACCGTTTGAGGCAAGAGGGAGGAAACACCTGAATATCCCGACTGTTCCGGGGCCTGGCGGCGTGGCCGGAAGCGGGCCGAGATCCAGGATTGTTGTCGTAGGGTTTATAACCATATTCCTGATTCTGCTCGTTTCGATGCTTTCCGAGCGATTCTTCCTGGGCGCTGCGCTGGTCGCCATTCCCATGGTGCTGATCCTGCTCGTCGGATCACCGGCGAGAGTGCTCGCCGCTGTCTTCGCTTTGCAGGTGGTGTTCACCATGACCCAGTTGAGCTGCTTGAGCCTGCAGGTCGGAATTCTTCCGGTGAGAATCGACGACGCCCTTCTCTTCCTGTTCCTGGCCTTGTGGCTTCTTACGCTTCCGGACGGATCGATGAGGAAAATTTCCATCGGCATCCAGGGATATCTCGTCCTGGCGTTTCTGGGTGTCTTCTGCTACTCCGCCTATGTGGGCAGGGCTTCCGGCAACGAGATGCTCAACATTTCCTACCAGTTGCTTCCGTACGGTCACTACGTGATGTATTTCCCGCTGCTTGCGGTACTGTCCGACAGGCGGAACTTCGTCCTGATCTGGAGAACGCTTCTCGCCGCCGCCGTGGTCGGTGGAATCGTGTATGCCGTGAAAGGTTACACCAGGACCGGGGAAGAGGTCTACATAAGGGAAACTACGGGTGTGAGAGTGGCCACCAGGCAGCCCAACGCCATAGTGGCGGTCATGTTGATGTTCCTGGGAAGGTTGTGGAAGGACTGGAGGAATCGGCCTCCGCTGTTGTTCGTCATCCCGGGGTTGGTGTTTATGGGGATAGCCCTGGTGCTTTCGCAGACCAGGGGCATATGGGGAGGGTTCATCCTTGCCATGGCTTCGGGATGGATACTTAACCTCTTCAGGAAGAAAGACAGGGTGAAGATGGGGAAGAAGCTGCTCGTGTCCGTCACGGTCTCGGCTTTCCTGGTGGTGCTTATAATATTTTCCGTTTCAGTAACGGGTATCCTGACCGCGGGAAACATAGCCAGCAGAACCAGCGAAACGAGCAGTTTCACCACCAGCGAGTCGACTTTGGCGAGGCTCCTGGCGTGGAGTGCGATACTTGGAAATCAGCACGGCAAGAGCCTCCTTCTGGGGAGGGGACTCGGTGCCACGTATACATCCTACAGGCCCGACATAGGCTCGGTCATGACCGTTTACTATGTTGACGGTTCCTACTTCCAGTTGCTTCTGAACATGGGCCTGGTGGGCGTGGTGGTATTCATGTCCATGTTCCTGGTGACGTTGTGGAAAGCGGCCGGGCTCTTCGTGAGGACTGAGAACAGGGAGAGGGCCGGAATCGCACTGGGGATTTTCTGTGCCGTGATAATGCTTCTTTTCGCTTCCGGTTTCGCGTCGGTCCTTACGAACTACAGGTTTACAACGCTCTGGGCTTTCCTTATGGCCGTAATCCAGGTGGAGTCGTCCAGGGATGCCGAGGAACGTAAAAACATTCTCTCCGAACGCCGGGGCCGGCTTGTTCGGAAGACCGAATAAAAGTATCTTCCAAACTTCATCGGCGTTGTATCGTGCACCGTGATGACCGCGGAAAGCCACTAAACATTCATGGAGGTTCTGGATGAAGATACTCGTTATAAACAGCGGCAGCTCTTCAATAAAGTTCAAACTGATGAACATGGAGAACGAAGAACAGCTTGCCGAAGGTTTACTGGAGAGGATAGGGTTGCCCCAGGGGCGGATAAAGTTCAAGACCCCATCGGGCAAGATGATATGGGAAGAGCCCATAACCGATCACAGGAAGGGTCTGGCCTTCGTTCTCAGAATTCTTACCCATCCCGAGTACGGACCGCTCGATAATTACGATGAAATAGCAGCAGTGGGACACAGGGTGGTGCACGGGGGAGAAAAGTTCACGGCGTCCGTAATCGTTGATGATGAGGTTATGCAGGGTATAGAAGATTGCAGTTTCATGGCGCCGCTTCACAATCCTCACAACCTTCAGGGTATAAGGGCCGCTATGGAAACCCTGCCCGGGGTTACGAACGTCGCGGTTTTCGATACCGCTTTCCATCAGACCATGCCTCCCGTATCGTACATTTACGGCCTGCCCTACGAAATATTCGAAGAAAAACGGATGAGGCGGTTCGGATTTCACGGTCCATCTCACCAGTATGTCGCCCAGCAGGCGGCGAAGATGCTGGGTAAACCGATCGAGGAACTCTGCATAGTCACCTGTCACCTGGGGAACGGGAGCAGCCTGGCGGCGGTCAGGCATGGAAAGAGTATGGACACCAGCCTCGGGTACGGCACCGCATGCGGTGTGATGATGGGTACCCGGAGCGGAGATGTGGATTCGGCGATACTGATAGACCTTATGGAGAACCACGGGTACTCGGTCGGGGATATCAAGGATATGGTATACAAGAAAAGCGGAGTCGCCGGTATTTCGGGAATTTCCAGTGATCAGAGGGATGTTGAGGATGCCGCCGAGCAGGGCCACGAGCGGGCAAAGCTGGCGCTGGACATGTATGCTTCCAGCGTCAGGAAATATATAGGGGCGTACGCCGTTACCATGGGAGCGTTGGATGCCGTCGTTTTTACGGCGGGTGTCGGGGAGAACGGTCCGCAGATGCGCGAGAGAATATGTAAGGGCCTTGAAGTTCTGGGAGTATATATCAACGCGGATGTCAATGATTTCAAGGGTCTTCAAAGAGATATTTCAGCCCCCGGAAGCAGGGTGAAGGTTCTGGTAATTCCGACCAACGAGGAATTGATGATAGCCAGGGAAACGATAAGACTGGTCGAAGGGAAGTAACATGAAATTCAAACTCCACTACCGCGTTTACATGGTGCTGGCGCTGGTTGCGGCGTCCTGCGGGGGCGGCGGAAACGACGCGGCCGACGGTGGCACGGAAGAACCCGCCGCGGATGTTTCCGCGGGCGGTTCGACGGCGGACGAGGCAATTCCGGAGGCTCCCGAGATGGTGTACGCCTCGCACATACTCATTCCCTTCGAAGGGTGTACCCAGGCCCCTCCCGACGCCATGGAACGGGACAGCGCCTTCGAACTGTTGAGTTCCGTGGCGGACAGTATCGAAAAAGGATTACTTACCTTCGAGGAAGCCGCCGGGAAATATTCTTCGTGTCCGTCTTCCCGGCAGGGGGGATTCCTCGGCGGTTTCCAGAAGGGGCAGATGGTTCCGGAATTCGAGGATGTGGTTTTCAACATGCCCGAGGGAACCTTTTCCGACGTGTTCGAGACGGAGTACGGATTCCACGTGGTATATCGTGAACCTGCCATCAGGGTGAGCCACATTCTTATAGCCTGGCAGGGAGCCGAAAGGAGCACCGTCGCCAGGAGCAGGGAGGAAGCTCTTGAACTCGTGGAATCCATCCGGGACAGCCTGTCCAGTGGAACACTCACTTTCGCCGAAGCGGCGGAGAAGTATTCCGATTGTCCCTCGGGGATGAACGGCGGAGATCTGGGACCGTTTTCGAGGCATGTCATGACCCCGGCTTTTGAGGATGCGGCCTTCGATCTGGAGGTGGGGGAGACCTCCGGGATAGTGGAAACGCCCTTTGGCTACCACCTGATACGGAGAACCGAGTAACGGCGAGCCGACTGTTCAGGTCCCGCCATCTCCCGGGCGAAGTTTAACCGCGTTTCGCCGGAGATGGCGGGTTGCATCGGCAGGTTGTTCCGGGGTTTCCGGCAATCGTAAGCGGCAGGGTCGGCAGGCCTGCCGGAAGTCGCGGTTCCCGGCCCCGCGGGTGCGGAATTTCCCCCGGTTCTTTGAACTTTCGATCTCTTTGATTTCCGGGATGACGTTCGGTAAACCGTGTCGTAAGTACCGTACGTGGCCTTTCGTGATATGACTGCGTGATTCCTGCTATTGACAAATCCGGAAACCCCGGCTATCAGGTTCCTGTACCGAAAGGATACCGTTTCAGATGATAAAGATATGGAGAAACTTGCTTCTCAGGGTCCTGCCGGCGGGATGGTGCCTGTTCACGGTTACCGGTTACCTCATGCCCGGGGTACGGTGGGTGGACTGGGGTTGCAAAATCACGCTTTCCGGCACCGTGGGTATATGGACCAACTTCCTTGCCGTAAAAA
>JAMOUX010000007.1 GCA_027067855.1 Candidatus Fermentibacteraceae bacterium
CCTGCGCAGACCGGTGGCCGGGTTGTTTGCCCTGGATATGAGTATGACCAGGGAGGACACCGCGGGGAGGCAGAGGCTCGTGCTGAAGCATGGAGAACTGGAGGCGGGAGGAGCCGGTTGGAGGGGAGACGAAAACGGCTATGCCATATGGAACGCCTGGACTCCGGGTTCTTCCATGGTCAGGATGGCTTTCGCGCATTTCCACCGGGGCGGAAGGTACTGGGAGGCTGCGGCGACGCACAATGCCGCTATCGGTGCTTCGCGGGTGACGGCGGCAGCTGCATTTTCCCTGGAGGATGATACGTCAGGGACGTTTCAGGGGCATTTGAAGGTGGAGATTCCGTTGCCGGGTATGATGCTGATTGCAAGGGGAGATGTGCTCCATGACGACGACCCGTGGAAACCGGGTTATACCGCGGGATTGACGGCGCATCCGGGTTTCCTGAGAATGCAGGGAGGGATGGTCATGCCGCCGGGGGAAGATGCCGGTGTTTTCGCGACGGTGGGAGCCGGTCCCATCGACGCTTTTCTTTTTTCGGCGACGGATTCGACCTCCTGGGGGGTGGAGGCTTCCTCGTCAGGTAGACTGGGCAGGGCCGGAGCCGGTGTGTTCCTGACCGGTGACACCCTTGATTTTACCGGGAACTTCCTCCCATCGGTTCCGTGGGGAGAAGAAGGACGTATTCATGGGGGAGTTTCGTGTAACATGCGCCGCAGCGGAGATTACCTCTCGGGAACGCTGGATATCATATCGGTGTTTACACTTGAGAGCTTTGCTTTCATCTTTGCAATCGAAGATGCGGTTGATGACTTGAGAAGTTATTCCTTCGGCGTGACCTGGGCCTTCGAGGACAATGTTCCCGTCCCGGAGGAAAGGGAGGAAAGGTGACGATGATTACCGTACCCGGCGAAGGCGGGGATGAAAATGTAAAAGTGGCCGTGCTGGTATCGGGAAGAGGTTCGAATTTCGAAGCTCTCTGCAGGGAAGAGACCGGTAGGGGAGTCGTATCGCTGCTGATAACAGACAACCCGAATGCTCCGGCTCTTGAAAAGGCGGGGAAACTGGGCGTTGAGGGTATGTACCTTTTCCCGGGAGAGTATAGGACCAGATTCGACCCGGTACACGAGGAACGCTGGGCGGCTGCGATGAAGGAGAGGGGAATCGGGCTGGTCTGCCTGGCGGGACTCATGAGAATTCTGAAGGGGCCCATACTCAGGGAATTCAGTGGATCCGTAATGAACATTCATCCCTCGCTGCTGCCGTCGTTTCCGGGGCTGGATGCGCAAGGTCAGGCCCTGGAATACGGAGTCAAGGTGACCGGTTGCACGGTTCATTACGTGGATGAAGGGGTAGACACGGGTCCCGTGATACTCCAGCGTACGGTTCCGGTATTCGACGACGACGACAGGGAAAGCCTGTCGGCAAGGATACTGGAGCAGGAACACGTTGCTTATCCCATGGCGGTGAAATTGCATTGCGCGGGAAGACTTTCCGTAAAAGGACGGAAGGTCGTTACGAGTCCGGCGGAACGTAGCGCCGGCGGAATTCTGCTGGCATCGAATGAAGAGGAATTGTAGATGCTCGGTCTCGTAATTTGGGCGATGATTTTTTCGACTGCCGAGGATCCCGCTGTCGAGGCCTTCCCGTTCAACCTGGAAATCGACGGCGATCCCTTGCCCGAGAATCGGATGGCCTTCGTGGTAATGCCCGGTGATTCGGTTTCCTTCTCTCTTGGAGGCCGCGAGTGCGAATGGGTTGTGGATGCCGGAAATCCCGAAAGAGGATGCGGTGATTCTTTCGACTGGAGAGCTCCACGGAGCCACGGAATCTTCCACATGGATGTCACGACGGGAGAAGACTGCATGAGTTATGCCGTCATTGTCCCCGTGGAGACATGCAGGTGGAGGACCACCTCGCTGAATTCTTTTCCCATAGGGTCGTATGGTGATGGTGACGGAATGGAGAAGAAACCGGATTATTTCGTGGAAATCCGCGCCGAGGACATGGGTACCAGGTTGACGACTCACCTGGCGGTATCGGATTTTCTATGTCACGTGGAAGGCGAGTTTCCCCAATACATGGCCCTGGACCTGAGACTGGCCGACAAAATGGAAGTGCTCCTCGATGCATTGAAGGAAGTCTACCCGAAAGCGACCGATGTGCATAGCATAAGCGGTTTCAGAACACCCGCATATAATGCGGCCATAGGCAACGAGACCAGGGAGAGCCTTCATCTTTACGGGCAGGCGGCTGATATATGGATAGAGGGATGGCCTCCCAACGATCTGATGGACGATATAGACAGGAATAAAAGAGTAGACGTTTATGACGGAGAGTACCTGGTGGAAATCGTTCGTACCCTGGAAGCCGAAGGGAGGGTGGTTACCGGCGGGGCCTCCGCATACAGGTGGATTCCTTCGCACGGTCCTTTCGTACATGTGGATATCAGGGGCAGCAGCGCCGTTTGGCCCACGAGGCGGACGTTGGTGAGTGACCCCGTGATTTGAACGGTATTTAATGAAATATCACGGTTTCCCCTTCGCAGTGCTTGTGAGCGTACTGGTAACGGCTTTGGGGATCAGTCTTTTCACCGTGGATCGGCTTTCCCGGCAACTGCTCCTTATCGGAACCGAATGCCGGCACTTGCAGTTGCAACTGGAGCAGGTTAAATCCGAACGAGACACGCTGGTCGGTCTGGTGAGGGCATTTTCAGGGAGGTGCGATTCTCTCGAAGATTTGAAGTGGAAACTGGATTCCCTGGCGGCGTACGCATCCATGATGGAACTCAGGAGCAACTACGTTGGATATTACCTGTTGATAGATACTTACCAGAACAGGTTCCACCTCAGGCGGAGACTATGGAACGGAACCGAACTGCTGGTAAGATCAGGGTATTGCGCTACCGGCAAGGGCTGGACCGCTAACGACAGTGGGCGGGTTTGGAATTTTTCCACTCCCAGGGGTTTGAGATATGTCGTCAAGAAGGATGAGAAGCCTTACTGGTACAGGCCTGACTGGTTCTGGGAGGAGATGGACATGGTTCCTCCCGAGCCCGACGAATTCATCGCGATCCCTGATACCCTGACATGGGAAGAGCAGATAGCGTTTTACAACGATTCGCTGGATGCCGCCCAGCGGTTGCTGGTCAAGAAGGTTCCGGGCGCGCTGGGTTCGTATAAACTGGACCTGGGAGGCGGAATCCTGATACACTACGGCGTGGGCCTGGGCAGAAACGTGAGTCATGGTTGCATACGGATAGGGAAATCGGACCTGGAAGCTCTTTACAGGGTTCTTCCCGTGGGGGCCCCGGTGGTGATATACTGAACGGGAGATCCGATCGGTGGAGAAAGGCGGTTCATAAGTGAACGAGGTCAAGGCCGGGGCTAAGGAAGATGCGGGCGTGACCCGTGGTGACGTTAGCGGCACCGGTGTCATCGCCGTGAATCTTGTGGCCGCCGTCGTGGCCCTTTTACTGGTGTCGGTGCTTTTTCGCTACGATACCGGAGTGGAAAGGGAACCTGAAATCATGCCGGCTGTGATCGATACGTCGGAATTGATGGAAACACGGGTTCTTCCGGAATCACTGCCGGAACCGGTATCGACTGTTCCGGGGCAATGGCTGCAGGCGAGGGGAGGACCCTGCGGCGACGTCGGGTCGGGGGAAGACGTGGTCTCTCCCTTCGAAATCCTCTGGCACGTGGAGTCGGAGAATCACAGGGAGTTTTTTTCTTCGCCGGCCTTGGTGGACGGCGTGCTTTATTTCGGTGGGAACGACGGTTACATGAGGGCGGTGGATGCTTCCGACGGTTCCGTGTTATGGTCTTTCGGAACGTCGTGCGGTATATGCGGAGAACCGGCGGTTGATTCAAACATGGTATTCTTCGGCGGCCAGGACGGGTACGTGTATGCCCTCGACCGGAACACCGGTATCCTTGCCTGGTCGGCCGGATTGGGATATCACGTTTTCGCTGATGTGGGGATAATGATCGACAGCCTGATTCTCTCGGGGAATTCCAGGGGAAAGATTTGCGCCCTCGCTCGGGATGACGGAGAACCGGTATGGAGCGCGAGCCTGGACGGAATAGTGTTGGGTCCGGCCGTCGTCGGTTCTTTAGCGGTGTTTACGTCGGAATCCGGTGTGACGGCAGTTCTGGACGGAACCGGAAGCGTGCTCTGGAAGCTGAGGGGTCCCGGTCAGTCCTCACCGCCGTCGGCGGACGGTGAAGCCGTATACGTTGCGTATTCCGGAGGTGTGGTAAGGAAGTACGACCTCCTGGACGGAGCGGTGATCTGGGAGCGGGACGTAGTGGATACGCCGGGAAGGTGTGTACTGGCGAGGCCCGTGATCTCGGGAGGGAAGGTTTTCGTCGGAACCAACGATGCTACCATGGTTTGCCTCGACGCGGTCACGGGTGGAATCGCCTGGGTGCAGCGGTTCGAGAACTGGGTCCAGCTTCCGCCGGCTATCGGCGAACGTTTCCTGTACGTTGCCTGTGATGACCGGGAATTGCACGTGCTGGACGGATATACCGGAGAAAAGGTGGATTCGCTGGATATGGGTGGTTACGCGGGAACGGCACCGCTCCTGGCGGGAGGAACCCTGTATTTCGGGAACGCCTCCGGGGATTTCATGGCGGTTGCGGGAACTCCTCCCGTAGACAGCACGGCAGTCGCGGAAGACTCCACAATGATCGATAAGTCGGAAGGAGAGCGGATGTGAGCGCCGGAGCGATGCATGATGGTGTGAACGTCATCAGGTCGGGATACCTGCTGGTCGCCGGTCCGGTGAATTCCGGCAAGTCCGCCTTGCTTAATGCGTTGGTGGGTGTGAACATTTCTCCCTCGCACCGGTATCCCGGGGTAACGATGACGACGATAGCCGGCATACTGGATGAGGGTGACGTGCAGATTTGCGTGGTGGATACGCCTCCGCTGGAAAACGGAATATCCTGGATGGACAAGTGGAAGCCCGACGCCTATTGTCTTACTCTGAATTCCAGGAAACTGTCGGAGCAGATGAGTTCGCTTTGCGTGTCGAGATTCATGAACGAGGCCGGTGCAGCCCCGGTGATAGTCGTCCCCACTTTCGTGGATCATTTTCCGGCTTCCCTGCACGGCGCACTGGTCAACCAGGTTTTCACCGGTATGAACTGTAGCGGCATAGTCCCGGTATGTCCACTTTCGAACCAGGGGATAGACAAGCTTAAGAATGTGATCGCAGGCAGCCTGGAAGCCCGGTCCGGACCGATCTTTCCCAGGAAATGCCTGAGCCCGCATTCGGAGAGGTTCCTGGTGTCCGAGAGAATCAGGTATGGTCTGTTCCGTGTTCTGCCGGAGGAGATAGCGGCGACCACCGCGGTACAGGTGGAGGAGTTTTCGATCAGGGACGGGAAGAGGTACGTCAGGGCCAACCTCTACGTATCCCGCCATTCCAATAAGGGAGTGGTGATAGGCAAGAAGGGTTCCATGTTGCAGCAGATATCGGAAATCGCCACGAAGAGCGCTTCGTCCTTGATGGAAAGGCCGTTGTACCTGGATCTCTGGGTCAAGGTAAGGGAATCGTGGCCCGACAGGCCGACGGATCTGGCCGAGTTCGGTTACATCTCGTGACAAGGAGCATGGAAAACCTGAGTTGCAGGATAGAACTGGAGTCATTCGAGGGACCGCTGGACCTCCTGCTTTACCTGATAAAGCGTGACGAAATAGACATCTACGAGATACCTATGGCGCATGTGGCCGACCAGTATTGCCGATATATAAGGATGGCGGAGGAACTGGACCTGGATATCGCCGGCGAATACCTGGTTATGGCGGCGACGCTTACCAGGATGAAGAGCAGGGCACTGCTCCCGAGACACGGCTCCGCGGAGGAAGAAGCTGACCCCGGCGCCAGGCTCAGGCGTCAACTAATTCTTTACAGGACTTTCAGGGAAATAGCCGAGGAGTTCAGGAAAAACGAGGAGATATGGTCCGAGGTCTACATGTCCTGGGGGGAGCGGGAAAGGTGGTCGGAGGATGCCGGAGAGAGCATCCGGAAAGACCGGGGTTGCCTGATGGACCTATTGAAAGCGTTGAACGATTTGTCCCGCGAGGCTGACGAACCACCCTCCCAGGTCATACGTAGAACCACGATGACCACGGGCGAGTGCATATCCGTCCTTGCGAACAGGATACCTGAGGATTCGAAAGTCGATTTCTGGGAAGTCGTGGGGCCTGAGCCGGTTCCCGAGAAGGTGGTGTCCTATTTCGTCACGGTGTTGGAACTGGTTAAAAGAGGATGGATAAAGGTTCAACAGAGGTACCCGTTTTCGGACATAATACTGGAACGCACGGAAAGGTGGAGTGTTGATTCTCGATAGATTGGCCAGGGAGATCGAGGCCCTGCTGTTCGCCGCGGAATCGCCGCTGAGTATCGACAGGCTGTGCGGGTTGACCGGCAGTGGGGAAGATTCGATTCACCAGGCGCTGGACAGGGTGGACAGAGCCTTCAAGGAACAGCATCACGCGATAGGGGTCATAGAAGTGGCGGGCGGTTTCAGGATAGCCACCCTCCGGGAACTGGGTGATGTGGTTTCCAGGCTTTTTGAAGGAAGGAGGCCGGGCAAACTCTCCAGGGCGGCTTTGGAAACCCTGGCGGTCGTAGCTTACAGCCAGCCCTGTACCAGGATGACCGTCGAATCCATTCGTGGCGTGAACTGCGACAGCGCCGTAGGAACCCTGCTCGAACGGGAACTCATCAGGATTTCAGGCAGAATGGAAACACCGGGACGTCCCCTTCTTTATTCCACCACGGATAAATTCCTGGAGTATTTCGGTCTTTCCAGCCTGGATCACCTTCCAAGACACGAGGAAATAGCCGAACTGCTCTCGGCCGGTCCCTCCGAACTGGAAGAAAGAGACCTGTTCGGGAACAAGGGGAAGACCGGACCTTGAGACTGAACAGGTTTCTCGCACGGGCCGGAACGGCTTCCCGGAGAAAAAGCGACGACCTGATAAGACGCGGTCTGGTCAGGGTGAACGGAATCCCCGTTACGGAACCCGGTTTCAGGGTGGGGATTAATGACAGGGTCACCTTCAGGAATAAGGTGATAAAACTCCCTCCCCAGGTAACTGCCGTTCTGAACAAGCCCGTGGGATACGAGACGACCTTTGCCGTCGGAGGCAAAATCAGGACCGTGGCGGAGTTAATGGTAGGTATGCCTCCGGGGGTGGTTCCGGTAGGCCGCCTGGACGTTAACACGGGAGGACTCCTGCTCCTGAGCAACGACGGGGAACTGGTGAACAGATTGACTCACCCGTCCTGGGGCGTGGAACGGAAATACGTGATCCGCCTCGCCTCTCCTCCGACCCGGGAGGAATTGCTCAGAATGAGAAAGGGGGCTGAAATAGCTCCCGGCGAGTTTTCCAAACCCATTTCGGTGCGCAGAACGGGAGACAGGACTATTGCCGTGGTGCTTAGCACCGGCAGGCACCGCGAGGTCAGACGGTTGTGCAGCGCGTGCGGAATCCGCGTATTCTCCCTGGAAAGAACACGGTACGGTCCGATAACCCTCTCAGGTGTAAAGAGGGGCGCCTATCGCATCCTGGACCGGTTGGAATTGGCCGCCTTACGGAAGTCGGCCGGATTGGACGCCTCGAAGGTACCTTGACTCGAACCACATACGGTGGAATATTCCCGACCAATTCCAACGAAAGGGTGTGACCTTGCCTGACTAGAATCATTGCCATAGACGGGCCCGCCGCTTCCGGCAAAAGTACGACGGCCAAGCTGGCGGCGGAAAGATTGGGCTTTTCATATCTCGACACGGGGGCCATGTACAGGGCCGCCGCCCTCCTGCTTTCCAGGGAGGGAATCCCATTCGAAGATCCGAATTTGGCGGCGTCCATCGTCAGGCGTCATTCCATAGACATGGACGGAGTCCGCGTGTTCCTGGACGGGGAAGACGTATCCGGCCTGATAAGAACTCCGGAGATCGCCGAGGCGGCAAGCAGGATATCTTCCGGGGCACCGCTTCGCAGGGTAATGGTTTCATTGCAAAGATCCTTCGGCGAGAAGCACGATACGGTCGCGGAAGGCAGGGACATGGGCACGGTTGTGTTTCCCGATGCGGACCTTAAAGTCTACGTGGTGGCCGATGTAGCCATAAGGGTCGTGAGACGATGGCTCGAGTTGAAAAGAAAAGGCGATAAGCCTGATTTCGACGCGCTGCTCAGGTCCCAGTTGATAAGGGATCGCAGAGACAGGGACAGGAAAGACAGCCCGCTCAGAATGGCTCCCGGTGCCGTAATGCTGGATTCGACCCTGATGACTATACGGGAACAGACCGACGAAGTGATCAGGCTTTTCAGGGAGCGTGTCGGATGATGCCCATGACGGCCGCGGTGAGAGCCAGGATTCAATACTACGGCAGGAAAGTCTGGCATACCCTGTTCGGCCTCAGGGTGACTGGAGCGGAAAGGGTTCCCAGGAAGGGGGGGGTGATTATAGCCTGCAATCACATCTCCGAACTCGATCCTCCGGTATTGGGGTGTGCCGTGCCCAGGACGGTGGCCTTCATGGCGAAAATGGAACTCTTCGGGAAGAGATTTTCCGCTTATTTCCTGGAGAAACTCAATACCTTTCCCGTAAACAGGTCCGGAGTTGATACCGGAGCGATACGGCTTGCGCTGGATCTGCTGAACAGGGGGGAGGCGGTGGTGATCTTCCCCGAGGGCACCAGAAGCAGGGACGGCAGGCTTCTGCCCGTCAAGGCCGGGGTGGGTCTGGTCGCCGCTTCGGCGGGAGTACCGGTACTGCCGGCGTTCATCTGGGGCACCGACGAAGCGGGCCCGGCGTTTACTCGGAGGGGAAGAAATTTTTCGGTTACCTTCGGAAAAATCATGCCTTCCGAAACCATATCCATGATAAAGGCTGAAAGAGGTGGAAGAGCGGTTGCGGAAGAAATCATGTCGGCAATAGAGAAGACGGGCCGTGAGGCCGGATTGTACGTATGAACGAATGGAGGACAAGTGCCTGAGAAAGACGAACTCGTAGTCGGATTGACCCCCGAGGAGATAGAGGCCATAGAGGGGCAGGATTATTCAAAGAAGCAAAGAGAAGAACTGGAGAGCCGGTACCTGGAGAACATAGGTTCGGATAAGATAAGACCCGGGGCCATCGTGAGCGGAACGATACTCAGGAAAGTGGGTAACGAGGTCATCGTAGATATCGGTTACAAAAGCGAGGGCATAATACCTATAAACGAGTTCGGGAAAGATGAGGAAATAGTTCCCGGACAGACGGTGGACGTCCTGATAGAAACTCTGGAAGACCAGGACGGAAGGGTTTCCGTATCCAAGGAAAAGGCGCATTTCCACAAGGTCTGGAAGGACATAAAGGAAGCCTACGATACCGGCTCGGAAATAAAGGGTACCATAGTCAGGAGAATAAAGGGTGGGCTTAAGGTAAGGATAATGGGAGTCGAAGCTTTCCTGCCCGGTTCCCAGGTGGACCTTCGCCAGGTTCCCAATCTGGAACAGTTCATAGGCAAGGAATTCGATTTCCGGGTGATAAAGCTCAACAAGAGGCGTCGCAACATTGTGGTCAGCAGGCGTCAGGTTCTCGAAGAGGCCAGGGCCGAACAGAAGGAAGCTCTTATCAAGGAACTGGAAGAGGAGCAGGTACGCAAGGGAGTGGTCAAGAATATAACGGACTTCGGAGTGTTCGTGGACCTCGGCGGCATAGACGGTCTTCTCCACATAACGGACATGAGTTGGGGCAGGGTCCGTCATCCTTCCAACATGTTTTCCATTGGAGACGAGATAGAGGTCAAGATACTGAAGTTCGACAAGGAACGCGAACGAATATCATTGGGATATAAGCAGTTACAGCCTTTCCCCTGGGACGGGGTATCGGAGAGGTATCCCGTAGGTTCCATTACGAAAGGTAAGGTCGCCAGCATCACGGACTACGGCGCCTTCGTGGAACTGGAACCCGGAGTGGAAGGGCTTGTCCACATATCCGAAATGTCCTGGACAAAGCACATCAGGCATCCTTCCAAGGTACTCAGCGTAGGTGACGAGATAGAGGTCATGGTGCTTAACGTTGACGAAGAGGAAAAGAAGATATCCCTGGGCTTGAAGCAGACCCTGGACAATCCCTGGGATTCCATAGAGGAGAGGTATCCCGTCGGCACGGAAATAGAAGGCAAGATAAGGAACCTTACCTCTTTCGGAGCATTCGTGGAGATAGAAGAAGGTATAGACGGTCTTGTGCATATCAGTGACATGAGTTGGACCAGGAGAATCAATCATCCTTCGGAGATCTTGAAAAAGGGTGAAGTTGTGAAAGTGGTGGTTCTCAACATAGACGTGGAGAACAATCGCATCTCCCTGGGACTTAAGCAAACGCAGGAAAATCCCTGGGACAACATGGAGGAGCGTTACCCCGTAGGAAAGGACGCGAAAGGCGAGGTGGTCCAACTCTTGGACAGGGGCGTCGTGGTGCGTATAGACAACGAACTGGAAGGTTTCGTTCCCCAGAGCCAGTTGGGCTGGGAGGATCTGGAAGATCCTGCTAAAGTCATAAGAGTAGGTGATGAACTTCCCCTCAGGGTCATCGAACTGGAGACATCCAGCAGGCGCATAGTACTCAGCGTGAGAAGTTACTTCAACGGCAGGCCCATGGAAGAACTCCAGGCCTTCAGGGAGAGCCTGGAAAATCGTCCGGATCTGCCACCTGAACCCGGAGAGCTTATCGAGGCCGGCGACACCGAGCCCGACGAAACCGCCGTGGATGATGCCGGGCGGACCGAGCCCGACGAAACCGCCGGTTCCGCCGATGTCGAGGCGGAGGATGAGCCCCGGGAGCGGTGCTGTGACGAAGTGGATGACGAAGGATCCGGCGAAACCCGGGACGACAGCGCCACCTCCGACGACGAGACCTCCGGAGACGGAAAAGAAACCGTGGAGGATGAAGAGAAAGAGTAAGCGCCGGGAGCGGGAGAAGAGCATGGGCGGAAGGATTGAGCATCGCCTTCCGCCCGGTGCTTCCGAAAGCAATGCCGGGAGAATATGGGGGTACACTCTGGGATGCAGGTTGAACAGCTACGAGACGGAGGCCCTTCTGGAGGAGTTTTGTCGTAGGTGCGGCATGGAGAGGACTTCCGATCCCGGGAAAGCCGATATCGTGCTGGTTAACACCTGTGCCGTTACCGGTAGAAGTACCGCCAGGTCCAGAAAAACAGTGAGGGCCCTGCTAAAGAATACCGGGGCACTGGTGGTGGCTACGGGATGCGTTGTGCAGGTGATTCCCTCTGAATTCGAAGGTTATGACGTGCTCCTGGTTCCCAACACCGCCAAGGCTTCATTGGTGGATATCGTCTGCGGCGAGATGGGTATCGAATCCCCTGAAGCGCCCCATTCCGCGGAAGGATTGATATTTCCGGCGATCGCCCCGGAGAGGATGTCGCGCACCAGGGCTTCCCTGAAGATCCAGGACGGCTGTGACAACAGGTGTTCTTATTGCATAGTTCCCCTCGCCAGGGGAGATTCCAGGAGTCAGCCCCGTGAGGTGGTGATCGCCCAGGCGGAAACCTTGGCCGGTGCGGGGTTCAGGGAGATACTTCTTACCGGAGTGGACCTGGTCGGATACGGAAAAGACCTGTATGGCGAAACATACGGCCTTCCGGAATTGGTAAGGGAACTGCTCGGGATAGGTGGGTTCAGGATTCGCCTGAGTTCCATGGAACCCATGGGATTAAGGCGTGAAATGCTTGCCAGTCTCGCGTATCCGGGTGTATGCAGACATCTGCACATTCCGGTGCAGAGCGGCTCGGACAGGATTCTTGAGGAAATGGGAAGGAAGTACACGGCTAAAGATATAAGCGGGCTTTTCGACGTAGCGATGGATCTGTTTCCGGGAATAGGTATAGGTTCCGACGTGATAGTCGGTTATCCCGGTGAAACGGAAGAAGATTTCACAATGACGATGGAATTGATTTCACATCCCGCAGTGACTTATCTCCATGTATTTCCGTTTTCTCCACGGCCGGGAACTCCGGCGGCCGGATTCAGGGATTCGATGGTTCACCCGGAAACGGTGACCCGGAGAGCAAGGGTCCTGAGGGCGCTTTCCATGAAGAAGAGGCGCGTATTCAGGGAATCCCAGCTTGGCACGGAGGCCCTTGTGCTGGTCGAATCCCGTAAAGATGAAGATACCGGTCGATTGATAGGCATGACGGATAATTACATACCTGTTATCGCTCCGGAAGGTGCCGAGGAAGGTGATCTCCTGGAGATGACACTTGGTATGGAGAACGTATGCTGGGACAGGAGGTGAGCTTGGGTTCGCTTCTTATAGGAATAACCGGAAACAGTGGTTGCGGCCAGACCACGGCGGCGGAATTCCTGGCGGACCATGCCACCGTTTGTTTTCTTGATGAACTGGGACACAGGCTTCTCGGCAAGGAATACGTGAGGAAGGAACTGGCGAGCGCGTTCGGGAATCCGGAGATCGTATCGATGTCCGGAGAGGAGGTCAGGAAGTACCTGTCGAACCTCGTTTTTGATAATCCGAAATTGATGGAGCGGTTGAACGTCGTGGTTCATCCCCGGATGGCGCGATGGGTAAGAAATGCCGCTGCAGCCTTGAGGAAACGGGAAGGGATATGGATTTTAGAAGGTGCCCTTCTGTTCGAACTGGCTCTGGGAGATGTTTTCGACGAGACTGTGTTGATAAGAGATTCTCTGGAAAGATGCGCCGAAAGATTGGTGTTGCGTGACGGAATAAATGAAGAAGATGCGAAGAAACGGTGGAACTTCCAGCTCGCCCTGGAAGAGAAGGCGTCCATGGCCGGAACGGTAGTGGATAACAATGGTGACCTGGAGTACTTGAAGCGCAAAATCGTTGGTATATTCCAGGAAATAAGCAAACGACACCTCGACTGACAAGGAATCGGGAGACGGCATGGCTCACAGAACCAGGAAAAGACTGACCAAGACCGAACTGAAGAAGGATCCCATAAACGAAGCGCTGCTGAAAGGAATGGCCTACCTGCAGGAACACTTGAAGCAGTTCGTGGTGGGTGGAGTGCTATTCATTATCGGTGTTCTTGTGGTGCAATCACTCATAGCCGACGCAAGGAAGCAGAATGATGAGTGTACCGCCAGGTATTTCCTCGCGTTCCAGCTTTACCAGGCTGGAATGGATGAACTGGTTCGATACGGTGACGTGCAGGGTTCCATGGGACACATGCAGATGGCGCGGAGCATCGCCGGTGAGAATTACAGGACGTTTCCCGGGAAGACCGCCGGCAGGAGATCACTCATCCTGGCTTCCAAGATAGGAATCATGCTCAGGCTGGAGAATGAGGTCATACCTGAGTTGCAGTCACTGCTTGCCTCGGATCCCGGGGAAGAACTCAAAAATTCAGCGATGCTGCACCTTGCCGTGGCCCTGGAGAATCGTGGCGGAGGCAACGACCTGCAGGCGGCCAGGGAGCTGTACTCAAGTATTCTCGAAAGAGTTCCCGAAAAATCCATACCGGCGTGGGAATCATACTCCGGGCTTTCGAGGATAGACTATGCCGAGGGTGATTACAATGGGGCCAGGGAGAACCTGGAATCAGCTCTTTCGATAATTTCCGATACTACCAGGTACGTAAGGTATCAACTCTCCAGGATAGACATGGCGTCGGGACCCAGGTAGGAAATTCAGCGGGAGACTCATCGGTGATGAGGTGGGTGGAGCAAGGGGTTTCTTGGTTGGAACTACGCGACTTTACATAATATCTCTTATCGGACATTATATACTTGCAAAAATCTTAGCGTTGGTACACGCATCTTTTCTTCTTATGGCAACTTTTACCTATTACGTGATTTTCCGTAGAACGGCAAAAAGAACGCGGGAACTATCAGGGAAACCAGCATTCCAAGAGAAGCCGACTGGGGAATCATCTTGCTGCCCAGAATAGCGAAAAGGATGATGCAGGTGGCCAGCCCCATGATCGAGGCGGTCAGCGCCCCGCCTTTTCCCATCCGCTCGGTAAAGAGTCCCCATATAAAAGGACCGAGAAAAACGGAAGCTATGGCGCCCCAGGATATGGAGAGAATCGTTACGATGACGTCGGGCTTGGTCCAGGCCAGGATCATGGACAGGAAGATGAAAAATGCGCTGCTGATCCTGCCGAGAATGGTGAGCGTTCGATCAGAGGCGTTTTTCCTGATGAATCCGTGGAAAAAATCCTTGGTGACGGTGGAACTGGAAACCAGAACGAGGGACGCCAGGGTGGACATGGAAGCGGACAGGACCAGAAGGAGAACCACTGCGGTGAGGGTTGCCGGGACCACGTTGGTGAGAAGTTCGGGTATGAGGGCATCGAAAATCGGTCTCCCCGCCTGGTCGAAAGCGCCGGGGGTAGTTTCCGGAGAGAGAAATATCCTTGTGAGGGCGCCGGTGAAGTAGGCTATGGATGTTACGATCAAGGCGAAAACGGTGGATGCCACGGTGCCGATTCTCACGGATCTTTTGTCCTTCACTGCGTAGAATTTCTGGAGAAGCTGGGGCATGGCGAAAGGAGCTACGCTGGTCAGGAACACGAGGGATATGAGCGGCAAGAGTCCCGGAGGTCCCACAGGAGCAACGAGGCGGGCGTCGACGGACCGGAGTGAATCGATAATTCCACGTAACCCCCCACCCTGCTTAAGATTGAACCAGAGCAGCAAGAGCACGCCTATGGTCATTATTATACCGAAAATGACGTCAATCAGGGCTATGGACCTGTATCCCCCCAAGATCAGGTAGACACCGGTAAAAACTCCCATGAAGAGTAATATCCAGGTGTAATCTATGCCGAATGTGGATTCGAAGAGGTAGCTGAGTCCCATGAAAACGGCGGCGGTGTAGGGAATGAAGAAAACAAAGATCGCAAGGGCCGAATATCCCTTGAAGAAAGGACTGGAATAACGTGCCTCGAGGAACTCGGGCATGGTTTGTACACCATATTTTTTAGTGGATTCCTTTATTCTTTCGCCCAGGAGTAGCCAGACCCCAAGAGTACCAATAAGGGTGTTACCCAGGGCGACCCAGAGGGCGGAAAGTCCGAATCCCCAGCCCAGCTTTCCCGCGAACCCGATGAGCAGGACGGCGGAAAAGTAGGCGGTGCCGTAAGAGAAAGCGGTCATCCATGGACCTATCGTTCCTCCACCGAGAAGAAAATCATTGTAGGAAGAAGTCTTGCGGAATCCCTTGAGACCCACGAAGACGATAAGAACAGCGTAGAGCGTTACTGCTGCTATGTTTATGAGCATGAGGAAATACCCCTTACAATGAAAACATTACTGTTGCATGATGTATACGGGTGAATATAGGAATGAAACGACAACGTGCCAGTCCCGTCAGTCGCGGCGAAGTTCCCTTTCCAACTCCGTAAGAAGTTCGAGTGTCTTCTTTTTAAGTTTCTCTAAGTGTTTTTCGCTGGTATGTCCGCCCGAGAGTTCCAGTTCAAGGTCCTTCCAGAGTCTTAAAATCCTCCTCGACAGCAAAGGATCGACCTCCCTCCTGTCGAGTGCCTCGTCCAGGAGGTCCGGACCGAGGGGTGTCCTGGAACCCATGAGCATCGTTGAAAGACGTTCTTCGAAAGCAGTGAGAAGTTCTTCGATGTCAACCGCTTCCCATGGTTCAGGGGATTCATTCACCATATTTCGGTTTCGAGTCGTAAACAGGATGAAAGCGGCTACGAGCAGAACGCCCGATATTATTAAGAGAATAAGATGGGTTGAATTGCCGTCGTTCTCGTCGCCGTAAATTTCCACGTGATCCGCGTTAGGCGGATACACCGAAAGAGTACAGGCCGGAATGACTGACTGGTGATACTCCAAAGTTACCGGATCGAACCACGCGATGCTGTCCGGGCCTACTATCACGGTTCCGCTGTCCGTAGGTTCGACGAAGACGGTCCATGTCCTGCGTTCCCCTTCCTCTTTCGGTGGTAAATGCTGTAGGAGGTCGGCGGGCCCGGTGACGGTAAGGTCGGGAAGTTTCTCCAGGAAGGGATAGCCGGTGCCGGAAGCCGTAATGACAATGCATCGTTCGCCGGAGTGACTGTATCCTTTTTTGATTTCATTGATGGAGAATCTTACCTCTCCTATCACCCCGTCGAAGTTTGAAGGCTTGTCGTCTTCCGGGAAAGGATGGATGCAAACGCGAACGGTATCACAATCGACGTAGAATTCTTTCGGGGATCCGAACGGGAAAAACGGGTCCGGAACGGCGGCCCATCCCTTCAGAAGTGGAACGGTGAGGGTGCAGGGGAAGGCCGGAGTTACTTCCAGGGTAAAAAGACGGTTTTTGTAGATGCCGTCCTTATTTCTATAGGCGAGTTGGTGGGTCTGTTCTTTTATATTGGAGTTTGCATAGCCGGACGGAATAATGTTAAAATCGCGTAATTCGACGTTGCGCAACGGAGAACACAAGTAATAGTCCACTTCGAACGTCATGCCGGGAAAGATGTTTTGCGAAGTGTCCGGTACTATCTCGAACCATGCTAAGGCTCTTTCCTCCCCATGCCTGTGCCTCCCCCCTGGGCGGTTCCCGGCATCAGGGGCGCTTCCCGGGGAACCCGTGGCGGTGACGGTGAATTCGGGAGAGGTGTATATGACATTCTCTCCGGCCATGAGACTGAGAGGCCCCACGGTAAAAGTTCCGGGAAATCCGGCGACGAAGGTGAGGGTAATGGATGTGGTTCCGGTCATCACCCTGCCTCCGGGAGTCATGACGGACCTGAAAGAAGTGGAGGAAATGGAACCGATGTAGTCGAGACCCCTGGAGTAAGCGGGGACGCAGTGCAGATTGGAGAATTCGGTGCCGTCCACGGTGATATTGCATTGGAAGGACTCTCCGACGGCAACCGTATCCGGTATTTCCACGGTCACTTCGGGAAGAGCAAGCCCCAGGATTATTCCCAGCAGAATCGTTACCATGGAGGCCCCGATTGGTAGCCGCCGCTCCACCCTTGGGTGGAATCGGACGGAAGTGGAGTTTCTTCGCCCACGAGATCCAGGATGGCTCTTGCCTGCTCCGGGGTCAGCTCACCCACCCGGGGCGGCGGTGGTGGTTGAGGAGATTGGGATTGCCGGGTTTCCTCGTCATCCTGACGGTTTCCGTTGTCCGCACCTGACTCATCACGAGATTCCTGGTCCTCTTGCTGCCCGCCGGCTTCATTCTCGTTCTGCTGTTCTTCCCCGCTCTTATCCTCTTCCTTCTCTTCTTCGCCTTCTCCTCCTCCCCCCCCTTCTTCTTCATCCTGGTTGGATTCATCTTCCGGCGGCTCATGATTCTCAAGCCAATTGAGACCGGCTTCCAGGGCCGTTATTTCGCTCGGAAGGGATTTTCCCTTTCCGATTATATCTTCAAGTTCCTGCACCGTTTTTTCCACTCCGCCGTAATCCTCGTTCTCTATGGCCAGGGCGAGACGGTTCAGTATGGATGCCGCCCGCAGGGTGTCCGCATTCACATCTTCCTCTTTTATACCGGCGAGAAGGGAGTCCGCATCGTCGAATCGTCCGTCCGCGAAGAGGGTCGCGGCCAGATTGTACGTTATACCACCGTTATGCGGCATCCTGGTATGGAGTTCTTCCAGGATTTCGGATGCACCGGCATAATCGCCTTCCAGCATCAGGGATACGGCTTCACGGGCGAGCTCGGAAGGACTCGTTCCGTGAAGGACCAACAGGAGCAACGGGAGAAGGTTCACTTCCCTCTCCTCTCCAGGATCATCGCAGCCGCGGCCAGCAGCAATGCCGCCGCCAGAGGATACTGGAACCTCCTGGCGGCCGTGGAACCTCCCGATGTCAGTTTCCTGTTGTGTGCCGAGATGTTTTCCAGTATCCTCCTCACCACGTCGGCCAGGTCTTCCGTTCCCGAGAGGTCCAGATAGACACCACCGGTTCCTGCGGCAAGAGTTTTCAGCGATTCTTTTTCCAGCTTGGTTTTCACAGTGTCGCCGTCGGCATTCAGCAGAACCCCTCCCCCTTCCAGGGGTACCGGTACCTCGATGGGGCCGCCCACTCCCACGGTGATAAGTTTCATTCCTCTTCCGGATGCCGCATCGACGGCGCTTTCCACGGCGTAGTCATGAAAACCGCCATCACTGAAAATCAGGCCCAGGTTAGCCTCCAGGTCCATATCCGGCAGGACGTCCGCCATGAGTTCCACCATGTCGGCCAGCCTGGTTCCCGGAGGCAGGTCGGATACTTCATCCGGTGTCCATGGAAGTCGTTCCAGTAGGAAATCCCTGTCCAGCGTCAGGGGTACGGCCAGCCTGGAAGAACCGGAGAAGAGAATCAGGGCCATTCTCACATCCGGAAGTTCGGAGGCAAGGCGGCAGATCTCCCCGGAAGCTCTGGCCAGCCGCGACGGCGCTTCGTCCATGGATGCCATGGAGCGTGAAACGTCGAGGGCGATCACCAGGTTCTTCCCTCCCGTATCCACCAGGGCTTCCGTGGTTCCCCATAACGGAGAGCCCGCAGCCAGTATCATCATCGCAATGGAGAAAGCCCATATGATCCTGGAAATTTTCCTCTCGGGAGGAGGATTGATCTTGACCCTGTCCCACAGAACCGGCCTTACGAAGGTTCGCAGGGCTTTCATTTCCTTTTTGTACCATGCTACCCTGGACCAGAGGTATAGAGGCACCAGGATGAGCAGGAGGAGGATGAACGGGTGTTCGAAGCTCATCATTCTCCCACCACCTTCAGCCGGCGGTAATAGAGTACCGAGGCTCCGAGTACGAGTATCATCCCCAGGACCAGGTAGGTCATGTATGAGTCCCTGTAAACGAAGAGTCCCTCTTCCGGCAGTGTGGATGCCTCCAGTGAATCGATGGAAGCGTAGACGCGTTGCAAGGCCTCAGGAGAGTCGGCGTCGAAGAGCATGCCCCCGTTAATCCTGGCTATGCTGTCCAGGGTGGCTCGGTCCACTCCGAGCCCCTCATCCCTGGATGGTGTTCCTATGGCCACCGTATAGACTTTGAGGCTGTCTCCGTGGATAACATGCACCGCCTTGGCTACGGTTATCGGGTCCACCTTTCCGGAAGTGTCTTCTCCGTCGGATATCAAAACTATCACCCTCCTGGAGGTCCTGGAGTAATCGAGTCCCCTGGCCGCGGCCGCCAGCCCGGCTCCTATGGCGGTTCCATCCGGTATACTTCCTCTTTTCGCTTTCGTAATGCAACGTTCCACCATGCCGTGATCGAACGTGGGAGGGCACAGGGTTCGTGGTTCCCCGGCGTAGATTACCAGGCCTAACCTGTCGTTGGGCCTTCCGCGTATGAATGCAAGGGCGGCATCCTTGGCGGCTTTCAGCCTGGTCGGATAGTAGTCATCCTGATCCATGCTTGAGGAAACATCCAGCGTGATGACTATATCCAACCCCTCTCCCGCCCTGGGAAGCCTTTCGAAACCTTTCCTGGGCCTTGCCAGGGCCACGCAGAGGAGGGCTATTCCAAGCCACAGGAGAAGCTCCGGGAGTCTTCGCACCGCGCCGCTGGGTGAGGGACCCGTATCAAAGGGTCCCGTGTAGGTTTGATATGCTTTTCGGCGTTTACCGGACAGGAAACGGACTGCCGCCATGATGACGGGGAAAAGGAGCAGGGCGATCGGAAACTGGAACTTCATTTTCCGTGCCAATCCTTCCTCAGGGAGATGAGTTTCTGGGTAAAGCGCCTGGCCCTTTCCCGTGAGCCCCCCCAATCGGCATACCTTTGGAGTATGATCTCCCGTACGAGTTCCTCGGCGTCATTCATGAACCTCATGCCGTCCTTATTCCCTTTTAGCTGTCTGCGGATCTGTGCCCAGGTCAGTGCATCGTTGGAAATCCCGAAACGCTCTTCAATGGTTTTTCTAAGAAGTTTTTCCAGCTCGCGGTAATATTCCGGCCACCTGCCTTCAGCGAAAGCGCTGGATTTCAGCAGCGCCTCGACTTCGTCCAGCGGTGATTCGGCTGCCGAGGCCGCCATAGAGGTCGAAGCTTTCATACTCTTTCTCCGCCTCAAGAAGTAGATGAGGAACAGTGCGGCCAGCAATGCAGCTGCGGAGATCACCGGAATGAGATTCATGGCCGGAGGCCCACCCCATTGCTTCCAGAAACAATGGTTCTCAAGATAGTCTTCCGGCAGCCCGGGAGGTATATCCATCGAAACCGGAGCCGGAAACAAGGGTAATGTCCAGGAGGTATCGGGCATGGTCCTCGGAACCACCAGGAGAGGAGCGGGAAAAACCGCCTGGGAATCCCCGGCCACGCCCGACATGGGAGGAAGGGATATGGTATCGGTGCGCAGCGGAATGATCACAACAGTGTCCCCGTGTTGTTCAAGTACCCTGAAACCTTCACCTTCTTCAAGAGGAGCCGGGGAGAAGTCCGGCGGCAGGTCGTAATCCACGGTCACGGGAAGTCCAAGGGGTGCCTGAACCGCCTCCGGTGCGTCATGGAGCAAGGACAGAAGGATGCAGAACAGTACGATCACCTTCGCCGTCTCCTCTTCCTTAGTTCAAAGAATCGCCTGAGAGGTATTTCCAGGTCGTCGGAAGTGGAAATGCTCACCAAGTCCAACATATTGTCGCGACAGAAGTCTTCTCTCTTCTTTTTAGACTCCACCACCTTGGCATGGAAATTTTTCCTCCACGATGAAGAGTTAGTATCCACGATTCTTTCCCTGCCGGTTTCCGGATCTCTGAACAGAACCTTACCCATCCTGGGCAGGTGCAGTTCACGAGGGTCGAAAACATGTATGCCAACCACGTCGTGCCTTCCGACTGCGGCACTCAGCAGTCTCGACTCCATCGGGAAATCGAAATCGCTCATTATGAAAAGAAGCGCCCTTCTCTTCAGTACCCTTCCCAGGTATGAAAGAGCGACGTCCAGGTTGGCGGGAGCCTGTCTTTCCGGAAGCTGGATAACCTTGCGTACCAGGGCCAGAGCGTGTTTTCTGCCCTTGGCCGGAGGTACGTAATCGTGGACGATGTCGGAGAAAGTCAGCATTCCCACCCTGTCGTTGCTTTCCGCGGCCGACAGTGCCAGTACGGCGGTGACTTCAGCCAACCTGTCGGCCTTGGTCAGGTTCAGGGAACCGAAACGCAGGCTTCCGGAAAGATCCACGAGCATGATGACCAGGAGTTCCCTCTCCTCGGTGAAAATCTTTACGAAGGGAGAACGGGTCCTGGCGAAGACGTTCCAGTCGATGGTCTTGGGATCGTCACCCTCAATGTAGGGTCTCAAGTCGGTAAACTCCATGCCCCGCCCTTTGAATGTAGAGCTGTAATCGCCGGATACCAGTTGAGAGACCAGTTTCCGCGTGGAAAGCTCTATCTTTTTAACTCTCTTGAAAAGCGAGTGGACGTTTTCCATGATTACCCGGCGCTACTTTACGTGAACCCCGTCGAGTACCCTGTCTATTACCTGCTCCACGTCTATTTCTTCGGCCTCGGCTTCGAAGGAAAGTATTATCCTGTGCCTCAGGACATCATGGGCTACTTCCTTGACGAGTTCCGGGTGGACGAAAGCCTGTCCGTCCATAAGCGCCCTGGCCCTGGAAGCCGAAAGAAGCGCAAGAGTTCCCCTGGGACTGGCGCCAACGGAAATCAGATCGCCGAGATCCCTGAGCCCGGATTGCCGGGGATGCCGCGTCGCGCCGATGAGCCTGACCATGTAGTCCATGACAGCCTCTTCCACTACTATGGATGACGCGAGTCTCTGAAGTTCGATGATCTTTTCAGGGGTTGTCACAGGTTTAATTACGGGAATCGGTTTGCCCCCGATTCTTTCCAGGATTTCAATTTCCTCGGACGAGGTGGGGTAATCCACCTTCAGCTTCATCATGAAACGGTCTATCTGGGCCTCCGGGAGAGGGTAGGTTCCTTCCTGCTCGATGGGGTTTTGAGTGGCCATTACGAAGAAAGGTTTGGGAAGCCTGTAAGTTTTTCCTCCGAAGGTGACCTGGAGTTCCTGCATAGCTTCGAGTAACGCGCTTTGAACCTTGGCGGGGGCCCTGTTTATTTCATCCGCAAGAAGGAACTGAGTGAAAACCGGGCCCTTCCTGGCGGAAAAAGTGTTCTTTTCGGGATTGAATATCATTGTTCCGGTAAGATCCGTGGGCAGGAGGTCCGGCGTGAACTGTATTCTCGAGAAGGACGCGTCTACGCATTTGGCCAGCGTTTTCGCCGCAAGGGTCTTCGCAAGACCGGGTACTCCCTCTATTATCACGTGACCGTTGCAGAGAAGGGCCGTAAGAAGACCGGTTCGTAACTCTTCCTGTCCGACGACAACGCGGGAAAAATTGGATTTTATCTGGTCGAGGGTTTCGATCGTCGCCGCTATCTTTCTTTCCAGATCTTCTATAAGTTCCCTAGGCATGGGAGATTCCTCCATATTTCCTCAATAGTTTCCTGGCTTTTTCGACATATTTCCTGATCAACTCTTCATACTCCGAAAGTGCCTCCCGGGTTCCAGCTTCGAACCTCATAACCAGCATGGGTTGTGTATTCGATGCCCTTACCAATCCCCAACCGTCTTGGAAGTCTATCCTTGCGCCGTCGGTGGTATCCACCGGATAACCGTCCTTTCGCAGGAGCTCTGTTACCGTTTCCACCAGTCTGAACTTGATAGGATCGCTGCACTCCTCGCGTATTTCCGGAGTGTTGTACAGTCTCGGAAGATCTTCCAGGTATTCATGGAGGGGTTTCTCTCCGTATGAAAGTATTTCCAGGAGGCGCAACGTGGCATAAAGTGCGTCATCGAACCCGTAGTACCTGTCTCTGAAGAATATATGTCCGCTCATCTCTCCGGCCAGGAGAGCGTTTTCCCTCCGCATGGTCTCTTTGATTATGGAATGGCCGGTGGGTGTCATGAGAGGCCTTCCCCCGGCTTTTTCCACTTCGCTGAAAAGAAGTTTAGATGCTTTGACCTCGGAGATCACGGTGGCGCCGGGATTGTCTTTCAGAAGCGCCCTTGCGAGGATGATGAGTACCCTGTCTCCCCACACCACTTCCCCCCTGTCGTCGATTACGCCTAGTCTGTCGGCGTCTCCGTCGAATGCGATTCCAACGTCGGCCTTTTCCTCGAGAACTTTTTTTCTCAGGGTATCCAGATTTTCCGGTACGGTGGGGTCCGGATGATGATTCGGGAAGTTACCATCCATTTCGCAGAAGACGGGAACGACCCTGCAACCCAACTTTTTCAGGATTTCCACGCTGGGATCTCCCCCGGTTCCATTACCCGCGTCCACCACCACATTCAATGATCGTGAGAAGGAAAATTCCTCCAGGAGACGTTTTATGTAGCGATTCCTGACGGAGATCCTTTTCACGCGTCCGGAGTCGTGGTTTCCGGAAGGAGTCCATGTCATTTCGCCTGCAGTGTCGCCGATTTCACGGATGGAGTCTCCATGCAGGGTATCCAATCCTTTCATGATCTTGAAACCGTTGTACTCCGACGGATTGTGGCTCCCGGTTATCATCACCGTGTAGGAGGGTTCGAGGGTGTGCGCCGCATAGTAGGTCATCGGGGTGGTCTGTATCCCCAGATCCAGCACCTCGGCACAACCGCCGGTCAGCAATCCTTCCGCCAGCCACTCGAAGAGTACGGTCCCCGATTTTCTGCAATCCCTGCCCACGGCCACGGTTTTACCATTGGCCGATTTGCCTATGACGAACCCGATTCCACGAACGACATCGGCCTCGAGTTCATCCGGAAAAGTTCCCCTTATGTCGTATTTTCTGAAAATATTTCCTGCTTTTTTCATTTCTCGTCACCCGTTTCGTCATTCCGCGCCAGCGGCAGCTCCATCGTATACGAATTGGATGAATCGTCGAAAGACAACCATCCTCCATATATACCTACGATTCTCCTTGCGAGTTCTATCCCCAGGGTCGACGGCTCGAATTCCGCATCGGTGGATCCCCTGCCCGTCATGGAAAGTCTTGCATTTCCTTCCTTGTTTACGAGCACCACATGAACCAGTGAATCGGATCTCATGGATCGCAGGAATTCGGAATAGACATTATCCAGAACCATCTTGAGATAATTTCCTCCTCCCCTGACCTTCACGTTTTCATTTACGGCCAGTGCGAGAGATATACCTTTTTCAAAAAATCTTTCATTCCATTCTTCCAGTGTTTGGAATAGCAACTCGTCGAGAAGTACGTACGGTTCCCCGTCACCGTTTTCTTTTCCCGTCTTTTCTTCACCGATTTCGTCCAGTTCGTCCATTACCTCAAGAAATTTCTCTATCTCGCCGATCATTGCGGTAAGTTTCGAGAGACGTTCCCTGGCGTCCTGAGGGGTACCTTCGCATCGGGATATCTCCAGCATCGTTTGTTTTACCGATTTCAGGATTTTTTTCATCGGACCCGAGATTCTGGACAGGGTTTCGGATTCCAGGGATTCGAGTTCGAGAAGCGCTCTTCTGAGCAGCGCTACGCTTTCGTTTCTTTCCCGTAGCTTTCTTTCCAGGCGGACCGTTTTTCTCCTGTAGGTTTCGAGGCCGACGAGCATGAGTGCCAGGGCGGCGTAGACCATGATTGCGGGCAGTTCAGTCATCTCAGTCCAGTTCCTCCAGTTCGTCGAGAATCACTACGCGCATGCCCGTACCGGCCGCTATGTCGGCCGGAGTAAAATCATCGATTGTCAACATGTTTCCGTTGAACATGATCGAGGGTAGATAAAGGGTTTCCATTGAGCTTTCATGTTCCTGCAGTGTTTTCAACAGGTCGGCGCCGGCTATGAGTCCGGCGACCCCGACTTGTTCTCCCAGGAATGAATTTTCCACGGGAACGACCCGGTAGCCGGTACCGGCCAGGGTATCGGCGATGAAAGGATGAGCCATTGTTCCCGTGCATACCAGACCCTCGCCGGCGAGATTGTCGCAGTTTACAGCCTGGAGTTCCGCGAGCATTCCGATACCGTTCTCACGAAGTGAACGGTTTCCGTAATAATCGATGGGTGGAATTTCCAGTCCGGCAAGGATGAATAACTCGTCGGAAGGATATACCCATCCTCCCTTTCCCGCATCCATGGCGATGCTTCTCCATTTTTCACACAGTTGGATCGCCAGTATGCTCTCCGCCTTCCCGGGACGCCTGATTTCGGCGAGTCCCTTTCTGTGTCTCGTCAAACCCACCGGCACCACTCCCACCGAGGTTACGCCTTCTATAGGAAAAAGTTCCGCCAGCGTTTCGTCCAGGTATTCTCCGTCATTGTAACCCGGTACCAGTACAATCTGGGTTTCGATTTCTATACAGGAATCGCTCAGGATTTCCAGAAACTCTATGACCGGTTCCTCCCGATTGGTGCCAAGCAATTCCCCTCGCAAGGCCGGATCGGTAGCGTGGACTGAGACATGTATGGGTGAAAGTCGTCTTTTAACGGCGTATTCGACGTCTTCCCGGGAAAGGGTGACGTACATGCCATGGAGAAAGGAATACCTTATATCATCATCCTTTATTCTCAGCGAGTTTCTCACATCGGGAGGAAGCTGTTCGACGAAACAGAATATGCACTTTCGCCTGCATCGCCTCGGCTCCTGACCTTCAAAAACAAAACCCCAGTCGGTACCGGGGGTCCTCCGAAGAGTCACTTTACGCCTCAACGGCCCTCTTGCGTAGGTAAGCTCTATTCTCGTCGATCGGGAATGAAAGACGAAATCCAGCCAATCATCCAGGGGATGGTTGTTGCATGAAGCGAGCCTGTCGGTTTTCCTGAGACCGGCCGAGGAAGCCGGTGAAGGAAAATCGATGTACCGGATTCCAAGCAATCACTACTCCAGTAAATTCTGGACTTTGACCATGTCAGGGTCCAGCTTGGCCGCCGCGGCCAGTTCCCTTTCAGCCTGTGAAAGTCGTCCCGTAGCCTTGTAGACTTCCGCTATGGCCAGGTGGAAACCCACTGCGGACTTGAGATTACCGGCAGCGATAGACAAACCTTTTCTGAAATGATCTTCGGCTTCGTCGTATCTCTCCAGATGAAGACAGCACCTTCCGAGCATTTCCCTGGCCTTCATACGGAAATCGGGACTATTCAGAACCTGCTCGAACTCGGTAAGAGCTTCTCTGTACAGTCCCATTTCCAGGTAGGCTATGCCGAGGTCGTAATGCGTATTGTAATCATCGATTGGAACTGCGTTTGCAATACCTTCTTTGAATTCCTTTATTATCAAGGCCAGGGCTTTAGCAGAGTTCTTATCGAATTTGCGATCGATATCGGCGAGTATCAAGGCGATATCGGTGTAATCCTCGCTGTCGGCCAGTCCGGGCCTTATACCTTCCATGAGGGTTCTTGCCATCTCGAAACTCGGGTCCACCGAAACCGCCTTTTCCAGGGCTGCTAGGGCCTCGTGCGGACTGTCGTTCAGAAGGTAGGCGACGGCGAGCCTGTAGAAAGCCCTGGCCTGGCCTTCCGTATCCATCGCCTTCCTGATTCGTACTATTTCTTTTGCCGCACTGAGTGACTCCGGACAGATATCGAGAACTCCCTCCAGAAGTTCGAACACCATGAACTCGCGCCCATTAGCCCGGTATATGGTGCATGCTCTCAGGTAGGCGTCTATGGCACCGTAGAAATCTCCCACCTCCAGCAAGAGATTTCCCAGTTCCACGTAACCCAGACCGTCGCCCCTGGATCGGTCCAGGTTACGTCTCATGTCCTCTACCTGCAAGGAGAGAGCTTCCTGGAGTTGGCGTTTGGAGACGAAATCCATGCTAACCAATATGTCGCCGAGTTTTCGGTGTGGTTCTTTCTCCTTCTGGATTTCCAGAGCCTTGAGGACGTCGGAAGCGTCCAGGAGGCCTTCCGCTATGAAGTATTCGCCGATTCTCTTGCGTTCCAGTGGACTGAATACGTCGTCGACATCTTCATAGGTATCACCCTTGTAAGGTTCGAGAAAATCTGATTCTTCGAATTCCAGTTCTTCAAGGGCGCTCGCCGGTATTTCCTCGGGTTCGGTTTCCATCTCTTTTGCCGGTTCCCGGGGAGGTTTGGTCTTTTCTTTCGCGGACTTCTTCTCTTTCTTTAAGGAGACTTCCCGGACTTCGATCTCCGGTTTTTCCGTTCTTCTCGGAAGTTTGGTCTTCTCTTGCCCGGCTTTCTCTTTAGCAGGCTTCTTTTCTTCCTTCAATGGAGCTTCTTTGGCTTCGGCCTTCGGTTCTTTCGTTTTTTTCGGGGGCTTGACCTTCTTTTTTGCGGATTTTTCTTCTTCCTTTAAGGGGGTTTCCGCAGTCTTGACCTCCGGTCTTTCCGTTTTTTTCGAAGGTTTGGATTTCTCTTCCCCGACCTTCTTTCCGAACCAGGCCTTCTTCTTTGCGGGCTTTTTTTCTTCCTTTAAGGGGGTTTCCGCAGTCTTGACCTCCGGTCTTTCCGTTTTTTTCGGAGGCTTGGTTTTCTCTTCCCCGGCCTTCTTCTCCTCCGGGGCAGGTTTCTCTACCTTGGGTTTCGTTTCTTTTTTCGGTTTTTTCAGAGTCGGAGGTTCGGGTTTATCCTCCCCGGTTTTTTTCACCGCCACCGATTCTTCCTTGACTTCAATATCTTTATTTTCTTTTCCGATCTTCTTTCTTCCAAACCGGAACTTTCTTTTTCGATGTATTTTTTCTTCCCCGGACTCGGATTTTTCCGAGATCGCTACTTTTTCCTCTTCCTCTTTTTCGGGTATTTCCGGTGGTTCTCCCGGTTTATTATCCTCCACCTTTTCCGATGCCGGTTCTTTCCTGGAATCAAACGTGCTTTCGGGCGCTTCCCCGGTGATTTTTTCAGCTTGCTTGTGCCCTGCTTTCGCCTTCTTCGAGTGAAGTTTGGCTTTCAGTTTCTTACTCATGCTTTCAAGCTGGTGCAGGGTGCCGAGACCTCTTTCTCTCGCCGTTTCGATAGCATTTTCCAGGGCCTCTTCGTTCTCCACAGCCACAGCTACCTTTGCGTAGCGGATCACCCACTTGGGCTCATCAGGCTCCAAACGCATCATTGCTTCGCAGGATTGGAGCACCGGGGGCTCCTTCAGGGATGGTTTGGATTTCAGGTACATCAGGTATTCCTGCCTGGCATCCTGCAGCTTTTCCTGCATTTCGAAGCTTTTGGCCTTGATGAAGTGAGCAAGAGCGTAAGTAGTATCGAACCGCAATGCTTTCCTGGCTACGGAAAGGGCGGCGGAATGAAGGCCTGCATTACAGTAATACATCCCGGCCTTGCCGAAGTGTTCCAGGGCCTTATCCTTGCGATCGAGTTTTATCAGGACGTCACCCATGGTGTTGTGCGTGGATGCTTCTTCGGGAGCGTCTTTGAGCATTTTGTTCAGAATTTTCTCGGCGCTTCCGTACTTACCTTCCTGTATCAGCTCCTGGACTCTACGTCTTTGCGCTATGTCTATCATCGATTTCCCTCAGGTTCCGTGAAAACCTCTCCCGAAACTATCAAGTGAGCAATATCTGGTATCGCCATGTGATATGCAATACCTCTGTAGTCATTCAGGTCCCATATGATCATGTCGGCGTCCATGCCCCGGGCGAGGGAACCTTTCCGGTGCTCGAGTCCAAGGGCTGCGGCGGAATTCAATGTGGCGGCGGTCAAGGCTTCCTCGACCGTGAAACCGCAGGCACACACGGCAAGGTTCACCATGAAGGGCATTGATTCGCAGTAGCAACTTCCCGGATTAAGATCCGTGGCTATTGCCACCGCCGCTCCCGCATCCAATAATTTTCTTCCATCGGGAAAATCTTTTCCCAGGAACAGAGCGGTTCCGGGCAGTAACGTGGCCACGGTATCGCTTGCGGCTATCCTGGAAACGTTTTCATCCGATATGGATAAAAGATGATCCGCACTCATGGCATTTACTTCCACAGCAACGGCTGCTCCCCCGGTATCGTGGAATTCGTCCGCATGGATTCTGACTCCGAAACCCATCTCGGCAGCCTTCGAGAGGTAACGCGCGGCCTGGTCCGGATCGAATACCCCCTTCTCGCAGAAAATATCCACGAAATCGGCCAGGTTCCTCTTCTTTATTTCAGGGAGAACCTCGCTGATAAGGAATTCGATGAAGTCGTCACTCCTGCCCCGGAATTCCTCGGGAATCTCGTGAGCGCCCAGGAAGGTTCTCCTGATGGTTTGAGGCCAGTTTTCCGCAAAGTTGGTTACGACATCGAGACATCTTGATTCGGTTTCCAGATCCAGACCGTATCCACTCTTGACTTCTACGGTGGTAGTACCGTAACGAAGCATGGTCAGCAGGTGTTTCCTCAGGGTTTCTTCCAGTTGTTCCCTGGAGGCCTTCCTGGTACGAGCCACGCTATTGAGGATTCCTCCTCCGGCTGCGGCGATTTCCTCGTAGTCGGCACCGGCAGCCCTCATCGCGAATTCATCCGCCCTGTCACCGTAGTACAACGGATGGGTGTGACAATCCACAAATCCCGGGGTAACCAGTCGACCTTCCAGATCCATAACCACGGTGGAATCCGTAAGCTTGACTACGTCATCCATGCCCTCGGGTTTTCCCAGGTACAGGATTTTTCCTTTCCCGGCAGCCACGCAGACATTCCTGGAGACGAGAAGCCTCTTTGCGTCCCCACGCCTTGCCGGTTTGCCGGAAGCGGCCGGAGTCGCCAGTTCACCTATATTTTCGAGTACCAGGTCGGCCTTGAGTCTCACGCTCATCAGGCCTGTTCGGGTATTACTGAAGCAACCTTTCTGCCGTGCAGGGTATGGAACTTAATGCGACCGTCCACCTTTGCGAAGAGGGTGTCGTCGCCGCCCTTGCCGACGTTTATACCCGGATGTATCCTGGTGCCGCGCTGGCGTAATATTATGGTTCCGGACGTGACCAGTTCGCCGGCGGCCGCCTTGAGCCCCAGTCTTCTGCCGGCGCTGTCCCGACCGTTTCTGGAGCTACTGGAAGATTTCTTATGTGCCATGCCAAAAACCTCTCAAGCCTGTAGCCTGTTTATCTCGTTACCGCGAGTCTTGTCGTCCATTCTGTTCCGGAACTCTTGAACACCACCGTGTATATGCCGGGTGGCAGAGGAGTACCGGAAGCGTCGGATACGTTCCAGTCGAACCCTGCGGTGCCCGGATCGGTCTGCCGGATTAAAACGGAGCGGCCGGTAATATCGTAAATCATGAGGGTACCTGCAAATCCGGTTTCCGGGAAAGTAAAGCTGCAGAAACCGGCAGTGGGATTAGGGTGTATCGAGAGTTCCCCGAACCATTCGCCCGGGTCGGGTTGAGCCGTTCCGGTCTGGTCAAGTACAAAACTCACCTCTACGCTTTTTTCAGTGCCGACCTCGACGTTTTCCACGATCTTGGAAACGTATCCGTCCGCGGAAACCTTGACGTCGTAATGACCCGCCAGCAGAGCCTTGTGGTAGTCGCCCAAAGTGACGTCGGTCCGACAGAACCTGAGTGGTTCGGAGTCGGCATCGGAGTTGTTGTGAATCCCTATTTCTATCATGGCGTCCAAGGGGTCGCCCGATCCGTTCTTAACCGTTCCCCATATTCCGTAGGTGCTGGCGGTCAGGATTTCCAGCATCGCCGCGAAATGGGCCTCCGCCACCCCGGGCCAATCGGAAGCGTGTTTCGTATCGTGTACTTCTATGGTATGGTCCACGGTACCGCACTCACCATAACTCCAGTCATTCACGTCGCCGTGCGTCTCATACCAGCTGGCTCCGGGATACGCGACCCAGAATTTGCCATTGAAGTAGCTGTCGATTTTAGAATCGGCCGCATAATCCAGAGCCTGGGTATGAATCAGTCCGGAATCTTGGGGAAGCGGGCTTTTGGTGTAGTTCCAGACCGTGTTGATGCACTTTTCTCCACCGTGCAGGGAAAGACCGGCTACGAACGGATTGATGAAATTCTTTATATCCGGCCAGTCCTGCATCGTAAGATCACGCAAGGCCTTGGTCTCTGGCTCTGAGAAGGCAGTGGAACCCCCGCCTTGTCCGGGACCCTCGTACGAGCAGTTACGGTTGAGGTCGACATCGTTTGCATTGGTTCTCTGATCGGCCACGTAACCGTCCGGGTTGAGGACCGGTATCACCCATATCTCGGCGTTATCCACAAGGTACTTGCAGGCCGAATCGCTGGAATAGTTGTCGGTCAGGGTTTTGAGGAAGACCAGGGTCGTGGTGGCCGCCGTCCACTCGTCACCATGGATGGCGCCCTGAACACGCATCTCAGGTTCTATCTCTTCCGTGTTCACGTTGTCCGAGACCACGACACATTTTATGTCCCTGTCCTTGACGCTGGTTCCTATGGTCAACTTCTTGCATATATCCGGGTGTTCGGCAACCACTGAATCGATGGATTCGTAGATCTCCGAGAGGGTCGGGTAGGCCACTACGGGTTCCGGTTCACGTACCGGAACCGGGTTGTAACCCATGTACCTGAGCATGGATTCCCCTTGGGCGTCTACATAGACCATGGCCCTGTCACCGTGGGCCCATTCCACCAGGATATCGTGTTTTTTAAGGTATGCAACGTCGTTCTCTCCCGATATCGAAATCATCACAGAATACTTTGGGACGTCGTAGGAAGAATCCTCCGAGGAGAACATGGAGCCCCCTGCGAAAAGAAACGTCGGAAGGGCGAACAGGAAAATCAACATTGCTTTCATCTTGATCCTTTCAGTTTTGTACCTCGAAATATTATTCATGTATCCGAACGGGTCAACGAAATCGCTCCTGTGCTGTACTCCGGGAATTTCGTTTTGTAGAATAGTCCCCTGATCGAAGGTTAGTGTCGGGGCGTGGCGCAGTTCGGTAGCGCACCTGCTTTGGGAGCAGGGGGCCGCCGGTTCAAATCCGGCCGCCCCGACCATCAGCCGTTATTTTGGCATTCCTTCAAATTCTCCACCGGCTCCACCGGTATGTTCCAAAGGTGATCGAAAGCCTTTTCCCATGTGCGTGACGATACCGAGATTCGTGCCGCCTTCCCCATCGATGCCCTTCTGTCCGGATTTTTAGCCAGTTCCAGTATTCTGTTCGCCAGTGAAACGTGGTCGTGGCTCTTGAAAAGCAGCCCGGTCTCTCCTACCGATATTATCTCCTGGGGTCCCCCGCTGTCGCTGACGATGGCCGGCAGCCCCGAAGCCTGTGCTTCGAGTACGGAATTTCCGAAAGTGTCCGTGGTGCTGGGAAAGACGAAAATGTCCCCCGACGCGTAAGCCATGGAGAGAGATTCTCCATGAAGTTCACCGCAGAAATGGCAGCCTTTCCCGCTGAGTCGGTTCACCAGTTCTCCCAGGTACGGACCGTCGCCCACCATGTATAACTCCAGGTGGGGCATCCTTTCCCCGGCATACAGGAATGCGTCGGCTAGAACGTCCAGATCTTTCTCCCTGGAAATCCTGCCCACGTACACGAGTTTCACGGCTTCGGGATCACCGCCGTAGCGCCGGAAAAATTCATCCGATCGCCACTTGGGCGAGAATATGTCGCAATCCGTTCCCCGCGGGAAAAGTTTCATCCGTTCCCTGGGTATGCCCATTCGGGTCAGGTCGTTCATGTAATACCTGCTGGGAACCAGCACAAGATCCACGTTACTGTAGAACCATGCCGCGGCTGTTCCGGCGAATTCCCCCATTTTTCCATCCTGTATAATGTGATTAACGTGCCTGGGGTAGTCCGTGTGGTATATGCCGGCGACCGGTATGCCCAGGATCCTGGAAACTCCCAGGGCTGCGAAGCCCACGGGTCCGGGAGTGGATATATAGATAATCCCGAAGTTCTCCTCCTCCACGAAACGAAGAAGTTCCAGAAACGGTGGTATCGAAAGGAGTTTTGAACGGTAATTCGGAACGGGAAATTCTCTTATGGGCGGAAAATTCACCACCCACCCGGGAAACGAGAGTGGCCTGCTCTGGGAAGCTATGACGGCGAGTTTCCTGCCGGAGTCCAGGGCCAGCTTGCTGAATCGCTGTATGGTTCTGGATACGCCGTTCAAATCATCGATGGTATCCGTGAACCAAACTCTTTTTTCCCTGTCCGCAAGAGAGTCGCAAAGCTCGGGCATGATCTCCGAGGCGAGCCTGGATACGGCTTCCTTTCCTTTTTTTCTGTTGAAATAAGAGACGGGATAAGGTATGCTGAGAAGCACCACCGGGATAAGGGCCGTGAAAGCCTCCATGGCGTCAAGAAGTCTTCCGTCCGTCAGCCTTTTCACCAGCAGGGAGGAATAATGCTGAAACAACCTGTTGGAAAGCATGTTGAGTATTTCGAAAGATCTTTCGTCTATTCCTTCGGCTTCCAGTTCGGGGCTTCCCGCCCTGAGATTGAGATCTTTTCCTATTTCCACCAGGAGATCGGCCAGGACCGTTTCAAAGTCTGATTCGCCGGATCTTTTCGCCTTCTTGAGAAGCTGGTGGAATATGAAATCGGCCTTGTGCCATACCGTCGGTTCATCCGGTTCCATGGAAGGTCTGAAGAAGCGGTCCGCCGCCATGGTGGCTATCGACGGAACTTTCTTGGCGGTAAGCCTGTCCCTGTAGAAAGAGTAGGCTATGGAATATACGGAGTAGGCGGAGCGGATGGCGCTTCCGTGCCTGCCCATGGGGATGCCGTGCCCACTCGTCACGCCTTCCAGATATTCCTCCAGGTTTCGTGCGCCTTCCACCGATGTGTAGGTGAATCCCATAAAGCGACCGCAGTGATCGTCGGAGCCTCCTATGAACCCATTGAACCCCGGGTCCTTTTTTATCCTGCGTACCAGTGGAGTAATCGATTCGTTTTCCAGCTTCGACCGCGTGCCGTTGAGTGATTCCACCAACCCCATCCGTTTCACCACGTCGATGAAATCCCGGTTTCCCAAGTCCGTCCCGGGGAAATAGAACGGGTGTGCCAACGCATTTATTATCTCCTGTTCCTCCACGAATTCCATCAGTAGGAGGAACGAGTCGCGTATGCGGGATATCTCGTCGTGTTGTTCCGGGGTTATATCGAAGAGCAGAACATGTATGGATGCCCTGGAACCGGGAAGGAAGGTGCATACCTCCTCGCTCACGAAAGTGCCGGGCAGGTGCGCTATGCTCATGGCGCCTTCTATGGTGTTCAGATCGGTGATGGTTACGAAATCCATCCCCCGCTTCACGGCCAGTTCGTAGACGAGTTCCGGAGGAGTGAAACTTTCCGGTGACTTCAGAGACCTGAGTATCCACCTGCCGGATTCGCTGGAATATTTCGAGTGTACGTGCAGATCGCACTTTAAAACGGCCATACCACCTCCCGTTTGGGATCAGGGGGTAATATGCACGTTTGGGAGTTCCGCTACCATGTCGGCCGTGAGCCCGTTTTTACCGGGGAACGACCGTTATGCCCTGAGGTCCCTTCGTTCCCGATTGCAGGGTATCCAGGATGATCATTTCCGGCAACAGGACCGTGAAAACCATGTTTCCCTTGAAATCCGTCACGAACAGAGTATCACCGATGGCCGCGAGGCCCGTGGCGGAAGCATGTCCGGAGTTCCAGGAAGAAACCTTGCCGGATTCATCATAGAAGAACAGCTTGCCTGAAGACCAGCCGTCCCCCGCGATGAAACCGGACCCGGTTTTGATCGGCGCTCCGGGCGAACCGCCGGTACGTACGGTGCCCACCGCATTGAAAGAGTTGGGATCGATCACTGTCACGGCTCCGTCGTTTGAATAGGTGGTGGTCACGGCATGTATCTTTCCGGTGGCCGGGAAGTACTTCATGAAACAGACGTTATCCGGAGTTTCTATCCACGCGATTTCCTCGCCGGTCTTGGAATTACGGACGGAAACTCCTCCCGACACGGTGGTATCCGGCCAGTTGCCGTGTCCCACGAAAATCAGGTTTCCGTCGGAAGCTATGGAGGTGGGATTGGGATCCACATCGAAAAGAGTGACGTCGCCTCCCTCGGTAAGTTCCGCCCTCGCCACCTGGGAGGAGAGCAGGAGGGTGACCCATGCATGCCCGTCGTTGTCCAGGCACATCTGGTAGGGGTTGCCGCCGGATGGCAGGTTTACGTGAAAAGATTCGGAACCGGTGCGGTTGACGTCGAAAACCCGTATCCTGGAATCGAAAGATGAAAGGACGGCTACAAGGTTCTTTTCCGGAGAGAGTATGTCCGAGGGCACCTCCCCCGTCAGGTAGGCATTACGTACCAGTGAATCGTGATCCATGAAGTAGAGATCCACGGTATACCCCAGCCCGTTGAACCAGGCGACGGTTCTTCCGCCCGGGGTGGAAGACTCCTCCGGTGCTGCAGGCGAGGAGCAGGACATCGAAAGCGGTATCAGGGAGAAACAGGCCAGGAACAGGATGAGATTTCTCATGTGATTACCTCCCGCTCCATGTGGCGGAGATTCTCAGAACCCGGCCTTTCCCCTCGAAACCGCTGGTCTCGAGGTATTGCTCGTCCAGCAGATTGTCCACCGAGCATTCCAGCAGGGGATTCCGGAGAAGGGGGAGTTTGAATCCCACTCCTGCGGAAATGACGCTGTAGGCCGGAAGCCAGGAGGTCTGAGAGTAGTTCGTGAATCTTACTCCGGTACCCCTCATGCCCGTCCAGGATTGGAACCCGCCCCCGCTGCCGTACTCCGCCCGGGCGGACCACGTGAGTCCCGGTACGTAGGGAAGTGATTTTCCGTAATTCAGGGATTCCCGGTGATCGTCCAGTACCTCCATGAGGGTGAGGTTCGCGGATACGTCCAACACGTAAGTTTTCAGGACGCCTTCCATTTCCAGTCCCCGTTTGAATACTCGTGCTACGTTTTTCGGAGTCCATTTTCCCCCTTCTCCCGGTTCCCACCTTATAAGGTCGGACGTCCATCCGACAAAACCTGATGTATAGAGGCGTGCCGTATCGAAAAGCCTTACAGATACTGTTGCTTCGTATTCCGATGAACTTTCCGGGCGCAGGTCCGGATTACCTGCGGCGAAAGCATCCTCAGGCCAGTACAGGTCGTTCATGGTAGGTCTCCTGAACCCCCTGGATACCCTGGTTCCGATAACGAGAATGGAATCAGAAAACGGAATGCCGGCGGACAACCCGGCTCCCAGCATATTTTTCGTTCCGGGCACCGAGTTGGCGGACGCGGATGCAGCCAGTGAAAAAAAACCGGAGTATTCGGCTCCCGTGGAGAAATTCCCCTCCAGCCTGCTCCTGGAACCGATGGCCGTGCTCCTGATTCCATCGACGTCGATTGCGGTGCCGAACTCGAAATCGAGGACTCCCACATCTTTCTTTCCCCGGACACCAAGATCGAAACCGACCTCGTCGTGAGTGTCGTCTACCGGGATGGGAACGGTGCATGCATATTGGTGCCTACCCGTTTTCAGACCGGAATGAATTACCAAACCGCCCATGATGGCACGGTACCAGGCATCCAGGGACAAGCGCTTGCGGTAACCGTCGGATGGAACGCTCCATGAGGGACCCTGGGTTTCCCCCCCGGCCGCCGAGCAGAGCAGGCCGTAGGATGCGAGGCTTCCGGAACCGTTGATGAGCAGGGTCGCCGAATACCCCCCGGTCTCTCCGGTCCCCCTGTTCCTCCTCAGGCTTGCAGCCAGTCTGCCGTTTTCCAGGGAGATGCCTGCGAAGAGCCATCCCGAACCGTCGTCCGCCGCGGAAGCGGAAAATTCGGGCGGATCGGATGGATGCCCCGGAATGAAATCGACAGTTCCGGTCAGTCCCCTTACCCCGTCGGGTGATCCGCAACCGCGGGAAATCCGCATTCCCGAGAATACAAGTGGATCCATGTTGACGCCCGGAGTTCCGTCCATGGCGCTGGTGATATCGTGGCCCTGGACCGTGTAGCCGGTGTGAGCGGGATCTCCTCCCCTTAGTGAAAGGGACACCACCGGCATCGCTCCCCCGTATTCCCGTACGAATACCCCGGGGGAAAATTCCTGGAGTGCACCGAGCCCCGATACCCCGAGTCGTCGCATATTTTTGCGTCTCAAGATTGTTTTGGAGATGAAACCGCTTTCCTGAGCGTTCCTGTTCCCGAAGACCGTTATCACGATGTCGGCGAGAGGAGTGGAGGGTTTCAGAACCACCGTTCCTTCAGGCTTCACCATGCCATTCCAGGTGAAGTAACCCCGGAGTTCCAGGGTTACTTCCCGGGTTCCTGGCGGGAATTCCAATTTTCCGTTTTCGTCGGATACGCAGAGAATAACGTCGTCATGGGAGGCGATCACCCCCCCGAGAGGACTACCCGACGGATCCACCACCGTCATGCTTGTAGCAATCAGGAAGATGTCAAGGAACAAAGCGATTCCCACCTGCATGAAAAAACCTCCGAATTGAGCCGCGGAGGTCCGGTCCGGGCTTTCATCCCTGTAGCGGGGACTAGTCCCAGGCCGCGGTGCAGTATCCTGACTTACGGATCAACCCCGGTTTCCCGCCTTCCCGCTCGACGCAGTGGCACAATGGGACCGGGTCCCGATTACAGTGGCGCTACCGTGGCGGATTCCAACCGCCTTCCTGCACTTTCCGCGACCGCTGCTTGTCCCGAACATAATGAGCGTGATGCGGGATGCAAAAAAGAATCAGCTCTTCTTCCAGAAATCCCTGCTGAAATCCCTTCCCGCCGAGATTGCCAGCGCCTGACCTATGGAATGATCCATGTTGTTGTACCAGAAGGAACCGCATCGTCCGATGAGACGAAAACCCTGGGGCGGCTTCAATCCTGCGAGACGTCGCCGGTAATCCAGGTCGTATATCGGGTAGGTTTCCGGTACAACCATCCAATCCATGAAGAGTATCTTGGAGGGGTCCACCGCGCCGACCTTTTCCAGATCGGCCAGGAGCCTGCTCTCGAGTTTCCCGGGATTCTTCCTGAGATCGTCGTCGCGTATGGTTATCTCGGCGGTGATGCTGTCATGATCCGTAGGGACCATGTCGGCCCTGAAATGCCTGGGAACGGTCAACCTGCTGAAAATGATGTCCTCCTGCCCGAAGTAACACCACTGGTAATCGTTGTCACGAACGGACGGGAGGGCGATATTGCAGAGCAGGGTATCCATGAACCGGAACCCCGTCCTGGGCCACAGTATGGTAAGAGGCGCGGACCAGTACACCATGTCCGAATCGAAAGTACCCATTCCTGCGGTCTTGACCCCGGTGACCCTGCCCAGGTGGGTTTCGAGCCCCGTGGCCTCGCAACCGTAAACTATCGTTCCTCCCCGCTCCAGCACCAGTCTCGCCTGTTTTTCGCAAAAGGTCTGTATTCCGCCGGATGACGGGTAGTAGAAAATGGTGGAAACGGGTTTGGGCGCCAGTATTCCCTTTACGAGGGAGAGCAGGTTGTCGGCTTTCACGTTTTTATCTATCACCGCCCTGTTGACCCCCGCCTCGGCCCAGTCCGCGTGGAGTTCTTCCGGATCCAGCCCGGTGAATTTCTTCGTATACGCCCTGAAGAAGTAATCGTATAATCCTCTGCCGTACCTGGATATCACGTGATCGGCAAAGGTTTCTATCTTCTCCACTTCATTCTTCCGGAAGAGATCGAACAGGCACCTGACAAGTACCGATGATGGAAGATCCAATACCGCGTCCAACGTCAGCGGCCAGTTCCTGCGCCTGCCCCCCATGTATACGTTGCTGCGCCTTTTGATGGTGACGTGTTCATCTCCCATTATCTCCAGGAGATAGTTCTTGACTGCGTTGTCCGAAGTGTGGAACCTGTGGGGTCCTATGTCGAAGGAGAACCCGTCCCTGGTGAAGGTTCTGGCCAGACCTCCGGGGGTCCTGTACCGCTCCAGTACCGTCACATCCAGGTTTTCATCTTTTCGTGTCAGTCGTTCCGCGAGGGTGAGACCGGCTATTCCCCCTCCGACGATGACTATTCTCCTAGCCAAGGACTCCCCTTTCTTTCTTTTTTTTGAGAAAAATACCGGTGAGCATGGCCGTACCGAACAGGAGTAACAGGACCGCCATGCATATCCATACTATATGCACGGCGAAGCCGACCTGCACTACGTCGAAAGCGGCGTTCCCTCCGGTGATTCCGACCATTGCGAATGCCGCGGTCCAGCCCGCTTCCGTGGTTCCCAGATTCAGGAGGCCGTGTATCGGCAGAGCCATCACCAGGTTCATGACACCACCGGCCATGAAGATTTTCCAGGTGGGAATCTCCTTTACGCCGACCGCCTTGAGAATCAGGGAGAACATGTACAGTTTCGCCAGCCACACCAGCACGGAGATCGCGATCGCGGCGGCTATCTTTTTTTTCCTGCCTTCCAGTGAAGATGCTTTCAGCAGGTCGTCCATCCAGAATGTCCTGTCTCCCGGCATGAGTTTCGACAAGATCCATTTCATCGGCCTTTTCAGGAAGCCGATGACAGAGGCCAGGGAAAGTATGCCGGCTATTCCCAGGAAAACGGCGGCCGGAGCTGAAAGCGCGGATTCCATCGGAGCGAAGATCATGCAGGCGCTCATGACCATTCCAAGGGCAATCAGATCCACGAATTTGGAAAATACCATGCCGGCCGTTCCGTATCCCACCGGCACGTCGCCGAAACGACGAAACATGGCGACGAAGGCCAGATCTCCGAGTCGGAAGGGCAACAGGTGGGCGAGGCCCACGTGCACCGAGGTGACCGCCATGGAAACACCGAAACCGCTGTTTCCGCTGACATCGAGAAAAAGCCATCTCATGGCCTTCAGAACGACGTTTGCAGTGAACAGCAGGAATGCCGCAAACAGCAGTCCCGGATCCGCATGTATAGTCATGGCCACGATACGCCGTACCGCGGCTCCCGGCCCTCCTTCCCCCGATGTGCTTTCGAGTAGAGCCCAGGCGATGATCAGGCCCGCGATGGTTCCCAGGGTTCCGGCCAGCAACTTTTTCTTATATTCTTTCATTCCTCTTTTCCTCGCAGTGGAAACGATTATACCGATGGAACCGGGGGACCGGAAATAGACGTTCTCATCGATGCGAGAAACGTAACGAAACGTTACCGTGCCGTGAAAGCCCTTCAGGACTTTTCTCTTACGGTGAGCCGCGGTGCCACTCTTGCGCTTCTGGGCCCCAACGGAGCGGGAAAAACGACCTTTCTCAAGGTGGTACTGGGTCTCGTAAGACATGATTCCGGCTATGTTACGCTGAAAGGCCTTTCCGTCATGTCTCCGAAAGCCCGACGTGGAGTTCGCTATCTCCAGGAGAACGTGACCTTTCCCTCCTGGATCACTCCCCTCCTCCTATTCAGGCAGGTGGAAAGAGTCAGGCGCGAATCCACGGCGGAGGATTTTACCAGGCGATGCGGCGAGCTTGGATGTGGCGACCTGTTGCGGAGAAATTTCGGCAAGATGTCCCGGGGACAGAGGCAGAGGATAGCCCTCGCCCTGACGACCTGCGGAGTTCCTGACCTGGTTCTTCTGGACGAGCCTTCCGCGGGTCTCGATCCTGCCGGAAGGATTCTCGTCAGAAAACTCATAAGTCGCCTGGCGGCTTCGGGAACCACCGTATTGCTCAACTCGCACCTTTTGGGTGAAGTCGAAAGAGTTTGCCGCAATGCCGCGTTTATAAAAAACGGGCGCTTGATCGATGCCGGTGACCTGGATTCTCTCTCGAAGCATACGGGATCGGTATGGGTCGAAACCGGAGTTCCCCGTAAAATGGCCGATGTCCTCTCCAGACTGGGTTACGACTGCCGGAAAGATGACGGAGGTGTAATCGTAAAGTCTTCGACCGTGCCGGATTTCAGGAAAATGGTCAGGGATGTTCTGGATACCGGAATACCGTTCGACGGCGTGCGGAAGAAGCGTGAAAGCCTGGAGGAAATCTTCATGAGGATCATGAAAGAAGACGGTGGGGATGTTTCTCAACGCAATTGAACAACTCATAAGGCGCAGGATCGTCATGGCCGCAGCGCTGGCCCTGGCAGTATTCCTGGGTTTTTTCTACCGGGGTGTGTCCGAAGCCGCGAAAAACGTGGATGAACCAGGGCTTACCACCGGTGGCGATGCTCTCTTTACTCCCGGAACGGCGGATGCGGCGCTGATAGCCATCCTTACCGCCGCTCCTCTCGCTGCAACACTGGTAACGGCTCTGATGATCGTGACCGGTTCCTCCATGCTTCCCGAAGAGATCGAGGATGGCAGGATGAGCATGTGGCTGTCCCTGCCCCAGGGCAGGCTGAGGACCTACCTCCTGACGGGATTGGCTCCTTTCGTCCTGACCTACGTCCTGGGCTTGTTTCTGTTTGGAGGCATACTGCTGATAACGAGATTCTTTTTCGCTTTCACTCCCCGTTCCATCCTGCAGTTTCCCCTGTATCTCTTTTTCTGGCTTTGCGTAGTGTGGGCCGCGGTAACCACCCTTTCCATCCTGACCAGGAAGACCGTATCCATGGTGATAACCTTCTTCATGGTCGCGCTAGCTACGCTTTTCGGCGGGGTCTACGAGATGATGAGAATGTTCCCGGGGAAAGCGCCGGATACCCTGATCACGATAACGAGGACGATTCTTTTCGCATTTCCCGCCGATCGGAGTTACAGGGGCCTGCTTCACAGTATCATTCCCTCGGACGGTATCGTATCGGAAGACCTGGCATTCTTCGGAGTCGTCTCCGGAGTCCCGGTTTGGCACGTGTTCTACGCGCTGGCGTGGACCGTAGTCGTTACGATACTGGGATACCTGGCGTTCCGTAATCGGGATTTCTAGTACCGGCCGGTTACGGGGTTTGCGCCTTTCATATAGATTACTATAATTAATAAAATATCTGGATTGGAGTCAGCATGGACAGGATAATCCACGTAAAAATCACATCCGATTCACCGGAAAAGGTGACCGAATTCTACCGACGATCTTTTGGCTGGAAGGTCATGAAATTTCCGAATCCCCCCGACGCCTGGCGCCTGGATTCCGGCAAGGGTCCCGGAATTAATTGCTCGGTGTGCAGAAGTAGTGATTCGCCCCTGGATAAACAACACATCTCCATGGCCATCTCCGTGGAATCCATAGAAGAAACCGCGAAACTCGTGGAGGAATCCGGCGGCAAAATTCTCCATGACGTCATCTACGCTTTCGGCAACACCTACTTGTATTGCCAGGATCCTGACGGTAACGTTCTCTGCCTTGTTCAATTCGACTGAGGAGAAAACGGACCATTCCTTCTTCTCCGGATGCGGGATCGTTGCTATGTATTGGTTCCCGGGCAGGTCGAAGGTATGGAAAACCTCAGCAGGTTTTCGTTTCCCGGGCATTGATCATATGTTTTTTCCAACTCTTCAAATTCCTTGTTCCAGCCGCTTTTCGAAATTTTCCCGGACCTGGTATGCGAAGGCCTGAATCCTTGCCTCGTTGTCCGTGTCCTCCTGGCCGTCGAAAGCGAGGTTGAGCCAGGGCAAATCCCCGTTTTCCCTGCGGATTTTTTTGCTTATCGCCGTAACCACCGTGCCGGGGAGGCAGGTGAAGGGAAATATATTGACCACTCCGTCTATCTTCGATTTTCCCGCCAACGCCACCGGTACACCGATACAGAGTATGGCTTCGCCCCCTATGTTTTCCTTCATGTAAGGTGTCGCGGCATGCAGTATCTCTCCGGGTTCCACGGAGGGCCTGTCGGCCAGGATACTTTCGAATGGAGCCCGGATGCGTTTCTTGAGGTTGTTCATGAGCTTCATCTTGAAAAGTCCCTTTAAGATACCCCCGAGGTTGCGCCTGTCTTTCGATTTGGCGACGAAAGAGTGATTAACGAACTCGAACCATTCGATCAGAGGCGTGTGGAGTATTTCGCATCCCATGTCTTCCAGTCTTTCATCGGTCGCCGAGTGTGCGAACGGGTCGTTTCTGACGTATATCTCTCCAATGAACAATACCAGCGGCCTCGGGACTTCTTCGATTTCTATGGCCGCGAATTCTTTCGCCGCCTCCTTCATGACCGGGATCAGCGATTTCCCCCCCTCCATGGTATCCGAAAGCCTGTAGAGGTATTTTTTCAGAACTTTCTCAGTTGCGCCGGGGACCTTTTCGTAGGGCCTGATACGGTAAAGAGCCGCTCTGAGTACGCCTCCGGCTATTGCCGCCCTGAGCATGTCCACCTGGAAACCCGGCGAGGAGAGTTCTTTTATGGTGGTGTACGAATCGCTGGATGTTGCGGTTATTATGGGAACATCATGATAGCCGAGTCTGTCCAGAATTATTCTGTGGTAACTGCAATATTGTCCGAATCTGCACGGCCCCGAGGCGGTTCCCATGAAAAAAGCGACTTTCTCCCGCTCCTGTTTCTCCAGCACCGTGAGCATGTTTCCGGCGGTTATTATAGCGGGATAACATTCCTTGCCGGTGGTAACGGATCTTCCCAGGGAGACCGATTCCTTCGTGGTGGGCGGGATGATTTTTGCATCCACGCCGTACTTCCTGGCCGCCGCAGCCGCCAGGTGCGTGGAATCGCCCAGCCAGGGTATCCATACGGTTCTGCCTGTTATACTCATCTCCCTGTTTCCGAGAGCGGAATTGAAACGGGATGTGCCGTGGTCTCTCCTGCCCTTGATGGCGTCCATGAAAGCTTCGCACCTGGTTATCACTCCAGCGTCCGCGGCATGCTCATCTATTTCGATGGTGAGCATGGGTTTATCTCCCATTATCCTTGCCACTTCATGTTGTATGAATGAATCCGGGCCACATCCGAAGTTGGTAATGTACACGCCGTTGAGCCTGGGATCTTCTTTTATGAGAAGCGCCGCCGCCAGGATCCTCTGGCCGTACTGCCAGTACATATTCCCGTGCAGCCGCGCTACACGATCCATGGGCAGGTCCGGCAGGTCCGCGGGAATCACCGTCGCTCCGAGTCCGGACAGTTTCTCGGGCAATTCCGCGTTTACAGCAGGGTCGGAACCGTTATAGGGCCGGCTTATGAGCACAAGGGCGGGATGTTCCGGGTCAAGGGATTCCAGCGCCTCCCTGCCCATAGTCTTCAGGGTTTCCATGAAGGATTCGTAGGCCTTCCTGGCTTCGCGAGCCGCGCTTCCGGCGGTTTTCGAATCCACTCCGAGTTCTGCGGCGGTTTCCAGAAGACCCCTGGACCATTCCCTGCCGGGAAGAGAGAAATCCAGCACCGGAGTGAGTACGGCGACGTCGTTCGTGGACGAGAGACCGAGCCCCGCGTCTATGAGATAGGGCGAAGCTTCGATGTATGGACAATTGTAGGATTCTGAAAAATCACCCTGGGGAAAGGAACGTAGTATGGAAGGGAGAAAGAGATAATCCACCCCGCTTTCCAGGAGGTCCATCACGTGTCCGTGAGCCAGTTTTACGGGGAAGCAGGTTTCCGCCGCCACGTTTTCCACCCCGGAGTGGATCAGCTTGCCGGTGGACGTCCCGGAAATCCTGACCTGGAAACCGCACATGGTGAAGAAAGTCCTGAACATGGGAAAGAATTCCCAGAACCAGAGCGCCCGTGGGATACCGATAACCGGCGCCTTGCCGGGAACCGGAGGATCATAATCCCGGAGCAGGGCCTCCTCCCTGCGGAGGAACCAGTTTTCGCCTTTTTCAACGGAGTTTCCGTGAACGGTTTCTTTTTCGTACTTTTCGCACCTTCCACCATAATAGAGAGTGGCGCCGCCCTGCAGGATCACCCTGTGAATTTCGCAGTGATTGGGGCATGCCTTGCAGGTGAAGTTATCCTGCTCGTAGGTTTCCTCCGCCAGTTTGAAACCCTTGAACCCGGAAGGTCCGGGGGCCTTTTCCTCCTTCGCCAGGATAGCCGCACCTATCGCTCCCGTCACATGATGGTTGGGCGGAATGGTTATTTTTTCTTTTCCCAATACCGCGTTGAAAGCCGCGGCCACCCCCTGGTTGAAAGCGGTCCCTCCCTGGAAGAAAATCCTTCTTCCTATCTTCCGCTCGCCCACCACCCTGTGAAGGTAATTCTTTACTATGGAGTACGAAAGACCGGCCACTATGTTATCGACGGAGTCACCTTCGGCCTGGTGTGCCACGACGTCACTTTCCATGAAAACGGTGCATCGTTCCCCGAGACTTGAAGGCCCCGTTGCCGACAGGGCCATGGGGCCGAATTCACGTATGTTCAGACCGAGTTTCTCCGCCTGTTCTTCCAGGAAAGATCCCGTTCCGGCCGCACATACCTTGTTCATTTCGAAATCGACTACCCTACCGTCCCGGATGGAAATGTACTTCGAGTCCTGTCCGCCGATCTCGAATATGGTATCGACCTCGGGATCCACTTTGACGGCGGCTCTGGCCTGAGCCGTTATCTCGTTCCTTACGACGTCCGAGCCTATGAAATCCCCTATCATGTACCTGCCCGAGCCGGTGGTTCCGACGCCCAGTATCTTCCTTTCGGGACCCAGCTTTTCGGCGAGCCGGGCAAGGCCCTTTTTTACCGCTTCCAGGGGTCTTCCGGCGGTCATGAGATACTCCGAAGCATGCAGAACCCCCGATTTATCGCCGATAGCTACGAGATTGGTGCTTATGGAACCCACATCCACCCCTATGTAGACCGGCTCATCGGAATCTCCGGCAATAACGGCGGTTTCCGGATGTGGCACCCGGAACCCGGCAAGAGGTTCGAGACCCGGGGATTGAACACCGCCGGATGTATGCTTCGATAATCTTTCCGGAAATGATGGATCGAGTGAAGGCGCCTGTCCCATTACGGGGGCCAGGGCTGCACCTATTGCGGGCAGGAACCGAAAATAACGGGGGATTATCAGCTCGCTCTCAAGCACTTCCGTGAAGGCCCTGACCATGCCCCGGTTGGCGGCTACACCTCCCACGAAAGCCACCGGGTACCTGAAATCCTTTCCAGATGCTATCGAACTCTTGAAATTTCGTGCCACCGCGAAACACAGTCCCGCCACGATGTCGGAGACCGGTGAGCCCACCTGCTGCAGGTGAATCATGTCCGATTTGGCGAATACGCTGCATCTTCCGGCTATTCTGGGAGGATTTTCGCACTGCAGCGCCAGTTCACCGAATTCCTCCACTTCAAGCCCCAGTCTCGTGGCCTGCTGATCTAAAAAGGATCCGGTTCCGGCTGCGCAAACCGTATTCATCGAGAAATCATCGAAGACCGGGTTGTCGCCGTCATTCCTGAACAGGAGCAGCTTCGAATCCTGCCCCCCCATCTCGATGACCGATCCTATCCCGGGACAGAACAGAGGTACGGCTCCCGCTAGGGCAACAACCTCGTTCACCACTTCGCTGCCCACCATTGCGGCCGCACGCTTCGAAGCACTGCCGGTGAAGGAGACCGGAACACCTTGCCAGCCATCCAGTTCCGTCAATATGGCGGCAAGGGTTTCGAGTGGTTTTCCGTGATGTCGCCTGTAAACGGCGGTTTCAGGCTTTTCTCCATTCAGAAGGACGATTTTCACACTCACGGAGCCCATGTCTACGCCCAGTATCTTGTTCATAAGCATTCTCCATTCTTCCGCCGTCCGTCTCGCTTTTCCGTACGTAGACAAGGAACGAAAGATAAGTGAATTTGTTATGTTACGAAAGAACCGAACCGTCTAACCTTGTTGTCCGGTACCGCCGGACCCGGGAGGATTTTCGTTTGAAGAGGATGTACTCCGGAGCACCGCTGTTTATTCTGTTCCTGCCGGTTTTCGTTTCCGTTCTGCATGCTTACGTGGGACCCGGGGCCGGTTTCGGAATAGTAACGTCTTTCATGGTCATTCTCAATGCCGTTCTGGTATCGCTCCTCTCTCTTTTGCTGTGGCCGCTGAACCTGGCTGTCAGGGTCTTAAAGAGGAGACGGAGAAAACGCAAGGCGGTGGCGGACAGGGTAGTTGTCCTGGGATTGGACGGTTTCTCTCCGGAAATAGCCGCGGAACTCATGGAAGCCGGGGAACTTCCTAATCTTTCATATCTTTCGGAATCGGGCGTCCTCATGGAACTGGGCACAACCTGTCCGGGTATATCTCCGGTAGCCTGGTCCACCTTTCAAACCGGCGTCAATCCGGGTAAGCACGGCATATTCGATTTCCTGGCCCCGGACCGTAAAAGGTACATGGCCCTTCTTTCCTCGGTGCGCACGGCCAGGGTGGAAAAGCGCAGAAGATTCTTGCCTTTCGCCCGTTCCCGAACGGTAACCGAAGTGAAACTCCTGCGACGCAGCACGCCTTTTTGGAACTTGTTGGGGAAATATGGTCTGCGATCCATCGTTTTGCGGGTTCCGATAACCTATCCCCCCGAGCCCCTGGACGGTCATATCCTCAGCGGGATGTGCGTACCGGACCTGAGGGGCACCCAGGGCAGTTACACCCTTTTCACGGAAAATCCGCCCGGCGCTCCCATTACCGGCGGATTATGGAGCCCCCTGACAAGAAGTGACGACGATACATGGACTTCGGTTTTGCCGGGACCAGTGGACGGGAACGGTGTGGAAACCACCGTAAACCTGAAGTTGAGCCGTTCCGGCGGGAATTTCGTCTTATCCGTGGGCGAAGCTGTTTTGACCCTTGTTCCGGGTATCCTCAGCCATTGGGTCGAATTGTCTTTCGGGAACCGCGGCAAGATGAAATGTATCACCAAGTTCAACCTGGATCCAGGAGAAGACGGTTCCCCCAGGCTTTACGCGACCGCCCTGAACATCGATCCCTATTCGCCTTCCCTGCCCATTTCCCACCCGGTTTATTTCTCCAAATACATTGCCGGGTTGCAGGGGCCATTCGCAACCCTTGGTCTTGCTGAAGACACATGGGCGCTGAACAACGGGGTGATTCCGGAAGAAATCTTTCTGCAACAGGCATGGTCCATATTCGACGAGCGTAGAAAAATGTTCTTCGACGCCCTGAAAAGAAACGGTAAGGGGCTCGTTACCTGTGTATTCGATACTTCGGACAGAATACAGCACATGTTCTGGTCCCGGGGTTTCGGCGAAGGCACCCCCATAAGGGAAATGTACAGGAAAATGGACATCCTGGTGGGAGATACATTGAAAAGAATTAAACGTAATGATATGCTCATAGTGATGTCCGACCACGGGTTCACGTCCTTTCATGGTTGCGTCGACCTGAACAGGTGGCTGGTCGAGAAGGGATACATGGTTCTGGAAGAGGGAATCTCCACCGTGGAAACGGCGTTCAAGGGTGTTGATTGGTCCAGGACCAGGGCGTGGTCCATGGGACTTGCCGGCATCATGCTCAACCTCAAAGGCAGGGAAGCGCGGGGGATAGTCGATCCCGGCCCTGAAGCCGAGGAAATCCTCGCCGAGATAACCGCCGGTTTACTTGAGATCAGGGATGAATCCGGAAAACGGGTAGTTTCTTCCGTCTACAGGTCCGAAGAAGTCTACTCCGGTCCGTACGCAGAAGAGGCTCCGGATCTCATCGTAGGTACCTCGAGGGGTTACAGAGTCGGTTGGAACTGTGTAACCGGGGGGGTCGGAGACAGGGTAACATATCCCAACAACAAACATTGGAACGGTGATCATTGCCATGACCACCTGCTGGTTCCGGGGATCCTGGCATGCAACATGAAACTCGCTGACGACCCGCCGGATATCGTAGACATTGCCCCCACGATACTGGATGCCCTGGGTATGGTCCCCCCATCCTACATGGATGGAAAGTCTCTGCTGGCGAAGGCTGGAGTTCGATGAAAAGACGGGATTTCCTGAAAACCGCGGCGACCCTTCCGCTTGTCCTGGCTACCCTGGGAACAGGCTGTTCGGCGAGACGGAGAACGGCGCGAAGGGTTCTGGTCCTTGGAATAGACGGTATGGATCACTTTCTCCTCAACAGCTTCATACACGAGGGGATCATGCCAAATGCGGCGCGGCTCGCAACCATGGGGGGGCTTAATCTCATGTCAACGAGCAACCCTCCCCAGAGTCCCGTAGCATGGTCTGGTTTCATCACCGGCAAGGGACCGCAGGTGCACGGAATATTCGATTTCATCCACAGGAACCCGATGACCAGGACCCCCTATCTTTCGACGTCCAGGGTGATGGACCCGGGCAAGGTTCTGAAACTGGGCGAATGGCGTCTTCCTCTCTCGGGCGCGAAGGTGGAACTGCTGAGACATGGCGAACCTTTCTGGAACAGCCTTACGGAGCAGGGTATTCCCGTTACCATGGTCAAGCTTCCCGTTGAATTTCCGCCTGGGAACGGCAAGGCCAGGATCCTTTCGGGTCTCGGGACTCCGGATCTTCGCGGGAGCCAGGGCAGCTTCACTTTCTTTACCGACGACGCCCGTTCGATAACGGATGACACCGCCGGTGGAATAGTCGTACCGGTGAGGGATTACGGTGACGGTTGCTATCGCTGTCCCGTGAGAGGGCCGGAAAACAGCATGCGTGCCGGTAATCCGAAGATGGAAATAATGGCCGATGTATGGGTGGACCGGGATGCGGATGCTCTGAGAATAGATGTGGGCGGCAGGTCCACGGTACTCGGCAGGGGTCAGTGGAGCGACTGGATCGAACTGGAATTTCAGGCGATTCCCCACGTTTCTTCGGTGAAGGGAATCGTGAGATTTTACGCCAAGGAGATATCCCCCAGGCTCAAACTGTACATGTCCCCCATCAACATACATCCCATGGATCCTGCCCTTCCCATATCGAATCCCCACGGGCTCAGCGGCGATTTGGCCAGGGAGGTTGGACTCTACTATACCCAGGGATTTCCCGAAGATACGAAAGCACTTTCCAGGGGTATCCTGAACGACGAGGAATACCTTCATCAAGCATGGATCGTCTTCAAAGAGAGGCTATCCCTGTTTCATCACGAGCTTAACAGGTTCAAGGCGGGACTGCTGTTTTTCTATTTCAGTTCCCTGGACCTGAACATTCACATGTTTTACAGGACTATCGATCCGTTCTCCCCTCTTCATGAATCCACGGATCCCAGATTCAAGGCGGCGGTTCGGGAGCTTTACGCCGGAATCGACGGAGTGATTGGTGACGCCATGGATATTCTGGAGGGAGATGACCGTCTTCTCGTGATATCGGACCACGGTTTCGCCCCCTTCAACAGGTCGTTCAACCTGAACAGCTGGCTCGCCGGGAACGGCTACGTATCCGTGTCCCTTTCCAATGCCGGAAACAGGGACATGTTCGAAGGAGTGGACTGGAGTGGGACGGCCGCCTACGGCCTGGGCCTCAATTCCCTGTACCTGAATCTGGCGGGCAGGGAAAACGGAGGCATCGTGAAGAGAGAGGAAACCCCGGAACTGCTTACCAGGCTAAAGAGGGAGCTGGAATCTATTACGGATCCGGTCAACGGCAAAAAGGTTATATCCAACGCCTTCATCACTTCGGAAATATTTCCGGGCCCCCTTCCCCCTCATGCCCCGGACATGATAATCGGTTACTCCAGGGGATACAGGGCTTCGTGGAAAACGACCCTGGGCGGCTTTCCAAAGGATGTCCTGACGGACAACACGGATCCATGGAGCGGTACCCACTGCATAGATCCGGCAATAGTCCCCTGCGTGCTTCTTTCCAATATGAGACCGGAGGTGGATGATCCGGATTTGACCGACATGGGCAGAAGCATTGCCGGCATGTTCGATATTTCCAGGCTCCCGGAGGGTGGGAGAGATATTTTCCGCCGGAAGGAAAATAGCGGATGAAGTACGTTAACCTCGTCTTGAACACGCTGTTCGACGTCTTCCTTTATCCCCTGGGATGGTTGCCGCCGCTTTGGGGGCTGATCTTCGTTTCCGCCGTTTCGGGAATACTGATGGTGATGATATTCGGGAAAATCTCCGACCAGGAGGGAATCGCCGTACTCAGAAAGAGAATGACCGGTGAGGTGTTGGGTATACTTCTCAATGCGGGAACCCCGGCCACGGTGATTTCTTTCGCAGCCAGGCTGATTGCCGACAATACGAGATACCTCGTCATGATACTGAAGCCGATGGTTGTGATGGCCGTCCCGTTCATGCTTTTATGGGGACAGCTGGACGCCAGGTACGGTTCCGCCGGCCTTCCCGGAAACCAACCGGTCACGATCACCTTTCAGTATGCGGAAGAACCGCCTCCGACGGAAGAAAACGACTTTTCCGTCCGGAATGGCGGACTGATTCCGCCGGTGATGACCGTGGATACCCTGAAACAGGTTTCTTTCAGAATTTTTTCACACGGGAGCAGAGGTGTTGAGATTCTGGCGAACGACCTGCGAATACCGGTCGGTTCCATCCACGAATGGAACGGAAGCCTTGTTTCCAGGGGATTCGATACCTCTCCTTCCCTCCTTTCTCCGTTCCATCCGACCGTTACGGTACTCGACGCAGGGACTGAAACCCCGGATTCGGGATGGTATTCATTCCCGGACGTCGATTACCGTGTGATGGGATGGCGGTGGTCATGGGCGGCGGTTTTCCTGGTATTTTCCATGGCAGCTGCGGTTGTTGCGACCGGAGTCTTGAAAATCAAGGTATAAAAATACATCCTGAAAGGTAACAGATGCCGAAACTCAAATTGAAATTGGACGATTCGACCATGGAGCGGCTTGAAAAGGTCGTTGAAGCGGGAGGCTATTCCTCTTGCGAAGAATTCATTCTCCATGTACTGGAGCGGGAACTCGACAGTCTCGTGCCAATGGAAGGCGAGTCGGAAGAGGAAATAATGAGGAAACTGGAAGGCCTGGGTTACCTGGAATAAAACCCTATTCCTCCAGGTACCCGAGTTCTTTCAGTCGCGCCAGTATTTTCTTCTCCTCGTCCGGGTGAACGTCGTGCCTGGGTGGCGGTACCAATCCCCCCAGCTCCAGGTTCCTCATGAAAGACGCCCTGCGGACTTCGTCACGAAGATCATCCATGGAAACTTCCCTGACGGCGAGTTCAGGACCCGATGGTATGCCGGAAGACTTATTTCCGGATGCTATCACCACCACGCCGTGGCTCGCCACCATGGCGCACGCCGCGACTTTTGCCTCGTGATTGTCCGTCATGCCGAGGTTCTTCAGGGTGCCGGAATGAAATACTTCCACCCTTCCGCCCCTGTCACCTATTTCCTTTCCCAACTCGTCCAGTACGGATTCGTCGGATTCGCTTCCGCGTAGAATCCATATTACGAGTCCCTTCATCTGTCATCTCCTTTCCCGGCGGCTCTCATGAGTACTTCGGCCACCTCGGGACGAGTGAACTCCGGGGGAGGTGTTTTCCCTTCCGCCAGCATGCTCCTTACCTTCCTTCCCGCCAGGAAAACGTGCTTGTCCGAATCGTGGGGACACGTCTTGCTGGTGGCCATTCCACCGCATTTCAAACAGTAGAACGCATGTTCGAACTTCATGGGGACTATTCCGAGTTCGTCCCGGTCGAACCGGTCGAATATCATCTGAGCGTCATAGGTTCCGTAGAAATTACCCACTCCGGCATGGTCCCTTCCTACTATGAAATGGCTGCACCCGTAGTTCTTGCGGAGCAAGGCGTGAAACACCGCTTCCCTGGGACCGGCATACCGCATGGCGGCCGGAAACACGCTGACGGCCACCCTGTCGGGAGGATAGTAATGTTCCAGTATGATCTCGTAACATCTCATTCTTACATCGGCGGGTATGTCGTCGTTCTTCGTATCACCCACCAAAGGGTGCAACAGAAGGCCGTCAACGGTTTCCATGGCGCATTTCTGGATGTACTCATGGGCACGATGTATCGGGTTCCTGGTCTGAAAGGCGACCACGGTGTTCCATCCCTTCGCCCTGAAAAGGACCCGGGTTTCCCTGGGGTCCAGACGGTAATCGGGAAAAGTCTCGGTGTCCCTCCACCTTATCGATCGTATTTTTCCGCCCAGGTACCTGCCGGAGAGAAAATTCAGGTATGCCGCCCCGGGGTGCGACGTATCCATGGTTCCAAGGGTTTCAAGGGCTTCATGTCTCAGATCGGCTTCGAAGATTTCCTCCACCACCATCTCTCCCCGTATGGTTCCCGATTCATCCTTCAGCGCCACGCTCTCACCGGGCTGCACCCGAGGATCGTCATTCTTGACGGAGAACACCACCGGAAGAGGCCAGATGGGTCCGGAAGAAAGGCGCATCGCCTCCACCACCGACTCGTAGTCCTCACGGCACATGAATCCCTCCAGGGGGCTCATGGCGCCGTTCCCTATCATTTCGAGATCGCTTCTTTCCCTGGAATTCAAAGTAAGTGCCTTGGAATCCTCCAGGCGGGAGAGCAGTTCGGCGGCTTCTTCCGCCATTGCCTGTCTGTGTGTCAGGCGACCGCCGTGGGGAGGTACGAGCATGTCAACTGCCTTTCTGTTCGGGAACCGGTATAGTTCCTTTGCGTGTTACCTGTGGCGGAGAATATAATTCCATGGTACCCCGGGGACAGTAACATGCCGTGAAGGTATTCTTTTCATGTGCTAAGTGAGGGTGTGATATGGATTCTCTTCCGATAGAAGTAAGGAACCTGGAGAAATCGTACAGGAGAAAGCTGGGACTATCCAGCTTCAAGGCAGTGGATTCCCTGAGTTTCGAACTGCATACCGGAGAGATCTTGGGGTTCCTGGGACCCAACGGGGCCGGTAAGACCACCACGATAAAATGTATCCTGGGTCTTCTCCGGCCTTCGAAAGGATACGTGCGTCTCTGGGGGGACGTTCCGGGTTCCGGAAAGGTACGAAGAAGAATAGGCTACGTTCCGGAGAACCCGGACTACGAAGATATTTTCACTCCCCTGGAATTGCTGGACATGTTCGCGTCCATGCGGAGGTTGGAGACCGGGCGAAAGGAACATCTGGAACTACTGGAGAGGGTGAACCTATCGGGATGGGAATCGGTGAGATTGAGAAATTTCTCGAAAGGTATGAGGCAAAGGGTGAGCCTGGCCCTCGCCCTGCAGTCCAGGCCCGATCTCCTGGTGATGGACGAACCTACCGGCGGCCTGGACCCGGTGGCCATGAAGGAATTCAGAGACGTGATACTCGAGGAAAACCGCCGTGGCGCCTCCATCTTCCTCTCCTCTCATCTTCTTTCGGAGGTGGAAGCGGTCTGTCACAGGGCCATCATCCTCTCCAAGGGCCGTAAGGTCGCCGAGGGTACAATGGAAGATCTGTTGAGAACCGAAGACAGGTTCGTGATCACTTACAGACCCCCCGGAGGGGATGCATCCTCCGAACCCCTGGAAAAGGAAGTTCCCGAGGCCGTTTTGCAGGAAACGATAGACGAACTGAGAAGGGAGGGCTGTTTCATAGAAAGAGTCAACCCGCTATACAGAAGCCTCGAAGAGGTATTCCTCAGTGCCACCGAGAGTGCCGGAGGCGGAAAATGAAACCAGTGATGACTTTCGCTTTGATGACCATGAGAAGCCTTGTGAGGCGCAGGACCATCTGGGGGATAAGCATCGTGATACTCCTAGCCCTGATAGGCATAGGGCAGGTTCCGGGTTACGGTACCACCAACCAGGGAAGGTTCATAATCGATTTCGGTCTTTTCGGCCTCGAAGTGGGCGCCTTTCTGCTGGCGGTGGGCCTTGCATCCAATATCTACCCCAGGGATAGGGAAAGAAGAACCATAATGCCTATAATAGCGGTCCCCCTTTCCAGGGGAGAATATCTCATGGGAAGGTTTCTCGGAGCGGCCATAGTCCAGGCCGCTGCCATACTGGTAGGTTGCATCGGACTCATGATCGTCCTGATAATGAAGAATCATGCGGTCCCTCCCGATCTTTTTCCCGCATCGCTCCTGTTGGTTGTTGAGGGCTGGTTCCTCCTGGCCGTGGTGTTCTTTTTCAGTTTCTGGACCTCGCCTCCCCTTAACGCTCCGCTGACCCTCTTCCTGTTCATAGTCTCCCAGATGTCCGTCCTGGATTTCGTGAAACTCGTCCCGGGGGTTCCCGGCCTCATGAGAGTTATCAGGCTTCTCCTGCCCCACATGGACGTATTCCATATCAAGGATCCAATCACCCACGGGATGGATATCCCCGGCCTCTACTTCCTGTTGGCGGTGCTCTATGGTCTTTCCTACATGGCATTCATGCTATCTGTGGCCCTCGCGGTGTTCAGAAAGAGGGACCTGAAGTGATCTTGAAACTCCTGGCGATATCGGTGCTTCTGCTGGTCCTGTCATGCAGGGCCGACTATGACATAGAAGAAGTGGCCGACGAGGAGTACCTGGGAGAAGGTCACCATTCCCATGACCTGCCCGATTCGCTGCAACACGAAGAATCCCTCCACGATCATTCCGGAGACCCGGAGCACGATGCCGGGGAGGAACACGCAGGAGAACATAAGGAGCGTCTCGAGGACGAAGCGGTGAGCGGGCACCAGATGCACGTTCACCAGCCCGGTGAACGGAACCATGGTACCGAGTGGTTCTTCAACCAGCCATGGGCCGCGAAGTTCATCTGGGGGAAAATGCTCAGGGATTCTGTGGTTCTCATCCTGCTTGCGGGGCTCATTACGTTCTTCTCCGGGAGGAACCGGAAATGATGGATCATGTCAGGCCCTACGTGTATGCGGTTATTTTCTTGGCGGTGGCCATAATAACGGGGCGCCTGGCGTCGGAGGATTCACCCGGGGGCAACGAAGTCGCAAAGGCAACGGTTTCCGCCGGAACGGGACAACTGGGAGTCATGCTCGCCGACCTCCTCTGGATAAAGATAGACAACTATCACCACATAATGATGTATCAAGGTTACGAGTGGACCACCATTACGGAGTACATGCCACAGTTGTGGCTCGTTATCAAACTCAATCCTTCTTTCCCGGATGCTTACATAGACGGCGGCCATCACCTCGCGGTGAACCTGGGGTTTCCCAAGGAGGGGCTTGAACTTCTGGATCGCGGAATCATAAACTGCCCGGATGATGAAAGAGTTTTCTGGGAACGACTGATGGTATTGTGGAGAACCGGATACAGGGGAGTCAGGGCTACCCGGTCGGCTGCATGGGATTACCTTAAAATAGTACGCAGAAAACGGGGTAGGATAAGAGAAGCGTGGAACGAGGCCAACGCCGTGATGATAATAGGTTTCACTTTCCGGGATGACGAATCCAGGATAAACGCCGGCAGGCTGGCCGCGAGGTACGAAGAAAGAGCACGGAACATCAGGAGATTGAGACAGCTGCAGGAGGAAGATCAGTCGTAAACCTACTCCTTCCCTTTCCTGAAATACTTCACCACCATTTCCGCTTTCACCCTGCCGACCCCGGGCACCTCCATTATCTCTTCCAGATCGGCCGCCGCTACTTTTTCGGCGCTCCCGAAGTGCAGGAGCAGCCTGGTCCTGGTGGCCGGTCCGATTCCCGGAATATCGTCCAGAACCGAACCGAACGTTTCCCTGGAACGCTTCGACTGGTGGTAATGGAGTACGAACCTGTGGGCCTCGTCCCTGACCATCCTCAGGAATGAGAGCGGTGTGGAATCCAAGGGAAGCCTCGTTTCCCGCCACGTCATGGCGTCGATGAGGATTTCCTCTTTCTTGGCGATGGAGATGAACCTGGTATTCGATGCGAATTCTCCTGCGGCTGATACCGCCGCTTTCAACTGGGTTATCCCTCCGTCCACCAGGAATACGTCGGGATACTCCTCTTCCGGTGTTTCGAAATATCTTCGCACCGCTTCGTGGATCATTGCGGGATCGTTTTTCCCCAGTTCATCGGGCATTGAGAACCTTCTGTAGCCGTTCCTGTCGGGATAGCCGTCACGGAAACTCACTACTGCGGCCACCGGCCATGACCCATGTATGTTGGAAGCATCCAGGCAGACTATCCATCGTGGAATCCGGGGAAGAGCGAAGATGTCGGCGAGGGCATCCAGGGCGCCTTCCATTCTCTTTCCTCCTCTTTTGGGACGTTTCCACTCCAATCTCAGGAGAAATTCCCTGAGGTTGCGCATGGCCAGTTCCAGCAATTCCGACTTATTCCCCCTGGAAGGGATCGAAATGGAAACCCGTCCGTCTCGCTTCGAGGAAAGCCAGGCTTCGAGGTAATCGGCATCGGGAATGGCTGCGGGAACCAGTATTTCTCCGGGTACGTCGTCGGTGCCTCCGTAGTAAGCCTTCAGCAAGACCGATAAACGTTCCCCTTCATCCGCCAGCCTCCACCTGCCGTCGAAAGGAATCCTCAGGGTACACGTGAACCGGCCGCCCCTTATTCTCATCAGTATACCCCAGTTTTCCAGGACCGCCGCTACGTCGCGGTTAACGGCGTTTCCGAGGTTCCCGGGGGAAGGCCATCCGAAACTGTCCAATCTGGACAGAAGATCCCGTATTCCGGCGGCTTCCTCGAAATCCAGGGAATCCGCCGCTTTTTTCATCGCCGATTCCAGTCGTTTTCTTGCGCCGTCCCAGTCTCCTTTGAGAATTCCCAGAAGTTCATCGATCCTTTTCAGGTATTTATCCCGGGTCGTCGAACCGGTACAGGGGCTTATGCATTTGCCCATCTGGCCCATGAGACACGGCCTCTCCCTGGAAGAAACCTCTCTCCCCCCGCAGCGCCTCAGGCGAGTGATGTCCAGGAGGAATTCCACCAGCTTTCTGAGGTTCCTGGCATCCGGATACGGACCGAACCTCGGACGATGGCGGGGATTGCTCCTCTCCCTGGTCATGATCAACCTGGGCCATTTTTCGTCGGTGGTCACTTCCAGGTAGGGATACCTGGAAGAAGTATGCAGGCGGACGTTCAATGGCGGCTTCCTGAGACGTATGAGTTCGGCCTCCAGCAGCAGGGCCTCCACTTCGTTTGCCGTGATGGTCCATTCCACGGTTACGGCCTTTCGAAGAAGCAGGCGGTGCCGCGTGTCGCCTTCGTCACGCAAGTGATTCTTCAACCTTTTTCTGAGACTCTTGGCTTTTCCTATGTAGAGGATTCTTCCCGAGGAATCAATGAAAGAATAGATCCCGGGGGCATCGGGCGCTCCGTCGAC
>JAMOUX010000008.1 GCA_027067855.1 Candidatus Fermentibacteraceae bacterium
AAATGATGTAAAATAATTCGATACTTTTCCCCTGTGTCATCAGGCGGAAGAGACTTCTCCGATTCCATCGTTCCCGGACGAATCGTAAAAAATGAGGACGGCGGCACGCATGGGCGTGCCGCCTTTTCAATCGACCGTTCTAGATCACCTTGAAGCGATCGAGACCGATTTCACGGCTCTCCATCCTGTATTCGTGGGTCCTGGTCATGGGCGGCTGTATCGGCAAAGCCTTCACCTCGGTCGAGACAGGTACAAACCGTCCCGGATCACTCCAGTCCCTGGTCTGGCCGGTATTCCAGTAGAACGCGGCAAGATCTCCCAGGGAGTTTCTCACCATGGCGTCGATGTTTTTCATATCGGCGTCGACACCGAAGGCCGATGCCATGCCCCGGAGCACCCCGACGCCGTCCATGCCGGAAGGCGGCTCCACCGCACGGGTATATTCCAGGACCCTGCCTTCGAAATTACACCTGGTACCCCTGGTCTCGAAGTACGTGGAACCCGGGAGTACCACGTCCGCCGATCTCGTGGTTTCCGTATTCGTCCAGTCCATGGCGGCCAGGAACTCCAGGTTCCTGAACCATGAGCCCGACCTGTTGTATTCCAGGGGATCCTCCCCTATCACCAGGGCGGCCCTGAGTTCTCCGTTCTCCAGGATACGCCTCAGTTCAAGATTGGAAGACGCCCCGGGGAGTTCTCCATTCACCGGTACCCTGCCGAAGAGGAAAGCCGGATCGGCCCCCATGACTTCCAGCCCGGCGCTGTTGGAGAACAACCTGGGAAGCAGCAGGTTCACCGTTTTCCCGGCGCTACGCAACAGGACCGCCAGATCGGCCAGTATTTCCAGGTCTCCGGGAGATGCGTCCCTGGCTCGATCGGGACTATGAACCAGGACTATGCTGTCGGAATATTTCAGGAGTTCCGCTACCTCGTGAACCCTTGCGACGGCTACGCCGGCCTCCCGTGCGGCATCCTCCACCGAGGCCACGCGGCCTTCGGTGAACTTCTCTCCGCCCCGGACGGCGGATGGATTCACGTCCCCGTCATCCACCAACACCCGGGTCACGGCATTCCAGAACAACGACGCCCGTCCCCTCATGGGATCCACCGTCAGCGCGGATATCTTCTCGTCGACGGTATCCACCACGGAGTTCGCCACCACGAGCCTTGCTCCCTCGCGCACGGCTTGCAGCACGTCTACCGCGAGAACCAGATGATCCTCCTCCAGGGAGGTGTTGTTGCAGATTATGAGATCCGCTTCCTTCAGACATTCACGGGACGCGGTGGACGCGGTGAAGCCGAGAATCTCATCCAGGGCGCCGGACCTGCCCGATCCGGAAATGATCGAAAGGGAACCCACATTCGCAGTGCCGATACCTTCCCTGGCTATCCTGCCGGCGAGGTACGACTCCTCGTTGGTCAATTCCGGAGACACGAACACGGCGACACTTTCCGGACCGTACTTAGCGGCGATTTCCCTGAGGTTTTCCGCCACGACCCCGTACGCCTCATCGAAACCTATCTCTACGTGCGATGCCCCTTCCCTTTTCGCAGGAGTGACGATCCTTTCGCTCTTCACGAAAAGTTCCTGGCCGAACCGCCCGTAACGGCACAGGTAGGCTCCCGGCTCACCGGAAGATGTGATGTAATACCTTCCGGGCCCGAAAGCCTTCACCGTCGTCTCGCAGCCTACGGAACAGAAACCGCAGTGCGTTCTTACGTCCACGGTTTTCAGGGATGCCCTGCCCGGGAAAGGATACTTCACCGTGAGGGCGGCGGTGGGACATGCTTCCACGCAATTGCCGCAACTTACGCAACTCGTGGCCACCAACGGATCATTCATCGCCGGTCGCATCTCGGTTCTGAAACCCCTGTTGATGAGCCCCAGGGCGGAAATGGGAAGTATTTTCCCGCAGGTTTTTATGCACCTGGCGCACAGTATGCACTTATTGGGATCGTAGATGATGTACGGGTGCCTGTCGTCTACCCTGTGTTTCCTAGCGTATCCCTTGAAATGCTCCATGTCCACTTCATACTCTTCGGCATACAGCCTGAGCTTGCAATCGTCGAACCGCACGCAGCCGCAGGACAGGCAACGGCTGCATTCATGCTCGTTATCCTCCGGTTCGAAACCGGTGGCGACTTCCGCGAAGCTGTTTCGGCGCTGTTCCACATCTATCGTGTGAAGCTCGTGGCGGGGAGATTCCTTTACGTCACCCAGCTCCATCCTGCCGGGCTTGGCCCAGAAATCCTTCCTTACCGCGAAGGGTTTCCTCGGCAATTTCTCTCCCAGGAGCCACGCGGTTATGGAGTCCGCGGCCTTCCGCCCGTCACGAATAGCGTCTATGGCAACGGTGGGACCGTCATCGGCGGCGTCTCCCCCGGCGAATATTCCCTCCACGTTGGTCTGCATCGTCTCGGGATCTATCACGTACGTATTCCAGCGGGTCAGTTCGAGTTTATCGCCGTTGACCTGCACCAGGCCGTCCAACACCGTGTTCTGGCCGATAGCGGATATGACCAGGTCGCAAGGCAGTTCAAACTCCGAGCCCTCGATGGGAACGGGCCTACGTCTCCCGGAGGCGTCCGGTTCACCGAGTTTCATCCTTTGGCACTTAAGCGCCTTGAGCTTCCCGTTCTCCTTCACTATAGCCACCGGAGCCGCCAGCTCCATTATCTCGATACCTTCCTCCAGGCAATCTTTTATCTCCATGGGATCGGCGGGCATCTCGGCCTTGGTTCTCCTGTAGAGGATTATTACCTTGTCGGCGTTGAGCCTCCACGATGTCCGCGCAGCATCCATGGCCGTGTTGCCTCCGCCCACCACCACCACGGTTCCGGACACGGGTTTCGGATTCTCGGCCTTTTCCACGAGGAATTCTGCGCCGGTCACGACCCCCTCGGTATCGAACTCGCCTTCCACCCTCATGGACTTACCCGTCCAGGCCCCGGGACCTATGAAAATCGCATCGTGTTTTTCCCTGAGCTGTTTCAGGGTCACGTCACGACCTACCTTGACCCCGCATTTCACCTCGACCCCGGTTTTGCAGATGTAGTCTATCTCCTTGTCGAGTACCCTGTCCGGCAGCCTGTACTCCGGTATCCCGTACCTGAGCATTCCCCCCGCCTTACGGTTCATCTCGTATATCACTGGTTTGATGCCCCGCCTGGCCAGGAACCATGCCGCGGTCAGCCCGGCAGGCCCCGAACCGATTATGCCCACCGTCTTGCCGGTGTCGGGCTCCACCTTCGGCTCCGTGGCGTAAGCGTCGGGAGAATCGGATACGAATCTCTTGATGTTGTTTATGGCTACCGAGGTGTCTATGTCCTCACGCCGGCATACTTCCTCGCACTTGCGCACGCAGACCCTTCCACATACCGCCGGCAGTGGGTTGGCCTCCCGTATCAGGTCCACCGCCTTGCGATACTGCCCCATTGCGGAGAGGGCTATGTACCCCTGGGCGTCCACCCCGGCGGGGCAGCCCTCCATGCACGGGGACACGCAATCCGCGTAATGGTTGGACATCAGCAGTTCCAGGGCGGTCTTCCTGGATGCGATTATACGCCGGTTCCTGGTCTCCACCTCCATATCGGGGGTGATCCGGGTCGCGCACGCGGGCACCAGGTTCTTTCCGCCCTTCACCTCCACCACGCACACGAAACAGGAGCCGTAGGGTTCGAGCTCCGGTGAATGGCATAACGTCGGGATGTCGTCGAGCCCGTTCTCCCGCACCACTTCAAGGATTGTTTTCCCGGGAGTGGCCTCAATCTCCCTGCCGTTGATCTTCAGTCTGATCTTCTTCATGGCCGCTCCTACCTCGTGACTACGGCGCCAAAGTTACAGCTCGTTATACACTTGCCGCATTTGACGCATACCTCGGTGTCTATGACGTGAACTTCTTTCGGCTTGCCGCTTATGGCATCCACCGGACAGTTCCTGGCACAGAGGGTACAGCCCACGCATTTCTCCGGATCTATGCTGAACTCCACCAGCGCCTGACATTCACCCGCGGGACACCTGGAGTCGAAGATATGAACCTTGTACTCGTCGAGATAATACCTGAGGGTGGTCTGCACCGGGTTGGGAGCGGTCTGCCCCAGGCCGCAGAGGCTCGCCTCCTTGATCTGCACGGACAACTGCTCCAGCTTGTCTATGTCCTCGGGGACACCCTCGCCCCTGGTTATCCTCTCGAGGATCTCCAGCATCCTCAGGGTTCCCACCCTGCAGAACGTACACTTGCCGCAGGATTCTTTCTGGGTGAAATCCAGAAAGAACCTGGCTATCTCCACCATGCAGGTGTCCTCGTCCATCACGACCAAACCGCCGGAACCCATTATCGCACCGGTGGCCGGAATGGATTCGAAGTCCACCGGGGTATCCTTCATGGATGCGGGAATGCATCCGCCGGAGGGTCCGCCCATCTGGACAGCCTTGAATTCCTTGCCCTGCTTGATGCCGCCCCCGATTCTGAAAACCAGGTCGCCGATCGAGGTCCCCATGGAAACCTCGGCAAGCCCGCCGTGCAACACCTTGCCGGCCAGGGCGAAAACCTTGGTGCCCGGGCTCTTCTCGGTCCCGTAAGCCCTGAAAGCATCCGAACCGTTCACGATTATCCAGGGAACGTTGGCGTACGTTTCCACGTTATTGTTGTTAGTGGGCTTCCCCCAAAGACCCTTCTCGGCCGGGAACGGCGGTCTTATCTTCGGCATTCCCCTTTTACCTTCTATGGAGGCTATGAGCGCCGTCTCCTCACCACACACGAAAGCTCCGGCACCCTGTTTTATCTTTATGTCGAAATCGAATCCCGAGCCCAGCACGTCGGCGCCCAGGTATCCCTTTTCCCTGGCGGCCGCGATGGCTATCTCCAGCCTTCTTATCGCGAGGGGATACTCGGCACGGCAGTAGATGTACCCGAAGGAAGCTCCTATCGCCTTTCCGCATATCACCATGCCTTCCAGTACGGCGTGGGGATCACCTTCCAGCACGGACCTGTCCATGAAAGCTCCGGGGTCACCCTCGTCGGCGTTGCAGATAACGTACTTTACGTCACTCTCCTGTTTCGCGGTGAACGACCATTTCAGTCCGGTGGGAAATCCGCCTCCTCCGCGCCCCCTGAGCCCGGAATCCCGGATCACCCGTATGATGTTATCCGGCTCCATTGCCAGGGCTTTCTTCAAACCCCCGTAGCCTCCGGCGGCCTCGTAGTCTTCGATGGATTCAGGGTTTATAGTTCCGCAATTCCTGAGCACGATTCTTTCCTGCATATCCAGAAAATCGTGCTCGGCTCCGCCGGTTCTTCCTTCCTCGTCCACGGTGTAGACCAGGGAATCACCGTCCAGTATCCTGCCGTCTTTCACATGCCCGTCGAAGATCTCCTCGGCGAAATCCGGTGTAACCCCACCGTAAACGAACCTTTTTGAACCATCCCTTATTTCCACCAGGGGTTCTCTGTAGCACATCCCGATACAGCCCGTCCTGACAAGGGCGTAATCCCCGGGATGTTCGTCGACCAGCTTCTTCAGCCTGTCGTAGGTCGCCTGTGCACCGGCAGACAAGCCGCAGGTACCCATTCCAACAACTATCTTCTTCATACACCGCTCCAGACGTTCATGGTTGGGACTACAGGTCTTCTTTCGAACGACTCGTGAAGCACCGTTCAGCCACCCGTCGCTTTCTTGCGGTAATTTCGAAGAATCTTGCGGACGGAGGCGGGCGTCAGCCTGCCGTGAGTATCGTCGTTTATCATCATGACCGGCGCCAGGGAACAACATCCTATGCACGCCACGGTGTTCAGCGTGAAAAGCCCGTCATCGGTGGTGTCACCTTCCTCTATTCCCAGTTCGTCCTCTATCGTTTCCCGTATGGTCCTTGCACCGGAAACGTGGCATGCCGTACCGGCACATACTCTTATGACGTATTTGCCCATAGGCTTCAGCCTGAACTGGCTGTAAAAGGTTATTACTCCGTATATCTCGGACTCCGGAACACCGGTAACGCCGGCGATGTACTCTATCGCCCTCCTGGGAATGTAACCGTAATGTTCCTGCGCAGACTGCAACAGCGGGATCAGGTCCCCTTTCTGTCCCTCGTACCTCCACAGCCTGTAACCGAAATTATCTTCCTTCGCAAGCGTTTTGATCACTCCTTTCAGGAGCTCCCCTTCCACGGGAAGGAAACGAGGATGCTCTGCTAAGGTCAGTCCGCCTTCAAATCTATTATCCTGGCTTCCCGGATTCTCAGGACGCCGTCCATATCGTCGAGTCTCTCGATGACCCCGGGCTTCCTGCCGACGGTTCCGGGGCTCTTCACGAGCAGAACCAGGCCGGTGCCGTCGTTCACCGCATGGCACCATACCGCATCATCCGTGAAAAACGCCCTGATGTAAATTTTCCGCACCTCTTCCGGATCGATATCCAGGTAATAGAATATCATGGAGGAGGATTCGGTCGCGACGACATCACCGGGCGAACCGGAACCGAGACAGGCATCGACGAAAACCCTGATGTCTTCGTCCAGGCCGGGATCCGTCACCGGCATGAGCGAGACGACTTCGGAATCTTCCACGGAGCGTATTTTCCCAATCACCCTGTCCAGATCGTCCCCGGTCGCCGCTTCCACGAACAGCACAACATCGCAGTCACCCCGAACGGTGTAACATTCGATCACTCCGTCGATGCCGCGGACGGTCCCGTACACATCCAGGCTTTTCTCGGGCTTCGATATCTTCATGGTGAGGACAGCGGAATGAGTTCCGGAAGTCCGGGAACCGTTGTCACCGGAAATTTTCCCGGTTCCGGGAGTGGTCTCGTTCATCTTCTTAACCAGTTCCGGCAGATCCGGCGGTTTCTCGAAGTAAAATACCTTTCCCAGGGAAAGCGCCGATTCCTTGATCCGTTCGTTGCCGTACCCCGTCAGCACTATTATGGGAAGATCGGGATACCGGTACCTGACAGCGACCGGGAATTTCAAGCCGTCCACGTCCGGCAATACTATGTCCGTGACCAGGTAGCCTAAAGGTTTACCCGCCCGTACCGATCCTTCGAGTTCGTACATGGCCGAAACTCCGTCGGAACATCCGGTGACTTCGAATCCCTCTTTCCCGAGTCCATCGGCAATGCTCCGGCGGACGCCTGCGTCATCGTCGACAACCAGTACTCGGCCCTTCAATTGATGCCTCCTAACAGTAGTGTGGTGTCCGATCCCGATAATGGTGGAATGCTACGTCCCACCGCAGGGAAAGTCAAGAATCGGAACGAAGTATCAACCCTCGCGGAGGACACCGAAGGAAGACCGGGCCATACCGCCATCCCACCGGCATCGAACAGAACGCAAAAAATGAAGTCAACTACAAGAGGTACTTGACGAATGGTGCACGAGTTGAATAGGCTTGGTATCCTTGAAAGCGGAACTACACATTTCGCTCAGGGTCCAGGAACACCTTGTTTCTCAACTTTTTCACCAGATTACCCCCGAAAGGAGGGACGGGCAGATGCTCGAAGAACTGTACCAGAAGGTTGTTGAGAAGGATCCGGCGCAACCTGAGTTTCATCAGGCGGTAAGGGAAGTTCTCGAATCTCTCGAGGTAGTCTTGGACAAGCACCCCGAGTACCGCAAGGCCAAGATCCTCGAAAGACTTGTGGAACCCGAACGCGTGATAATGTTCAGGGTCCCCTGGGTCGACGATGAGGGCAACGTCCGGGTCAACCGTGGTTTCAGGGTGGAGATGAACAGCGCCATAGGACCTTATAAGGGCGGTCTTCGTTTCCATCCCTCGGTCAACCTGGGCATCCTCAAGTTCCTGGCCTTCGAACAGGTTTTCAAGAACGCACTCACCACCATCCCCATGGGTGGAGGCAAGGGTGGTTCCGACTTCAACCCCAAGGGCAAGTCGGACAACGAAGTTATGAAGTTCTGCCAAAGCTTCATGTCCGAACTTTTCCGTCACATAGGTCCCAACACCGACGTTCCGGCCGGTGACATCGGCGTAGGCGGACGTGAAATCGGCTTCCTTTTCGGACAATACAAGAAACTCCGCAACGAGTGGAGCGGCGTACTTACCGGAAAGGGCCTCACCTACGGCGGCAGCCTCATCAGACCCGAAGCCACCGGTTACGGTGCCGTTTACTTCGGTGAAGAAATGCTCAAGACAAGGAACGAAAGCTACCAGGGCAAGGTTTGCCTGGTCTCCGGATCCGGCAACGTGGCTCAGTACACCGTCGAAAAACTCAACCAGCTCGGGGCCAAAGTCGTCACCCTTTCCGATTCGAGCGGCTACATCTACGACGCAGAGGGAGTCGACGACGAGAAACTCGCTTTCGTCATGGACCTGAAGAACAACCGGCGCGGCAGGATCAAGGAGTACGCCGACAAGTATCCCAACGCGGTCTACACTCCCGTCGATTCCGAACTCGACTACAATCCTCTTTGGAATCACAAGGCCGATTGCGCTTTCCCAAGCGCCACCCAAAACGAAATCAACGCCAAGGACGCGCAGAACCTGGTGGACAACGGTGTCTACCTGGTATCCGAGGGAGCCAACATGCCCACGGAGCCCGCGGGTGTGGACATCTTCCTTCAGCATAAGATCCTCTACGGTCCCGGCAAGGCCGCCAACGCCGGTGGTGTGGCCACTTCCGGTCTGGAAATGGCCCAGAACGCCGTGTTCTCCAGTTGGACCAGGGAAGAAGTGGACAGCAAACTCCACAACATCATGATAAACATCCACGCCCAGGTTAAGGCCGCGGCCGAGATGTACGGCGATCCCACCAACTACGTTCTTGGCGCCAACGCCGCCGGCTTCCGCAAGGTGGCCGACGCCATGCTGGCGCAGGGCGTGGTGTAGCGGAACAAGTAACTTAAGCCGAAGAGAAACCCCCGGAGAATTCCGGGGGTTTCCTTTTTCCGTCGATCGCGCATCCCCGGTTCACGGAAGCAGGACGACTCCCTTGCCGACCCTCGCGTTCACAAGTATACGGAGCGGTTCGTTTAGGCGGATATGCCGTATGAAACCCTCGCCCACCGGGACACCGGCATTGTTCAGAAAATCGTAATCGACATAATCGTCGGGATGCCTCCCCACGGTCAGGTACCCTATTCCAAGGGAGGTTATGTTGTGAAAGAAATGGGTACCCTGTGAAGGTGTCACACTCATATCATCCAGGGGAGTCTCCACTATGCACCGTACCGTGGATATCTGGCCCCAGCGGACGGGAATGCCCAACCAGCTGTCGGAACTTCCCCATCGTCCCGGTCCAACGAGAAGAGTGACGCGCCCCGCCTTCTTCAACCTTGCGTTGAGCTGTTCTATCTCACCGGCTATGGAAACGCTCTTAGATCTGTCGAAGGTTCCGGGAGATACGTAGATTATATCCTGTATATTATCTATGATGCCAAACCCAAGAACGCTGTGAGAAATGCAAAGGGTTTTCTCCCCGCCGATATCATCGACATCGGGCTCGGCGCCCACCATCTGCCCCATGGGCCTTATCTGAAGGAAACCGAATTCGTGCATCTCGCCCTTGCGGGGATTTCCCAGGTTCACGGCGAACTCCATTTCGACATCGGAGGAAAATGCCAGTTTCCCCACTTCCAGGAGCCTTTCCAAGAGTGGCGCCAGGGGAAAGAGATCTCCCTTGAGCACTCCGGCCATGGTCACCAGTTTTATCCCGGGCCTGAAAGTGCCGTCTACTATCATGTCATCTTCCGGGGAATAAACCGAACCCACCGGAGCTAGAGTACCATCGGCCTGGGCCCTCTCCAGGTCACATCTGACCAGGTTCATGTCCCGACCGGGGCGGAGCATGTCGAACCCGCCGGGCTCGTCCATTTTCAGGGCGAAGAACCAGCGTTGGGAGTTCCTCAGGAATTCTTCGGTGCCGGAAAACTGGTAGAGCCTGCCGGGAGCGGCCGGGCTGAATCTTATGCACTTGCCGCCGTCGACCACGGTACTTCCGAAACCCAGGGCCACGGAAGCGATGCCGTTTTCCTCGCGCAATCCTTCCAGGGGGTAGTAATTATAAGATTTCGCGACTCCCGCCAGGTTGGGATAGAAGAGATCGCCGTACTTCCGGCCCACCAATTGCTGTATGACCACCGCCATTTTCTCTTCTTCGAGCCTGTTTGGCGTACTCTCGATGTACGCCATGGAATCGTCGAAGTAGGTGGAAGCGAAAACCAGCTTGACCGCGGAGACCAGTTGTTCCAGGCGAACCCGCGGATCGGGATCGTTGTTGGGAAGCATGTACGTGCTGTATATGCCGGCGAAAGGATTGGCGGGACTGTCCTCCAACAGGCTGGATGACCTGACGGCGAGGGGATATTCCACCCTGTCCAGGAAAGCCTCCAGCATGTCGGTCACATCACCGGGCATGGAAGCGCCCAGAAACATGCGGGCGACCTTCCTGTCCCATTCGAGACCGCTTTCTTCCGTCGATTCACGCCTTGAGAACACCAGTTCCTTCAGACCGGGACGCTCCATGAACTCGTCGAAAACCCCGGTGGCTATCACCGCGGTGGGAGGAACATGTATCTTCACGTCCTCGAATCCCTGGTCTATCCTGTAGTAATTGAGAAGAGCATTCACGAATGCGAGGCCCCTGCCCTTACCCCCCAGGGAGCCGGATCCTATTTTGGAGAACTCGGTAAAATCATCGAAAGTCTCCCTGGAGAAATCCTCCACCTGGCCGGCCCGGTTTCTTTCCATCCACAGTGACAGCGAGGAAATCAGATACTCCCTGAGTTCGTCCGCAGATTCGAAATCTTCCACTTTCTGGGGCCGCAGCGCTTTAGCAAGTTCGAATTCCGTACGTGCCATGAGCCACGTGGAAAAATCGTTCCTGGAAGCATGGTAATACAGGCACTCGTCGGAAATCTTCCCCAGCGCCCGTCTCATTTCCCTCAGATCCGAGGCCCTGGCTTCCTCGCGACCGTCGGGATTTCTGAAGACGAAGTCGCCGAAACCCAGGTAATTCCTCATGAAATTCCTCAGGTCGGCGAGCAAGGTCTTGGAATTCTTGTTTATGAACGCGGCCCCGAGTTCATTGGCCCTGTCCCGGTTTTCCTCCTCCGACGACTGTATGAGGATGGGACAATCCGGATTGTCCGCAAGGATCTCTTCGGCGAGAAGGAAACCCGCATCGGAGCATTTGACGCCGCCCTTGTTGAACCTGACATCCAGTATGACTCCCAGCACGTCTTCCCTGAATGACCGATACAGAGACATCCCTTCCTCGTAATCGACCGCATGGAGTATCTTCGGTCTCGCCCTCATTCTCATCAGGCGCTGTATCTGGTTCACTCCCTCGGTCATGAGGGCCTGGGTCTGCTGCATGAGTTCCGTATACAACATCGGCAGGTACGATGAACAGAATCTGGCCGAATCTTCCACCAGGATTATGTTCTTGACCCCCGCGGCCCTGGAGTCGTGCTCCGCGTTCATCCTGTCTTCCAGGGATTTTATCATGGCGAGCAGCAACCTGACGTCTCCCTGCCACACGTACACCCTGTGAACGTTCCTGAGAACGTTTTCCGCCTCAAGCATCCTCAGGTCCCTGCCGGTATACGCAAGCACCAGGAAGGGAAGTCCCGGGACTTTTTCCGCAACGGCGTCGGCCAACTGACCGCAGTTCATGTCCCCTATATTTATAAGGGAAATAACCAGGTCGAAATCCTCCGACTCCAACCTTTCCAGAGCTTCCGTTCCGGTGGACGCCCTGACTACCCGCGGGGCGTACCTGAGGTTAAGGCTCAGGTACTCGGAAAAGAGTACCTCGGTGAACCTGCCGTCTTCTTCAAGGGTATAGGAATCGTAAAGACTGGAAACCAGGAGCACGTTCCTTATCCGCCTGGACATCAGCGCGTAAAACGGAATGCTCTCTTCCCCCCGCCGGCCTACCAGCGCTTCCAACCTCTTGTCCCGCATTCGGCACCCTCCCTTCGAACGCAGTGAATATACCCTTCGCCAAGAGGCAAGTGAACATCGAATGATCGCCGGATGGAAAAGATTCCGTACCAGGCCGGACCAGTTCCGTTACGCCGGTTCGAGGCATCGGACGGCGGACGGAATCTCTAATGCAGTGAAAACGCCCCGGGGAACCTACGGGTTTCCGATCCCGGGGCGTTGACGGTTCAGTGGCAGCAACAACAGGATTTTTCGGGCTTACCGGGATCCTTGCCGGTGTAAACCTGAATTATCTCCCGTATGCTGTCGGCACAGCATTCTCCCGTGGGATTCAGCTCGCTGCACCTGTCGCCGGTACAGGCGCCCGTCGCATCCCTGACCGCCGTCAAGGTGGTGTTTCCCGCAAGTATGCTCCGGACGATGACGCCCTTTGTCACTTCCTTGCAGTAACATACCATCTGGGAATCGTCAACGTTTTTCCAATCCTTCACGTATCTCTCCTTTCGGGACGGTTAATCATTACCGGTATGATATTAAATTCCCGGAAAACGAAAAGGGTATGCCCGTCTTGAAGAACCCGTTTTCCAGGATTGTTCCGGAACGAGTCTTTCCCGAAATATTCCAGGCTAACACGCCCCGGGCCGTCCCGCGGGCAGCCCCTGATTCCCGAAACGTCCGGATCATCGTTTGAAATCGTTACTCAAAGAAAAAATCCGTATGACCATGGAGAACGTCACTTATCCCGCAACGATAACCTTATGCCGGGAGTATCCGAAACCACTCCGTCGTGACGATCAAAAGGAGGTATCCGAGCCTTCTCCGTGACCGCAAGACGTATATTTTATCCCGGCCCAGGTATCATGCCGCAAGGATGAAGAGTTCCCGGTTACGACCACATCGTCGAACCTGCAGCTCAACGAGACACGCCCGTATGGGATACCGGCGCAAAACAACGCCAGGGAACCGGCGGAAGAAAGGGTATCCCGGGCTTCGACCATCCACTCCCCGGGTTCGTCCGAAGGGTTGCCTGTCCACGCCTTGCCCCTGAAATATTCTCCCTCGACCCGGCACTTCACGTAATATTCATGATACAACTCCACCTGGAAGGGAACGTCGTCCAACACGGACAAGCCCGAAGCACCCCACCTGTACAGTCTCAATTTCTGGTGTTCGTAACTCAGGACGAGCATTATCCTGTAATCCGCGGTTTCGGAATACCTGCACATCAGGCCGAAGAAAACCCCGACTTCCGGAACGACCCTGCTTACGGCGGTATAGTCGGGTGTGCTCATAAAACCTTCCAGATCACCGTTGAAGGTTATACCGTGGTTCTCCTCGTATCCTCCGTACATTCTGTACATGCCGTCCACCACATCGTACTTCACCATGCTGACCTCATGCCAACCCTCGGCGTCCCCGTCGTCGAAATCATCCTGAAAAAGGATATTATCGTAGGACAAGCATAATAGCAGCATCAATACCGGTAGAATCATTCTCAAGCCCTCCTTTTCAATCTACGAACGTTACCGATCTTCGGCAATCTTTACCGGACGGGCGCCGCTCAAGGGCGGGTATTGCCCGACGCCGCTACGAAACGTAGACTCTTCCGGTAGGTATTCCGAGATACCCGACCTCTCGACCGGAGGATTTCACCATGCGGAATCATAATCCGTTTCCCGACCGATGCGGACCCGATTCCGTTCCCGAAGGTCTTCGCGGCTCCCGCAAGGAAAACGGGTCTGACCGGCGGGCCAAGCCCCGTATCGTCTTCAGCAGATGCCTGGGTTTCGATCACTGCCGGTACGACGGGAACATCGTGGAAGATGCTTTCGTGAAGGAACTGGGCAAATATGTTCATTGCATCACACCCTGTCCGGAGGCCGACATCGGTATGGGAATTCCAAGGAAACCGGTAATCGTCGTG
>JAMOUX010000009.1 GCA_027067855.1 Candidatus Fermentibacteraceae bacterium
AATTCACGAACCCGCTTTCCACACCAAGGGTATCCTGATCTATGAGTATGCCCACGGCCGCCCCCCTCCGCAGTGCGCCCATCAGACCGTGAAGACCGCTTCCCCTGTCTATGGTCTCGATACCATGACGGGACCTGAGATCGTCCACCATCGAAGTGGTCTTACCACTGCCCAACTTCCTGGTAACCACAGCAGTATCGTAACCCATGAGCGAGATCGCCCTGGGAATCAGTTCCCACGCGGAGAAATGCGCGGTGACCGCAATTACCCCCCTGCCCCTCTCCATGGCCGAAGCCATGTTCTCTCCGCCCTTAACCTCCACCAGTTTTCCGAAGGTCTCATCGGGCACGAAATCCAGGCGCAGGAAGTCCATCATTGAAACAAGGAGGTTCCTGTAAATCCTCCAAAGTCTTATGTCCATACCCTGGGGAACGGCCACGTTCCTGCGGTTGGCGCGGAACACGTTTCCGGACCTTCCGGGAACCGCCGCGGCCATCCGTCCCAGCAAGCCGGACACGGGCCCGATCATACGCGGAGGAACCATCCGGGCCAGGCGCACCAGCGAAGCCAGCGCCAGGGGTTCCATCCGGTGCCTCAACGGCCTCGTAAAACTGCGAAGGGACATACGTACGCTACTTCAGACCGGCCTGGAGACAATCATGAAGATAGATCACCCCCACCGGCGCCATGTACTCGTCGGTAACCACCAGGGAAGTGATACCTTTCTCCTCCATTCTCACCGCCGCCACCGCGGCCAGTTCATCGGGACGACAGGTTACCGGATCGCGGACTATCACGTCGCCGAACTTCAGGGAAAGGACATCGGTTCCGTTCCTCATGAGCCGTCCAAGGTCACCGTAAACGAATATTCCGCTCAGTCTTCCCCGATCGTCTACGGAAAAACAGACCCCCCTGTGCTCAGTCATGGCCGCGATGGCCTCGGACAACGGCGCCGACTCGTCCACTGCGGGCAGCGGACCGGAATACATCATGTCACGAACCCGGGTGAGCAGTCTCCTTCCCAGGGCGCCCCCCGGGTGATACCCGGCAAATTCCTCGGGAGAAAAGTCCCGCAGTTTCAACAGAGTAACGGCCAGAGCGTCACCCAGCGCCATCATCGCCGTAGTACTGGCCGTCGGGGCCAGGTCATGGGGACATGCCTCCTTCAACGGGGGCAGGGGAAGAACCACGTCTGCGGCCCTGTACAGCAGGGAATCCCCGGCGCCGGTTATGGCCACAACCGGAATGGACAACTTTTCGAAGCAAGGCAGCAACATCGCTATTTCTTCCGTCTCCCCGCTCTTGGAAAGCACCAGGGCCACGTCTCCCCTGCGCAGGAGTCCAAGATCGCCGTGAAGACCCTCGGAGGGGTGCAGGAAATAAGCCGGACTACCGGTGCTGGTCATGGTCGCGGCTATTTTCCTACCTACATGCCCGGATTTTCCCATTCCGCAAACGACTATCTTGCCGGGCGCATCGGCCAGAGTCTCCACCGCGGCGGAAAAGGAGTCACCGGCAAGTCTGCCCGCTTCCCTTATCCACTCCGTCTCTATCTTCAGTACATTAAGGGCTTCTTCGTACAGGCTATCCATCTTCCCGACTCCGCAGCAACAGCTCCACTATCTCTTTCACCGCTCCGTGCCCGCCCGGGTTGGCGGTGATTACGTCACATGCGGCCCTGACTTCGGGATGAGCATCGGAAGGACATGCGCTTATCCCGGCGATTAAAAGCGCCGGCAGGTCCATCAGACCGTCTCCCATGAAAAGGCTCCTGTCGCTGGTTATGCCAAGGTGGCTGCAAACCTCCAGCAACGCTTCCTTCTTGTGCTCCGTCCCCAGGTACAGCAGTTTTATGCCCAGGTCCGCCGCTCTCCTCCTGGTGGCCGGATAATCCCTGAAGGATATAAGGACCACCGGCAAACCAGTGGCGCGGAGCCTGATAAGGGCGGCTCCGTCAGCGGAACTGAAACGCTGCACCACTCCTTCCGGCCCGTAGTACAACCCTCCGTCGGTAAGTACCCCGTCCACGTCCAGGGCCAGGAGTTCTATCTTCGCGGGGTCCGTCACGTACCCTCCCAGTGTTCGAGCGCGGCATGCAGCACTTTTTCGAGCGCGGGCGGATCCAGCATCACTGCCGAGTCGCTCAGCGCCGAGTCCGGATCGGGATGGACTTCGATGAAAAGACCGTCCACTCCCCATGCCGCACCGGCCCTAGCCAACTGCAGGGCATATCCCCTGGTTCCCCCGCTGCCGTTCCCAGCGGCACCCGGTCGCTGCAGCGAATGGGTCACGTCGAGTATCACCCGATCCGCGATTTTCCGCATTATCGAAAGCGACCTGAAGTCAACTACCAGGTCGCCGTAGCCGAAAAATGTTCCCCTCTCCGTGAGCCAGACTTCCGGACATCCTTTGGAGGCCGCCTTCTCCACAGCTCCTTTCATGTTTACGGGAGCCATGAACTGTCCTTTCTTGACGTTGACCGGCAAACCGACGGATCCGGCCGCCTCCAGGAGGGAGGTCTGCCTGCAGAGAAAGGCCGGAACCTGGATCACGTCCGCCACCTCCGACACCTCATCGGCATGACCGGGAAGGTGCACGTCCGTCAGGGTCTTCACTCCGAAAGCGTCGCCGATCTCCTCCAGTATCGCAAGCCCTTCGTGGAGGCCCGGCCCCCTGTATCCGTCGGAGCTGGTACGGTTATCCTTAAGGAAAGATCCCTTGAATATCCATTCGACATCCACCGACAGATCCTTCAAGAGCCGGGAAATGGAATCCGCCGTTTTCATGGCGATCTCCCTGGATTCCAGGCTGCAGGGCCCCATTACCAGGAGTGGGGAGCGGTCACTTTTCCTCAAAGTACCTCACCGCCTTTTCCAGGTCGCCGGGGGTGTCGACTCCGAAACCGTGAAAATTCCCGGTGGAAACCCTGATCCGTATACCCCTCTCCATCCAGGCCAGTTGCTCCAACCGTTCCCTGGTCGACAATTCCGTGCTTCCGCACGTTGCACAAACTTTCAGTGATGCCGGGGAAAACGCATATATGCCCACGTGCTCCAGGAAACCGCCGGAACCGTAAGGTACCGGAACTCTCGAGAAATACATGGCTTCACCCCGGGAATCCAGCACCACCTTCACGCAGTCCGGCGACTCCGCATCGGCGGCTTCCAGGGGCCTTGCCAGGGTGTGCACCATACGGTCTCCGGGAGGATCATCCGATAAGGGAGCCATCCAGGATTCTTTCACCATCGGCTCGTCTCCCTGAACGTTGATGATTACCTCTCCGGGTTCTCCGATGATTCTCCAGGCCCGGTACACCCTTTCCGTTCCGGACAAGGCGTCTCCGGTGATAACGGCGGTAAAACCCGCGTCTTCCACCACACCGGCGATCCTGGAATCGTCGGTGGCGGCCACCACCATGTCCACCGCTCCCGATATTCCCCGGAGAACCCTCACTATCATCGGGACACCGCCCAGGTCCGCCAGGGGTTTGCCCGGAAGCCGGCCGGAACCGTATCTCGCGGGAACCACCGCCAGCGAACGGGGCATCGGGTTCAATCTCCCAGCCATCCCTCGCCGGCCCTGAGCGAAACACTGAAAACGGTTTCCTTCAAACCGCCTTTCAGGGGGTCATCCCAAGTGGTGCGGGCGATCGCCATGTCCAGGAAGGCCATCCCACCGCCGAACCCGTATCCGAGGCCGGTGGACAGGGTTTCCGCACCGTCTCTCCAGAGACCTTTCATGCGGCCGTAACCTCCGCGTACGACCAGATTCCCAACCGCGTTCGCCTCGACACCCACGGAATACTTCGAACCTGCATCGGTTTTGCCGCCAAGGAGCGACAGTGATTTCCTGGAAATCACGTCGGCTCCCAGCAGCACTTCCGGAACCGGTCGGAACGAAATACCCAGACCCGCTTCGCCGGGCAGGGTATAGAAGTCGCTCCACGTGGTATCGGTCTTGTCGGTGAGCTTGAAATCCCGATCGATATCCACGACTCCACGCCTGTCCGTGGAGATGGAAAAACCGGCTCCGAATTTCTCTCCCGAAGCCATCACTCCCAGTGTCAGCCCCCAGGCCATTCCGAAACCGGCGTCGTCCCTGTAGATGGAATTGTAAGGAACCGGGAAATCCGATCCGTGGTATTCCAGGTCCACCTCCGTCGTGATATTACCGAACGTACTGCGTCCTCCCAGGGAAAAGGCAAGCCAACGAGCCGCCCTGAAAGAAAAGCCCAGGTAAGTTTCCGACAGGCCCCCGGTCCAGACGAAGTCTCCCGTATAGGGCCCCTCAACCTGCACGTCCATGGCTTCCGCCTCTACCCGGCTGCGACCCTGCACCGCGCCGGTCACCGTCAATCCCCCCGGAAGTGGAACCACCAGGGATATGGAGGGAAATCCCAGTTTCCCGCTCCAGGCGTCGCAATCGCCATCGGTGTAACTGCCCGTGAAGGCCACGCCTCCCTCATCAGTCCATGCGGACGCGGCGGGATTGAAAATCGAGAAACCAATATCACGGCGCAAACCTACGGAAACACCGCCCATACCCATGGCCCCGGCGTCCATGGGAAAGATCTCCGAGCCGCCTCCGCCCGGCGGAGGGAAGTAATCCACCGAGTAGTAAGCGGCCAGGGACAGCAACGCGATGGAGAATAGACTCACAGGCTCCTCCGTTCCCGTTCATGTGAACTGCTACCCGGGCTGTATTCCGCGGAGACCCCGCAGGTTCCACGTTTTCTAGAACTCATGGGTCTCTCCCCTGTCGGGAATGGCCGGGATGACACCCACCGTCTTCCCGATTCTCTCCGCCAGCACCCTGCTTTGCTGGTATTCACCATGTACCAGGAACACGTTCTCCGCATTGCCGCCCACCCTGGCGGCGTAGTCCAGGAGCGCATCGGAATCCGCGTGGGCCGAGAAACCGTCTATAACATGGATCGAAGCTTCCACGGCATACTCCTCTCCGAATATCCTCACGGTCCTGTCACCGTCCACCAGGCGCCGGCCAAGAGTGTGCTCCGCCATGAAGCCCACTATCAGCACGGTGTTCTTGGCATCGCCTATATTGTTCTTCAGGTGGTGCAATATCCGTCCGTTCTCGCACATGCCCGAAGCGGAGATTATCACCATGGGGCTGTCGTCGTAATTGAGGGCTTTCGATTCCTTAACGCCCTGGATGAAATGAAGCCCCTCGAACTGGAAAGGGCTCTTGCGACTGTACAGGAGTTCCCTCATTCTCTCATCGAAACATTCCTGGTGAATCTTGTACACCTCGGTGGCGTCGAACGACAGGGGCGAGTCCACGTAGACTTTCATGGGAGGCATGCTGCCTTCGGCCACGAGTTCGTGTATGTAGTACAGCACCTCCTGGGTTCTTCCCACGCTGAAGGCGGGTATTATCAGTTTTCCCCCCCTGGCGTACGTATCCGCGATTATCTTCCTGAACCTGTGTACCGCTTCCTCGTCAGGCTCGTGGTTCCTTCCCCCGTAGGTGCTCTCCATGAGAAGAACGTCCGCCTCCGCGCCCATATCCGGATCCCTCAGTATCGGCCTTCCCGCCCGGCCCAGGTCCCCGGAAAAGAGCACGACCCTCGACTTCCCTTTTTCGCGCACCGTCAGCTCCACCTGCGCCGACCCCAGGATATGGCCGGCCTCCCTGAACCTCAGGTTCACTCCCGGCAGCAGCGGAAAAGACCTGTCGTAGGGAATGGACATGAAATGTTTCAGGGTTTCGGTTACATCTTTCGCATCGTAGAGAGGCTGAAGCGGGGGCAATCCCTTCTTCTCCCTCTTCCTGTTGAGATACTCGATGTCGTACTTCTGGATGTGAGCGCTGTCGGGAAGCATTATCGCCGCAAGGTCCCTGGTGGCGAAAGTGCTTACTATCATCCCATTAAAACCTTTCTTGATCAGGCTCGGAAGGTTTCCGGAATGGTCTATATGCGCATGGGAGAGAACCACCACATCGACTCCGGCCGGGTCGAAGGGAATCTCCCGGTTTCTGCGTTCGCTTTCCTCCCTGCGTCCCTGGTTCAGGCCGCAGTCCAGGAGGATGCGCCCGTCACCCACTTCCAGCAGGTGCATGGAACCGGTCACCGACCGGGCCGCGCCGTGAAAAGTAATTCTCAATTCGACCTCCAGGTTTCGAGTATGTTCTCCACGACGTCCTCGGGCAACCGCGGAACGGCGGACGGGAACCCGGGCCCGACATGGACGTTATTACATACGGAAAGTATCTTTCCTCGTCAGGGAATATACTAAAGATGAATAAAACGGAGCGATGAGCGATATCATCGTTCGATCCGGAAAGGAACGTATCTATGAGAAAATACCTGACTATGATTTTCCCCCTTCTGCTGGTCACGGCGGGAACGGCGTCGGGAGACACCCCGATGCAGAGGATCATGGCCGAACTCGAGGAAGGGAAAATCACCGAGACCCAGGCAGCGGAATACCTGGTCGCCGGCGTGGTGGATCCGGAGAAGCTTCCCCTGCGATTCACCGTGGATACCGATCCGGAGCCCTGCGGAACCCCGGCCATGATGGAAGCGGCACGCCTTTTCGGAGACGCTCCACTGGCATCCAGGCCTTCTCTCAGCGGCTCTGAACACATAACCGACTCCCCCTCCGGACACTTCAAGATCCACTGGACGAACTCCGGGAACGATGCCACGACCGCGGCTTACGCCAACAACATAGCTTCGGCCGCCGATTCCTCCTGGACAGTCCAGTGCGACGAACTCGGGTTCTTTCATCCGCCCCCGGACAACAACGTGGGCGGCGACAACAAGTACGACATATACATCAAGAAGCTCAGCGACGGCACCCTTGGTTACACCACCACCTATGGAGAATACAGGCCTCCCGATTCCACACACAGATGCTCGGCCAGCCATATCGTGATAAAGAACGGGATATCCAACACGGGCACCAGGCTATCAACCGTGGCTCACGAATTCCAGCACGCCGTCCAGATGTCGTACGACTACCAGGAACCCGTCTGGTTCATGGAAAACTGCGCCGTATGGATGGAAGAGATAGTATACCCCGACTACGATGACTACCATGGATACATAAGCTACGGCTATAATGCCCTGCGTACCCCCTGGAAAGATATCCGGAGCCCCGCCATGTATTGGTACGGCGGTTTCCCCTGGCCCTGGATGATGTGGGACAGGTGGGGCACCGAGTCCGTACGCAAGGTATGGGAAAACTGCGCGGCGACTTCCGGAAGCAACATGCTCGACGCCCAGGAAAAAATGTTCAACGATCACGGCAAAACCTTCGAAAGCGTCTTTATGGATTATGGTGTCTGGAGATGGTTCACCGCCGGCAACTGGTATTCCGACTGCGGAATGTACAACCCGGAGGCGGCGGAATGGACGCCCGGTCCAAGGATTCTTCCCCATCACAAGGTCAAAACTCTTCCCGCAAGCGGGGACCAGACCTCGGACTTCATGCCCGAGACCTACGGAATACACTGGATAAGGGTCGAACTGAAAAACTACCAGGATCAGTGGATCAAAATGAGCTTCAATGGCCGCGACGGTCTTGCGTGGAACCTTGGAGTGATAATGCAAGACACCACCGGAGGCCGGCATTACTACAAAATGTACCGTTGTGATTCCTCCACCGGTGATGTGGAGGTCACCGTCGGAGCCTCCGGCTGGGATTACGCGATATTCTTCCCGGCCTGCATGAGTTCTTCCTCCATCGACCATCTCTACACCTACAACATCACGGCCACGGGAACCGGCATCGAAGGTTCCCCGGACATGACCGACCTCCTGAACCTCCGGGTTTCGTCGAACCCCATCGACCGGGACGGATCCATCACCTTCAACATGCCAGAGACCGGCAGGGCCGAACTCCAGGTCTACGACACCGGCGGCAGGGCCGTGGCGACCCTTCTCGACGATGATCTCCCGGCCGGTTCGCACACCGTGGCCTTCGAAGGTACGAACCTGGCCAACGGCACTTACTTCGTGATGCTTTTCGCAGGCGACGGCAGCGCTTCCCTGAAGGTAGTCGTCGCAAGGTAGCGGTTTTTACACTACGAAACGAGGGGCTGCTTCGGCGGCCCCTTCGCTTTCGGCCGCATGCCGCAGGATCACCGGTTTCATATATTCATGTCCGTTACGTGGAACAGCCCGGAGGATCCCATGTTCAGAACCGTCCTGTTATTCTTATCCATCGCAGCCTGTTGCGCGGCTCCCGGCGATTCCGGCGAACCGATGCCCTCCAGGCGTTACAACCCGGTGGTCCTGGTGGTGCTGAAGAATGTCGGAGCCTCCGCCGAACTTCCGTCATCCATAGACGATAACAAAGACGATGTTTCGGTCGCGGTTCTCCTGGACACACCGGCAGACGGGACCGTGGTCTCGCTGATGAAAGACGCAATGGACGCCGGCAGGCTCGTGGCGTACATGGGAACCGGCGCACCGCCGGTGGAACCGGGTAACGACGATCTCACATTGTGGAAGGACTCCCTGGAAGGGCTGCACGCCTCTCCCGCGGAAATGGCGTCGGCTTTCTCCGTTGACTTCTCGTTCCGCAACGTTTCCACTCAAAACATCGTCATGGACATCTGCGATCTGTACAAACCGGACCTGGTATTCATAGTGCTGGAGGGCTGTGATTCCACCGCCGCACGGGAAATAGCGGCGTTCTGGACCGGTCCCGATGTTCTTTCGACCTATGACGTCATCATCTGTACCACGTCCGTTCCCCCGACGAGAGGATGGTGCGTTATCGCCGGCCGGAACATAAACGGCACCACACCGCAAGGCGTGACCTCGGAGAATCTCATGTCCACCGCCAGGGTCTTCCTGGGACTCGACTGGACCGACGGACTTCCCGAGAACATACCGGTGCTGTCGGTCCTCGAAGACCCCGACGTGATCTGGAGCAGAAAATGACACGATCCATCCGCGTATTCATGAAAAACATCATCGACCATTTGTCCGGACCGGACATAGGTTTTAAACACCTGGCGGCCCTGTTCGCGGCCACGGTCATCGCCAGGAACCTGCTGGAATCCATCACCGCGGGTTTCTTATTCCCGGCTTCGGCCTTCCTGTTCCACTTCCCCATCGCCTACGTGTTTCCCATGCTGGGACTGACCGCCCTGCTCAACGTATTTTCCGGTTACGATCTGCGCAGGCTCTTCAAACTCATGGTATTCGCCTGGACCCTCACCCTGCTCCCTCCGATCCTGGACGCCATACTGGGCACTTCCTCTTCCATAGGATATTTCCCTCTTCGCAAGAATAACGCCTGGTACTTCCTCACCAACTTCTTCAACCCTGCGGTGGATCTGCCGGGAACCACGGCCGGCATCCGGATCGAAGCGGCGATAGGATGCATCCTGGCCGGAATCTTTACCTGGGTGACCGCGGAACGGAGACGAATCACCAGGGGCGTGCTGACCACCGTGGTGTTCGCTCCGGTATTCCTGCTTTTCTTCACATGGCCCAACCTGGTGTATGTCATCATCTCCGATTTCTTCCCCCACGCGGACACGATACAGTGGTTCTACCAGTGGCATGCGGCCACCCCGCCGCATTTCACCGGATCGGGACATTACTCCATCTTCCTGCTGGACCTGGTCCCGGTACTCATGCTCCTGGGTTGGCTACAACGAAAGTCGGATCCCGACGGTTTCGCCCGGATGATCTCCAGGCTGAAGAACCGCTGGTGGATCGTTACCGCCCCCCTTGCAGGCGCCGCCTATTCGTTTTCGCGTGCCGGAACGGGCTGCATGACTTCCGCCGACGCGATATCGCTCACGGGAGCGTTCATGGCTGGGATACTGCCCCTGGCGGCCGTGGAAGTCGGGGGAAAGACCGGATGGGTACTCAGGGCCGTATCCATCGCGGCGTCGGCGGCGGTGGGCTGGCCTACGACGGCAATGACCCTCCTGGTGATATCACTGACGCTGCTCCCCGGTCCATCCGGCATGATCCGCGCCCTTTCGGCCGCGGGTTCCTTCCTTGTGGTATCGAGTCCCGCCGGAACCGACTGGAATCCATGGGCGGCGGTTCCGATACTGCTCTGTTCCGCAGCCGCCGCATACGGGGGCGGGTGGTCGTTGATTCCCGGACTGCCGGCGATCGTCGCCGCCTTCCTGTGGGCCCCGGAAGGAACATCTTCCTACACGGAACAGTTCGCGGGGATTTTCGACGCGCTGAGCAGAAACGGAAGACTGGACATGGCTCTTCCGGTGGCGAGGGAGACCGCCGCGTCCGGAGGCGATCTCATAGCGCTGTCCAAGGCCGAACTCGAATGGGGAAACGTCGACAGGGCCAAGCTGTTCTACGAACTCGGGCGAAATGATTCGACCGACGCCTCCGACGTCTACAGGCTCGGACTGAATCTCGCCACGGCCACCGGTAACGACACGCTGTTCGAGGACCTGTTCTCAAAGATAATGGCCGACGAATCCCTTTCCTCATCCATCGACATGCTGGCCACAATGCTTTTGCGGGCGGCGGACAGAGGAGATACGCTCCTGGTAAAGAAAGCCCTGCAGCTGGCCGGACCCTCGCCTCAACTGTACCATGTCTTCTCCATGGCCTGCGCTTCCGCAGGCGACATGGACAGGGCGGCCTCCTATGCCTGGGCCGCCGTATCCCATCCCGATGCCCTCCCGGAACAGTACGCCTGGGCCATCAGAATCGCGGCCGGGACCGGTGGAGCATTCGATTCATTGTTCACTGTGGGGATCGAACGGTTTCCTTCCTCGGTACCCATAATGGAAGCCAGGCTCACCGCACCCTTCATCGCCAAAAGACCTCCCGACCGGCAAGACCTGCTGAAATCCTGCATGGCGCTGGAACCGGCTTCTCCTTCCGTATTGAGGACGGCCGTCATGTGGTATAACGCCGCGGGGATGTACCCCGAGGCCCTGGCGGCGGCGAAAAGGGCGCTGGCGGCGACGAACGATCCGGATCCCTTCCTCCTGGGGGCCGCCTGCAACGCTGCGGCGGAGGCGGGAGATAACCGGCTGCTGGACGCAATGGTATCCTATGCATCACGACTCAATCCCGAAACCGCGTTTCCACACCGGTCACCGGCAGCCGAACCGGGCCGATCGGAGATACCGGGACATCCCCCGACGCCGTGATGAAACTCCTGCTCCAGGCGATCCTATTCGCGACCGCAGCGGGACTGGCCGTGATATCCGGTTCGGATTCCTTCGATTTCATGGACGGAACCGAGTTCGTCATAACCGGAAGAAGCCTGATGCTGCCCCATCCACCGGGCTACCCGCTCTATACCTTCATCTCCAGGACGTTTACCGCGGCAATACCTTTCGCGCAGCCGGATTACCGGTTCTTCAGGTATCTTTCCGCCGTGCTGGCGGGACTGGTGGCGATATCGGGATATTTCGCGGCGAAAAGCCTCGGCTGCGGCAGGACGGGTTCTGCGGCGGGTTCCCTGCTCATGGTTTCTTCGGGTCCGGTCCTATCCCAGCTCAACGTGGTGGAAGTCCATGGTCTGGCCATGTTCCTGGTACTTACCGCCGTGGCCTCCAGGTCAACTCCCCTTGGACCCTACGCGTTTTCCATGTCGCTTTTCGGTGGGCATCCGATTTCACTCTTTCACTTTCCCATGGCGGTCTCCGCGAGATTCAGGGAACGATGGCTGTGGTTCGCGGTGATACCGGCATCTCTCTGGCTTTTCATTCCACTCAGGTCCATGCTTCCGGGTCTGTGTCACTACTCGAATCCCACGAATGCATACGAAACGTGGAGCTACCTTTCGCTCTACGGGGGAAGACTCACGATCCCGGGAACCATTGGTGTGACGGAATTCGTGAAGAGTCTCGGAGTACCCTCGGCCGCGGCGATGACGATCCTGGCGGTGCTTTCACGCAGGTGGTCGTGGAGATTGTTCTCGGCTTTCGCCGGTTCCCTGCTTTTTCTCTCATCCTACTCCATACCCGACACTGCCTGCATCACCTGGCTCCCGACCCTGCCCCTGGCCCTGTGGGCATCGATGGGGCTTTCCAGGCTGCTGTCATCCCCGGGAAAGAGATACCCGGCGCTGTTCCTGCTTCTGATATCGGTGGCCGGCGGAACGGTTTCGGCCTGGAGAAGGGGAGACCACGCCGCCCGCATCATCGCAGGAGATTACTTGAGGGGAGCGCCTTTCGAGGCGGCATTCGTAACCAAAGGTATGAACACTTTCCACACGGCGTACCTGCTGGAGGTGGAAGACAGGAGACCGGACGTGACACCCATGGACCAATACGGGTGTTTTTTCAGGATTCCTCCTCCCGGGGTGCTTTCCGCCTACCATGTCGGTAAGACCGTGACGGCGGTAAGAGCGTGGAATAACCCATCCCTGCGTTTGAACGGTCTGCTCTTCACTTCTTCGTCCGAACCTCCGGATTGGTCCATCTACGATATATTCCGGTACGACGGACCGGTACACGACGGGTATACGATGGACGAAACCGCCGAGATATGGGCCCGCCGGGGCCTCCAGTCCACGGGAATGCTGCGGGAGAAGTACAGGGAGGAAGCCCTGCGCCGGGCCTGCTCCGACATAACAAGAGAAAGGATAAAACATCTTTTTGAAATTTTCTGAACCCGGAAGAACCGACGGATCCCGCCGCCACCGCCTGTTGGCGGCGGGATTCCTGGCGGTAACCGTGCTCTACTGCCTGACCCCCGTCCACAACGGGAATTTCTTCTGGCACCTGCGAAACGGTGAAGATATACTGGACACCGGGATCATCAGAACCTCCGACCCCTTCACCTGGACCAGGCACGGTGAAACCTGGCTTCAGCAGGAATGGCTCTCCGAGGTACTGATGGCTCTATCCTGGAGAACGCTGGGCGAATCCGGCCCGGTACTGCTGAAAACCCTGGTTATCCTGCTTGCCGTCTCCCTTACCATGGCGGCGGCGAAAAAGAGGGGAGCCGGCATACCTTCCATCGTGTTACTCGGAATCCTGTGGTTCTCCATAGCTCACGGCAGATGGATAGCGAGACCGCACGTATTCTCCATACTCATGTTTTCGCTCTACCTCTGGCTCATGGAAAGAGGTACCGGCGGAACGATGCGGTCTATCGCCGTATTCGTCCCCCTGCAGGTAATCTGGACCAACCTGCATGCCGGTTTCATCATGGGGTGGTTCCTCCTGGGCATTCCGGTGCTGGGAAGCATCATCCGAAAAAACGGTCGCGAGGTATTCGGACGCGGCGCGGTCCTCGCGACCGCGATCATGGCCTCACTGCTCCATCCCAACGGACCGGGTTCATTCACGTACATCACGGATTTCATGTCGAGACCCCTGTTCAGGAAAACCATCAGAGAATGGTGGAGCCCCTTTCATCCGCTCTACCAGCCGGACGAAAAGATATTCTCCACCGCCGCCATACTCTCGGCACTTCTTATCTTCACGTGGATAATGGTGTTACGCAACCGCAGAAAACTGGAACCGGAACGCATGGCGGCCCTGGCGATCCTGTCCGCCGCGTGCATACTTTCCAGCAGGAACATCGATTTTCTTGCCGTGGCCGCAGTAGCCTGGACCTCCCCACTCCTGAAAAGAGTCAAGAGTTTCGTTCCGGCCATGTTGCTCGTCGCGGCGGCCGTCGTACCCTTTACTCGGGGCATACCATCGGAGTTCGGCCCCCCACTCCCCCTGAGAACCGGGGTGCAAT
>JAMOUX010000010.1 GCA_027067855.1 Candidatus Fermentibacteraceae bacterium
GGCCGAACAGAACACTCCGTTCTCTCTCGTTTCCACGTTCATCCATCCCTCGGCCGGGGTTTCGTCATCCCGCCGAACGGAAAAGGCCGCTTTCAGGGAATCCGGCAACACAGCGACGACCGGAGGATAAACGTCCCATGCCAGTTCCGCTTCGCCCTCCGCCCTGAGGATGGGGCCGTTCCCGATTACCCGGAGATTTTCCCCCGACCAATCGGTTTCGTCCGGAACGGGAACGTAAACCTCTTCGCGCCAGGTCATTCCGTTCCCGGTCTCCCTGTCCGTCAACACCAGGAAAAGCTCGTGCTCGCCGAAGGATACGCCGCTGAAAGCCAGGTCTTCCTCCAGGGGAAAATCGGACTTCCCGGCGACGCCGCTCCTTCTTTCGAGGTATTCGCCATCCATTCCGGCGGCTAATTCCCACCCGGCGACTTCGCTCCCTTCCCCGGCGACGAACAGAAAATCCCCTTCCTCCAGAACCACGGAGAGGTGTACCACCCCGCCCTCTGCGGAACGCACAGGTTCGCAGCTCCAGTTCACCCGGAAACCTATCGCCATTACCGTCAACAGGGCTGAAAGTGTCATTCTTCCTTTTCTCTTCCGACCGGGGCGGGCCGGTGGCCCGCCCCATTATTCACATCGTGCTAGAACGCGAATCCTATACCCGCCCTGTGAACCATCTCCAGACGGTTCCAGTCGGCATAGGCGTAATCCAGCGTTATCGTAACATCTCCCGCCGGGATCGCGAACCCGGCGCCGGCGGTGAGCCCTTCCTCGTCGGTGTTGACCCTGTATCCGCCGCGGAGAGCCACTATACCGTTATACCAGTATTCGGCTCCTATGGACAGCTGTTCCAGGTTGTCATTGGGATGGATACCGTCCACTTCTACGGTCATGAAGTGAGGGCCGCGGTCTATCACGTCCATGGCCATGCCCAGCTTAAAGCACATGGGCATCGAGTAAGACTGGTAGACCTCGGTCGAGTCTTCCCCGCTGTAGTAGGTGGTGTACTCACCATCGGGGGTGAGTTCTCCGCCGAAATGCTGGATGGTCATTCCTATTCTCAGTGTTTTGAAACCCGTGTTGTAAAGGGTTCCGATGTCCACGGCGACTCCGCCGGAGGTAACGTCGTCCCACTGCTCCCTGACGTACTTCATCGTCAGACCGGCGCTGAACCTGTCGGTAAGCATGCGGGAGAAGGAGAAACCGGCCACCATGTCCGAACAGGTGAAGGTCTCGCCCGTTCCCTCCGGATGGGAAACCGTGGTCACGTTCATCTCTCCGGAATTCAGCATTCCGAACTGGACGGCCAGCGTTCCCACGTTACGTACCTCCGTGGAAACCAGGGCCGCGCCGTACATGATGTCCGCAAACCACCGGACCCCGCTTACCTGAACCTGAGTACCGGCAACCCTGACGAGACAGGCCGGGTTCCAGTACGCGGCGCTGGGATCATCGGCGGTTGCAATGAATGCTCCGGCCATGCCGGCTCCCCGGGCACCCATTCCAAGTTTCAGGAACTGCGCGCCGGTGGTTCCGACCTTGGCAAAGACCTTCGCCTCGGCAGAGACGGGAAACAGCAGGAATACGGCGACCGCTGCTGCCAGGATGATTCCTGTGTACTTCATGGTCACTCCTTCCTACTTTATAACGGCAAACTTGCCGATTACGAAATCGTCCTCTGTCTCCACGCGGTACACGTAGATGCCGGAGGCGATCTCCTGGTTGTTCCTGGTGACCAGATCCCAGAACTCCGTGCCTTCGTTTCCGCTAAAGCTGCGGTGCTCCAGGGTGATCACGTGATCACCGGCAAGGGTATAGATGTAGATGTTGCAGATCGCCGGAAGGTTGGTGAAAGCGATCTTGTCGTAGTAGGCCTCTTCCCAGGCGGCCGAACCCCTGTAGGGATTGGGAACCACGGTCACGTTCTCGGTCCAGTCGCCGTCGGGCCCCATGACCGGAATAACCGCCTCGGGCTTAGCATTTATATCCTGCTTGTAGTTGGACTTGGTGCTCTCTATGCCGGTCTCGGCATCATAGGCGCAAACCACGTAGAAGTAAGGGAAGCCGTTGGTCACGGTGGTGTCCTCGTAACTGAAACGGCCGGGAGGTAACGTAGCGACGAGTTCCCAGCCGGAAGGTTCGAACATGGCCCTGTAGACCCTGTAGCCGCCCAGGGGTTCGTAGGATTCGGCGTTGGCTCCCCATTCGAGGTCGACCTTACCGTCACCGGCGGAATAGAAGAGGATCGGAGTGGGAGGAAGCGCGGGTACGCCCCATCCCCCGTCACGGTAATAGGCGTCGAGCATGTTGTCGGCCGCCTGCCTGAGACCGTCGAGCCCCAGGCCCACCACCCAGCCGCCCGCCACGTGGAGCACGTCGCCGTCCTCGAGATTCACGGGTCCCATGGTTATCAGGAACCTGTAGTCGAAAACGGGGTAGCCCAGGGGCAGGGGATTGTCGTAAACGATGGGGAACGGACCCGGGTTCTCGGGCTCGTATGCATCGGGGGTATTGGGGTTTCCGACCCAGTCCGAAAGGTAGAGGGGAGCGCTCACCCGGCCGTTAAGATCGGGGTTCTTGCCCCACATGTAGTTGTATTTTTCCACATCGTTACCCGGATCAGTCTCGATGTTCCACCATGAGTGGGAAATGGGAATAGGATACCCGTACACGTCGATGGGCCTCTCGATTTGACCGTCGGCCTTTTCGACGTAGTAATCGAGGAGCCTCCATCCTATGAAGCCGTTGCACGGAGGAGTCGCCGCGGGCTCACCCGTGTCGTCGATAGTGGAGGCCGGGGCGTCTCCGTCCCACATGTAGCTCATGTTCCTGGGAACCACGTGGTAAACCGTGTCTCCCACGGTGTGTTCCCAGTGGTTGGGCGGCATGCCGTCGGAGAAGGGCACC
>JAMOUX010000011.1 GCA_027067855.1 Candidatus Fermentibacteraceae bacterium
ACAGGAGAGGCCGTTCCCGACTTTCCGTCATCTTTCCGGAAAGTTCTCCCACCGCGTGAGGAAGGTCGGCAAGGGAACCGACACCGTATACCCTGAAAGTATACCTTACATCGGTGACCGCCGACGCGGCGCTGTCCGCCGCCTCGAATAACGAAACGCCCCCGGCGGCGCCGGGCTGCTCCGGAGGAAGGGCTTCGCGGGAAGATCCATCTCCCCCCCCGCATGAAACCATCGATATGACGATTGCGGCGACAGCCGCGCATAATATGATCCTGCCGTGCATCTTCTGTACAAACCTTTCCTGCCGGTTCAGTAAATTACCTCTTCCGGGTATTTCCAATATCCCCCGAAATCATCCTCGTAACCGACGGGAAGGTATTCGCCGGTCCGTGGAAGCTGCCTGTATTCGCCCACGTAGGAGCGGTTTCTCACCACGTCTATAGCCTCGATGAGCCTGTCCACATCTTCCTCGGTGCTGTAGCAACCGAAGCTCATCCGGACCATTCCGGGCATCCCGGACTTGTCTCCTCCCAGGAAGTTTTCCCTCCATCTCGTGGTCTCGTCGTCCGAAAGACCCAGGAGTTCCACTACGTACGGATGTGCGCAGAAACATCCGTTCCGCACCCCCACCCCGCATTCGAAGCCGGCGACGGCGGCCAGGAACGCATGGTCCACCCCCCGGAGGTTGAAGGGTATCACCCCGACCTTCTCGCCCGCCATGTCCGGGTTCGTTTCACCGTACACCCTGACGTCTTCCATGTCTGCGAATCTGCGAAGGGCATACTCGGTCAGTTGCCTCTCGTGCTCGGCGATAACGTCCATACCCACTTCCATCAGGGACTTCGCCGCTACCGCCATGGCTACGGCCCCCATCACGTTGGGACTTCCGGCCTCGTCCCTGTCGGGCATGCCGGCCCAGTAGACCTCCTCGGGGGTCACCACATGCACCGTTCCTCCACCGCAATAGTCCGGGGCGCTATGCAGGAACCCTTCCCTGGGGCCTACCAGGGCACCGGTCCCGTACGGCGCGTACATCTTGTGGCCCGCCAGCGCCAGGTAATCTATATGATCCGGCGCATCGTCCGGCTTCATGTCTATCTTCCTGTGGGGCGCAAGCTGGGCGGCATCCACCAGGATCTTGGCGCCTACGGCATGGGCCTTCTCCGCAAGCCTGTGGATCGGCTGGATGAAACCGGTAACGTTGGAAGCCCCGGTCACCGCCACCAGCGCTATCCTGCCGGCATACTCGCTCATCACCCGGTCGAAATGCTCCTCGTCCAGCCTTCCGTCGGCTTCCACGCGCACATGCACCGTCCTGAAGTGACCCCTCCAGGGAAGATCGTTGGAATGGTGCTCCATCCTGGTGGTGACCACTATGGAATCCGGGGGAGCATCAAGCCTGTGGGAGAGCTTGTTTATGGCCTCGGTGGCGTTCTTTACGAAAATGACCGTATTGGACTCCATGTCGGCTCCCACGAACTCGCCGACTATCTCGTGGGCCATGTCGTATGCGTCGGTGCAGAGCCTGGACTTGAATCCCGTGCCGCGGTGAACACTGGAATAAAACGGGGCCAACTCGGTAATCGCTTTCAGTACGGATTTCAACGGAGGCGTGCTTGCCGCGTTGTCCAGGTTCACGTAACGTTTGCTGCCTCCCTGAAGAAGCGGTACCATGGTATTTATCCCGTATATGCAGTCCCGCATGCTCATTTCTTCTTCCGTTTCATCGTTTGTCGGAACCGGTTCCGGCCGAACCGTCGCCCGGGCCGGAAACGTCGATTCCGTAAATCATGCTCTCCACGTCGTCACTCACCCAAAGAATACCGTTTCCGTCGATTGTCACCCCCGCGGCATGAGGCACCAGGCTTCTTTCCACTCCGGCCACCATCCTGCCCGACGGAGCATAACACTCCACGCTGTAGTCACCATCGCCCACGGCCACCCATATCCTGCTCCCGGAATCTCTCGCGATATCCATGGTGGTCCTTCCACGACCGCCGAGCCTGGTACCGGAGTTCCTCACCAGAAAGTCCGGAATAGTGTAGACGTAGACCCTGCCTTGGGACCTGGAAGCCAGGTAAAGATAATCCATCGTAGCGGACAATCCCGTCACCGACGAGACCGGGTTGTCTCAACCCCCGCACATGCTCATGGAACCCAGCCGTCCTCCGTTCGTGTCATACCAGATCACGTATCCGTCGCGTGATCCGTCCCACATACCTACCCAAAGCAGGCCGTCGCGACCTCCGTACGCCAGTCCGGTAACGTGGTACGTATCAGACGGCGGCCTGCATGAAAAGGAATCGACGGCCATTCCGTCGGAAGGATCCAGGCGGAACAGCGTTTCGGTGTCGGAATCCAGGGCCCAGAGACTGCCGTCGCCCCACGCGAGGCCGGTCACCCCGCCGCCGGGGGAATCGAACTTCCGAACCAGCGTTCCAACCCCGAGACCGGGCTCTCCGCCGGCGGTTCGCCCCTCTCCGCAAGCCAGGAAGAAAACAACCGCCGAAACGGTGAAAAGGAATAGGATTCTCATAGTCTTCTCCAAGACAGCGATATTCGTTATCAAACCGAAACGTAAGTGTTTTCTGAAAAGGCTTTGACCCAGGACGTAATTTACATCAACGGGCGCCTACCGTAAATACTGGAACGGTCGGGCGAGCGGGACTTGCCCCGACCCGCATATTTGCGCTATCGTTAACGTGAAACGGTTACACCGGGAGGCCCGGCGGGCGGAGGTGAAGTAAAACATGGACGTAACGGAACCACGGGAATTCGGACAACTCGCGGGAAAGACCCGCTCCAGGGCGGTGACCGTAGACGGTTCCATGACCGCTTCGGCGGTGGGATCAGGCGGAGTCGAGGTTTTCTCCACTCCATCCATGATACTCCTGTTCGAGCAGGTCGCCAGGGACGCGGTACAGGAACATCTTCCGCAGGGATACACCACCGTGGGAACCAAGGTCGACGTGAAACACCTGTCGGCGGTACCGGTGGGTGAAAAGGTGACGATATCGGCAATCGTGGACTCCGTGGAAGGGCGCAAGCTGATTTTCCGGGTGGAAGCCTCGGACAGGCTGGGCCCCGTGGGCAAGGGAACCCACGAGAGGCTTATCGTCCACCTGGCGAAATTCATGGAAAAAGTTTCGGGAAAGTACGGCGGATAGGCCCGGAATAACGGCTTCTCAGTCCTCCCGTGTCACGTCTTCCAGGAACAGGGACAGCGCCGCCTCCACCTCCCCCACGTCCACCCATGTGTCGAAACACGGGCCGTTACGCCACTGGTTGAGCACGCCTACCGTGGTAATGGACTGCACGTCCATTATTCCCAGGGACAGGTCCACCGGGCAGGCCACGGCGATTATGAGTCTGGGTTTTTCCCTCTCCACCACCATCCTCGCGGCGGTCCCTCCGGAAACTATCGCAAAACCCGTGCCGTACTTGTCGCGCAGGTCCAGTATTCCACCCACCGGGCACTTGCCGCACCGGCGGCAGGCATCCGGAGAGAAGGTCAGCCTCACCGGGCACTGGTGGTTCTGAAGACAATGCGGTACCAGAATAAGGGTATCCGAGGGTACGAAGCCCCGTGAATTCGCGGATAGCACCTTCCTGTTGTTGACCGCGATCACCATGGACTCCGGCACGTACTTCCCCACCACGTGCAGGGACTGGAGTATCTTAAGCGTCCAGTACGACAGCCTCAGCGCCAGGTTTCCCGTCACGAGGCCGGCTCTGTACAGGAAAGCCGTAACCTGGAAGAACAGCGGAACCGCCGGGACGGATGCAATCGCCGGCCCTGATCCCGCGCCCAGGAAACGCAGGAGCAGGAACAATATCGCCGCCGCCGGCAGGGATAGCGCGAACAGGCCGGCATGAAACGCCAGGATGGCCTTTTCAGGGCTTTTCAAGCAAGTCCCCGGTGCGGATGCCGCCGCCGCGCATGAATTCGCCCGCGGTCATCACCTTTTTCGATTCGGGCTGCAGTCGCAGTATTTCCAGGCAATGCCCGTCACCGCAGCCGACCATCAGGATTCCGCCTTCCGCGGTCACGCTTCCCGGCGGCAGTTCTCCGTCCCGTAACCCGGCGGACACTATCTTCAGCAGCCTGCCCTTCAAGGAGGTCCTCGCCCCCGGAACGGGCCGGAACGCCCTTACCATCCTCTCCAGGACGTGGGCCGGAAGATTCCAGTCAAGCCACGTTTCCTCCATGGAAATCTTTTCGGCGTAGGATGCTTCCCCGGACTGTGGCACCGGTTTCAACTCGCCCCGGGCATAATTCTCCAGGACTCCCGCCATCTTTTCCGAGGCCAGCAGCGCCAGCCTCTCCTCCAGTGAGCCGGACGTGTCGTCCTTCCTTATTCTTTCCCTGAAGACGGCCAGCAGAGGCCCGGTGTCCCACCCGGCGTCGGTAAGCATAAACGAGACCCCCGTCTCCTCCCTGCCGTCGAGTATCGCCCTGGTCACCGGGGCCGCCCCCCGGTACATGGGAAGTAGAGAAGGATGCACGTTGACCACTCCCAGGGGAGCCGCTTCCAGGAATTCCCCGGGCAGCCACGCTCCATACGAAGCGGTCACCATCACCCGGGGGGAGAGTTCAGCCACCCTGCCGATAAACTCCGCGTCCAGGCGCCGGGGCTGTAATACCGGCGGACCGTTCAGCCCTTCCATGAAGCGGTAAACCGGGGGCTGGGCAAGTTTTCTTCCCCTGCCCGCGGGTCTGGGGGGCCTGGTAACCACCGCCAGTACCCTGTGGGGTGAAGCCAGCAATGCCTCCAGGACCGGGACGGCGAAGGATGAAGTACCTAGAAAGACCAGATCCAGGCGTTCAGTCATCTTGGAAATCCTCAGAAAATCCTGGTGTCGCCGCCGTACTCCCGCCTTATGTCCGCGAGCCTTTTGCGCAGGAGTCGTTTCTTTATGGAGCTGAGCCTGTCGATGAACAGTATGCCGTCGAGATGATCATTCTCGTGCTGAACGGCCCGGGCCGCGTACCCTTCCAGTTCCAGTACGAACTCGCAGCCGCCGAGGTCCAGGGCTTTCACAGTGACCTTATCCGGCCTCCTCACGTTCTCGAATACGCCGGGAATACTGAGGCAGCCCTCCTCGTCGTTCACCATGGGACCCAGGGTCTCCACTACAGGATTCACGAAGACCCGCCTGCCGGCCAGGCCGAGTTCGTCGGAGTCGAGAATAAAAACCCTGACGTTCTCTCCGGCCTGCGGCGCAGCGAGTCCCAACCCCCTCTCGGCGACCAGTATCCTTTCCATGTCGGCCACGAGGTCACGCAGGAAGTCGCCCCCGGTTGCCGGGTCCACCTCCACGGACCTGGTTCTGAGAATACCCGATCCGTAGTACTGGAGTTCTCTACCCATGAATCGGCCTCCGGGTGTCAGTCTTCCTCTTTTCTCTCGACCCTGTCCAGGGTCAGGGAGTTCCTGTCCACTTCGACTTTTACGCCGTCGGCGATGCGGATCGTCACGATGTCACCCTTAAGGTTGGTTATCACACCGTGAATACCTCCGCTGGTGACCACCCGGTCACCCTTGGAAAATGAATCACGCATTTCCTTCAGCATCTTCGCCTGCTTCTGCTGAGGTCTTATCATAAGGAAGTAGAAAATGGCGAAAATGGCTATCATGGGGATGAAACTGACTATGCCTCCTCCGCCCATGCAGGTCTGAGGCTGCTCCTGCACGTCACCCCGGGCATCTCCACCGGCCGGCTGCTCCTGGGAAACCGCCCCGGACTGAGAACTCCGGGAAGGGGATGGCGTTCCGGACTGCCCATCCTGGGCGAAAACCGATGCAACCGATACAAGGAGGATAAACATCATCGTTCTTCTCATTACAACTCCAATCGTAGATCCGTATTATCTTCTGGGCCTGCGGAAACCGGAACGCATCCCGATCCAGCTGCCGGCGGCCCCCGAGAAAGCCCCCAGGGCCAGGATCAACAGGATCCAGTTCCCGGGAAGAAACCTGTGGGGAACCGTGGAAGAAAGCATCGACGACACGGCCCAGGTGAGAATCAGGCTCCCGGCGGAGCCGGCGATTCCCGTCACCATTCCCTCCCCCACGAAAGGAAGCCTGATGAACCAGGCGGGCGCACCTACTATACTCATTATCTCCAGCGTGAGCGCCCTGTGCGCCACCGCCAGCCTGACGGTGTTGGCCACCACCAGCGACAGGCTGATCGCCAGCACCAGGCCCGCGAGAAACACCAGTTTTTCCAGCACCGAGACCGCGCGGGTGAGACCGGGAAGGTATTCCTCGCCGTACATGACGTCGGCCACGCCCTCCATCCCGGATATGGTCCTCGCGATGGTTCCCACCTTCTCGGCGGTCCTGTACTCCAGGAGCAACGATACCTGTATGGAAGCGGGAAGATGGAAACCGGGGCCCAAAAGTTCCAACATGTCCGCCTGCTCGGGCATGTCGGCCCGGAATACGGCTTCCGCTTCGCGCGGAGACACGTAGTAAACGGAACGAACACCTTCCATGCCCGATATCAAGTCGGCGAGACGCAGGGCCTCGGCTTCGTCGACCCGGTTCTCCAGGAAAACTTCGATTCCTACGTTCTCCTGCTCGCTGCGCAACGCGTATTCGAGGTTCCAGGAAACCAGCAGGAAGATATCGAAAACCATGAAAGACAGGCTGACCATCAGCACGGTGACCAGGAAAGTGGGCAGCTTGCTCCTGATATTGAGCATGCCTTCACGGAGCGCGTTCTGCAATATGTGAATCACAATTGATCGTATCCGTCCCAGTACGAGGGATCGACGATCCGCCCCCCGTCCAGGTATACGAAACGGGCGGCTCCCGCAGGTACCTGCCTGGGATCGTGGGTGGCGAGCATCACCGCCGTTCCCGCCCTGTTTATCCCCACCAGCAGGTCGATGACTTTCCTGGAGACTTCCGGATCAAGGTTACCGGTGGGTTCATCGGCCAGAAGCAGTACAGGATGGGCCACCATGGCCCTGGCTATCGCCACCCGCTGCTGCTCACCCCCGGACAGCTCGTTGGGAAAGGAATTCCTCCTGTGGCTGAGTTCCATGTCGGCCAGCAACTCGAAGACTCTTCTCCTGACCGCTTTGGGCGGCGTACCGGTGACCTGCAGGGGTAACGCGACGTTCTCGAAGACCGTTCTCTCGGGAAGCAGCCTGAAATCCTGGAATACTATTCCCAGCTTGCGCCTGAGAAGAGGAAGATCCCCGCTTCTTATTCCGTCGGAAGAGAAACCCACGACCTCCACGGTGCCCGTGGTGGGAAGATCACCCATCCAAACGTGCCTGAACAGCGTGGTCTTCCCCGCTCCGCTGGGGCCGGAGATCACCACGAACTCCCCCTCTTCCAGCCGGAGATCCACTTTCTCCAGGGCGGGCCACGAACCGTAGTACTTTCTGACATTGTTGAAGGAGACTATCACGAAGGATCCTCCACCCTCTCGAAGTATTTACTACGCTCCTTTTTCGGCAACGATTTCCCTTCGGGAATTCCGGTCACCCTGACCGCCAGTATCCGCCCGTCGGGTTTCGTCACGTTCAACAGGTCGCCCGTCTCCACCACGTACGATGGTTTGAGCTTTCCGCCGTTCATGGTGACAAAGCCGCCGGAAAGAGCCTTCCCCGCCGCGGAACGGGTTTTGAAGATACCGACGAGGTTCAGGTAGACGTCAATCCTCAACGTTTTCCTCCCCCACGAGATAGACCACCGGGATCTCTTTCTCCAGGGAATCCACCAGGGCGCGGTACGTGTTCATGTAAACCACCTGTTCCACCAGGTCCCGGAGTTCGGCCCCGGTGTACCCGCTCCAATCCATCTCGACGCCTTCCTCCAGCAATTTCACTATAACCACCGCTCCCCTGTCTTCCAGCACGATGGGCTCGGTGTACTCCCCGGGTTCCAGGTTCTTCACCGCCTCCGCCAGCACCGGATTCCAAAGATACAGCGGCACTATGCCGAGGTCGCCCCCGGCATCCGCGGTGGTTCTGTCCCTGCTGTATAACTCCGCCGCCTCATCGAACGTCAGATTTCCGGAATCGAGTTTCTCCACTATCTCCCGGGCCATGGACAACGCCTCCAATACGTCGGTACTGTCCATTTCCACCAGTTTCAGAATGTGACTTACCTCTATGCCGCCGTCGTCCTCCAGGCCCTCCAGCCTTATCAGGTGAACCCCGAAAGGAGTTATGACTGGCATGCTCACTTCTCCCGGTTCCAGGGCGCGTGCGGCCTCTTCGAAGGTAGCGGTCAGTTCCCCCTCTCCGAACACCCCCAGGTAACCGCCGTTTTCCGCGGAGTTGTCGTCGGAATACTCCATCGCGATGTCCTCGAAAGATTCACCCGCGAGTATGCGTTCCCTCAAGTCCGTCATCACGGAACAGGCTTCCTCCACGTCGGGTCCCGTGGGAAGAATCGGCAGGTATATCCATGCTATTCTCCTGGGCATCACCATCTCCTCCACGACATCCCAGTTCGAGGCCAGGTAGGTTTCGGGGCTCAGGGGAGTTTCGGCCAGGGCGGCCTGCATCTTCCGCCCCAGGAACGCCTGGGCGGCCTGCCTCTCCGCGAGGAGTTCGGAAAGTTCGTCCACGTCCATGGAGGCGTAAGCCGGGTTCTCCCTCAGCTCGGTCTCCAGCAGCGCATCCAGACGATCGCCTTCCGGGTAATACCCGGCGTCGATACCCGCCCGGACCACGAGACGGTTCTCCACCAGTTCTCTCAGGGCGGCGAGATACAGGGTATCGGAAATGAGGGTTTCGAAGTCTCCCACCGGGCTCATGCCCTTCCCGAGAAGCAGTTCGAGGACCTGCGAATGCAGTATGGGATGCTCACCCACCACCGCCACGATCTTCTCCACGGGAACCAGGGCGCCCGCGATCACCAGCACAAGCACTAGAATCATTGCATCTCACCCCCGGAATTCACGGTATCCGTTCCCACCGCCGCGCCTTCCATCTTCAGGGCGGAATCGTCGACGAAAACTTCCATCTCCCCCCGGGCCACGCGGAGCAGGCTGTCCCTGGCGGCGGCCATCCGGTCTCTGCGAATGTCATCCGCCACCGAACGAACCACCCTCTGGGTATCCTCCAGCCCCCTGGTCTCGGTGACCATGAGTATGTGCCACCCGTAGGGGGTTCTCACCGGACCGCCCAGGCCATCGAGCAGGACGCTCTCCCTGCTCATGCCGTAGGCCATGAGTTCCCCGGCGGTGAGGAACCCGAGGTCACCGCCCAACCCGGCCTTCTGGCCCATGGAGAGCCTCGTGGCGGTCACCTGGAAATTATCGCCCCGATCCAGCCGCCCGTATATGGAGTCGGCGGTCGCGCTGTCCCCCACCACTATCTGCCAGTAGTGCCTCTCCACCAGGTAGACCTGGGAATCCCCGCGCATCACCGCCATGACCGCGGCGCTGTCGGGAAGCGGGATACCGGAGTACACGTGGTCCAGCATCCTCTCCTTGAAGTACTGCTGCTCCGCCCTTTCCCGGATGACCCTGCATTCGGCGGAGTTGCCTATTCCGCGCTTCCTAGCCAGTTCAGCAAGAAGTTGATCCTCCACCCATTCCCGCAGGTCCCGCCCGTCGAGGTCCAGGAGAAGCATGTCCTCCACGTAGAGAACTCCGTCACCCACTTGCGCCGCCGGAACAGGGAGTCCGGAACCCGGGACATCCGCGGAAACTTCCTCCGGAAGAAGTTCGAGCCTTTTGGACGAACCCATAAGGACCGCGGCCGTCAATACCGCCGCCGCTGCCGCGAGCCCCCACACCATCCGGGTCGAGGCGCCGCTGTCAGAATTTTTCAAGGAACCTTTCCGGGTATAGAGTTATGTCGTGGTACTGCCTGAGGGAATCCACCTTCTGCATGAGGACTTCCTCCTGCATGGCCTGGGTGAGTTCCATCGTCACCATCTCGGTGATATCGTCCAAAGTGGGTTCCGGATCCAGTGGAGCGCTCTCCAGCACCTTTATTATGTGGTAACCCGCATCGGTCTTCACCACGTCGCTGACTTCTCCGTCATCGAGCCTGAACGCGGCCTCGTCGAATTCCATGTAACCGGACTGACCCCGTACTATCCACCCAAGGTCGCCTCCATTCTCGGCGCTGGGGCCTATGGAGTACTGGGACGCCAGGGCGGAGAAATCGGCGCCGGCCCGTATCCTGGCCAGGATGGAAGCTGCGAGGTTGTAATCGTCCACCACTATGTGCTGAACGTGAATGCGCTTCTTGTAGGTTTCCAGCCACTGGTCCACGTAATTCTCCACCTCCAGCCTGGAGGGCTGTATACCGTCAACCAGCTTATACATGTATGCTTCGAGGAGTATCTGTCTCCTGGCCTGCTCCAGGGCCCGGCTCACCTCCGGGTCCGACTCCAGGCCGGACTCGACGGCGGCTCTTACAAGAAGCTCCTCCCGTACCCAGGACTGGAGTATTTCTTCGGCCGAGGCCTCGGACGTCACCCCCAGGTATTCGGCGTTCTGTTCCCCCCCTATCATGTAGATCACGTCGTCCCAGGTAAGTTCCGCGTCGTCGACCTTGGCCAACACCTGCGACGACGCGATTCCCGAAAGAACCACCGCGCAGGCGAACAAGAGTATTCTCGTCATCTTTTCCTCCAGTCCCTTCGCATCATTCGAATTCCCATGGATCCAGGTTCCTGACCCTGGCGCTGTCTATCTCTATGCCGTACTCGTCTCTCAGTTCCCGGAGATACTCCCGCAGCCGCACGTCTATCGCCGCCAGCCGGCAATCCCTGAGAAGAACCGGCAGTATCAGCGAGGGATCCGTTTCACCCTCCGGAATGATTTCGGTAACTTCGAAAAAGACGAAGACCTCATCGCCGGGATAGGGCACCGGCCCGGTGAATACGCTCTCCGGAGCGCTGAAAACGGCATCGCCGTATCCTTTGAACATCTCCTTGGGACAAGGATTGATAGGAAGCGGAAGGCCTTCCTCGTCCGTGTGGGTGATGAACCTTTCCAGGTCATCGAAGGAGTCCACCTCGCCGTCGGGCATCCATTCCGCGGGAACGTAGGCCACCAGCGCCGACCTCAACTCGGGAATCCTGTACAGGTCCCTGTTCTCCCGGTAGAACTTCACAGCCGCGGCGCTGTCTACCTTTTCGATCCCCGAAAGCACGTTTCGGCGCAATACCGCGTCCGTCATGGTGAGTTCCAGTTCGGATTCGGGCCATTCGATCCCCTCTTCCGAGGCGAGAGCGGCCATTCTCTTCATATAGGCCACCTTCCTGACGTAGGACCACAGGTCCAATTCCGGATCCAGCACGGGAGGCGGCAAGCGATAGGCGCGGAATTCATCGGGAACACCTTTGAAGAAGTTCTCCTCCCGGAACAGCCGGGCCACCCGGACCACTTCTTCAGCGGTCAGCACACCGCCGGGAAATTCCGCCACCGGCATGGAACCATCCGTGGAATCGAGATCGGAGAACACGTATTCGCCGTCTTCCACGGAGAGGTGCCCGGCAAGCTCCCTGATTCCGGCGGACAGCAGTTCGACACCGGTCATCTCGTCCAGTTTCCAGGCAAGGTAGTACCTCGCCACTATTTCCATCGGATATTCCGATTCCTCTCCCCCGGTCGTGTCGGCCAGAACAACCGCCCACGCTCCGAAGGCCGGAATCACTGCGGGTCCCTTCCCGGCGACTTCCAGTACCTTCGATGCGAATACCGGGTTACCGGCGAAGAACCTGGCGTATTCTCCGTCGAATTCCAGGTAGCTTGATCCCTCCAGGCTCCACGGCGCAAGGGTCATTTCCGATTCCGGCTCCGAAGGCCCCTCATCCCTCCACCGGGCCGCCGTCATCGCCGCCCGGGCGCTGTCCTCCATGAGCGCCACGAACGCGTTTATACGGGTGGACAGAATCATTTCCATGTAAGCCGTGTCAGGGTCTGTCTGCAACAGCTCGCCGAGTTTCTTTTCCTTCCATTTCCCGGCAAGCCAGGCATCCCCGGATACCTCCATCCACTCGTCAAGGTCGGGAGATTCCGTCTTCCCGGCTTCCATCAGGAGCATCTTCCTGAAAGCCAGTTTCGTTACGAGGTCGAACTTTCCCCCGGGTTCCAGAACATCGACCTGGTCGTCGGGAAGCATGGACCGGAATTCCCTGTGAAAGTCGTCCTCGGTTACCCGGTAACCCTTGCCCCATGCAAGAGGAGCGTCATCTCCGCCACCGCAGGAGAAAAGAATCAAAACCGCCGCCAGCGCGGGGAAAACCCAACGTACAAAGTGAAAAGACAATCTCTACTTCCCTTCGATCTTCAAAAAAACCTGCCCGGAATATAAACGACACGGCTTCACCGAACTAATTCCCGTTCCCGGCGCTTTCCCCCAGCAAGCGCAGGACATTCAGTATTCCGGCCACCCGTCCTTCCGGTTCCAGTCCTGCAAAATCCACCCGGAGCATGACTCTTCCGGTCTTCTCGATCTCGACCGTCATGCCCGGGTTCCGGGGCAATCTTCCCCGGACAACGTTCTCCGCCGGAAACACGAACCTGCATTTTCCTCCGGCGGCCACCACTTCTTCGGCTCCCGCCCCGCGGGCCAGCAGCGCCACTCTCGCCCTTTCCACCACGTTCTTCACGGGTTCGGGAGGCTCGCCGTACCTGTCCTCCAGGTAGGAGCGCCAATCGTCCAGGATATCTTCGCTACCCGCGGTCCAGATGCACCTGTAAACCCTGACCCTCTCGGTGACATCGGGTATGTACCACGGCGGTATGAACGAATCGCCGGGAATCTCCACCCTGACCTCTTTTTCCGGGGCGCTCCCGCTTCCGCCGAGCGCCGCGGCCTCCTCCCTTATCAGTTCCTCGAACATGGAGTAACCGATGGAAGTGATCTGGCCGTGCTGGGAAGAGCCCAGCAACTCTCCGGCCCCCCTCACCTCCAGATCCCTCATGGCTACGTTCCATCCCGATCCGAGTTCCGTGAACCTCCTTATGGCCGATAACCTGCTCCTCGCCTCCGGAGTGAGTTCGGTTCCCTGGCGGACCACCAGGCAGCAATACGCCTGGTGGTGGCTTCTGCCGACTCTTCCCCTGAGCTGGTACAGGTCGGCGAGGCCGAAGGTGTGAGCCTGGTCTATGATTATCGTGTTCACCCTGGGCAGGTCCAGGCCGGACTCGATTATGGAAGTGCAGAGGAGCACGTCGTACCTGCCCAGCATGAAATCGTGCATGACCTCTTCCAGTTGTTTCGCCCCCATCCTGCCGTGAGCCGTCACCGTCCTGACTCCGGGAAGCATGGAATCGAGTTTCTCCTTCATGTCTCCTATGGAAGCTATCCTGTTGTGCACGAAGAAAACCTGGCCGTCTCTCTCCAGTTCCCTCTTCACCGCCCTGGAAATGATTCCGGCATCGAAAGGCACCAGTTCGGTGTGAACGGGATACCTGTCCCTCGGCGGGGTGGTTATCAGGGATATGTCCCTGAACCCGGAAAGCGCCATGTGGAGGGTTCGGGGAATCGGCGTGGCCGTCATGGTGAGGGTATCCACATCCGCCCGGAGTTCCCTGAGCCGCTCCTTGTGGGCGACTCCGAAACGGTGTTCCTCGTCCACCACCAGGAGGCCCAGCCTGTGAAACCTGACTTCACTCCCCAGGAGCCCGTGGGTTCCTATTATCACGTCCACCTCGCCCAGGGCGAGGCGTTTCAGTATCTTTCTCCGCTCGCTTCCGGTCCTGAACCTGCTGAGCATTTCCACCACCACCGGAAACTCGGCGAGCCTGTCCCTGAAAGTATTGTAATGCTGCTCGGCAAGCACCGTGGTGGGTACCAGGACCGCCGCCTGGAAACCCGCTTCCACTACGCGGTACGCCGCCCTGATCGCCACTTCGGTCTTCCCGAAACCCACGTCTCCGCATACCAGCCGGTCCATGGGATGTTCCGACTCGAAGTCCTTCATCACGCTCTCGATGGTCTTCAACTGGTCAGGGGTCTCCTCGTAGGGAAAACTCTCCGAGAGCACCCTGAAACCGTGTCCGGGCGGCGGCAGGGGCGGCCTTCCGGCAACTCTTCTCCTGGCGTAGAGCGCCGCAAGCCTGCCGGCTATCTCCCTGGCCTTCTTCCTGGCCGTCGCCAACCTGTTGTCCCATGCCTCGCCGCCTATCCTGTCCAGTTTGGGTTGAGACCCCTCCGGAGCCTGGAATTTCTGAACCGTGCCTATTTCGTGAATCGGTACCAGCAGCCTGTCCCCGTCCCTGTAACGTATTACGAGGCAGTCCAGTACCGCTCCCGAAGTCTCAACCTTCTCAAGCCCCTCGAAACGTCCTATGCCGTGATTCCGGTGCACCACGATATCTCCCGGAGAAATCTCGGTCACATCGGAAAGCCCCTCGCCTCCCCTGTATCTCCTTTTCCTCTCCGGCCTCCGCCTTCCCGAGAGCAACATCCTCTCGACCAGGACCGCCAATCCTTTTCCGGGCATTCGAAAACCTTCGTGGAGAGATAATACGCCGGTCTCCAGGCGCATGTTCCCGGGTATCATGTCCAGGAATGTCTCCTCCTCCGCCCCGGTGTCGCACTGCACCGCTATGCGCATACCACGGTCGAGGTCGTGCCGGAAACTTCTCAGCATCTCCTCCACGTGCCCGGTAAAACCTACCTGCGGAACCGTTTCGTAATACACATCCACCGACTCTCCGGGAAAGGACACGAATTTCACGGTCCTGCGTTCCTCCAGCATGCGTCCCAGCTCTTCCTCCCGGAACACCAGGTCGTGAAAAGGAAAGGGAACCCCGGCGGGATCGTAGTTTTCACGGTAATACGAAACAGTCTCCCGCAGCGCGTCCCGAACGGCATCCGGTTCAAGGAGCAGCACCGTGCCGTCGGAACCCACGTAATCCAGTATGCCCGCGCACTTATCGGTGAACACGGGAAGGTAATACTCTATCCCGGGAAAATCGGTGGTAGTCCACAGTTTCTCGCTCAGGGGGCTGTCTTCGGGAACCGCCTCCATCGCCCTGTTCCAGTGCTCCGGAAACAGCAACGCCTCCCTGGCGGGCAATATCCTGCAACGCTTCACTTCACCGATGCTCCTCTGGGAGACCTGGTCGAAAAAACGTATCGATTCCAGGGTATCACCGAAAAATTCCAGCCTGACCGGATTTTCCAGGCCGTAGGATCCGATGTCGATTATCCCGCCCCTACGGGCCCATCTCGCCTGCTCCCAGACCCCTTCCTCGCGCCTGTAACCCGCCGCCGTGAGCCATTCCTCCAATTCTTCCATGGGGATGGTCATTCCCTTTCCGAGTTCCATGCAGGAAAAGTCTCCGGGGGGAGGCACCTTCTTCACCAGGGAAGCCGCGGGCGCGACCACCATGCACCTCTCTCCGGATTTCAGGGCGGCCATGCATTCTATCCTGTCCGCCACCACCCCGGGATGCGCGGGTTCACCTGCGAAAGGAAGCGTCTCGTACGGAGGGAAGTAATATGCCCGCCCAAGTATTCCTTCCAGGTCGTCCCGGAGATTTTCCGCCAGGGAGATTCCGGGAACCACCAGGACGGTGGGACCGGCGAGCCTGTGCACGGAAGCGGCGGCGAAGGAAACCGCCGACGAGCATAATCCGCCCACGGTGGTCGATCCTGATGCCGCGAGCCGGGTAAGCAGTTCGTCGAAAACACCGTCCCAGAAAAACTCGTTCCTCACCCATCCATGATCCATGCCGGAACTCTCCACGGGCTATTCGCCCTCTGCCGAAACTTCTTCTCCGCGGGACATGGGCAGGTTACCACCCGTCATCCTGTTCCAGATCTCCTCCAGAACGGACAGCTGGGCGAGGAACAGTTCCAGTTCTTCCCCCTCCAGCGGGTCGGCGGGGGGAACTATCTCGGAAGACGGATTAACGTAAGCTCCGTTCTTCTTCATCTCGAAGTGAACGTGGGGACCTGTGGAGAGGCCGGTGCTTCCCACGTACCCTATCACGTCACCCTGCCTCACGTGGGTGCCGACCTCCTGGCCCCGGGCGAAACGACTCATGTGACCGTAACCGGTTTCGTAGCCGTTGGCATGCCTTATCCTCACGATGTTGCCGTAGCCGCCGCTCCAGCCGCGGAACGTTATCACGCCGTCACCCACGGCGTATATCTCCGTTCCCATGGGAGCCGCGTAATCGATACCCCGGTGAACCCTGGTATATCCCAGGACGGGATGCATGCGGGCATCGGAATAGGGAGAACTTATTCTTCCGAAGGGCACCGGCATCTTGAGGAACATGGTCCTCAGTGACGCTCCGTTTCCGTGGTAATAATCCAGCAGCACCACCGTCCCGGAAGGCGCCGGCGGCTCCGCGGCGTGGAAGAACGGCAGGGCCTCGGTCATGCCTCCCAGGGAGAACACGTACTTGGCCGCGATTATTCTGCCGAAAGACGTCTCGTTCGACGCCGGGTACCTTATCTCTTCCAGGAGCACCCAGATGCTGTCGCCGGGCCGGACGTCGTAATAGAAATCGATGTCGTAGACGAACAGCTTGTTGGCCAGGTTGTTCTCGAAGTTCTTTATGTATGCGACCCTTCTCACGGAGTCCCTGGCGGTGACCACACGGCCCGTGGGGGTCAGGTCGCCGGGTACTCCGTTCCCCGCTATGCTTTCCCAAACGGTGCTTTCCACCTCGAGAACGACCGCCCTGAGTCGGCGGTAATTCTCCTCGGGCACCCATCCCCATCCGACCGGAGTCCCGGTGCTGTCGAAATCAATGCTGTAACAACCCCTGCCGTTCCTCGGCCTTCCGAGAACCCTGCTCAACCTGCCCCTGGTGTAAACCGATTCGAGAGTATCGCCCACCCTGACCGAGGTCCATCCGAGGCTGTCCATGAAAATATCGCAGCAGTCCAGGTAGCGGGAACCCTCCACCCCGGTTTTGAACAGGAGTCCTCCCAGGGTTCCTCCTTCGCCCACGCAAGCCGTCCTCACCTCCAGCGTGTCCGCCAGGACGGCGGAGACGGAATCCCTAAAGTCGGCCAAGCCGTCCATGTACCGCCGGAAAGTCCACGACCCGCCGGCTTCACCGTTATAAGGTCTGCGAAACAGGAGCGTGGCGCCCACCGCAGCCACGAAAAGCATCACCACCAGTGTTTTCGATCTCACCGCGTCCCGTTTCCTCCCCCGGTTCCGAATATCCTGCCGAACAGGGATCTGATCTTGCCCAGATAACGCGGAGGAGGCGGCTTAACCGCCGGCTCCCGTAGTCGTTCCATCATGCCCTCCAGGTCTACGTTTTCCCGGATCAACCTTACTATCCGGTCTATCTTCGGGGTTTCGCCGGGCTCCACCTTGAATACCCGGCGGTTCAGGATGGAGATGGAATCACCGGCGCTCTTCTCGGTGTGATACAGTGGTATCCCGACCTCGTGGAAACCCCGGCCCAGAGCCCGGGCCTTCTCCTCGGACCCGCCGCAGAGTACCACGGCGCCGGGACCTTCACCGAGAATACCGGACAGTTTCCTGGCTACGATGGCATCCAGTACCTCTTCCCTGCCGGCCGACAGGAGCAGCACGCTTCCCGGGCCGGCCGCTATCTCGTCCAGTATTTCCCCGGTTCCGCCGAAGCCGGCGATGAACCCCTCGACGCTCCCCGCTCCCGGTTCCGCGTGAAAACCCAGTTCACGCCCCATCATGCCCAGGGAAGGCCTGCACAGGTCGCCTACGTACGGTATGTAGCCGAAAACGGTGATCCCGAGCTTCGCGAACCAGGGATCCAGGTATTTTTTCACCTTGTCGAGCTTGCCCTCGGCCACTCGGTTTATCACCACTCCCAGTATCGGGACCGATTCCTCCCTGAACAGACTGCTGCAAAGAGTGAAGCGGTCTATGGTGCTGCCTATCCCCGCTTCCAGGATCATGAGCACCGGCAAACCCAGCAACCTAGCAACCCCGGCGTTGCACATGCCGAACACCGATCCCACCCCGGGATGTCCGGTACCCTCCACCACCACCATCTCCGACATGGAGGACAGTTTCTTGTAGGCTTTGACGACACGTCTCTTCAACCCGGGGGGACCGCCGCTCTCGATGTACTCCCTGGCGGCGCCGGAAGTCATGGTGAACGGCGCGGAGTACTCGAACGGCACGTCAAGCCCCAGCGAGGAGTTGACGAGGAACGTATCCTGCCCCACGGACTTCCCGTCACGCAGAAGGGTTTTCTGCCCCAGCGGCTTCATGAAGGTGACCCTGCCTTCGAGCCTTTCTCCGAACCACGCTATGAGCCCCAGGCTGAGCATGGTCTTCCCCGCATCCTTGTCGCTGCCGGCTACGTATATCCCCTTACTCATCGGAACCCTTTCCAGGGCGGCCGAACAGGCGATCCCCGAAGTCACCCAGCCCGGGCAGGATGAAAAGATCAGCGTTCAATTCGCGGTCCACGGATACCGTTATGATCGTGAGGTTTTCGTATTCCACCAGGGCCTCCAGGCCCCGGGGAGCCGCCGTTATGCTTACCAGGGTCACGTGTTTCGTTCCCTTTTCGAACACATAGTTCACAACGGCCTTCGCGGTTCCGCCCGTGGCCAACATGGGATCCAGGACGATGGTGTTCCTTCCCGCGAGATCCGGAGAGGAATCGTACAGCCACCGCGGCTCGCCCGTTTCCTCGTCCCTCCGGACGGCCACGAACGCCGTTTCGGCGCCGGGTATCAGTTCGAGAAACGGCGGCAGCAGGCCCAGCCCAGCCCTCATCACCGGGACCAGCACCGGTGGTTCCGCGACCTTCTCGCCCATGATGGTCTCCAGGGGAGTATCCACGCTCACGGGGACCGTTTCGATTTCCCTGGTGGCTTCCACGGCCAGCATGAAACCCAGCCTGTACGCAAGGGCTCGGAAACGGTCCGGAGTGGTCCTCCGGTCCCTCATTTCGGTAAGCAGGGACCGGGCAAGGGGGTGTTCGAATTGTATGGTTTCCAATGTTTGCTCCGGTATTATGTTTGATGTTACGCGGGGTGAAACATAAGCACCACGACGTCGGTCTGCCAGTTTCAACACCGAAGGGAGATAGTGTCTTGAAGCTTCTCAGAAAACTCGGCGACAGAGGCCTGGTCTACCAGACGACGGCCGAGGAGAAACTGTCGGAACTCCTGGACAAACCGCCGCTGACTTTCTACATAGGTTTCGACGCCACCGCCGAAAGCCTCCACCTGGGACACCTGGTCCCGCTGATGGTGGCGAGGCACCTCCAGGAAGCCGGACACAGGCCCATAATAGTGGTCGGAGGAGGAACGGCCATGGTGGGAGATCCTTCGGGAAGAAGCACAGAACGCACTTTCGAGGAAGCTGAAACCATCTCCGGGTGGGCGGAGTCGCTGAAAAGCCAGATCAGGCGCTTCGTGGATTTCGATTCCCGTGACGATCCCGCGCTCCTGCTGGACAACCGCGACTGGCTCTCCACCCTGGGGCACATAGAATTCCTGAGGAACGTGGGCCGTCATTTCAGCGTGAACAGGATGCTGACCGCCGAATCCGTCAAGAAACGCCTGGAAACCGGGCTCTCGTTCCTGGAGTTCAGTTACAGCCTCCTCCAGGCATACGACTTTCTGTACCTCTTTCGCGAATACGGCTGCACTCTCCAGGTGGGAGGATCCGACCAGTGGGGCAACATCGTGGCCGGCATAGAACTGGTAAGAAGAACCCTGGGAAAAGAGGCGCTGGGGCTTACCTGTCCCCTGGTAACCACGACATCGGGTGAGAAGATGAGCAAGTCCCAGGCGGGAGGAGCCGTCTGGCTGGATCCCGACCTGACCAGTCCCTACGATTATTACCAGTTCTGGATAAACGTGGACGACAAGGACGTGATCCACTTCCTCAAGCTCTACACCTTCATTCCCATGGAGGAGATAGCCGAACTCTCCCTGCTTCGGGGCGCCGATATCAGGAAAGTAAAGGAAAAACTGGCTTTCGAAGCCACCTCCATAGTACACGGCCGCGAAGAGGCTGAAAAGGCCAGGAAAGCTTCCAGGGCCCTCTTCGGAGGAAAGGGCGCGGCAGACGAGGCCCCGGGGCTGGAAATACCAAGGGCGAGACTCGAACAAGGGGTTTCCTACATCGACCTTTTCGTGGAATCCGGCTTGTGCGGCAGCAGGAGCGAGGTGAGAAGGCTTGCGTCCCAGGGCGGCCTATACGTCAGGGATCGCAGGATAGAAGACCCGTCGGTGAGGCTTGAGCCGGAAACGACCCCGGAGAAATTCCTTCTCAGGGCCGGCAAAAAAAGATATCGCAGAATAGTCATAACCGGCTGACGGGTGCGGCGCCGAAACGCCGCACCGCATCTATCGGAATATTCCCGTTACCTGGATCCCCGGGAACCTTCGGAACGTCCTCCCCTGGTACCGGAACCACTCCTGGAGGAACCCCCTCCCGACGACCTGCCGCCGGATCTGAGCACCATGTTCTTAACGTGGTCGATCTGTCCGGCGAGCGAGGCGTTTTCCGCCCGAAGGCTGTCCACGGTCGCTTCCAGGGATTCCAGGCGCTGGAGCAGCCCTTCCACGTCTTCCATGGTTATTTCCCGCGGTTCCACGGTCGCGCCTTCTTCAAGCCCGGACTCCATGGAAAGATGGGACAGTCCGCCTCCACCGGCCTCAATCGACTCCATTATCGCATCTATCTTGTCCTCAATGGAGTCGATTCTTTCCGTCATGCCGGAATCGAAATCGGAAGCGGCGGATTCCAGGTCGTCCATTCTTTTTTCCATCTCACCTATTCCGGGCACCTCGCATGCTCCCATGAAGAGAAGCGCGAGAACGACCGGCAAGTATGCGTATTTCATCGAGATTCCTCCCTTTCGTCTATCTCCCTTATCACCTGCGCCGTATAGGTATACAGATCCACGTCGTTCATCTTCCAGCAGTCCGGAGACAACCCGGCCTTCAGACAGGTATGGGCCAGGAGCGTCTCCCGGTCCCAGCCCTCCTCCGCAGCCACCTGGGGAAGCAAGGTGCCCGCCCTGTTTCCCCGCCTGATGTAAACTCCGTGTCTGCCGGGAACGACTTCTTCCGGCGACGACGGGACCATCGGACTCAGCAGGGATATCTCTATGTCGAGTTCGTCCACCTCCCCGGGACGGACCGGTGGAAACCTCGGATCCCCGGTAGCCGCTGCGGCCGCCATTTCCACCACGGTCTCACCCAGCGTACCTTTTCCGATGAAATGACCTATGCAACCCCTGAGCATGCCGTGCTTCTTCAGGGTTACGAACACCCCGCCCCTCCTATGGAATACTTCGTCGGGAGGCACGTCGGGCAGCCTGTCGCCGGACGCCGCCGCTTTCACCGCCCGCCTGGCGAGTTCCAGTAACTTTTTCCCATCTTCTCTCGAAACCATCCACTACCTCCCGGTGCTGCAGAAACCGGCGAAATAACCCACTACGGCCGAAGTATCCCCCGAGGCTTCCGCCGAAGTGGTCCATGCGATCGCCCCGAATTCTCGTGAACCGTTCAGGATCGCGTAACGCATAAGGGTTTTCATGGGACCTATCCCGCAGGCTTCGCCGCCCGAGGCCGCCGCCCGCTCCAGGGCTTCGGGATCCCCGCTGAGGAAGGCATCGATGATCAGTCTGTCCTTGGCTTTGGCAATTTCCAGCGGTTGATAGTGCGACAGGTCGCTGGAAGCGACCACGAGAGCGTGGTCCCTGCCACGCAGCGCCTCCAGCAGGGCGGCGGCCAACTCCCCGGAAAAATCCGGATCCGTCGAACCCTGCAGCACCACGGTGATTTCGGCGGCGGGCCACTTAACCTGGATGAAGGGTACCTGGACCTCGGCGGAATGCTCCGCCACGTGGGCGCGGGGTTGGTACACCAATCCGGCGCCCAGGAGTCTTTCCGTCACCACGCGGTCCACCGGCGCAACGCCCAGGGGAGTCATGTAACCCTCCCCGTCAAACACGGATGCCCCGTGCACGGGATACCTGTGCGGAGGCGCAACCACCACCACCGTGTCCACGTGGTCCGGAGCCTTCGCGAAAGCCGCTCCCGCAGTACTTCCGGAGTACATGTAACCCGCATGGGGGCTTACTATGCCGGTCACCCCGGGATCAGAGACGACACCGGCCGTTTCCAGGAAACCCTCGACCATTCCACGCAGGGTTTTTTCGTCCCCGGGATAGAACATTCCCGCAACCGCCGGTTTCCTCACCATATCATTCAAACTCCCGATTCATCATATCTTCCATGGAATAAAGTCCGGGAGGCTTTCCCGCCACGAACCCGGCGGCTTTCAGCGCTCCCAGCGCGAATGTCCTCCTGCCCGTGGCGGCATGAGTCAGAACCAACCTTTCTCCGTCACCGAGAAGATGAAGCTGGTGTTCACCGGGAACGTCTCCGCCCCTCAGGGAATGGAAACCCAGTTCATCCTTCCGCCTGGGCCCCGCGGCGCCATGCCTGCCCATGATTCTCCGGGACGGACCCATAACCCCCTCCCATGCGGACGCCAGTTCCAGGGCCGTTCCGCTGGGGCTGTCCACCTTGCCCCCGTGATGTATCTCGACTATCTCCAGGGAGAAATCCTTTCCGAGCATACCCGCGGCGACTTCGAGAAGCTTGCCCAGAACGTGTATGCCGCGGCTCATGTTCAAGGAGTGGAAAACGGGCCGCTCGACCGCCCATTTCTCCATGAGATCCATGTGTTCCTTCTCCAGTCCGGTGGTGCCCGTTACCAGGGCCGCCCCGGTGCCTTTCAGAAGGATGTCCAGGTCTTTCCAGGCCGATGGGATGCTGAAATCGATCACCACGTCCACTTCTCCGGAAAGGGGTACGTCCGGAGGCGTACCGGGAGGCGTGACGTCATATTTCGCAACAACGGAATCTCCGGCCTCGGCGGCCACGGCCCTGCCCATCCTGCCTTCGCTGCCGAAGATGCAGATTTTCATCCGGCCAGGCCGGCCCTTTCCATGGCCGCTTCCAGGCGGGGTACCAGTTCTCCGGACATGGCAAGCAGGGGAAGCCTCACCTCCGAAGTGCATATTCCCATGATTTCCAGGGCTTTCTTGACCGGTATGGGATTCGTCTCCAGGAAAAGGGCCTTCATCAGGGGATACAGCCTGTCCTGGATCTTCCTGGCTTCCTCCGAATCGCCTTTCATCGCGAGTTCCATCATCGAGGACATCTCGCCCGGCGCTATGTTGGAAACCACCGATATCACACCTTCCGCTCCCAGGGCCACCTGGGCCAGGGCTATGGGATCATCCCCGCTCAGAATCGTCATGTCGCAGAGGGATCTTATGGCCGATACCCTCTCGGCGGAGCCGGCTGCGTCCTTTATGGCGACTATACCGGGATGTTCGGCAAGCCTGGCCACGGTCTCCGGAAGGATGCCCACTCCGGTCCTCCCCGGAACGTTGTAAACTATCACAGGGCGATCCACCGCATCGGCTACCCTGCTGAAATGCTCCACCTGGCCGTCAGGCGTGGGCTTGTTGTAGTAGGGGGTTATCAACAGCAGGCCGTCCACCCCCAGCTTCGAAACGGCCAGCGAAAGGTCTATCGAAGTCGCCGTATCGTTGGTTCCGGTACCGGCTATGACGGGAACCCTGCCTCCGGCGATCTCCAGAACCTTCTCCACCACCCCCAGGCGCTCCTCCACGGAAAGCGTGGCGGCCTCCCCGGTGCATCCGCACGCCAGGAGCCCGTCTATACCTTTCTCCAGTTGGAAGCCGACCAGTTTCTCCAGGGCCGGGTAATCTACCGATCCGTTTCTGAAAGGCGTCGCGAGAGCCGTTATCGTGCCCCTGAACAAACCTCTACCCCTTTCCACCCGTGAACTTGCCGAAGAAGGGCCTCAGCATCTCCAGCGGAAGCGGGAAGATGGTGGTCGAATTGTTTTCCACGGCTATCTCGGAAAGTGTCTGCAGGTACCGGAGCTGGAGGGCGGCCGGGTGAGCGTCGATGATATCGGCGGCGTCCGCCAGCTTTTGCGCCGCCTGGTATTCGGCCTCGGCCCTTATTATCTTGGCCCGCCTGTCCCTCTCCGCCTCGGCCTGCTTCGCCATGACCCTCTGCATGTCCTCGGGAAGGTCCACGTGCTTCACTTCCACGGTGCTGACCTTGATCCCCCAGGGATCCGTCATCCTGTCGAGAATATCCTGGAGCTTGGCGTTTATCTCGTCTCTCTGCGAAAGGAGTTCATCCAGGGAAGCCTCGCCCAGGACACTTCTCAGGGTGGTCTGGGCCAGCTGGCTCGTGGCATACACGTAGTTCTCCACCTCCAGCACCGCGCTTTTGGGATCTATGACCCTGAAGTAGACCACCGCGTTTACCCTGACTGAAACGTTGTCCAGGGTTATAACGTCCTGGGGAGGCACGTCCATGGTCACCACTCTCAGGTCGACGCGCCTGATGTGATCAATAAGAGGCCATACGACTATCAACCCGGGGCCCTTTATTCCTATAACCTTGCCCAGTCTGAATATAACGCCCCTCTGGTACTCTTTCAGCACCTTGAGAGCCGACAACAGGAAAAATGCCAGAACCACCAGAACCGTTACAAAAGGTCCCATCAGGGATCTCCTCCCTCTTCCGGCCCGTCCACGGGACGAACCTTGAGCAACATGGAATCCCCGTCCACGCTCACGACCTCCACAGGGGTTCCAACCCGCAGTTCAAGCCCTTCCCTCTCGGGAAGACACCACCACAGTTCCCCCCTTATTTCAACCACGTACCTGTTCCTGAACCCTTTAGTCTTCCTGATGATACCGGTGCTTCCTATCATGGACTCCTTACCGGTCATCCTGGGAGTCTTCTGGGCCTTCAGCCCCAGGTAGAGCTGTACCAGCCCGAGAACGAGCACCACCGCTCCCCCGGCCATCACCGCCGGGAGCAGGTCGGAATTCATGGAAATGAATTCCGTACGTATCAATCCATCCTCCAGTCCGTGGCGGTCTCGATACCCTTGAGCTTGAGATCCAGTTTCGTGGGGTTGCTCGCTGCGGATATACCCGTATCCTTGTCTATCTTAGCATTCTTTATAAGTTTGTAGATGGACATGTCGAAGGTCTGCATCCCGTACTGCGCATAACTCTTCTCCATGGTCTCCGTGATCAGGTAGGTCTTGTCGGGATCTATTATGCACTCGGACACGGTAGAGGACTGCACCAATACCTCCGACGCGAGAACCCTTTTAGTGACATCTTCCCTGGAAGGCATCAGCCTTTGGGAGATGACTCCGACGAGAAGCTGGCCCAGCTGCAGCCTCACCAGGTGTTGCTGTTTGGAAGGGAAGACGTCTATGATCCTCGAAATGGTCTCCATGGCGTTGTTGGTATGCAGGGTGCTGAGGACCAGGTGCCCCGTCTCCGCCCCGGTCAGGGCCGTGGATATGGAGGTGATGTCCCTCATCTCGCCTATCAGGATGACGTCGGGATCCTGCCGGAACACCGATTTAAGCCCCGTGGCCCAGTCCTTGGTGTCTATTCCCACTTCCCTCTGGCATACCGTCGATTTTATGTCGGTATGAAGGAACTCGATGGGGTCCTCTATGGTGACTATATGGGCATTCCGGCGTTCGTTTATGTACTTTATCATGGCGGCTATCGTGGTCGACTTGCCGGTACCGGTGGCCCCGGTTACCAAGATGAGCCCACGGGGCTCCATGGTCAGCTTCTTAACCACTTCGGGAAGCCCAAGGTCGTCTATATTCGGAATATCCAGGGGAATCTTCCTCATGACCAGGGCCGGGGTGCCCTTCTGCCTGTAAATGTTGACCCTGAAACGGAACTGGCCCTTCAGGGAATAACCCAGGTCCAACTCCTCGCCCGCCACGAACTTTTTCTTCTGCCGCTCGTTGAGCATCTCGATTATGAGTTTGTTTATATGTCCCTGCCTCAGGATAGAGAAATCTTCCAGGTGTATTATGTGCCCCGATTTCCTGATTATAGGCTTGGAACCTACCTTAAGATGCACGTCGCTGACGTCGTCTTCGAGAACGGCGTTGAGCAACTTATCGATGGTTTTCTCATCTGCCATACAAACAGTTCTCCCTTACGTAGTGTATAACCGACCCGGGCAGAAGATACCGAGTGTTCCGCCCCTCTGCAAACCTTCTCCGAAGCCTGCTGGAGGATATATCCACCCCGGGAATCGTGAAAGTTTCCACTGCTCGAAGCAGCTCCCCGTCACCACGGGGAGCGAAGCCCGGCCTGGTTCCCGCAACCAGCTTCGCCAGCCCGACAATCTCTTCGGGTTCTTTCCAGTTGTCCAGATCATTCAGACTGTCCATGCCCATGATGAAACAAACATCCATGCCCCCGGAAACGAGTTTCCGCAGGAGCCTCACGGTCCAGGACGGCCCCCCGGGAGGCTCCAGGTTCCCCGTCCTCAGCTCCGGAGCGTCCTCCACGGCCAGTTCCGTCATTGCCATCCTGTGCCGGAAGGGAGTCACTTCCTCCCCCTCCTTGTGGGGAGGCGTGCGTGCCGGAACCAGTATCACCCCGTCCAGCGAAAATTTTTCCAGGGCTTCCATCGCCAGTACCAGGTGCCCGAAATGCGGCGGATCGAATGTTCCTCCAAGTATTCCGGTCATTTCACAGTCGCCCGAGTTTCTCCAGGACGTCTCCGGTACGCTCCAGGTCCAGTCCCCCCTCGTCCAGGGCCCTGCGGTAGTACTCACCGGCGGTGTATTTGTTACCCTTCGCGAAATATACGTCACCCATACAAACCAGCACATCCCCGGTGCACGAGGTTTTTCCGTAGTCGTTGAGCGCCTCCCGCAGGTACAGCAGGGCCGCGTCGTACTTCTTTCTCCTGGCGTAAAATCTTCCGATGAAAAGAGCACGCCTGGCCAGGAGGTCGTTGACGGCGGCCATGAGACTGTCGGCCCGGTCCGCCAGCGGGGAAGCCGGGTAGTCCTCGTAGAAGGCCTTCAGCCTGTCCCTGCAATTCAGTACCGGGGTAAGGTCCTTCCTGTAGTCGTTCCTTTGTTCCCACCAGATCCTGGCCGCGTGGAAAGCGCAGTCATCGGCCCATTGGCTCCTGGGATACTCGTTCAGCACCCGGTCCAGGTAGAAGACGGCGTCGCCCCGGAGGCCCTCGCCCGCCTTCGAGAGCCCCAGCCTGTACAGGTAGAAATCCATCCTGGAGGAACCGGGATATTCGAACATCAGCTGAGTGTACAACCTGGAAGCCCCGTGGAAGTCATTTTCGGCGAAAGCCTTCTCCGCCAGTTCCTCCAGTTCCCGGATTCCCAGGCCGGCGGTATTGTACGTCCTTCCGCAACCTACGAATGCGGTTGCCAGGGCCAATGCGACAGCGAACTTAAAACCGAACCGCATCGTCACTCCCATCACTACCGCCGGTCCCGTATTCCAAAGAATCCCTTTTCGCGGCCGCGGCCAGCGCCGACCGGGAACGGGAAGCCGGCGAGACCGAACAGGCCTTCCTGTACCACGACAGGGCCCTTTCCGCATCGCCCCGGCCCTCTTCCATCAGGCCGAGCATGTAAGCCGCTGTGATTCTCTTGCCGGAAAAGCTCGAATCCCATACCTCGAGAAGTTTTTCCCGGGCCTGAACGATCCTGCCGGCTTCCAGGTCCGCGCCGGCCGTCTCCAGGAGGAGATCTATCCTCCTGAGCCTCATGTCGGGCTCCATGCCGCCCAGCCTGTCCAGTTCCGTCAGCACCGCCAGTTCATCTTCCCTGAGATCGGTATGGGGAAGAAGCGCGGCCTTGGCCCTCAGCACGTCTTTTCTCAGGTCAGTCCTGGTCCTGGGTATCCTGTCCAGTTCCACCAGGAAACTCCTCGCCGTCAAATCCAGTATGCTGTCTCCCTCCGGGGTGCCGGAAAGGCTGTCCGTAACCCCGGAGAGCAGTTCCAGGTGCGAGGCGGCATACGAACCCCTGAAAAGCCATTCGGTTTCGAACAGGTCTCTCATACCGTATTCCAGGGCCTGGTCGAAACACCGGAAAGCCTGCAGCGAGTCGGAATGCCTGACCATTTCCCAGCCCAATCTTCGCCAAAGTTCGCCGATTTCCCTGGGATCGATATCACCGTCCCGAGCCGAGAGCGCTTCCAGCGCCGCCCCGGCCTCCGACCGATGACGCGACGCCTCATCGGTCTGCGCCGCCAGCACCGCTATCTTGGCGAACTCCAGGAGCAACCGGGGCTGGCTGTCGCTCTCCGCCAGCGCCTGACTGAAGAACACCACCGCCTCGGCATAATTTCCGGACCTTGCAAGCATCCTGGCTTCCTCCAGCGGATCCGATGACCCGCTTTCATCTCCACCGCATCCCCCCATTAAAGCCGGCACGGTGAAAATCAAAGGTAAGAATCGGCTTTTCATGGAAGAACAGTCATTCGGCCCTGCTCGAATAAAAGAGATAGATCAGACTGGCGACGATACCGGTGACCACCACGGGTTCCAGTATGCCTCCACCCACGTCCTCCGGAAGATCTTCCGACAACCAATCCCATTCCCCGGAACCTTTCGCGGTTTCGGCTTCACTCCATGAAACCCTGTCATTCCTGCGACCGCCGGTTCTCAGGTTGTCCAGAACCGCTCCATCGCGGTCCAGGAGAGTGAACATCAGTTCGCACTCGGCTATCCTGTCCACCTTCTTCGTCCCGATCACCCATGACCTGCCCACGTTCCCGTATTCCACGCGTATTTCCATGGGCCTCACCCTGAGCACCGGCACCGAATCGGGCCTCGACTCCCCATCCACCACGCCTATGCCACCCTCGCGGAGTACGGAAAGCACCGTCTGCCTTACGAACCAGTTGCCCGGGTGCTCGCCCTCCATCTCCACGTAAACCCGGTCGACCTCCAGCGCCTCCAGGTGCTCCGCCAACCCCTGCAACGCCGCCTCAAGGGCATCTTCGGCAAGCTCCATGTTGGTCGGAACCACGGCGAGAACAGCTGTCATAAGAATGGCATGCATATCACAATTCCTTTTCTTGGAAATCCGTGCTCATACGGGTCGGTTCTCCTCTCCGGAAAATGCACCGACCGTATATAAAAACTAGGGTAGCCGTCGCCAATCCTTCATTCCACCGGCTCCACCATAAGATCCGGGCCCTCCCAGTCCATCACCCTGCATCTCAGGACTCCACCCACCGGGACATCCACCTCGAAAACGCAGGCTCCGTCCACCTCCGGAGCGTCGAAAACGGAATGTCCCCGGCGTGGAGCATCCACCAGGACCGACAGTTCCCCGCCTTCCAGGAAACCGCCCCACCACGTGTAATGTCCGTCGGCTATCTCCCCTATCCTGGCCAGCCTGGCCCGGACGATCTCCGGGGGGACCATCTCCTCCGGCAGGGCTCTCCGGTATTCCGGGGTCCCCTCCTCGTGCCAATACGGAAAAGCCGCTATGATACGTATGCACTCGTGGGCCGACAGGAAACCGGCCAATGCTTCGAAATCCTCTTCCGTTTCGCCGGGGTAACCAACTATCACCGTGGTTCTTACCGCCACCGGCACATTCCGCCGGTCCAGCCCGGCAAACAGTTCGTCCAGGTCTCCGCCCGTGTAGCCCCTTCCCATTCTACGGAGAATGGAGTCCGCATAATGCTGCACCGGAATATCGATGTACGGCATGATATTCCGGTATTCCTCCACCAACTCCGCGAACCCCGGAACCACGTGGGCGGGATGGACGTAATACAGCCGGAACCAGGTCTCCGGATTGCCGGAGGCCAGTTTCTCCAGCAAACCGCGCATTCCCATTACGCCGTGCCGCCACGCGCCGGTGTCCTGACCGACTATCCCTATTTCCGCCGCCCCCAGTCGCGCCAGTTCCGACGCTTCCCCGAGTATCTCGTCCGGGGGCCTGTTCCTCCCGGGTCCCCTTATCAGGGGAATGGTGCAGTAGGCACAGCCGTTGGAACATCCCTCGGAAACCTTCAGGTAACGAAAGGCCCGGCCCGCAGGCATCGGCATCTCCACCCCGGAACCCGGGCCGAGGAAAGCGGCGAGCGAAGCCGTGTCCGCCGGACCTATAACCAGGTCGAAAGCCTCCAGGCCTTCCGAATCGTCGACCTCATACCTGCCCGGGAGGCATCCCGCCAGCACCAGGAGCCGGCCGTCACCGCCGGATTTCCACTCCGCCGCCTGCTCCATTACCTCCAGGGACTCTTCCACCGCGGGTTCTATGAAGGCGCAGGTGTTGAGCAGAAGCAGGTCGGCTTCCCCCGTTGAATCCGTAACCATCCATCCCGCCGCTGAAAGACACGTCGCGAAGGCATCGGAGTCCGCTTCGTTTTTGGGGCAACCCAGGGTTACGATGCAGGCCTTTTTCAAGTTACATGTCCCCCGGTTCCAACACCAGGTACCCTTCCGGAACCTCCAGGTCGAAGACGCCGGCCGGAATGGTGTCGTAAATGGAAAGATCCTCCAGGCGATACGAAGTGCGATTTCCATTGAAGTCCGTGGTGGAAAAAAAGAACGGCATGCTGTCCGAAAGGGTGAAACCCACTTCCATCAGTCTTATCCCGCCGCCGAAATCGCCTTCCAGGATAACCGACAGGCTGTCGCCGGAACCGGTGACCGCGGCGCAGGCGGTGGAATCGTCGCAGCATCCCAGAAGGTACAGGAAATTACCGGGACCCTCCCCGTCGTATACCAGCACCTGCCTGGAATCGGGGTCGATGGTATACAGGATTTTCCCGTCATACCCGGTCACCATGCCCTCCGGATCGTCGTACGCCAGCTTGAACAGGTCGGGAGGGGCCAGGTGCATGGTTCCCCGGGCGGTCTCCTCCTCCATGGTCAGGGCATGGAACACCGTCTCGGTGAAGAACCCGGTCACGTAACCGGCCTTTTCCAGCTTCGCCACGAGCGGCGAAACCGGGGTTCCCGCCGCCAGCGCCGCCGTAAGTACGAATAAATACATTCCAGCCTCCATGCGGGGATCATTCGGACGAATATACCCGGGAAAGCTCCCGATGTTTCAGGGCGCAGGCACTTCTTCCGCCGGTACCGAGGGATCCGCCGCGGCATCGGTACCCACCACCACGACCACCCCGGTATGTCCCGGAGCCACCGCCTCTATGATGTCGCCACCGGCCTGCACGGGCACCGAGGTATGGGAAGACAGCCAGCCGGAAAGGGAATCGGCGACCAGTTCAGCCTGCTCGCGGGACCCTTCGCTGTACAGGACCAGGGTAATATCCGGGGCCCCGGTGTCCTCGACCGTCACCGGCCTCGTACCCCTGGACGCCATCACCATCTCGAGCCTGTCCACGGTGGAACGCACCGCCGGTATACCCACGATGGCGACCGGCGGAAATGCCGGCCTCTCCGGAGCGATTTCCGTTCCGACCGTGTCCGCAGTCTTCCCCGACAGATCCGAATCTATGCGCCTGACCCCCATCCCGGCATCTTCCCGCAGGGGCGAATCCGGGTACTTGTAGATGAGAGTGTTGAAAGTTTCCCTCGACGCGGTGAGACTCCCCCTCAGGTACTGCTGGCATGCCCTGGTGAAAAGGGCGGTATCGGTTTCACCGGTCATGTACCCCGAGTGGTCGTAAGCTTCATCACCGCCGCAACCCGCGGCCAGCAGAACCACGCAGGCCAGCAAAGCGAGTTCATACCTCACCATCGTCACCTTCCGTTCTTTCCAGTTCCTCGGGGCTCACCAGCACTTCCCTGGCCTTGCTGCCCTGGAATTGACCGACTATACCGGCCTGCTCCAGCATGTCTATCAGCCGGGCGGCCCTGGAATACCCCACCTTGAGCTTTCTCTGCAATATGGATATGGAGCCCTGCTGAGTGGATACGACGATGTCCCTGGCGGTCTCGAACAGCGGGTCATTCATCTCGACATAGGCGGACCCGCCGGCAAGGGATGCATCCTCCTCCGGAAACTCGTACTCGTAGGGAACCTCGGGCTGGTCCCTCAGGTGCTCCACTATCGTCCTGGTCTCTTCCGTGGATATGAAGCTGCCGTGCACCCTCAGGGGTTCCGGAGAAGCGGCGGCCAGGAACAGCATGTCCCCTTTGCCCAGGAGCTTTTCCGCCCCGTTCATGTCGAGAATCGTTCTCGAATCGGTCTTGGACTGGACGTTGAAAGCGATGCGCGAGGGGAAATTGGCCTTTATCACGCCGGTTATTACATCCACCGACGGGCGCTGCGTCGCCAGGACCATGTGTATGCCCACGGCCCTGGCCATCTGGGCCAGCCTCTCTATGGCGGGTTCTATCTCCCTGGAGACCGTGATCATGAGGTCGGCCAGTTCATCTATTATCAGTACGATATATGGTATTCTCTCCCCTTCGGACTCCGGGGACAGCTTGGAGTTGAATTCCCTTATGGACCTCACCCCTATCCTGGCAAGCCTCTTGTACCTGCTCTCCATCTCCTTGACCAGCGCATCCAGAAGCAGGGTGGACTTTTCCCGCTCTATCACCACGGGAGCCCAGAGATGCGGGATGTCTTCGTAAATCGAAAGCTCCAGCATCTTGGGATCTATCATGGCCAGCTTTACTTCCGAAGGTCTCCGGGTAAGAAGGATGGAAGCGATTATCGAGTGGATGCAGACACTTTTGCCGGAACCGGTGGCTCCGGCGATGAGCAGGTGCGGCATGGAAGTCAGGTCGGCGGCGAAGGGTTCCCCCCTGACCTTCTTGCCAAGGGCCACGGGTATTATCTCGTCCCCCACCTCCTCTATGACTTCCCTCAGGTAAACCGTCTCCGGCACCGGGTTCGGCACCTCTATACCCACGGCTCCCCGCCCCGGAACCGGGGCCAGTATTCTTATCCTCTTGGCCCGAAGGGCCATGGCAAGGTCATCGGAGAGAGCCACGAACTTGTTCACCTTTATGCCCGGGCCGGGCTCCACTTCGAACCTGGTTATCACGGGGCCCGGGTACGAGTTGGAAATCCTGCATTCTATGCCGAAATCCATCAGCTTCTCCAGGAGGAGATCTTCCAGTTCTTTCAGCTTCTCCCTGGTCATTCTCACCCTGTGACGCTCGTCGGGCATCTCCAGGCATGATATGGGCGGCGGAACATAACCGTCGTCACCGCAGTCGCTCCATTCGGCCTGCCTGCGGACGGGTTCCGGGGTTCGAATCTCCCGGCGTGTTTCAACCCTCTTCCTCTCTTCCCGGAAGGGCCTCGATTCTTCCGGCGCCGGAACGGGTTCCACCCTGAAGGGGACATCCGGCACAACCTCGGGCTCTTCACGGATCCACGCGCTTCCCGCCCCGTCACGTGAATCTTCCTCCGGGCCCGCGACGTCCCGCTCCGGCTTTCTCCGCGACTTCATTCCTCCAAGCAGGGTCCTGACCTTCAAGGCCAGCGACCGCAGGTCGCCGCCTATGTCCCACCCGGTGAACACCACGAGGCTGGTGGTGAACGCCGTGAACAGCACCAGGAATGCTATGGGAGCGCCGGTCAGCGGCACGAGTATCTCACCGATGCCGGCCGCCACCTTCCCTCCGGGAACCCCGTGGAACTCCGGGACTCCGGCGCTTACCACGAAATCCAGGACCGCGGTGAAGAAGTATCCCGTCACGGCCAGGGCGGAAAGTATTCGGAAGCCGGCCCCGCTGAACCCCAGGCCCAGGAGGCGCGCCCCCGCCAGGAACAGGAACAGCGGCACCAGGACCGACAGCCAGCCGAGTTCGCCGATCATCCAGCTCCGCAGCGTTCCCGGGAACCCTTCCGACGGAACGGCGAGCATCACCGAAACCGCCGTTGCAAGGAAAAGGACCAGGACTATCAGCACGTTCTTCCACCTGCCGGAAGTCCTGCGCCTGCGCCTGCTTCTTCCGGTCCGCTTCCGGCCGGCCACTATACCTGCCTCACCGTCACGTCCCGGGAATCGGAAGGAAACGCCGGGTCTTTCTCGAGCCTGCCGTCTATCCAGTACTGGTACCTGAGCACCTGCCCGGAAACGGTTTTCATTTCCCCCACCCAACTGCCGTCGGGAAGTTTCTGAAGAGGATTCCTGTCCGGATCCCAGTCATTGAAATTACCCACCACGGAGACCCTTCGGGCGTTCCGCGCGGAAAGGCAGAGGAAGTCCACGGTCACCTTCCTGCCAAGGCTTTCCCGGACGGCGTTCTTCAGGGTATCGTAAGGCCTGAAGACCGGGCGTATCCTGGGAGGTATGTCGATAAGTCCTTCCCCCTGCGGATCCCTGGCCCGCCGTTTCTTGGCCTCCCTGGTCTCGAAACAACCGAATCCTCTGAAATAGATGCTTTCGCCGCGACACAACCCCTCGGTCACGACATCGATGAAAGCATCCAGCACCGTCCTGGCCACTTTCCTCCCGACGCCCGTTCTTCGGGCTATCTCTCCGGCCATCTCGTCCTTGGTCATCGTCCCCCCGGCGGCTGCGGCATGAACCCTGGAACATGCCGATTGCATATCTCTTCTTGGCAACGGAACTTGAAGTCAATACTTCACCGGGTTCCACCCGTCAACCTGCGTTCCGGCCTTCTCCCGCGGTCCCGGCCCGGTTATCATTTCCCCATGGAAAACGTTTCGGCGCTCAGGATATTCATCGGCGGTCCTCCCTGCTCCGGCAAGACGGAGACCGGCAGGCGCCTCGCATCCATGCTCGGCGTACCTTTCCTCGACCTCGACGAACTGGTGGAGAAGAGAGCGGGACTCCCGGTGCGAAGAATCTTCGGGGAATTCGGCGAGGAAGGTTTCCGGAACCTGGAAAGCGAGGTGCTCCTGGAATGGTCCCGCAAGGAAGGGCCTTTCGTAATGGCTCTCGGCGGGGGAACTCTTCTGCGCGGAAACAACCTGGAAATCGTTACGACACTGGGAACGCTGGTCATGCTCACCGCCCCGGACAACATCCTTGCCCGCCGGAACGCCTCCTCCCCGGGTAAACGTCCCCTGGCGGAAGACGGCGGGCGGCTGAAGAACCTCCTGGAATCCCGGAAGGAACACTATTCGACCCTCCCCGCTCCCATCGACACCGGCTCCATGACTCCCGAAGAAGCCGCCGGGACCGTACTCGCCCTCGTCACCGGGGAAGACGGCTGAGAGAATAGTACCTCCCCGGGTGTTGCGCCACCGCCCCGGCCATCTCCAGGGCCAGCAGTTCGGACTGCAGCACGGCGTTGCCCACCCCGGTCGCACGGAGAAGAAGGTCGAAGTGCATCATGCCCCCGGCCAGGAGTTCGAGTATTTTCACGCCCGTTTCGCTTTCGGGTCTGAAACCTCCATCCTTCGACGGGGATTCCATCCCGAAGCCGAGGGGTTCCAGCACGTCGGCCGCGGTCAGGACCACTCCCGCCCCGTCCCGGAGAAGCATGTTCGTGCCCACGGAAAACGCCCCGGTTATCTCGCCGGGAACGGCGAAAACCTCCCGTCCCTGTTCCAGGGCGCAGTTGACCGTGATCATGGTGCCGCTCCGCTTTCCGGCCTCCACCACCACTACGCCCAGCGAAAAACCGCTTATGAGCCTGTTGCGTTCCGGAAAACGGAACTTGTCGGGCCGGGTGCCCGGGGGGTACTCGCCGACGATGACCCCCTTTTCCAGTATCCTGCGGGCGAGCTTACGGTGCTCCGGGGGATATATCACGTCCAACCCGCTTCCCAGCACCGCCATGGTTATGCCGCCGGCCCTGAGGGCTCCCTTGTGGGCCTCGCCGTCTATGCCCCTGGCCAGGCCGCTCACCACGGCCACCCCCGCGCCGGCGAAATCAGCGGCCAGGGTCCCGGCCACTTTTCTTCCGTAAGCCGTGCACATCCTCGAACCTATCACGGCCACCGCCGGCATTTCCAGGAAACGCTCCAGGTCTCCCATCCAGAAAAGCGCCACCGGCGGATCCGGTATCTCGGACAGCATGGCGGGGTATTCCGGAGTTCCGTACACCGCAGCCTTCATGCCCGACTTCCGGGCCACGGCCAGGGCTTCCTCCACCCGAAGGCCGTCGGGTCGTCCTCCGGGAAATCTCCTCTCCAGGACCGCCACCGCATTTCCGGGACTTTCCGACCGGAGAATCCTTCGCATGTCCTTACGATTAACTCCGCTCCACATGGAGAGTTTTAGCGCATGTATCACCGGATGGCCTTCCTCAGATTTCCAACCGCCGCAGCCAGCCTCGCCAGGAATTCATCTATCCCTTCGCCGGTTACGGCGCTCAATTCCAGCACGTCTCCCGGCAGTGATTTCACCGCCCTGCGCCTCTCGGCCTCCGTCGCCAGGTCCACCCTGGAGAGTACCGGTATCTCCTCCAATTTCTCCAGTTCGTCCTTGTAAGACAATACTTCCTTCCTGACGATCTCGTATTGCTCCGCCGGCTCCATACGAAGCCCCATCCCCAGGACGTAGACCAGTATGCCGGTTCGCTCCACGTGCCTGAGAAACCTCAGGCCCAGGCCCGTTCCCCGCCCGGCACCCTCCAGCAGGCCCGGAAGATCCGCAAGCACGAAACTGAACCCCCTGTCCATCCTGACCACCCCGAGGGAAGGATGCAACGTGCTGAAGGGATAGTTCGCTATCTTCGGCCTGGCGGAAGTCACCCTGGCCAGCAGGGTTGATTTACCCGCATTAGGTACACCTACCAGGCCGGCATCGGCTATAAGACTCAATTCGAGCCTTATCTTTCTCGAAACACCCTCCCCGCCCCTGGTAGCCTTTCTGGGAGCCCTGTTGACGGACGTTGCGAAGGAAGCATTACCCTTGCCGGGTACTCCTCCCCGGGCCACGACCAGTCTCTGGCCTTCCCGGGTGAGATCGCCGAGAATTTCACCGGTATCCGAGTCGAATACGGTGGTGCCGGGAGGGACTTCCAGGACCAGGTCCTTACCCCGGGCCCCGGTGCGGTTGCCGGAACCGCCTGGTCTTCCCCCGCCCGCGCGGAAAATGGTGCCGTTCCTGAAATCCGCGAGTGTGGTCAATCGTCCGTCCACCGCCAGGATCACGTCACCTCCGGCTCCGCCGTCTCCTCCATTGGGCCCGCCCTTGGGAACCCGGGCCTCGCGGCGGAAGGAGACGATACCGTCCCCGCCCTTTCCCCCGCGCACTTCTATGACCACCTGGTCCACGAACCTGCCGCCCAATCAAAACCTCCCGTTAAGTTCCTTTTCACACGGCCCGCTCTCCCGGAACAGGCCGCCAGGCGTTCTTTTCAGCGATTCACCTTGCAGAGCAGGTACCCGGACACCTGCACGACGGGCTCCAGCGGCCCTCCCTCACCCACGGCGGACAGCAGGGCCACCTTCTTCTCAAGGTCTCCCGGCATGGGATCATCGGCGCAAAAGTACACATAGTCGATCTTCATCCTGCGCAATACCTTCAACTCATCCTCCACGCCATCATCGAAGAGAAGTTCGACGCCGTCCGGATGATTCTGCAACACGAGCACTTCGTGATCGGAAAAATACCTCTCCGGTCTCCACAAGGACAGCAGCCTCGTCCCGGGGGGAAGATTCGCATTGGTCCACTCATGAAGCGGAAGCGCGGGAGGAAAATCGACGTCCCGAAAGCCCGCGGGTTCGGAAGCGGATACGAAATCGACGATGAATCTCAATCTTCCGGGGAAGGACGAAGTCAGGAGCACCAAAGGAATGAGAACGGCCAGGATAATCTCCTTACGGGAAGAAAGGCAATGAAAGCCCAGGGCCGCCATTACGGGCAACAGGAGAAGCGTATACTTTCCTCCCCACGATACCGGGTCGAAAACCACGGAACACACCAATGCGTACAGCAGGATTCCCGCAAGGACAACGGCGGCCCTCATCCGGCTCCGCCGGAAAAGAACCGGGACTCCGGCGATGAAAACCGATGCCGTCAGGCCCCACTGCAGAAACAGGTCCTTGAGATTTTCCGCCGGGGATGCGTGACCGTGCTGTCGCAGCGCATCGAGGGCCGGCACCGTTTCGATCCGCCATGCCGCGTCGGCCGTGAACGGGGGAAGGTGGAAGGGATAGAACGGCTCGCCGGTCACCAGCAGGTTTCTCAGAACGAAAACGAGCGGAACGGCGGAGGCCAGGAGCAAACCCCTGAAAACCCCGGAGCGTTCACCCGATACAAAACCCGCAACCAGGACCGGGACCAAAGCGGCCACCGTCAGGAGAACCGTCCATTTCACCCCGATCGCCACGCCCAACAGGAACCATGCCATGGGTTCGTTTACGATCTTCTTTCCTTCCAGCGCCCACTTTTCGAAAACGTAAGAGAAAAACGCCGTGGTAAAAAATACGGCCGTCATGTCCACTTTCGCGAATGATCCCCATTTGGAGAGGATCGGTGAGGACAACCCGAGAAGCAGGAGGGACATGTACCCCATCCAGCCGAGGCGGAACGACCTCGCCGCCAGAAGAAAAGAAGCCGCCAGCATGCTCACCTGGAATACCTGCAGTATGCTCAATTGGTCCAGCCTGCCGTCGGACAGAGCCGCGGGCCATGTTGCAAGCATCTCCCCCACGGACGGAAAAAACGAGAAAATCGTTTCATCCAGTATATGCATCCTTCCGGCGTCGAGCCATCTGTCGGGTTGCACGGCGTACGTGATGAGGGGATCCACCATGCCGTGAGGCAACGCGGCGTGAAACAGCAGGGAGAGAAAAAGAACCGAAAGCAGGAAAGCCGCCGGGATGAAAAGCCGGAACGGGGATGGTATCCGCGGAGGATTCCTTCGCAATTTCCGCAGTATGTCCAGCATTCCCACGGACGCGGCCGGTATGATCAGGATGGAAAGAAACCACCTGGTCAGAATGCCGAAAAGCGAGAGCGGCAACGTGAGGAATACATGCGCCAGCATCCCCGGCACCACCGCCGGGAAAAACCGGTCGCCTCTCCTCCGGGCCGGAACGAGCTTCGTAACCAGAAGCCCGGTTCCATGAAAGGCCGCCCAGATCAATGCCACGCGAACGGCTGTCCATGCCGCGTGGACCACCCCCGGAAGCTCTTCCAGGATACCTCCCGTTCGTTTACGATTGCAACTTGCTTCCCCGCCATTTATATCATTCCCCGATTACAATGGAAAGCCGGTAACATGAAACGCTCGGGATTACACACCCTGGCAGCGCTGTTCGTCGTTCTTGCCTCCATCTCCTTCTTCCACCCCTATCCCTACGACAACGTGGTGACCAGGTGGGCCCTGGCCAGGCGCCTGGTGGACGACGCTTCCATAAATATCGATCCCTACGCCCGCCACACCAACGACAAGGCTTTCCGCGACGGGCATTACTACTGCGACAAGGCGGTTCTGCTCTCGCTCGCCGCGGCGGCGCCATACGGCCTTACCAGGGTCATCTCAGGCGTGACGGGACGCTCCGTTCCCGACCCCGTCGCAAGGTACCTGGCCGAGAGGCTCCTGGAAACCGGTTCGCTGCTGCTCCTCCTCCTGTTCCTGCACAGGAACCTCTCGGAGAAAAAACTGCCGACGGCGATACCGGTGACGGCCCTGGGAACGGGCAGCATCCTGCTGCCATACTCCACGCTGCTTTACGGCCATGTTCCGGCCGCGATGCTGCTCTTCCTCTGCTACCACTTCCAGGAACGAAAAAGGTACCTGCTCTCGGACATTTCGGGCGCCCTGGCGGTGGCCGTCGAATTCCCGGTATTCGTACCCTTCGCCGTGATCCTGGCCTACAGGGGAAGGAAGTACTGGACCCCGGCAAGACTTTTCCGGGCGACGGCGACGTTGGCCGCGACGCTGCTGCCCCAGTTCCTGTACAACGCCCGCGCCTTCGGCTCGCCCTCGGCCATGGGCTATTCAATGGAGGCCGAAGATGCCTTCGGCGGCATGAAATCGGGCTTCTTCGGGTTCACCCTTCCGTCGCCGCGCTCGCTGTACCTTCTCACCCTGTCCCCGGAGAGGGGCCTCTTTTTCTACATGCCCTGGACCCTTCCGGGGCTGGCGGGCTTCTTCGCGGGGGGAAAGCCCCGCGAGGTACTGCGCCGGAACCCGCTTCCGGCGGCCGTGATACTCTACGTCCTGCTCTTCTCGGCCTACTACATGCCTGACGGCGGATGGGCCTACGGGCCCAGGCACCTCATCCCGGTGATACCGTTCCTGGCCGTGGGCCTGGGCGGGTTCGTCGCCGGAGACGGAAAAAGAACTTTCATCGCGGCCGCGGCCATGTTTCCGGCCATGCTCCTGGCCCTGCTGGGCGCCGCAGGCGAAATCCACCAGCCCGTCTTTCCTCCGGACGGCCCGCTTCCCCTCCCCCAGGTGAAAATCGGCCTGGAGATGATGATGCGGGGACACCACTCCCTATGGCTGCCCGGAACGGCCGGGGTACTGCTGCTGCTTCTCGCCCTGCCGGTCATGCTCTTCCGGGTCGCCCGGAACTCGAAATTCTCGTGGGCCGGAATACTGCTGCTGTCTGCGTGGGCGGCGGTCGGGTGGCTCTCGATGAAACGGGACATGGGCGGAATAGTCGATTACTACAGGGGAATACTGGCTCAGCACAGGGAAGAATGGAACCTGGCGGAAGATTATTACGAAAGGGCCCTGGAGGATCCCAACGCTCCGCCCGTGGTGCGGGAACGCCTCCGTTTCTGCCGAGGCATGTCGGACGGGATGGGCGAAGGCCCCTGAAACCGGGCGGTCACCAGGAAGGCAGACCGTCCGATATGCTTCCGTGATCGGTATCGGCGCCGGGACATAAAACGGAGTATTCGTTATCGCCGAACACGATGTCGTAAACCGAGTGTGTTTCCGGGCACCTCAACTTCCCGGCGTTCATCAGGCATCCCGATGTCTCCAGGCCGTGAAGATCGGTAAACGTCGAATGTCTCGCGTAGTACATCATCTCGGCCCCGGCCACGGAGCGCATGTTGCTTCTGCAGGACACCTCTTCGGCCTGGTCCCTGATGTTCGAGTACTTGGGAATGGCGATCGCCGCGAGGATGGATGTTATCACCACCACCACCATCAACTCGATAAGTGTGAATCCTTTTTTCATGGCTCTCCTCCTTCGCTGCCGATATTCCCGTATAAAAGTAATGCATAAAACATGCCTGATATTTTACTTTGATTTATAGCAGCAATATCGTGTATTTATTTTGATTTCGCGCCTTGAAATCGCACGAACCCTCGCGGTCGTATTGCAAAATGCGGGAATCCGATCTACATACGGGACTTGTCATTCCCCGGATCGAAGGTATCTTTTCCGGTGTTCGTAAAAATCACCCGTTCCACCCGGAGGCCCGTTTGAGAACGTTACCGGCAATCTTCATACCGGCCCTGCTGTGGACCTGCGCCGCCTCCCCCCTGGTCGTCCTTAACGAAACCGGGGAGCCGGACATCGTCAGCCTCTACGTATGGGAATACGGCGGCGGCTTCAAAGGCAAAAACCTGTTGCGCCGGCCCATGCCTTCCGGAACCGGCGTCACGGTCGAGGTACCGGTAGGAAAAATAAACATCCTGGCCTTCGACGAACTGGACAACTCGTACGGAATCGCGGGTTTCATAAAGAAAAGCCCTCCCGATACGGTCTCCCTCGATTTCGACGATATAACATACGGAAGACCCAACCTGGACTTCGGCCCGTATCTTCTAACCGTCACCAACCTCCTTCACGGGTTCGCCCTGGATACGCTCCGGGTGACGTCCCTGGAGGGAAATGACGATACGCTCACGGTGGATGACATCCGGCTGTTTCCCGGATGCGGCGCGGACCTGTGGCTGAAAAAAGGCGAATACCATTTCACCGCAACGGACCAGGCGGGCAGAACCCTGGACGGCGGCGTCGTGAACATACCCGGCGACGACATACTGGGATTCACGGAGGCCGCGGCGGTCGAACCGCCCATCATCGTGGGCGAAGCCGGAGCGGGAGATGCCGGGGTGCTCCTGGAAAACAGGATGCCCTACTCCGATGTAACCGAAATCGTCCTCTACGCCGGAGACGACCCGGTTCTGTTCCTGGAAGGCCTTGAACTCGAGCCGGGGGAATCCGTGCTCCTCCTGGCGGATCCGGGCGTTCACCTGGTAAGGGCCGTCGACGACGCCGGGGCGTCATACGTATCGGAATTCGATTTCTCGAAGGACGTTCCCACCAGAGCGTTCCTGGTCTACGACATGCTGGAATACGATTTCTCCTTTCCGCGAACCGGCGGAGGCGGTTGATGCGGACCGATCTCGTAATGGGCTGGCTGGGTATCGGCCCCCTGCTGTGGGCCACGTTCAGGGTCGCACTGGTCTGGGCGGCCTTCGACGGAACAGGCGCGGTGATTTCCGGTTCCCGGTACCGGAGGAGGAATTTCCGCCTTATGCCCCGGGTGGTCATCGGTATGGTCGCCTATATCCTCCTGGCCCTGCTCCTGTCGTTGCTCCACGCGCTGACCAGGCCGGTCCTGTCGGTGACCGTAGCCGCCGGAGCGGCAATATGGGCGTTGCGGGCCTACCGGGCCGCGAGGCGTTCTCCGCCGTCCTTCAGGCCGATCCGCCTCTCGCCCCTCATGCTTCCGGCCTGGCTGCTCGCCGCCTTCCTGGCCATTTCCGCCCTGACCGTGGCGGGAAGGCCCGAGATGAACTTCAACGACACCCAGGTGACCTACCTCGTCCAGCCCGACAGGTGGCTGAACCACGGACATATCCACTTCCTGGAGGAAACGAAATTCTCCGGTTTTCCCATGATCGCCGAAATTCTGCTGCTGTACCCTTCCTCGCTGGCCACGGACAGGCTGGACCAATTGATATTAGGCCAGGTATTCTCCGTAAGCATACTTCTGCTGCTGGTGCCCGTTTCCATGAAAGTCACGGGACTTGGCGCCCGGTGGATACCCGCGGGAGCCATTTCGATACTCGGATGCACCATACTGCTGATATGGTCGCATTTCGCCAAGCCGGATCCGACGCTGCTCTTCTTCACCACCCTCTCGCTTTCCGCCATGCTCAGGAAGATAACCGACGAGGAACACGCGAACGACCTTTCCCCCTACCTTCTCATGGGCCTCGCGCTGTCGACCAAGTACACCGCGTACCTGGTTCTCCTGCCGCTGACGGTCATGCATCTCTCCGCCTTCGGGAGAGGAAAGGGCTGGAAATTCCACGCGAAGGCGGCCGCCATGGTTTTCCTGCTTCCCGCCGCCTTCGCAGCCAGAACCATGCTGCACACCGGGGCGCCATTCTACCCCCACACCCCGCCGGGCCTTCCGGTCTCGTCCTTCTGGAAAGATCCGCCCGTGCAAATCAACTACAGAATATTCGACGACAAGAGTTCCCATTTCTACCCGCGGGTGACCATGCTCCGCAACGTTTTCGACTACTTCCGCGCCTGGGGTCCTCCCTTATTCCTGCTTCTGGCCGGCCTGCTCGCCACGGCGGGCGGGAAGGTGAAACGCAGGGGTACGGTGCTACTGGGGTTCCTGTCGTACTCCGCGGCGGCCGTAATGTTGTTCAGGCCTGCCTGGTGGGGAGCCAAGTACGGCATCCTGATGGTGCCCTTCGCCGCCCTCTACGGCATGCGCCTGCTTTCGGAGCACAGGAGGGGCCTGGCGGCGGCCACGGCGGTGGCGGTCGTTTCCTACCTGTGTTTCGACACCGCGGTTTTCAACCTCGAACGGTACGACTTTTTCGGAAGAATGAGAATCGTCGAATCCTACGCGAAGGGAAGATGGGCCGCCAGGGGCCTGGAAGCGGTGGAATCCCAGCATGAACTGCCGATGATCATGTGGATGAACGGCCATCTTCCCGAGAATTCCCGCATCCTGTCATTATTCCCAACGAAGAGATACTTCTCCAACCATACATGGCTGGTGGCATGGAGATATCCCCCCGCCATGCGGCTCTTCCTGGACGATTCCATCGACGATGAACTGGAAATACTGGAAGAGCTGAACGTGGATTACGTCCTGGCACGTTACGACGCTCCCGCCCCGATGGATGACGGAAGGCTGATCGCGACGCTTGCCGGAATAGGCAGGGGCGACATACTGGAGCCGGTGCTGCAGCTGAACGGTTTCCTGCTGCTGAAGTTCAATCCCCTCGCCCGGTAAAAGAAAAGGGCGGCCCCGACGGGCCGCCCTTCAGGACGAGATATATCTCTCTCGTTACCTTTCGCTCTGCCAGCTGGTGATACCGTCCACGACGCTGCCGTGCTGGTAATCGGGAGGTCCGCCGGGGGCGGGGCATGAAACGGTGTAAGTGGTGGTTCCGGCGTTATAGACGTAAGGATCTTTAGAGTACGGGCACATGAGGCTTTCGGCGTTCTCCATCACCTTGCTGTCGGCCAATGCTTGGGCATTGCCGTAGGCGCTGTACTTGCCGTAGTACATGGCCTCGGCAGAACCTATCGACCTCATGTTGCTTCTGCAGGCGACCTGCTGAGCCTGGTCCTTCACGCTGGAGAACTTGGGAATGGCTATCGCAGCCAGGATACCGATGATGACCACAACGATCATCAGCTCGATCAGGGTGAATCCTTTCTTCATCTCTCTTCTCCTTTCGGGTTTGAACTTCTACCTTTCACCCACTAAAGGAAGCATGATTCATGCCAGGGCATTTTGATTAATATTAATTCAGCTTTTGTATATATTATGCACGTTACTGCCCGTGGCATTGCATTTTGCAATATGTAGTTCTCAGGGTCCGACGAAGAAACGCCTTTGGGGGTTGTCTTCCACCGTGGCCGCCACCAGGCGGGCGACCGCCTCTTCCCTGCCGATGCCCGCGCCTCCCACATCCTCCAGGCCCCTGGACAGGTCCAGGTCCGGGTTGAAAGCGACAGCCAGCCTTTCTATCCACGGAGAGAAGTTCCCCGTGGAGAGTATCGCGAGGTCGGGCCGCCTGTCGTCCACGTACTTCAGCACCCAGCCGCCGTAGAGTATATCGTTGTCCGTAACGAAGATCCCGGCGTCCGGAGGCGCGTTCCCGTAAAACGCCCGCACCTCTTCCTCCTGGTCGGGAAGGGGCTCCCAGAGAAACACTCCGGCGGCCAGGACCACGGTTCCCAGCGCGGCGGCGGCACGCCGCCCGGCTTTCTCCTCCACCAGCCCGAAACCCATGAACGCCAGGGCCAGCAGCGTGAAAAGCGTAAGTATGCCCGTCTGGGTCGTACCCGACGCCATGGGGTTCACCAGCAGCACGAACAGCGCGTCCATAACCGCGAGGAGGAGAAGAGCGGCCAGTATGCGCCGCCCGCCTTCCGAAACGCAGCGCCAGACCCCGGCCGCGGCCATGGGAAGCAAAACCGGCCACAGCATTCCCCGGAGGGCATCGAGATGGTTCGCGAGAACCCCGCCCGAAAAGCCGCCCATGCCGTCGCCGTATACCTCCCTGTAGCCGGCGGCGGAAACCTGCCTCGCGAACCTGCTCCAGGAATCGGCTCCGCCCCAGTCCACCGGCACTCCTCCCGCGGAACCCAGGGGAAGCGCCAGGTAGAGGCCCAGGCCCATGACCGTTCCCGCGGCGAACGCGAACGGACGGATTCCTTTCCGGCGGTACAGCAGGGGAATGAATGCGCCCATGGGATGAACCGCCAGGGCCAGGCCGAGCAGGAAGCCGCCTTCCAGGTCCGGAGCGGGCCTTCGCAGGAGAGCCGCCGCATAAAGCACCAGGAGCGGGCAGTACGCATCCCACATGAGCAGCCTTCCCGACACGCCCGGCAACAGCAGGACTCCCGCCGCGAACAATACCCGGGGCAACCCGCGCCTTTCCGCCAGCAGCAACAGCAGCAATCCGGACAGGACGGCGAACAGCGCTCTCAGGCACGATCTTCCCAGGAACACCCACGACACTCGCGCGAGAAACGACACCAGGGGAAGCCCCGGCGGATGGTCGACCCCTCCGAGGCGCGCCACCGTCAGGAACTCGCCCCCGTCCTCGACGGGTATTCCCCTCTGCCCCGCGAGATACCCGACCGACACCGTAACGGCGAGGAACAGAGCCGCCGCGGCGGCCTTCGGGAATCTTCCCCGGATCAACGCTCCTCTTCCCCGGCGGAGTATTTTTCCAGCTTCCTGTAGAGTGTGCTTTCGTTCACGCCCAGCATCTTGGCGGCCAGCCTCTTGCGCCCGCCGGCCCTGTGTTCCAGAACGTAAAGGACGTAAGCTTTCTCCACCTCTTCCAGGGTGGGCGCCATCCCCTCCATGAACCCGGCGGTTCCCCGCTCCGGCGGGGCGGCGGTCTTTCCGGCCTTTCTCATGTACCCCGGAACGTCCTCCGGTCCTATCACCTCGCCCCGGCTCATGACGCAGAGCCTTTCCACCACGTTCTCCAGTTCCCTGACGTTTCCCGGCCAGTGGTATTCCACCAGTATTTCCATGGCCTCGTCGGAGATCGTCTTGTGCCGCGCCCCGACGCCGGAAGCATAGTCTTCCAGGAACTTTTTCACCAGGAACGGTATGTCCGATTTCCTCTCCCGCAGCGGGGGAACGTGTATGGGTATCACGTTGAGCCGGTAGTACAGGTCCGCCCTGAATTCGCCGTTCTTCACCATGGCCGCGAGATCCGAGTTGGTGGCGGCTATTATCCTGGTATTGAAGGGCACCAGCCTGGTTCCTCCCACCGGGAGCACCTTGCGTTCCTGGAGAGCCCTGAGAAGCTTGACCTGGAGGTCCCTGGGAAGCTCGCCCACCTCGTCCAGGAAAAAGGTTCCGCCTTCGGCGGCCACCAGGAGGCCCTCCTTGTCCTTATGAGCGCCGGTGAACGCGCCCCTCACGTGTCCGAACAATTCGCTGGCCAGGAGTTCCCTGGAGAAACTTCCGCAGTTCACCCCCAGAAACGGACCGTCCGACCTGGGGCTTCCTCCATGTATGGCCCTGGCCACCAATTCCTTGCCGCTTCCGCTCTCGCCGGTGATGAGAACGGTGCTGTCGGTGACCGCAACCCTCCTGACCTTTTCGAGCAGTTCCAGTATGGGCCTGGACTTGCCCAGTATGGCCTCCGTGGAAAAACGAGCGCCCACCTTCTTCTTAAGATCGGCGTTCTCTTTTCTTATGCTCTTCTCTTTCAGGGCTTTCTCCACGGCCACAAGCAGCTGGTCCACCTTGAAAGGCTTGACCAGGTAGTCGGAGGCCCCCTTGCGCATGGCTTCCACGGCGGAATCCACGCTGGAGAAAGCGGTCATCATGATGCCCACCAGGTCGGGAGCGATCTCCCGCATCCTGGAGAGAACTTCGAATCCGCTCATTCCGGGCATCTTGACATCCACCACCAGCACGTCCGGAGGATCTTCCCCGGCGGCCTCCAGGGCGCTCTCACCGCTGTCGTGGCACGATACCCTGAACCCCTGCTCCTCCAGCAGTATGGAAAGCCACTCCAGCATGGGCTTTTCATCGTCCACTATCATCAGTGAGAGTCGATCACTCATCATAGCCTCCTTCCCTCGAAGATACGGCATCCGGGGACGCTATGGGAAGGAGGATGCGAACCCTGGTGCCCTCCCCAGGGGAACTCTCTATCTCCATGCTCCCTCCGTGATCCGCGGCGACTTTCCTGGCCACGAACAATCCCAGCCCGGTACCTTCTTCCTTCGTGGTGAAGAAAGGATCGAAAATCCGTTTCCTGGCCTTCTCCGGTATGCCCGGGCCGTTATCGGACACGGTCAGCTCGGCCATGCCCTCCTTCTCCCGCGCCCCCGCGAGAGTCACCCTTATCAGGCCTCCCCGGCTGGATTCCAGGGCCTCGGCGGCGTTCCTCAGCACGTTGGTAAGCATCTGCACCAGCCTGGCCTGATTTCCGAACACTATGAAATCACCCTCCAGAGCCATTTCCACCCTGACGTGGGACGCGAACCCCTGCCCGGCCACCTCGACCGCTTCCCTCACCACGTCTTCCAGGGATACCGGGTCCGAGTACATCACCTTGGTGTTTCTCGAAAGCTCGAGGTAACCTTCTATTATCTCGGAAATCCGGGAGGCCTGGTTGCAGATGAGTTCCGTCATCCTGTCGGCCTTCCTCCAGTCCAGCGTACCCATCCTCAGCACGTGGGCGGCTCCGCTCATGGATGCCAGGGGATTCCTTATCTCGTGCGCGAGGGTGCTCGAAAGCTTGCCCACCGCCGCCAGTTTCTCCTGCTCCTGCAGCTTCTTCTTCAACTCGTACGTTTCGGTGATGTCGGTCATGGCCACCAGGGCCCCCGCTTCGACTCCACCGTGGTTCAGGAAGGTTCCCATGCGGCACTCCACCACCCTGCCGCCCAGGCTCACTTCCACCGTGGAGGGCATTCCCCTGGTTCTCCGGAATTCCTTCAGCAGGGTGTAGACACCGGTGTTCATCACCTCGTCACTCCAGTCGTCGCCCAGGCCCAGGATCTTCCTGCCCGCGGAGTTTATGCTTACCGGCCTTCCGGCGCCGTCTATCACCAGTATTCCGTCGGACAGGCTCTCCAGTATCTTCTGCGACATCGTTCTCGCGGCCCGCAGCTGCCGCAGCATGCCGTCGGCCCTGCCCCTCTCCATGATCAGGTGGCGGGAAAGGTAACCGGACACCAACCCCGTCACCATCAGGAAACCGGCGTATATGGACACGAATAGCACGGAATACTGCACCGACGCGTGGGGCATGACCTTTTTCACGCTTTCTATCGCGCCCACCGTCACGCCTCCGTGCATGCGGTCGGTAACGGACAGGTAAGCCATGCCGGCCAGCATGAGGGTATCCGCCGTGGCCACCGCCGCTCCCCCCCTTATTCCGAGATACACTCCTCCGACCACGGCATGCACGAAGAACATAGTGGAGAAAGGACCGTCGAAGCCGCCGGCCATGCTCACAAGGACCGCAATGAGCAGGGAATCGAAGAGTATGACCACCCAGGCCTGCCACTCCTCTTCCCCCCTGAGCCTGCGGACGACGGTGTCCAGCACGGCGGTCAGGATCACGACTCCCGATACGCCGAGGTAGGCGGGTCCGACTTTCTTCCAGCCCAGGAAGAGCACGCCGAAGAAAGCGAAAACGCAGAATACGACGACGCGCCCCACCTGAAGCCAGGCACGGCGCGTCATGGTCAGCCGTCTGACGGCCACGGACTACCCCGGGAGTTCCTTCCCGGGACTACTTGCCGCCAACGGTACTGATAAGATCGAATATCGGGAGGTACATCGCTATGACGATGCCTCCGACTATTCCTCCCAGCAACACGATCATTATGGGTTCCAGGGTCGCGGTCAGGCCCGCCACGGCGGTGTCCACCTCTTCCTCGTAGAAGTCGGCTATCTTCTCGAGCATGGTGTCTATTCCGCCGGTCTCCTCGCCCACCGCAATCATCTGGGTCACCATTCCGGGAAATACTCCCGATTCCTTCAGCGGGTCGGATATGTTCTCGCCGCCGGAAATGCTGGCTCGGGCCTGCATTATCGCATCGGCCACAACCCGGTTACCGGCGGTCTTGGCCGTGATGGCCAGGCCGTCGAGTATGGGAACTCCACTGGAGACCAGGGTGCCCAGGGTCCTGGTGAACCTGGCTATGGACATCTTTCTTATCAGTATGCCGAAGATGGGCATCTTGAGTTTTATGGTGTCTATGACCTTCTGGCCGTTATTCGTCTTGTAGTAAAGCTTGTAAGCGACGGCAAGGCCGATGAAGCCCAGGATGATGAGGAGGATGTTGTGCTGGACGAACTCCGAAAGGTTCACCACGAACTGGGTGGGTCCGGGGAGGGAGCTGCCCATATCGACGAACATCTGCTGGAATATGGGAATTACGAAGAGAAGCAGGGCCATAACCACCAGCACCACCACTATGAGCACCACCATGGGATACATCATGGCCGATTTTATCTTGCCGCGCAGGGCCACCGACTTCTCCAGGTGGTTGGAGAGCCTGTTGAGTATCGTGTCCAGGATACCTCCCTGCTCTCCCGCCGCCACCATGTTGGTGTACAGTTCGCTGAAAACGTTGCTGTGCCTGGCCAGGCCGTCGGCCAGGGTGCCTCCTTTCTCGACGTACTCGGTCACGTCTTCTATGATGTTGGCGAATATCTTGTTGGTCTGCTGCTCACTGAGAATCTGGAGACATTTCACCAGGGGAAGACCGGCGTTGATCATCACCGCGAATTGCCTGGTGAACGTGGCCAGTTCCTTATCCTTAACGCCGGAGCCTATCACTCCGAACGTGGCTATGTCGAAACCGCCCTTTATCTTGGTTACGTTGACGCCCCTCTGCCTCAGCAGCTCCTCCGCCTCGGATTTCTTAGCGGCCTTTATCTTGCCGGACATCTTCCTTCCGGCTTTGTTCGTTCCTTCCCATCTGAACTCAGGCATAGCCGCCTCCCATGTTTATAGAACGTCTCTTCCCGTTGCTATCATCTGTTCCAGTTCATCAACGTTGTGCGACCTCTCCAGGGCCATTTCCATGGTTATCACGTTCTTCTTGTAAAGGTTGAACAGGGCCTGGTTCATGGTGCGCATACCGTGCTTGTACCCCGCCTGCATGATGCCGTATATCTGGTGCAGCTTGTCCTGCCTTATGGTGGACCTCACCGCGGGGTTGCACACCAGTACCTCGGCCGCCAGCGCCCTTCCCGTTCCCCTGGCCTTCGGCACCAGCTGCTGGGTCATAACGCCGATGAGGACGAACGAAAGCTGGCTTCGCACCTGGACCTGCTGCTCCGAAGGGAACGAGTCGATTATCCTGTTTATCGATTCGTAAGTCGAGTTGGTGTGGAGTGTCGCCATCGTCAGGTGACCGGTTTCGGCGATGTTCAGCGCCACCTGCATGGTCTCCCTGTCCCTCATCTCGCCGATGAGGACCACGTCGGGGTCCTGCCTGAGAACGTATCTCAGGGAATTGGCGAAGGACTTGGTGTCGGAACCCACTTCCCTCTGGTTGATTATGCCCTTGTCGTGGTGATGCACGTACTCTATGGGATCCTCTATCGTGATTATGTGACAGCGCCTTGTGGAGTTGACCTTCCTTATTATGGAGGCCAGAGTCGTGGATTTACCGCAACCGGTGGGGCCCGTCACCAGTATCAGGCCCTGCCTCTTATCCGCGAACTCGTTCACCGCCTTGGGAAGCCCGAGTTCGTCGAAAGACAGTATCTCGTGAGGGATGGCCCTTATAGCGCAGGCGATGCAGCTTCTCTGGAGGAATACGTTGGACCTGAACCTGGAAAGCCCCCTGACGCTGAAAGCGAAGTCAAGTTCCTTCTCCAGTTCGAACCGCTTCTTCTGTTCGTCTTTCAGGAGGCTGTAAACAAGGTTCTGAGTATCCTGCGGAGTAAGGGGATCATACTCCATCCTGACCAGTTCACCATCGATACGAATCACCGGAGGAGCACCGACCGTGATGTGAAGGTCGGTGGCCCTTCGTTCCATCATCTCCTTGAGCAACGTCTTGATAATCATCTAGGCAGAGTGTCCTTCCCCGGTGTTCCGACCCGAAGACGAAGTCTTCATCCTCTCCAAGACCTCCTTGACCTCGGGGTCGTCCTCGGCGGTAACCCTCGTCACCTCTTCGAGAGTGGTTATACCGCTCTTCATTTTTTCGACCGCATCCATACGTAACGTGCGCATACCACCCTTAACGCCGAGAACCCTGAGTTGCCCGGCGGTGGCCTTGTCTATTATCGCCTGTTTTATAACTTTGTCGATGGCCAATACCTCGTAAAGACCTATTCTTCCCCTGTATCCCGACCCATTGCAGTTCCTGCAACCTTCCCCCCTATACGTTGTATATCCAGCCATCTCGGCGGGGTCAATACCGGCGGCCAGGTATTCCTCGTCGCTGTACTCGTAAGGTTTCGCACATTTCTTGCAGATCTTCCTCACCAGTCTCTGGGCCATTATCGCCCTCACGGCCGAGGCCACCAGGAACGGCTTTATACCTATGTCCACCAACCTGTTGACAGTACTTGGAGCATCGTTGGTATGTATCGTGGAAAAAACCAGGTGACCGGTAAGGGCCGCCTTTATGGCGATGCTGGCCGTCTCAAGGTCTCTTATTTCGCCCACCATGATGATGTTGGGATCCTGCCTGAGTATGGCCCGCAGCGCGGAAGCGAAATCGTATCCCATGCTGAAATCTATCTGTGTCTGGGTCAAACCCTCTATGTTGTATTCGACGGGTTCCTCGGCGGTATGGATGTTGCGCTCCGGGGTGTTCAGCGAACTCAGCGCCGAATACAGGGTAGTGGTCTTGCCGCTGCCCGTGGGGCCGGTGACCAGCACGATCCCGTAAGGCGAGTTCACTCCCTGCATGAACCTGCCGAGGGCGTCTTCGGGAAATCCCAGCTCCCGCAGGTCGAACTCCAGGCTTCCCTTGTCCAGAATCCTGAGGACTATCTTCTCCCCGTTGACCGTGGGCACGGCGCTGACCCGGAAGTCTATGGATCTGCCGTCTATAGTGGCCTTTATCCTTCCGTCCTGCGTCTTCCTCTTCTCGGCTATATTCATACCCGCCAAAATCTTGAAGCGGCTGATTATCTGGGGCTGCACCCTCTTGGGAAGCCTTCTCACCTCGAAACACTTACCGTCCCTCCTGTACCTGATACGGAGGAACTTCTCGTACGGTTCTATGTGTATGTCGCTGATTTCGGTTCTGACGGCCTGGGCTATCACCGAGTACACGAACCTCACTATGGGCCCCGACGAGAGATCGGCGTACTCGTCATCGAAATCGTCTACTTCCTCTTCTTCCTCCTGTATCTCCAGGCTCTCGACGACCTCGAGTTCGTCCTGATCCTCGTCGTAGTCATCTATAGTGTCCTTGACCGAAACCAGGGCGTCCTGCCTGCCGTAAAGGTCGTTCTGCGCTCTCCGGACCGCCGACGGAGCCGAGGCGTAGACCACCACCTCCTTGCCCACGGCGAACTTCACTTCATCCACGGCGTAAAGGTCACCCGGAGAACCCATGGCCACGTGTATGTAATCCTGCTCCGACTTGAACGGAACCAGGAGGAATCTCCTCGCCACTTCCCCGTCCAACTCGTTCTCCAGGGAAAGATCCAGCTTCATTTCGTTGAGATAGACCGGTTTGACCGAATATATCTCGGCGAGAAATTCGGTTATGAGATCTTCCGGCACCAACCCGGCCAGAACCAGCTGGTCAGCCAGTTCTATCTCCCCCGGTCCGTATTCCGCGGCTATCCTGTCTATGTCGTCCTGGGTCACCATTCCGGATTCCAGGAGCATCATGGCCAGCCTGCTCAGCATCCGTGCCTCCGTCACTCGTTGGCTATTGTCTCTTTGATCACCTCGTCGAAGGTGGTGAGACCCGCTTCGAGTTTCCTTATCGCCGCTTCCCTGAGGTTTACCATCCCCTTGGCCAAGGCTGCCTTTTCGATGTCTATGCTGTTGGCATCGCTCTCTATGAGCTTCCTTATATCCTCGTCTATCGCCATGATCTCGAAGATGCCCACCCTGCCTTTGTAACCGGTGTTGTTGCAGTACGAACATCCCGTCCCGGTGTAAAGCTCGACCCCTTTGAACCTGGCCGGATCCATTCCCGCCTCTTCGAAGGCGCTGTCCGGTATGCTCACCGGAACCTTGCATCTGGAACATATCCTCCTGATCAGCCTCTGGGAAGCTATGCACACCAGGGACGTGCTCAACATGAACGGCTCGGTGCCGATGTCGATGAGCCTGTTAATAGTGCTTGGGGCATCGTTGGTATGGGTGGTGGAAAGCACCAGGTGACCGGTGAGGGCCGCCCTGATCGCTATTTCGCTGGTCTCCTTGTCCCTTATCTCTCCCACCATGATGATGTCGGGATCCTGCCGGAGGTAAGCCCGCAGGGCGTTGGCGAAAGTCAGCCCGACTTCCTCGTTCATCTGGACCTGGTTGATTCCCTTCAGGTTGAACTCGACGGGGTTCTCCGCGGTCATAATGTTGACTCCCACGTCGTTGAGTTCGGTCAGGGCCGAGTACAGGGTGGTCGTCTTGCCGCACCCGGTGGGCCCGGTCACCAGCACAATGCCGAAGGGCCGTCTTATGGCCTTCCTGAAAACCTTGAGGGGTTCTTCCTCGAAGCCCAGCTTGTCCAGGTCGAGTATCACGGCGGAACGGTCCAGCAGACGGACCTCCACCTTCTCGCCGAACAGGGTGGGCAGCGTCGCCAGCCTGAGATCCACGAACCTGTCTCCCACAAGTATCTTCTGCCTGCCGTCCTGGGGCAGGTTGTGTTCGGCTATATTCATACCGCCCAATATCTTCAGTCGGCTGACCATCGCCGACCGGTACTTCCTGCTGGGCCTCATGACCTCGTGCAGGACGCCGTCTATCCGGAATCTCACCCTTACGTATTTTTCGAACGGCTCGAAATGAATGTCGCTGGCTCCCCTCCTGACGGCATCGGCTATCAGGCTGTTGACCAGCTTCACCACGGGCGAGTCGGCAACCTCGAAGTTCAGGTCCTCTTCCTCGAGACCTTCCTCGTCGTCCTCTTCGACGACCATGGACTCGAAGACCTCGTCGCCCACCAGCAGGTTCTCCTCTTCGGAGATGCCCTGTATGCCGTCTTCCCCCTGGGCGCCGACCCCGTTTCTCTTCGACTCCTCCACGGGAACGATGGCTTCCGCTTCCTTGTAATACTTGCTCAGGGCCTTATTCATCATGCTGGACGCACAGACTCTGGGTTCTATGTCCATGCCGAGGGAAAACCTCAGGTCGTCTATGGCGAAAAGGTTGTTGGGGTCCACCATGGCCACCACCAGCTTCCTGCCCTCCCGCCTTATGGGAATGACCTGGTATCTTTTCGCCACCTCGGCGCTCAACAGGGATATCGTGTCCGGATCTATTTCCATTTCATCCACGTTGACGCTATCGACGCTCTGCTGCCTGGCCAGGAACTTGTTCAGGGCATCCTCGGTTATGGCATTTATCTGAACAAGGTGGTACCCGATCCTGTTTCCTTCCTTCTTCTGCCTGTTCAGCGCTTCGTCGAGCTGCTTATTGGTTATGATGCCGGAATTAAGCAGGAGCTGACCCAGTCTTATGTTCATTGAGCCTCCAAGCGAATGCGACGAAAAATCATGTTAGTATATATGATTTTCGTACCATGTAAAATTCTAGGTCAAGGATCAAGGGAACACGCTCCCCGATTTTTTCAATCATTTAGACATGAGCATATAAAAAAAAGGCGGCTTGGCAAGGTTCGGCAACTAGAAATTTATCATAACCCAGACGTTCAGACCGACGTCACGCTGGTCGTAGAGGGAATTCACGCCGTCCTTTTTCCATCCGTATATGCCCGTCAACCCGGCTGTTACCGTGCCGAAATCGTAGTTGAGGGCCGGTTCCAGGCGCCATTCCTCCCTATCCGACTGCAATTGACCGTCCCGGTAGGCTCCGAAGAGTTCCGCCACCGTCCTGTTCCTGGTAATGCTGAGACTGGTCGTGAGATCGCTCCGGAAACTTATGCGCAGCCGGTTCAGTATGGGAAGGGGAATCGCTATGCCTCCCGGAGCGCTGAAAGCGTACTGGACCTTCAGCTGTAAACTGTTGCTCCGGCTCTCGGTCCTCGTCCGGGTACCGGTGAAACTCTGCATCTCCGTCTTGCCCAGGTTGTTGCTGACCGAAATCCGGACGTCGTTGTAAAGAGTGACATTCAGGTTGAAGAGGGGATTCCAATCGGTCTTACCGGTTTCCGTGGTGGGAGTGTATTCGCCTTCCTCATACCTTCCGCTCTCGATATTCTCGAAACTGTAACCCACGCCGGCGGACCCCGTCCTGAACAACTTATCCAATCCCGCCAGGCGGCTGAGGCCGGATATCGTAACGGAAATCGACGGCCAGGTCCTGCTCCTGGTATCGTTCCAGAAAGAAGAGTAGAGACTCCTGTTGTCCGAGGATTTGTATTCCATCCTGACCGACATGCTGGAAACGGGTCTGAATCCTCCGGAAATCTGCAGGTCCCATCCCTTGTTCCGACCCCATGGAATCCCGTCGTCCAGGGTGGGATCCAGTCCGAACCGGTACCTCCAGCGGGGGATGAAGGTCATGTCACGGTACTCGCTCCCCTCGGTCTCGGAGTAGGAGATCACCGGATCGTTTATCATGTTGGCCCAGCGTTCCAGTCTCACGAGGAACCACCGCGGGCTGCCCGGCTCGGCATCCTCGTCCAGCCTCTCGTCCCTCAGCCTCGCCAGGCTCCGTATGGTATGCACCAGGCCTATTCTCAGGTTGAACCTGCGGGACACCGTCACCGAAAATTCCGGGAGCCCCAGGGAATCCGTTCCGGAACCGGTATGGGGAGCCAGCCTGGACTGGCCGTACCTGGCGTCGAAAGACACTCTCGGAAGCAGGTAACCGAAAAGATTCACCTCCTGGGAAAGGCTCACCACCTGGTTCCGGGAGATCTCCCGGCCTATTTGCAGACCCATCCCGTTTTTCCACGGGTAGAACAGGTCCCTCACCAGCCCCAGGGAACCGCTCGCATTGAAACCCTTCCAGGGATTGAAGGACAGTGACGCGCCCGAAGAGAGGGTCCGGGATACGAGCGCCCTCGTCTGCACGGTGTCGCCGTCGGCCAGGTTCCATCTCGTATCCCAGGTGTTGCGCCTGCCCAGGGACCAGGAGACCGACGTAGGTCTCAGTCGGAAGAACTCCAGGACGGGGAGCCTGAACAGCTCCATGCGTCTCAGGTTAAGGGTATACGAAAGCGACCCGTCCGCTGTGCTGCTGGTATCCATGTACATGGGACTGCCGCCCCGATTCGCGGCATAGAGATAAGTGAACCTGAAGGGATCGACGAAATACCTGGCGGGCCATCGTTCCGAGGATCCGTCCTTTCTCAGTTGGAAACCCGTGCTCCAGCCGGTATCCCGGGTCTGCTGAAGCGCGGACTCGTTTTCCGGGAGCCTGACGTCGGAACCCGACTGGAATACCGGCCTGGAGACGCGCATATTCCACGAGTAGCTCAATGGAGCGTATACGCCCCACAAAGGCGGGGTGAAGCGGTCCAGCCTCACGGTGGTACCGGTACTGTACTCCGTGGAAGTATATCCCTGCCCCGCCTTCTTTCCGAGACCGTGAAATTCCGAATCCATGCTCCTGTAGTCACCCTCGATGGAAGCGAAATCCGCCAGGTCCAGGGCGGCCGACACCCTGTGCGCCGCGCCCCTGCCGCCCAGCGGCCGTCTCAGGACTATGTCGTCGATCCACACCACGGCGTCCAGGGAAGCCGCGGAAGTATTGCGCAATCCCAGGCCCAGTTGCATCACCGACGCCATGTTGGGGTTGCCCATCACCACCAGATCGCCTTCCCTCAGGTAATCGAGCCCCTCCCGATCCTTCCGGACCTTCAGCCGCACCAGGGCGTCCAGATCCACGGTCACTTCTTTCCATCCTTTTTCGATGGGAGTGGATACCTCGTAATAGTTCAGGCTGTCGGTTCCCATACGGTAGAATATTTCCCCCCGGACGTCGGCGTCGCCGTGAACCAGGTATGCCAGTTCACCGTAACCGGTGTAGTCCCCGGGGTTATAGAAGTTCTGCACGGCTATGCCTAAATGACCGCCGCGAATGTTTTCCGCCGCCAGCAGGACGGACTGTTCCAGCCTCGGTTCGCCGAATTCGTCCTTGCCGGGGTCCACCCCGGGGGGAGGATCGTTCTTGTACTCGGGGTTGTTCCTGTTATCCACGGTGGAGACCGTGAAAAGTTCCGAGGGAAGCACCGGGATGCCCACCGGTTCCGCCAACCTCACTCCGCCGGGTTCCCACCTGTTACCCACCACCTGCAGGTCGTAGACCTCCACCGTGTCTCCCCTGGTGAAACCCGTCATCCAGATCCTCGCGTAACTCACCTTCTCCCACGTCGGAGCGCCGTGAACGATGGAAGGTACGCTCACCAGTGCGGTGTCGTTCAGGGGTATCTCCAACAGCATCCACCCGTACTCGTTGGGACCGGTGACCACGTATTCGGGGTCGTCCAGGGGAACCTTTATCCTGAAGAATGAATTGGACCGGTCCAGAACCCCGTTCCTGTTCAAATCCTCGGTGTCCAGGTTTCCGTTCCTCTCGGTACCGTTGAGGAGGTGGTATTGTTCGGGATCGGAAGGATAGTCGTCTCCGTCGGGATCGGGATTACTCACGGGGTCGTAGCCCGGCTCGTCTTCGCTGAACATGCCGTCGAGCCCGGTATCCTCGTCGCCGGAAAGCTCCCCGTCGTTGTTGAGGTCTTCAGTGTCCAGTTCCCCGTTGGCCCTGAGGACGATCCGTCCCGCCGTCCTCTCCGGCCAGTAGGAATCCTCGTCCATCCTCTCCCCCAGGTCCAGGTACAGGTTTCCGTTCAGCGCCGCGCCCGTGGCTCTCACGTAGAGACGTACGTGGGTCTTGTCGGTGAAATCGAGCCCGTACTTGTCGATGCACCTCTGCACTCCGCCCCAGGAGAATATTCCGGCCGCATCGTCAGGCTCGAAATACAACGTCAGGGTATTGTTCACCCAGTCGTCGGACTCCTGTTCCGTGGCGTAGGGTATTATCTGGCCCTGACGCCACTTCCTGTACGGGTTGAACCAGTTAACCGTTCCCGGCCGGCTCGTCGCAGGAAGCACGTCCATGGGAAGACCCGGACGGTGCCACGACGCCCTGGACTGTCCCAGCGGGAAGGATATCTCCGTACCCTCCATGTCATCCACGTAGGCCCTGCCCAGTTTGTTCGGCTCCGGGAAGCTGAAGGCCATCTCGCCCGACACCATGGCCCTGCTTCGGGATTCCGTGGTTATTCCCGGGATAAAGTTCACCGCGTCGGTGAGAAATTCGGGCCTGGCTTCCAGTCTCGCGTCCATGTCCGCCACGAAAGTCCTCGTGGATTCCTCGCCCACTTTCGGCCTGTCGCCGGGAGTGCTGGCGTCCTCGAACATGGCGGTGATCCCCACCCACGAACCGGAATCTATGCCGTACACGGCCCTGGTTCCGAAAAGGGTCTTCCTCTGGGACGCGAACAGCGGCAGGTACTCAAAGGTGACCTTCAGGGTGTTGTCGGGATTCTGAGCCGCCTGAGCCGCGTCGCCCATGAGGGTAAGGAGACCTATCTCGTAGATGATGGTATAGTCCACATCTCTGACCAGGGTCCTGGTCTGACCGGCCTCCGTCAGAATAACCTTCTCGCTGCCCGGTATTATGCCCATCCTGCCCAGGGAATAGGTGGTGGACGCCGCCCTGTAGCTCACCGCTATGAAATACTTGCTGTCCACCGGGAGCGGGTTGTCATCATGATAAATCGCCGGGTTCCGCACTTTCAGTTTCGGATCGATGAACGGCCTGGTCCGGGGAAACACCAGGAACCCGTTGTCCCAGTCCACGGCATTCTCCTCGTCGAACAGGTTACCGTCCCCGTTGGTGTCCAGGCCCAGCAACCGGATGAAGGGAACCCCGTCCTGGGTGGGTACCGGGTCTTCTCCCGATCGTTGAAGGTATATATCGCAGTGAAAGGATTCCCTGACTATGTTGTCGGCTCCCAGGAAGTACCTGTTCCTGAGTTCGTAATTCCATGTAGGATACTCTGACAGGGGATTGCTCTCCTTGATGAGTTTCAGGTTCCAGTCACCGCCCCCGGGAGGTATGCTGCCCATGGTATCGCCATGGGCGTTCACGGCCCATATCGCCAGCATGTAGTTGTCGTCCACCGGGCTGTTGAAGCGTATAACCCTGGAGGAATCCTCAAGGACAAAGTCCAGATCCTGTCCCGGAAGCAGTTCGTCCCACCATCCCGTTCCGGTGAGAGAGGTCCCCTCCACGTACCATGCGGCTTCCACCGCCCCGGTCTCCTGGTTGTTGGTGCCGTCCAGGTCGTCCTGGAAAACCCTTATGGATACCAACGGAACCTGCTGCAAGGTATCCGGCAGTGTTACGAAGAAGTAGTTGTCGGCGGGATAAATATCCAGGATGGTGTCCTCCACCATGGTCGCCTGGCCCACGAACTCCGCCGATTCGCTGGACCCGGCTTCCCTGCTTACGATGGTGGTTATCTCGACCGGTCCCACCTGCGCCAGGGCCTTGGCTCCGAACAGTCCCTTGCTTGGAATACTGTACGAAACGAACTCGGGACCGGTGATGGACAGGCTCACATCCCCCATCTCTATGCTCTGTATGACCTCGTCCTCGTAACCCTCGTACCTGAGACTCAGGGAACTCTGGGGGCCCACGCTCCTCCGGCTGTCGTGATCCACGTCCACGTGAATCTTCTCACCTATGGTGCCCTGCAGCTTCACCTGCAGTTCCTGCTCCATCTTAAGGTCGGGGAAAAGAGACCTGCTCTCTCCCTCCGAATGAACGGCATTGGGCCTGTAATGCGTTATTCCCGAAAGGGTGATCTTCTGGTGCCCCGTTATGTCCAGCCGCCCGCCCTCTCCTATCGCGCCGGCCAAGGCCGGCGGCATGTCCAGTGGAAGATAAATGGTGGGGAGCAGGGAAGATCCGTCCCTGGAACTTCTCAGGCAGTTGTCACCGTTTACTTCCCTCCACTTCCGGAGAAGATTCCATTCGACGAACCTTCGGCGCAGGAAACGCAGGAACCCGGCACGCATGCCGGAAACCGGGTAATCTCCCACGGATATTCTCCAGGCCAGAACGTTATCGCCTACGAAGGGCTCAACCAGCTTCCAGACGCGGGACGGCGCGACCAGCATCCTGTTCCGGCAGCCGTCGTCCCAGAGGTAGGAGGGAACCGGTTCCGGCAGCCGTATACCGGCCGCTTCCACCCCCGGAACCGGGACGAAAACCTGGACGGACAACGCGAGCAGCAGGAAAAAGATTTTCATATGCTTATTCTATATTCTCCCGGACCCCGTGGTTCCCACCCGGCGGCTGAAACTGAAGTACGCGGCCTGCGCGTTCTTCGGACGGCTTATTATAATGGTGGCTGTATGAAAAAACTCCATGTCTACGTCGTGAAGGAGTTCATTCCCCCGTTCCTGTTGTCGGCGGGAATCTTCACCTTCGTCATGCTTCTGGACAAGTTGCTGGATCTCCTCGACCTCATAGTGAGCAAAGGGGTTCCGGTAAGGACCGTGGTCGAGGTCTTCCTGCTCCTGCTGCCGTCCATGGTGGCCGTGGTCGTACCCATGGGAGTACTGGCGGGGGTTCTCATGGCGGTCGGAAGGCTGGAATCCGACCTGGAAATCACGGCCATGAAGGCTTCGGGCATAAGTATATTCACCCTGGTACTTCCGCTGATGGCGGTTGCGGGCCTGCTGGCGGGATTGCTGGTCATTTTCAACAACCATGTGCTGCCGGACGCCAACCACATGGCCAAAAACCTCATCCTGGACATAGGATCCATGCACCCTTCGGCCAAGATCACCCCGGGCATGTTCATCGACGATATCGAAAACTTCAGAATAATCGTGGAAGACAAGGACGACCTGACCGGCGAGCTGTACCACGTTGTCATACACGAACGTATACCCGGCTCCGGAATCAGGACGATAACCGCCGTCAGGGGACGCATGGAGCCCCTGTCCGCCAACAGGTTCAGGCTTCTTCTCTTCCGGGGGCAGATGCACGAACCCGACGCGGCGGGCGGCTACAGGAAACTGGATTTCGAAACCTACACCGTGGAAATAAGCAGACCCGAGGAATCCGTTCACAGGGACCGGGACAACCGGGGCGACAGGGAACTTTCGGCGGCCCGGATGGCATCCATGGTGGATTCACTGGAAAAAGAGGCGGAGATACTGGGCGACTCCCTGGAACGTTCGGCCCGAAGCACCATCCTGGCCATCGCGGGAGACACGGTCCTCCCCTCGGGCCGAACCACATTCCTTCCTCCCGACACCGTCGACGCGAGAACCTGGTTCAACATTTCGAGGAACCACCTGGCCAGGCTGTCGGGCGATCTCAGGAACCTCGCCGACAGAAGGGCGTCGCTGATGCGTAACGCCAGCAGGTTCCGGGTGGAAATACACAAGAAGTACTCCATACCTTTCGCCTGCCTGGTCTTCGTGCTTCTCGGAGTGCCCCTGGGCCTCTCCACCAGGAAGGGCAACGCCGGCATAGCCCTGGGGGTCAGCCTCCTGGTGATACTGGTCTACTACATCTTCCTCATCGGCGGAGAGCACCTCGCAGACAGGAGGATCATCCCGCCGTTCCTTTCGATGTGGCTCCCGAATATCCTCCTCGGCGCCCTGGGGGTGTATCTCACGCTCAGGAGCCTCCACGAAGGCAACCCCGTGCCCGTTCGCAGGATCATCTCCGCCATTCGCTCCCTGACCGGCCTTTTCAGGGGAGGATCCCGGTGAAAAAGCTGGACCTGTACATCACCCTCCGTTTCATCAGGATGATAATCGTCTCCGTAGCCTCCTTCGTAGTGATCTTCGTCAGCGTCGACGCCTTCGACCATTTTTCCCGCTGGGTGGACAGGGACGTATCCGTGGGAACGTTCGCCAGGTATTACTTCTACGGTCTGCCCTACATAGTGGTCCTGGTACTTCCCGTGGCCGTGCTTCTGAGTTCTCTTTTCCTGGTCTCCTCCCTTTCCAGGCACAATGAACTGGTGGCCATGCGTGCGGCGGGCATCAGCCTCACAAGGATATTCATGCCCCTCTTCGCGGTGGGAGCCCTGACCTCCGTTTTCGAGCTGGCCGTGGGGGATTTCGTCGTATCCAACGCCACCTACCTGCAATCCCAGGTGAAAAGGGTGGAAATAGACGGCAGGGAACCCGTCGACTACGGAAGAAGAAGCAATTTCGCCCACCGTTCTCCCGGCGGGGCCATCTTCGAAATCGGGTTTTTCGACGGCCGGGGGGAATACATGACGAACCTGACCGTGGAATGGCTGAACGACAGCGCCGGGGTAACCAGGCGGCTCGACATGGACCGGATGGCCTGGAAGGATTCCGCCTGGGTGGGATACGGCGTGACCGAAAGAATCTTCGGACCATCCGGCGCGCTTTCCTACGGTTTCCACGACTCGCTGCCCATTCACGGGATAAGGGAAACCCCCCTGGACTTCGGTTCCAGGCAAAAGTCGCCGGAGGAGATGAACTTCCTGGAACTCAGGAGATACATCGAAAGAGTCAGGCAGGCCGGAGGTGATCCGAGAGGCCTGTTGGTGGAATTCTATCTCAAGTTCTTCTTTCCCCTCTCCAACCTGATAATGGTCATGGTGGGCGCTCCCCTCGCCCTGAGGAACCCGAGGAGCGGCAAGGCCACCAGCATCGGCCTCGCCATACTCCTGGCATTCCTCTTCTTCTCCTTGCTGAGGCTGGGCCAGACGCTCGGTCACAAGGGGGTGCTTCCCCCGCTCCCGGCCGCGGGAGTGGCGGACGCCGTTTTCGCCGCCCTGGGAATCTTCCTCCTGAGGAGAGCTTCCAAGGCCTGACTTTCCGGGGATGCTTCCCCACTTGATGGAAACGAACCGGTCCAACCATATTCCAGGGCCGGTTTCAAGAGTGATTAAACCCGAACCAGAATCGAGGAACAAAATGCCAGAACGCGTATTCAATTTTTACGCAGGTCCGGCCACCCTTCCCTATGATGTCATAAAGGAAGCGGCCAAGGGCGCTGTTAACTTCAGAAACTCGGGCATGTCCGTCATGGAGATTTCTCACCGTTCCCCCCTCTTCGACGAGATGTTCAAGCAGGCCCAGAAAGACATGCTGGAGGTGATGAATCTCTCTCAGGACGATTACGCTGTTCTCTTCCTGGGCGGAGGGGCCTCGACCCAGTTCTACACGGTACCCTTCAACTTTCTCAAGGAAGGAATGACCGCCGATTACGTGATCACCGGCGGCTGGGCCAAGAAAGCGCTCAAGGAAGCCAAGTATTTCGGAAACGCCAATATAGCCGCGTCCAGCGAAGACCGGAACTTCTGCTACGTTCCCAAAACCTTCCAGCTCACCCCCGGGGCCGCCTATGTGCACACCACCAGCAACAACACCCTCGTGGGAACCCAGATGAAGAATTTCCCGGAAACCGGTGACGTACCCCTGGTATGCGACATGTCTTCCGACTTCCTTTCGAGAAAGCTGGATTTCGACAGGTTCTCCCTCATCTATGCCGGCGCCCAGAAAAACATCGGCCCTTCCGGGGTCACCGCCGTGGTGATCAGGAGATCATGGGTCGAGTCGGCCCGGGAAGACGTGCCCACGATGCCGGCTTACAAGACCCACGTGGACAAGGATTCCCTTTTCAATACACCGCCTTCCTTCCCGGTGTACGTGGTGGGCCTGGTGCTGAAATGGATAATAGAACAGGGCGGACTGGAAGCGGTGGAAGCGGCCAACGACAAGAAGGCGGCCCTGCTTTATGACTACATGGACGACAATTCCGATTTCTACAGCGGCACCGCCGACAAGGACAGCAGGTCCTTGATGAACGTGACCTTCAGGCTGCCCAGCGAAGACCTGGAGAAGAAATTCGTTGCGGAGAGCGCCGCGAAGAACCTCATAGGCCTCAAGGGACACAGGTCCGTGGGCGGTTGCAGGGCCTCGATCTACAATGCGATGCCCTACGAGGGTGTCGAAGCTCTCGTGGACTTCATGAAGGAATTCAAGCGGAATAACTAGAAATCAACCTGTTGCGGCGGGAAACGGATCGTCATCCGTTTCCCGCTTTTTTACCAATCATTTCCAGGAATTCATCCTCGTCCACCACTTTCACGCCCAGCGCCACGGCCTTCTTCAGCTTGGAACCCGCGCCGGGTCCCGCGACCAACAGGTCAGTTTCCCCGGATACGCTGCCGGTCACCCTGGCTCCGGCGGCTTCCGCCAGGGCGCGGGCCCGCTCCCTCGGCATCGACAGCGCACCGGTGAAAACGATGGTAAGCCCTTCCAGCCTTCCGCCGCCGCGAACGCCGCCGCTTCCCTTCGGATCGAATCCGACGTCCAGCAACCTCCGCACCACTCCAGCCGTCACCGGATCCCCGAAGAACCTCCGGATGGTCCCGGCCAGGATCGGGCCTACGCCTTCGACCCTCATCAGCGATTCCACGTCGGCCTCCGCCAGGGCGTGGATATCCGGGAACGCGGAAGCCAGGGCGCGTGCCACGGTTCTTCCCACTCCGGGAATTCCCAGGCCGGTGAGGAACCTCTCCAGATCGGCTCCCTTGCTTCGCTCCAGTTCTTCCAGGAGTTTTTCGGCCGATTTCTTTCCCATCCTGGGCAACCCGGCGAGTTCCTCCGCGTTCAGGTGATAGAGGTCTGCGAAATCCCCGACCAGTCCCGAATCAACCAGCTGTTCCGCCAGTTTCCCGCCCAGGCCGTCAATGTTCAGGGCATCCCTCGATCCCCAGTGGAGAATACTCTCCCTGAGCCGGGCCGGACAGGACGGGTTGATGCATCTGTGGGCCGCCTCGGACTCTTCCCGGATCACCGGACCACCGCAAACGGGACACTTCCGGGGGAAACGGAACCGTTCCGCCCTCTCGCCGTCCGGATTGCCCAGTGAGCGCACCACCTCGGGAATAACGTCACCAGCACGTCTCACTATCACCGAGTCTCCCGGCCTGACATCCTTGCGCAGCAGTTCGTCCTCGTTATGCAACGTGGCCCTGGAAACGGTTACACCTCCCACGTTCACCGGTTCGAGCCTGGCCACCGGCGTCAATCTGCCGGTCCTTCCCACCTGAACCTCGATATCGAGGAGCCTCGTAACCGCCTCCTCGGCCCTGAATTTCCATGCCACCGCCCAACGGGGGGAACGGGAAGCCGTACCCATGGCCCGCTGCATTTCCGCCGAATCCAGTTTCACCACCGCGCCGTCTATCTCCCACGGAAGCTCCTCCCTCTCCTTTTCGAGCTTCCTGAAAGCCTCCACCACCTGCCTCGCGCCGAAACAGACGGTGTTCCGGGGATTCACCGGAAGACCGGCCCTTTCCAGGAATTCGAAAAGGGACCGCATGGAATCTATCCCGGGAGGCCATTCCGCCGTTCCGTACGCCACGAAACTCAGGGGGCGGGAAGCGGTCACACGGCTGTCCAGCTGGCGAAGGGAACCGGAGGCTGCGTTCCTGGGGTTGGAAAAGGGTTCCAGACCCCGCTGCACCCTCTTTCGGTTCATCTCGAGGAAATCCTTCTTCCTGAATATCACCTCGCCCCTGACCACCAGCTTCGCCGGAACCTCCCCCTCCAGGCGCAGGGGCACCGATCTTATCGTCCTCACGTTGCGTGTGACATCTTCGCCGACCCTGCCGTCACCCCTGGTTCCCGCCCTCTCCAGAATCCCGTTCCTGTAAACGAGGGCCACGGCGAGTCCGTCCAGCTTCGGCTCGAAAGAGTAGGCCGGAGGAGCGTCGAGACCGAGTTCCCTGGTGATCCTGTTCTCCCAGTCCCTGAACTCCTCCTCCGAGAAAACGTTGTCCAGGCTGAGCATCGGGGGATCCCAGATCACCGGGGGAAAGGCGGAAAGCGGTTCCGCCCCCACCCTGAGCGTGGGGGAATCCTCCGTTCTCAGCTCCGGCCATCGTTCTTCCAGCTCCATGAGTTTCCTCATAAGAGCATCGTACTCACCGTCGGATATCTCCGTGCGATCTTCCGTATAGTAGAGACGGTTGTGGTACCTTATGAGGTTCCTCAGTCGTTCCGCCTCGCGCCTGACATTCTCCGGAACCGTCATTCCGCCTCCTCCGGCGATCTCATGCTCATTGTCAGCTTCATGGCGATGGAGACGCCCGGCTCCGCCACCCCGGAAAAAAGGAAGGCGGTGCCCTGGTGCACCCTCTCGAAACCGCTCTCCGACCTGTTCACCGATTCGATGGGGGCGACCCAGAGATCACACGGGCTTTCCGCCTCTATGACGACCGCCGCCTTCCTGTACAGGTCGACCACCTCCAGGCGCGAAACCCGGAAGACTCCCGAGGCGGCCATCTCATGCTTCCTTCCCCCGTTCACGGCGTAGAACCTGTCGGGAGCATTGCCCGCCAGGAGGTTCAGGCATATCTCGATGCCGACCCTGCGGTACGATGTAGTTATCCATTCGGCTCCGAGACGCAATACCGGCTCCTCCAGCGATACCGAAACTTCTTTCCGCAGAACGATCCCCGGCATGGAGAAATCACCCCTGAAAATCAGCGTTTCTCCGTTTTCCGTCGTGGAAAGACCGTTCGGAATTCCCCGGAGGACTTTCACCGTGTCTCCGCAGGACATCCACTCCGTGAGGCCCGAATCCGCGGGCATCACCAGGCTCGTAAAACAGGTTCTCTTCCAACGATCGAAAATCAGTCCGGAGGCCAGTCCTTCCTCCTTGGAACCCATGTTCGAATGTATGGTGCCAATGGCCCCTTCGGTCGGTCCTTCGTCGGAAATTTCGTCGTGGTAGGCTTCCCTGCGACGGCTCAACACGTCTCCCAGAACCACCGGAGAACCGTCGGGAGTGAAGAACGCCAACTGTCCCACGGTGAGGCCACGGAACGTCCGAACCACGAGCGACATCCCCCGGGTGATGATCCTGGTCTCCCGCTCTCCGTCGCAATCCGTATCCACCGGTTCCACGCCGGGGAAGCCATTCGTCTTCTCGAGGGCGATCCTTTCGGCCAGGTTGATTTCACGCCAGAGGGCCTCTCTCAGGTGGGGAAGGTACACGCCTCCGAACACTCCGTGCCAGTAAGCGCAGTTGCACTGGCTCTTCCGGTAGTGCTCCAGGGCCGATGCGTCACCGGATTTCAGCACCATGTCCCTGGAGGCGAGCACTCTTCCATGCAGTTCGCCGGATTCGGGATACCTTACCAGGAAGTTTCTCCAGGTTCCCCCGGCCAGCAGGTGACCCGCGGAATCCTTCAAACCCGCCGATTCGAGAGCTGCTTTCGCCCTCCCGTAGGACTCCGCGTGATCCGGGTGGACCGTCCACTCGTTCATCTCCCGGTAGCTTCCGGCGGGAACGCAGAAAGGACCCGCAGCAGGCATTCCGGCCGCCCGGGACGGGAGTATGATATCCAGCCAACCCAGGGATTCCAGGATTCCGAAGAATTCGTGGAGCCAACCCCGGTCGTAACACAGTTCACCGGTTCCGGGCCAAACTCCGAACTTTTCACCGTCATCGCCGTAAAAGACCAGGCCGACCCCGGCGTCCCTCTGCTTCTTCAGCCACTCCACCACCCGGCCCGCCGGGGCGAAGGGCACCATGTACCGCATCTCCATGCTGCCCGCAAGCAGCCTGACCGTTCCCCTACCGTCCCCGGTCATGCAGGGTCTGAACATATCCATGCGTCCGACCCCGGCCCTTTCGAGGTGAATGTCGTCCACCACCACCCAACGGACACCGGCATCGGCCAGCACGGAAGCGAGCCACGGTTCCCATACCCGCTCGGTGAGCCAGAGTCCCGCGGGCCTGGCCCCCGATATGGTTTCCAGATGATCGGAAAAAGCTTCCACCTGTTTTCGCACGTCGTCCCCGTGAAACACGGTGAGAACGGGCTCGTATCTTCCGCCGGTCAGAAGTTCCATGCGACCGGAACGGCAGAGTTCGGATACCTTTTCGATGTACCGGGGATGATTGTTCTCCAACCATTCCAGCAAGCTTCCGGAGATGTGCAGCCCGCACTTCATGCCCTCGTGGGAAGCAAGTACATCCAGCATCGGCCGGTAGCACTCCTCGAAAGCGGCTTCCATCACGTGTCGGAAGTTGCCCACGGGCTGATGGATATGAAACACGAAACCGACTTTCACGGACGTTCTCCCCTGTGGAATCAGGAACCTCCGCCTTCGGAAAGCATCCACGGCTTCCGTCGGTAGACCACGTCACCCGGCAGGATTCCAACGGGATCGATATCCACCGACAGTATTCTTCCGGGAAAATCCCCGACCCCGGCCATGAACCTTCCTCCGCCCCTGTCGGAAAGCGAGTATCTCTTCCATCCGGTTTCGCGCCTGACCGCCACGGTTCTAAGGATGGATCCCAGGGGAAAATCGGGCCCCGGCTGAAACTGTTCCGGGTGCAACTCGAGTATTCCCGACTCCTCCGCCCAATCCACCCTAAGCACCGGCACTCCCGGGCGGTACATCCAGGAAAGGTACAGTTCACCATACCGGCCACTGCCGGAAATTCCCATGGCGGACAGCAGCCGCCCGAAAGAATCACCGGAATGTCTCAGGCTGGCCAACGCCCTGGGAACGGCCCTCTCGAAAGACGGTATCTCGGCTGAAAGAAATTCCAGGACCACCGGCCCCTTTCCCAGGACCACCGGTTCGTAGGAATCCGACGCTTCGAGAAACTGGTCCGCCAGGGCGTACTCCGTTCCGCCCGCAAGCTGGGTGGCATATAGGTAGTACTTCTCCAGCGCTTCCAGAAGCAGCTTCATCCGGTCAGCATCATCCCCGGCGGTGAATCTCAGGGTTGTCCATGCGGCAAGAGCATCGTCGAGAACGGGTGAGAGGAACGTGCTGCGGGAAAGCAGCGCCTTGGCGGCTTCGAAAACCACCGCCGTTCCGGGAACTTCTTTTCCCGCGGCAATCGAGTCCGCCCATTCATCCCTGTCATCGATGGCTTCCAGCATATCTTTCGAAATGAACAGGCAACCCGATCCACCGAGAAGCACCGGCATATCCAGAACGCTGACCAGCACGATATCCAGCCTGGCTCCCTCAAAACCGATCACGTTCCACACGCTGCGCGCCAACTCATCGGCCACGGCAGCCAATTCTTCCGTCTCGTCCGGGGAGCCGGAGTACACCAGGACACCCGCCCCGGATGCCATGGGACGATACCCGAAATTCCCCACCGCCCAGGCCAGCGGCCCGGTGATTCCACCGTCCGGAGAAGCGAAGGATACCACCAGCACGGAATCCCTGAAAATCTTGTCCGTTTGCCGCATGGGTACATACACGTCGTAACCCGGTTCACGCGGAACGGCTACTTCGCAATCGTAAGACGCGGGAAAACCACACCCGGGGTAGAACCACATGCCGCACTGGAACGACATCGCCCGGTCCAGGCGCATGCCTCCGGTGATCATGGTATCCTTCCCCAAAGATGTGAAACCGTTCCAACTGCCGGAGTACACCCCCCGGAAAATCCTGTTCGAATCTCCCACGCACAGGATGGAATCTCCCAGATCCTCCATGGAACCGGCCAGCACCTGGAACCCGGTGCCTTCCTCGCCCCTGGGAAACATCATGGCCAGGCGGCTGTCCGCCTGGGTCGCACGGAAATCTATCTCCAGGGTGTCGAGCACGGTCATCCGCCTGAAGGAAGGGCACACGGCGAGGTACAGGTCGTGGTGAACCGAGGGCGGAGGGTCCACGTCGGCGTTCGCTTCGCTGACTATCTCGTCCATGGACCGATCCGAAAGATAGACGGTTCTTGCCAGCCCTGAATCCGGCCCCGAGATCCGGGCCCTTCCCAGCAACCCGGAATATCTCGTCAGGAGAGTGTTCGAGGATACGTCTGCGGATCGCATCGAGAGCACCACCAGTTCGCCCCCGCCCCTGTTCCAGTCTCTCTCTGCGAAACAAGCCTCGTCGGTGTCGTAGACGATCGCGATAAAATTACCCGCGCCGCCGGGAGAAAACACCTTGATGGTGTCGGCGCTCCGGATTCCATCCTCCTCCAGGCTCTTCAGCCTTCCCGCGGCGCCTTCCCCTCCCCCTTCCGCCAGGAACGCCGACAACGTGACCGTCCCGTCCCGTGACTTCAAGACAAGCTCCACGTTGAAGCCGTTCCTTACCACCAGGGAATCGCCGAATTCCTTCCCGGGGTACTCCAGCTCCACGTACACGCCTTTTCCGGCGTATAGATCCACCGTTTTGTCCGAGGAAACCGTTTCCCGCTTCATTTCTCCGCGACAGGAGACCGCAACGATCAAAAAGCAGGCGTACACGGCTGCAGTCAGGCGGATATTCAATGTCACCTCCCGGGGAATCGATTATATATGCCAATACGGTGACGTCCTGCAAAGCCTCGGGCGGAAAGAATCGAAACCGTCGACGAGGCCGTGGCGTGCTTGCAAAATTCCGAAAAACGCGTGAGGTGCCATATGTACTTCTTGCCCGGAAACATAATGCTGGCGGAGCACATCATGAAGGATTACGCCTTCACCGGTTTTTTCGCCATCGCATCGTTTCTTCTATTCATATTCCTGCATCTTCTGGGATCCAGGCTTTTCGTAATGGCCCGGGAATCGGGGAACGTGGGGCCGAAACTCTTCGTGGGCATAATGCTCTTCCTCGGCGTGGCCGGAACGGTAATGAGCTGTTTCGTACACAACCGGGAGGCCTCGCTGCTCCTGGGGTTCCTCTCGGGCCTCCTGTTATGGACCGCGATTCTCGATATCCCCCAACAACTCGGCTGGATATCCCTGGCCGACCGCTGGGTGCCCTTCGCTTTCGTAGGATTGGCCGCCCTTTGGGTGACCGGAATGTTTTTCTACAGCTATCTTCCTTCCGCCCTCTTCGGTATGACCGGCTATTTCACGGTGGTATGGGGAATCGAACTGGCAAGGTTCAAAATCATATCCAAATGGGGACCATCCTCCCCGGCCGCATCCGCCATGATACTGGTCACCGCCGCCGTGGCGGGCGGAGCCCTGGCGCTGGGCACGGTTCACGGCACCATCTTCTCAGGAATAATAGGAGGAGTGCTGTTCGCGGTGTCCATCTGGTCCTCCCTGGAAATAATCTGGGAGAGAGGCATGGCACAGAAGCCGTGGAGCGGCTTTAAAAAATGAGGTAGAACAATCCCGCGTGGACTTCCAGGGGTCCGTGCCCGATGCTTGTATGATATATTTCGTCCGGCAGGGCTTCCCGTATCTGTCCGGTGGCATCCTGGACGGTCCAGGATGACGCCCGGCCTCCGAAAATGCCCGCCACTCCCGATTGCAGGCCCAGGTGATGGGAGAACAGGTATTCCAGAATGACATCGGCCACGGCGGCGACGGTGACCGCCGAGGCGTCCGAAACCACTTCCGGGGACCGTACGGCCTGCATGTGGAACAAGAGGTCTCCCCCGGCTTCCAGCCTCAGGCCCAACTCGGGGCTCCTCAGGGGAATTCTCAGACCTCCCAAAAGTTCCACTCCCACCATAGATGAATGCTCCAGTCCTCCAGCCCGGATCCCTCCCCGTAAGGCGGGACCCCATTTCGCGGTTCCAACCCCAACCCTGAGGCATCCCATCAGCGCTTCGCCGTCGGATTCCAAGCCTTCACCCATCTCCAGCGACGTCCACATTCCGCCGTATTCCATGTACAGCGTAGCCGGGGCGGAGTGTTCCACGGCCACGACCGTGCCGCCATTCACCAAGTACCCCGAGATGAGCCTGGCCCTGGCCGTACCTCCGGAAACCCGCATCACCTGCATCAGCCCCCTGCTTTTCAGCGTCTCGTACTCCGAAGGATCGTCGGGAATGTCACGGGCAACCGCCATGACCGTCATGACGGTTCCCTTCTCCAGTCCGACCGTGGCTCCGATCGGAATCGTGAATACCCGCCTGTCGGAAGCGGTGAAGGTAAGCTGCAGCGGAAAGATTTCCATCAGCGCCCTGTCCGCCAGCATACCAGCCGCTCTGCGCGCCATCTCGTGCACGTCGATGCTGAAGGGACTGCGGCCTTCCCTCTCGACCACATGATCCAGGGTTCCGATAAGGTGTCCCGAAGACGAATAGAAGCGTCCCAGGACTTCGACATCGATTTTCACCATGGTCACCAGGGAATCGTCGATGGAGACCGTGCGCTCCGTGGTGTCGGGATCCAGGAATTCCAGGGCCATGACCACGTCCAGGTCGTAACGCGACGCCAGGTTCTTAAGAGAATCGAGCAGGAGGGCGGGGGAAGTGAGCAGGAAGGCGTCTTCTCCCAGTTCCACCACGTCGAACCTGCCGCTTTCCTCCATTTTGTCACCCGCGGCCTTCATGATATCGCCGTCCGGAACGAAGCCGTCGAAATCTATCGAAACCACGGCCAGCTTGGGCAGGTCGGAGGAAAAAGCGGCGGAGACCGCCATCGAGGTTGCCAGAATAATGGAAAGAACGAAAGTACGATACATATTCACTCCCGGTCCGGCGGCGGTTCCCCGTCGAAAAGGTCTTCCAGTTCGGATACCGGCACGAAAAACACCGTATCCGAGAATTCCCAGCCAATATACTCATCCCAACCGGAAACGAGGGAATCCAGTAATTCAGCCGTTGCGCTGTCGGGCCGACCGTCGGGATCGAACACCAGTTTAACGGTATCGGCGGCCCGGGAAGCAATCGTCATGGTGGAAGCGATCCCGGTTTCGAGGTCGCCAGGGGGTTCCACCGGCGAAATCCCGTCGACGGAAAGTAACCGTGGGGATGCGGAAACCTTGTCTTCCTCCAAAAGCGCTTCCCCCGCCTCCGTCGCTCCGGACAGAAGCATACCGGCCCCGTCGTTCCCGGCCGCGTAAGCGGATGGTCCGGATCCGCGAAGAGCCGGTAATTCCTCCGCCGGGCCTCCTTCGGACTCAACCGGGGAAAATCCGTCCCGGGCCCTTGCCGCTTCCTCTTTCCGTACCTTTTCTTCCACCTCCACCGGAATCGTTTCCGCCGCCGGCCCGTCGCGGTATGCCCCTGGAACCGGGCCTGCATCCGGCGGGACATTTTCTCTCCCGGGGATCACGGACCCCGACAGGAGAATCAGCTTCAAGCCCAGGAGGACCGCGATCAGTCCGGCTGCGGCGGGCAGAATGAACCGCCGGCGTGATTTTCCTTCGCCGATCCTCCGGAAGGTCTCTTCCTCCATTCTCTCGAACACGCTCCCGCCGGGCGGAACGTACGCGTTCCTCCAACTCTCCTCGAGCCTTTCCTGGGATCTTACCAGCGCCCTGCACCGGCTGCACGATTCCAGGTGTTTCTTCACCGTCTTTGCGGTATCATCCGGCAGTTCACGGTCCATGTACCGCATAAGGGTAGCGAAATCCGGGCAATTCATTCGTATTCCTCCAGCAACGCCCCCAGTTCCTTTCTGACTGCGGCCCTGGCCCTGTTCAGCCTGGACATGACCGTTCCGAGGGGTATGTCGAGGCTCTCGGCTATCTCCGTGTAACTCATCCGCCGGTCCACCCTCAGCACGAACACCGCCCTGAGAGAAGGAGTCAGCTTCTCCACGGCCCTGTCCACCGCCCGGGCGAGCCTCCCGGCCTCTTCCGACTCCGCGACATCGTCACGTAACCGCTCACGGTCTCCCCTTCCAACGGACTCGTCGAAAACCGACTCACTTCTTCGCTTCTTTTTCCGGGCGAGGTTGATGGCCAGGTTAGTGGTGATCCTGTACATCCAGGTGAAAAACCTGAAGCGGGTGTCGAACCTGTCCATCGCCTCCATGGCTCTGAGAAAAGCATCCTGCGTCACGTCCCAGGCATCGTCGTCATTGGAACACATCCTCCTCGCAACCCTGTATACCCTGTCGGCGTACTTCCGGAACAATTCTCCGAACGCATCCCTGTCGCCGCTAGCGGCCCTTTCCAGCAGATCCAGATCCGGATTCGGGTCGCGGTCCCCCGCCGCAAGCACCCACAGTGATACAAACGGAATCATGTTCCATTCCCTCTCAGAAACGGAAGAAAAGCTCGGCCCCGAGGCCGGTCTCCTTCCGGAAGACCTCGTTCTCGGTCTCGAAGGAGTAGAGATAGGCGTCCACGTAAGCGTCCAGCATTCCGAACAACCATGCCGCCGAAGTGTACCAGATCAAGTCGAGCCGTCTCGAGACGTGTCTCAGGTACGAGGCATCATCCCCCGACGACCTCGCCTCCAGGGCGGCCAGATGCTCCGCCAGCAGCCATCCCAGCAGGCCCAGTTCGACGGAACCCATGACGATCCCCTTGACCGGACGCTCGTTGTAAAACTGTCCCCACCCCGGAATTACCGCGGACCTGAGCAATGCGCCGGTCGGATTTTTCTTCTCCACCATGGGAATACCCGTGTCCCGGCGCACGCTGTCCCGCCCAGCGGGCACATCATCTTCGCCGGACGAAGGCTCCGTCGCCGCGAACAAGCAGCATACCATGAAAAACAGTGCCGTCAGGTAACGACCCCCCTGGAACTGTTCAGTATGAAATCCGCAAGGTACCCGTCGTCTTCCGGACGGGAGTCGTCCTCCAGGATACGCCTGGCCTTGTCCGTAACGGTTCCATCGGACCTGAACAGGTACCTGTAGAGCCGCCTTAGGTTTTCCAGGCGCTCACCGGATATGCCTTTCCTGCGCAGGCCCACCGAGTTGAGAGAGATTACCGCCAGGGGGTTCCCGGCCACCAGTACGAAAGGAGGCACATCCCGGTTCACCCGGAATCCTCCTCCCACCATGGCGTACTTTCCTATTCTCACGAATTGGTGTACGGGCACCACTCCCCCGATGGTGACATCATCCTCTATCACCACGTGTCCGGCCATGTTCACGGCGTTCGCAAGGATGACCCTGTCACCTATCACGCAATCGTGGGCAATGTGGACGTAAGCCATAACCAGGCAGTCCGAACCCACCACGGTGCGCCCCGATTCCACCGTTCCCCTGTTTATGTTGGCGAATTCACGTATGACGGTACGATCACCGATGACGAGTTCGGTCCTCTCCCCCTCGTACTTCAGGTCCTGGGGATCCGTCCCCACCACGGCGGAAGGACCTATGCGGACATCGTTTCCCAGAGTGCAGGGCCCCCGCACAAAGGCATGCGCCCCCACCACCACTCCGCTTCCCATTCGAACCTCCGGGCCTATCACGGCGTAAGGTCCCACGGTCACGTCACCGGGAAGTTTCGATTCCACTACAGCGGTGGGATGTATCATTTTTTCTTCACCAGCATGGCCATGAGCATGGCTTCCGCCGCCACCTTTCCGTCCACCCTGGCCACTCCCTTCATTTTGCACATGGGCCCCCTCCTCTGAACCATTTCAAGTTCGAAGATCAATTGATCTCCCGGCCATACCGGGTTCCTGAAGCGCACCTTGTCCAGGCCAGTGAAGTATACCAACCATTCGGAAGGATCGTCGACGGAGTTGAAGAGCATCAGACCCCCGACCTGGCCCATCGCCTCGATCACGAGCACCCCGGGCATTATCGGCCTCCCGGGAAAATGTCCCTGGAAAAAGGCCTCATTGATCGAAACGTTCTTCAACCCCACTATCCTCTTGTCGGGCTCGACCTCCAGTATCCTGTCCACCAGGAGGAACGGGTACCTGTGGGGCAGCAGGGACATTATGTCGGTCACATCCCACTTCCCATCCGTCAACAAATCGGTCCCACTCTTCCTGCACGTCCGGTATATCGCCCGGACAAGTTCTATATTGGATGCGTGCCCGGATTTCGCCGAGATGATGTGCCCTTTCAGCCTGGCGCCCAAGAGGGACAGGTCCCCCAGGAGGTCAAGTATCTTGTGTCTGACGAACTCGTCCGGAAACCTGAGGGGCGTGTCGTTCATGATACCGTCGTCGCTCACCACCACCGCGTTGTCCAGTGTTCCCCCCTTTATGAGGTCCTTCTCCTGGAGTTGTTTCACATCTTCATACAGACAAAAGGTCCTGGCGGGAGCTATCTCGTCCCTGAAAGTCTCCGGGGTAATGTCCAGGGACAGGTACTGGGTTCCCAGTACCGGATGATCGAAATCTATGGTGAAACTCACTTTCAGTCCGTCGTAGGGCACGGCGGTGAGGGTGGCTCCGAAAGCTTCCACGTTAACGGGCCTGTCTATGGTAATGACCTTGCAGGGTTTTTCGAGTTCAACGACACCGGCTTCTTCCAGCACTTTCAGGTAACTCCGCACCGATCCGTCGCTGGGTTCGGGAGGCTCGTCGGAATCGATCTCGATGATGCAGTTGTCTATTTCCAGGCCGTACAACGCCGAGAGTACGTGCTCCACCGTATGAACCTCGTAATAATCGCAACCCAGGGTGGTACGCCTCGACTGTTCCTCAACCTGCCTGACATTCTCCAGGAACGCACGTATTCTCGGCCTCTCGGGCACGTCGACCCTTACGAAAACTATGCCGGTATCCGCCGGAGCGGGCTTGAAGGTTATCGTCGTATCTTTTCCGAGATGCAGGCCTATTCCCCTGTAGGAAGCCGGTTTTGCAAGAGTGGTCTGGAAGTCGCTCATTCAACGTTCCCTTCTTCCCCTGATCTTTCGATGAAATCCAATACCCTGCGACGGAACCTGGGAAGGTCCCCGAGGGCCGCACTCATCCTTACTGACTTGTCATGCTCCCTGGCGGGATACCCGGAAACTGTCATCCCGGCCGGAACGTCCTTCATCACGCCCGACTGTGCCGCCACCACCGCCCCGTCCCCGATTCTGACGTGCCCGGTGATTCCCGCCTGACCGCCGAAAGTCACGTTGTCACCCACCACGGTGCTTCCGGCTATTCCCGTCTGGGCCGCCACGAGGCAACCCGAACCCATGATCACATTATGGGCCACGTGAACAAGGTTGTCGATCTTGGTCCCGTCGCCTATGCGGGTGCTGCCCACCACCGCGCGGTCTATCGTGGAACCGGCGCCGATCTCCACGTCGTCACCAAGGACCACGTTACCGTTCTGGGAAACCTTCAAGGGTCCGTCGGGCCCCGGGATGAACCCGAATCCATCCGCTCCGATAACCACGCCGGAATGAAGGATCACCCTGTCTCCCACCACGCACCCATGATAAACATGTACCCCGGAATAGAATATGCAATCACTCCCGATTCTCGCTCCCGGTCCGACGTAACAACCGGAACCGATTCGTGTTCCGTCGCCCATCACAACGTCCGCGTCTATGACGGAACACGGTCCGACGGAAACTCCCTCGCCAAGATCCGCATCCCGATGTACAACCGCGGAGGGATGTATTCCCGGAAATCCCGAGGATACCGGGGTTCCGAATAACACCAGCGCCTCACTGAAAGCCTTTTGCGGATGCTCCACCAGGAGGAGATTCCTGGATGAAGTCTCCACCTTCTCCCCGGTTATAACCGCAAGAGCCGAGGTAGTGGACAGGTACTTCCGGTACGCCCTGTTACCGTAATAGCATACGTCCCCCGGCCCGGCGTCCTGCAAGGTGGATACCCCGGAAACCCGGACGTCACCGTCCGGCCCCAGCAGCACGGCGCCTATTTTTTCCGCCAGGACGGCGAGTTTCATATCAGTATTCTCCACCGGTGGCGAGCCTCTCAAGAACCATGTCCGTTATGTCGATCGCCCCCGATGCATACACCACCAGCCCGCCCGAAGAGTCCAGCACAAGGTCGAAGTCCTCCTCCACGCTTATTTCCCGGACCACCTCGTTTATCCTGGAAACTATGGGAGCGACGAGTTCGGTGTTCCGGCGTTCCACGAGCCCTCCCGGTCCGAAGGTCGCGGCCAGGAACTCCTGCAATTCGGCTGTCTTCTCCCGCAGCAGGGCCTCCCTCTCTCTTCTGTGCTCGGGACTCATTACCATGGTGTATTCCAGGTCGCTCCTTATGGCGTCGATCTCTTCCTGGAGGGAATCGGCGTGGGCTTCCCACTCCTCCATCTCCTTTTCCAGGAGTTCCGTGGCATCCGCAACCTCGCTGAAATTCTCGAAAATCCTGTCCGAGTCCACCACGGCGATGGACTGGGAATACGTGACACCGGCCACGACCAGCATAGCGACAAGAGTTTCTTTCATTGGTTCCTCCGTGATGTGCACGGCCCGGGCTTCCGGAACTAGAACATGGTGCCGAACTGGAAGTGCGGTTCCCAGCCGCCCTCGGGGCCGTCGAACCCGTATGCGTAATCGAACCCTATGACTCCGAGCATCGGTACCTCTATCCTTATGCCCGCTCCCATGCCTCGCCGGAGATCGGAAAAGTCGCTGGCCGACCATGATCTCCACGTGTTACCTGCATCCGCCAACAGCGCCAGTTGCAGTTGATCTATAATTCTCCAGCGATATTCGGCGGTGAGTATCAGCATGGATTTCCCACCCACCTTGTCATATCCGTCCACGGCGGTTATCGCATCCTGCGGATAACCCCTGATACCGTAGAACCCGGTGCCGCCCAGTTCGAACAACTCGTAGGCGGGAGGTTCCCTGCCTCCCAGCGCCCCTATCGTACCAACCCTCGCCCTGAGGAAGAATATGAATTGCCAAAAGGACGGAACGTGCCAGCTGCTGTCGAAAAGGTACTTCTGGAAACCGATGTTGCCGCCGAGTATGCCCCCGGCGAACTCGGCGGTGACCCTGTTCACGGAACCGGTGGAAGCGAACATCTTTCTGTCCTTGCTGTCCCTCGTGAAGGTGATGGTGGTCGAACTGGTCCACCTGGGCCATTCCATGTCCCTGAGCGAATAGTAATAACTGGTGGAATCCCCGGTGATGTCGAACACGTTCACTTTCTCGAGACCGTACCGCACGGAGGCCGAACCGTAGTCTATCCACGGCAGCGGTCTTCCCACCACCACGGCGCCACCGGTCCTCCGCCTGTTGTACTCCTTCTCCTGGAACGTGGTGTGGAACAGCTCCCCGCCCAAAGACAGCGGAGTGTCGAACATCCAAGGTTCGGTGAAACCTATGCTCACATCGTTTCTCTTCTTGGAGAACTGGTAGTTGAAAGTGAGGCTCTGTCCCCTGCCGAAGAGGTTGGTTTCGCCCAATTCCACAAAACCGCTGAAACCGGTATCACCCCCGTAGGCGGCGCCCACTCCGGCCTTGCCGGTGGTCTTCTCGGTCACATCCATCACCAGATCGACGTCCGGAGAATCCTCCAGGTACCTGAAATCCACCGCAACATCACTGAAATAGTTGAGATAGTACACATTGCGGTAACTCCTCATGAGGGCCGACCTCTGGAACAGGTCACCGGGATATATCACAAGTTCCCGCCTTATGACGTTCTCGAAAGTCCTGTCGTTGCCGGTTATCTCTATCCTGCGTATGTGGGCCCTTTTACCCTCCGCCACCACGTACTCGACGTTCATGGTTCCGTTTACGGCCCCCTGAGTGACCACGGGCTCGATGTCGGCGTAAAAATAACCCTTCTCCTGGAACAACTCGTACATCGTCATCAGGGTCTCATGAAGTTTCTCGGCGCTGTACTCGTCCCCCGGCCGCATCTTCATCACCGATACGAGAAATGAGTCACTGAAAGCTTCGCTGCCGGTTACGGAGAGTTCTCCGAAAGTGTAATGGTCTCCCTCGTCCACCGTGATTTCGAACTTCAGGTGCCTGCCGTCGTCGAGCATCGACTCACTGACATCCACTATTCTCATCTCAGGGTAACCGTTGTTCCTGTAAAAGGCGACCACGGAATCCAGGTCGGCTTCGAACTCGCTTCTCCTGAATCGCCCGGAGCGCCAGAACGAGTCCTGCTTGGTCTGCATTCTGCTCCTCAGTTTGCCGTCGTCGAAAGCCTCGTTACCCAGGAACTCTATTTTTCCCACTCTTACATCGGGACCTTCGTCGCACTCGAACACCAGAACGCTTCGGTTGTTGTCGTCGGGATCCAGCCACCGCGGAACGACCTCGGCCATGTGACGGTGCTTCTCGGCGTAGAAATGCAGTACTATGCGTCTGGCCGCCTCCACCTGCGCGGGCGAGACGGTCTGACCGGGAAGGAAGGCCAGGGAATCAAGCACGTCATCGACATCCAGGTGCCCGGGGTTATTGAACTCCACCCTGTCAAGCAGCCTGTTCTCATTCACTGACACCACCACTTCCACCCCGTCGGCCGTGGTATCGGCCAGCACCTCGATGTCAGCGAAATACCCCAGGTTGAACAAGTCCCGCACTCCCTCGGCCGGATCGAACTCCGAAAAATCGTCTCCGGGTCGCAGTCCGAAAACGTCAAGGACGAGTTCAGCGCTTACGTAGGCATTTCCGGCAACCTCCACGGACAGTACAGGAAGAGCCTGTCCGCTTACCGCCATCGAAAGCAGTATCAGGATCGGAATGATGCACTTCAATTTTCGACTCTTCCCTGGACGATGTGTTCGCTGCCTTCGGAGGCCTTCGCCCCCTCCTCGTGTTTCTCGTGTCTGAAAGCGATCCTGCCGCCGTCCCTCACCGCCAGCACGGTGTCGCCCGGGGAAAAGAGCCCCCTGAGTATGGCGTCGGTGAGCGGATCTTCCAGGAGCCTCCGTATGGTCTTTCGTATGTGTCTCGCTCCCGCCTCCGGATCGAAACCCGTCTCAGCTATCAGGGTTATCGCCTCCGGAGCGAGGGCCAGCGAAATGCCCAGTTCCGACAACCTCTCCTCCACCGGGTCCATCTGGAGGGATACTATCTTCTCCATATCGGAAAATTCCAGGGGATTGAAGACCACTATCTCATCCAGCCTGTTCAGAAACTCCGGGTTGAACCTGTTCTTCACCGCATCCATCACCATGTGCTGCATCCTGCGGGCCCCGCCGTCCCCGTCCTCGGGAGCGAAACCCAGTTTTCCGCCGGTAAGCAGATTCCTTGAAGCTATGTTACTGGTCATTATCATTATCGTATTGGTGAAATCTATCTCTCTGCCGTAATTATCGGTCATCCTGCCGTAATCCATAACCTGCAGCAGCATGTTGTACATGTCGGAATGGGCCTTCTCGATCTCGTCCAGCAGAACCACGGAATAGGGTCTCCTCCTGACCTTCTCGGTAAGTTGCCCACCCTCGTCGTATCCTATGTAACCCGGAGGCGCCCCTATCAGTCTCGAACCGGCGAAACTCTGCTGGAATTCGGACATGTCTATCCTTATAAGAGCCGATAAATCGCCGAAAACCAGTTCGGCCAGTATCCTGGCGGTCTCCGTTTTACCCACCCCGGACGGCCCCAGGAAAAGGAAGGTTCCCGCAGGCTTATTCACGTCCCTCAAACCTACCCTGCTCCTGCGTATGGCCGCGGTAATGGTCTCTATGGCTTCCTTCTGACCCACGATGCGCACGGCGAGCCTTTCCTCCAGGTCCAGCAGCCTCGCCGTCTCGCTTCTGCCCACCCTGCTTACCGGTATGCCGGTCATGTCCGCCACGACGGAAGCCACTTCCTCCTCCGTCACCGGGGAGGTATGAACGCCGGACAACCAAACCGCCTTCTCGGCCTCTATGCGTTTCTCCAGTTTGCCCGCCTGTTCATCTATCTCCTGCAGGATGACGACGTCGTCGGCCTCTTCCGCCTCGCTCCTCATCTTCCTGAGTTCCGAAAGACTGCCCATCATCTCGAGCACCTTGCCGGGAAGCGTGCACTGGGCGACCCTGTTCTTGGCACCGGCCTCGTCGAGAACGTCTATCGCCTTGTCGGGAAGATACCTGCCGGTTATGTACCGCGCGGCCAGCTTCGCCGCCGCCTGGACGGCGCCGTCGGTATACCGGGTGCCATGATGCTCCTCGTATCTCTTCCTGAGCCCTTCGAGTATCTCTATGGTCTCCTCGACGCTGGAAGGATCCACCGGAACCGGCTGGAACCTGCGTTCCAGGGCGCCATCCTTTTCTATTTTCTTCCTGTATTCGTCCAACGTGGTGGCGCCTATGCACTGCAATTCTCCCCTGGCAAGAGCCGGCTTGAGCAGGTTGGCCGCATCCATGGCCCCTTCCGCCGCACCGGCGCCCACCAGTATGTGAACCTCGTCTATGAAAAGGATGATGTTACCCGAAGCGCTGATCTCGTTCAACAAATGCTTAAGCCTCTGCTCGAACTGGCCCCTGTACTTGGTGCCCGCCACCACCGCCGCCATGTCAAGCGCCAGTATCCTTTTGTCCGACAATATGCTTGGAGTCTTACCCTGGGCTATCAACCTTGCCAGACCCTCGACTATCGCCGTCTTGCCCACACCTGGCTCGCCGATGAGGATCGGGTTGGATTTCTTCCTTCTGCAAAGAACCTGCATGACTCTGTTTATCTGCTTTTCGCGACCGATGACCGGGTCCAGCTTGCCCTCCCGGGCCAGCTTAGTCAGGTCTCTGCAGAAATACTCGATCCCCGGCATCTCCTGCCCGGACGCTTCCTGCTCCATTTCGCCCTGCGATTCCACATGCTTCGGCAGGGTCTTGACCACTTCCTCCACGTCCTTGAGGTATATGCCCCGTTCCCTCAGGATGTTGGAAGCCTGACACGTGCCTATGGCCAGGAGCCCCATAAGAAGGTGCTGGGTACCCACGGACGGAGCCCCCTCGGCCCGGGCCCTCTTCTGAGCCTCTATCCGAACCAGCTTAGCTTTCGTGGTGAGCCCCATACTGCCGCCTATGGTTATCTCGTTAGCCATGGGGCGCCTCATGAGATTTTCGAGCCGCGTCCTCAAAACCCCTATGCGTATTCCCAGTTCGTGGAGAATCATCAGCGCGACAGCCCCCCTAACGCTGATGAGCCCGTAGAGTATGTGTTCCGAGGCTACCTTGCTGTGCCCGGATCTCTCCGCTTCCGTGACCGCTATTTCGAATGCGGCCCTGGCCTTCTCGGTGAATTTCTCAGCCAATCGATTCCTCCGTTTGGAACACTCTACCGACCACCGCGGCATTTGTTCCAAAAATACTTGTATTTCAGCCGTTCAGCAATCATCAGGAGTTAAACGTCACGAAACCAGCCTGCCGTTCTCCAGCACAAGCCTGCGATGGGCCTTCGCCGCCAATTCCAGGTCATGGGTGGCCACCAGGAAAGCCTGCTTCCTCTTCTCCGCCAGTTCCAGCATGAGATCTTCTATGACCTTGCTGTTCGGCGCGTCCAGGTTACCCGTGGGCTCGTCCGCAAGCACCACCGCGGGAGAGAGGATGAGCGCCCTGGCCACCGCCGCCCGCTGACGCTCACCGCCTGAGGACTCGGACGGAAAGTGGTCCGCCCTATCTTGCAATCCCACTTCTTCCATGAGTTCCGCCGCCTTCTCCAGGGCGAGCTTCCTGGGCTCCCCGGCCAGCATCGCCGGCATGGCGACGTTCTCCAGCAGAGTGAACTCCTCCAGGAGGTGATGAAACTGGAAAATGAACCCGATATACCTGTTCCTCATCGCCGCCCGCCTGGACTCGCCCACGGACCAGACATCCACGCCCCCCACAACGACTCTTCCCCTGTCGGGGGGATCCAGCACTCCGCACACGTGGAGAAACGTGCTCTTCCCGGAACCGCTTGGACCCATTACGGACACGACTTCCCCCGCGGAGATCCGCACGGAAGCGCCCCGGAGGATGGATAAACTGTCGTCACCGTCCCCGTAGGATTTCCAGATGTCCTCCGCCGACAGTACCGTCGGGTCATTCATATCTCACCGCCTCCGCAGGGGGAATCCTTACGGCGGAAATCGCCGGAAACAGGGAAACCAGCAGGCTCGCCGCAAGGGTGGAACAGAACACCAGGAGAATGAAGCCGGGACGCACTTCCCCGGGCAGGGTGTCTATCCAGTATACGCTGCTCTCCAGCCTGATAGGAAAATACCCGTTAATCGTGAATATCGCCGCAAGAGCGAACAGGACGCCGGCCAGCGCCCCGCACGACCCTATCATTCCGCCCTGGAACACGGCTATGGACAGCACCATCCCCGGCGAAGCCCCCATGGATCTCAGCACCCCGCAATCTCTCCTGTGTTCCATGGCTATCATGGTAAGGGTACTCAGGAGATTGAGCAGCGCCACCACCCCTATGAGCGCAAGCACGATGGTCATGCCCATCTTCTCCAGGCCCAGGGCGGCGAAAAGGTTCCTGTGATACGTCACGAAAGCGTTGCATACCATGTATTCCATCCCGCCGGATACGAAAGCCTCGCGCATCGCGGAATTGATCGACGCCGCCGTGGACACCGGGTCCGCATCCTCCGCCAATCCGACACTCAGGGTGGTGGCCCTGACTCCATCCCCGAACATGAGCGAAGCGGTGCTCAGGTCGCCCAGCACCATCGAAGAATTGTACTCTTCTATACCGAAATCGGTGACATCGGCCACTCGTATCGCCATAATGGTGTCCAGCAACAATGTACCCATGGATGAGAATCGAACCGAGTCGGTATACGCCAGCCTCACGGTATCGCCAGCGGAAACCCCCAACCTGCCTGCCAATACCGTGCCAAGCACGATTTCACCTTCTCCGGCCCCCGATAGATCCGGTCCGTCTCCACCCGCCAGGCGCGGCTCCACGTTCCAATCCACTCCCCTGAATTTCGCGCCGGCCACTTCACCGTTCTTTCCTGCAAGCACCACCGTCTTTTCCAGCACCGGGGAAACCCCGTCGACCGAAGGAAAGCGGGACAGGATCTCCACCGCCTGCCGGAATTCCCGGTCTCCGAACAGGCCGCCTCCGGGTATCCGTACCTCGACGGGAGGATTCATCGAGGCAAGATTGCGCATGATGGTGTCGGAAAAGCCGTCCATGAATGAGTTAAGTATCACCAGCGCAGCAACACCTATGGCTATTCCGATCACGGAGAGCACGGATATCGTCCTCACGAACCCGGAATTAGCCCTGCTGAGTATCTGTCGCCGTGCAACGGCGGCGACCAGGGTAATTTTCACCCCTCGGCCCGCCTGAGGTGAGGGAACAGTATCGTATCCCGTATCCTTCCGGTGTCGGTAAGAAGCATCACCAACCTGTCGATCCCTATTCCCATTCCCCCCGTGGGAGGCATCCCCACCTCCAGGGCGTACAGGAAATCCTCGTCCACCGTTCCCTGCCTGTGGGCGCTTCCGGCCGCCTGTTCCTCCAGGATATTCCTTTGAAGAACGGGGTCGTTCTGCTCGCTGAAGGCATTGGCCACTTCCAAACCGGCTATGAAAGCCTCGAACCTCTCGGTCACCGTTTCATCACGCCGATTACGCTTGGCCAGGGGTGACATCTCCACCGGGTAGTCCACCACGAACGTGGGTTCCACTATCCGGTCGGCTACGTAATAATCAAACAGTTTGTCCAGCAGAGTGATACGATCCGCCGATCCGGATTTAAGGCCCTTTTCGGACATGAGTTCCAGCAGGTCGGCCGGCTCCCAGGAGAACAAGTCTTCGCCGCTGGCTTTCGAGAGGGCTTCCTTGTAGCCCAGCCTGCGGAAGGGCGGTCGGATTCCTATGGCGTGCCCCTGGTACGTGAATCCGTCCCCCAGTCCCAGGACGTCGGCCGTGCCGGCGAGCATTTCCTCGAACCGTTTCATCATGCCTTCGTAATCGGAATAAGCCTCGTAAAGCTCCAGCTGAGTGAACTCGGGACTGTGGGTCCTGTCTATACCCTCGTTCCTGAAGTCCTTGCCTATCTCGTAAACCTTTTGGAATCCTCCCACCACCAGCCGCTTCAGGTAGAGTTCCGTGGCTATTCTGAGGTAGAACTTGCTGTTCATGCTTTCGTACAGGGTTTCAAAGGGTTCCGCGGCCGCGCCGCCGTAAATGGGCTGCAGGATCGGCGTTTCCACTTCCAGGAAACCGTTGGAGTCCAGGTACTCCCTGAGCCGGGTTATTATCCTGCTCCTGTTTTCGAAACGCCGGCGGGAGGAAGGGTTGATCAGGAGATCCACGCAACGGTGTCTGTAGAGGAAATCCCTGTCGGTGACCTCGTCGTGAGCGACCCCTTCCGAATCCACCTTGACCACCGGCAGTTGCCTCAGGCTCTTGCAGAGAAGCGTCACCTCCGTGCACTTCACCGTGAGTTCGCCGGTCCTGGTAGTGAAAACCGGTCCCTTTACCTGAACCAGGTCTCCAAGGTCCAGGAGCTTCTGGAGTTCCCACGCCGACTCGTCCAGCACCTTCCTGCCGAAATAAAGCTGGATGCTTCCCGTGGCGTCCCTGAGATCGGCGAAAACGGTTTTACCGTGCTCCCTCCGTGCGGTCAGCCGTCCGGATATCACCACATCCTCGTCGTTTTCTTCCCTGTTCCTGACGGTTTCTATCGGAGTGGGCCGAACCGACCCGGCCGGATACGGATCCACTCCGATACGGCGTAATCTTTCCAGCTTCTCCCGCCTGGAATCCACCTTCTCATCGGCCATTTAATCCTCCGGTTCCCGGGTGCCGTTCATTCTCAGATACTCTTCCATGAAGTCCTGTATGTTACCGGAAAGAACACTCTCGACGTCGGATGTTTCCATCCCCGTCCTGTGGTCCTTCACCATCTGGTACGGATGCAACACATAGGATCTTATCTGGTTGCCCCATGAAACGTCCTTCTTCGTCTTTTCCAGGTTCGCCCTTTCCGCCCTGCGCTTTTCCTCTTCCAGCTGGTACAATCTGGCCACCAGGATCCTCCTGGCCACTTCCCGGTTCCTGTGCTGCGACCGCTGGTTCTGGCAGGTCACGGCGGTACCGGTGGGGATATGAGTTATCCGCACCGCGGAGGAAGTCTTGTTGACGTGCTGTCCCCCGGCTCCGCTGGCCCGGAAAGTATCCACCCTGAGATCCTCGTCGCGCAGTTCTATCTCTATCTCGTCCTCTATGTCCGGCATCGGAAACACCGAGGCGAAACTGGTGTGCCTCCTGTGATTCTGATCGAAGGGAGATTTCCTGACCAGCCTGTGAATCCCGAGTTCCGCCCTCAGGTATCCGTAGGCCCACGGTCCCTTTATCTCGATGACCGCCTCGCGTATTCCTCCTTCTATCCCCCCCTCGCTGATGTCCAGCACCTCGACTTCGAAACCCTGTTTCTCCGCCCAGCGCATGTACATCCTCATCAGCATTTCGGCCCAGTCCTGGCTGTCCTGGCCGCCGGCACCGGAACGTATCGTCAGGATGGCGTCCTTCCTGTCGTGCTTTCCGGAGAGCATCCGCATGAACTCGAGCCTGTCCAGCTCTTTCAGCACGGATTTCATCATGGAGGAACTCTCTTCGGCAAGGTCCCGGTCGGGAGACGATTCCAGGAGTTCCAGGGCCATGTTCAAGCTTTCCAGCCGCTCTTCCAGGCCGGAGACCGGATCGATCCACGCCTGGAGCCCGTTATTCTCCCTGATCGTCTTCATCGCGGCGTCCCTGTTGTCCCAAAAACCCGGTTCCGCCATCATCTTGCGCAATTCACCGCTTCTTTTCAGCATGCCGGGATAGTCAAAGACCCTCCTTTAGTCTCGAGAGCCTGTCCGACGATTCCCTGTAAGCATTCCTTATCTCTTCGACGTTCAACTCGCCTGCCTTTCGGGATTTCGCTCAGAAACTCAGCGGTGCGGAATATAATCAAAATCCGGCCGGGAAAATCTCGAGGTTGACCGCAGCGCCCTTCGCGGTTATTCTGCCGCATCACGCAATTGTGAGTTGGTGTGTCCCAACCCCAACCCGGGAAGGATTCCGTTGGAAGACCTTTCAACCCTGCTCCTCCAGCTGAAGGACGAGTTCAGCAGGCACCTGGTCTTCGGGGTGGGCATACTGCTGATGGGAAGCTTCTTCCTGGGCAGGGCCGCCGAGAAATTCAACCTGCCTGCCATCACCGGCTTCATACTGGCCGGGCTGCTGCTGGGCCCCTCCATGCTGGGACTGGTGCATCGCGACCTGGACGCCACCCTGGCATCGATAACCGAAATCGCCCTCGCACTGATAGCCCTGGTCATAGGCAGCGAGTTCAGCCTCGTGAAGCTCAGGGCCATAGGAAAACCGGTGGTGATCATAACGCTCTTTCAACTCTTCATCACGTTCATCGCGGTAACGGCCCTCCTGGTCGTCGCCGGCATGCATCTCGCCCTTGCGGCCATCCTGGGAGCCATAGCCTCCGCCACCGCACCTGCCGCAACGGTCGCGGTGATAAGGGATCTGAAGGCCAGGGGACCCTTCGTCGATCACTTGCTGGGAATAGTGGCCCTGGACGACGCCGGGTGCCTTATCCTTTTTTCCACCATTGCAGCCGTGGCCTCCAATTCCCTGGGAGGTTCCGCCAGCCTGTCGAATGCCATCTTCCACGCGGTGCTGGAGATAGTTTCATCCCTCCTCATCGGCGCCGTGACCGGTTTCCTCCTGTACGTGCTCACAAGGAACAGGAGGAGAACCAACGAGATGCTGATAATCTCCCTGTCCCTGGTCCTGGTGCTGTCGGCGGTTTCCAACACATTCCACCTGAGCGCCCTCATTTCCAGCATGACGGCGGGAATGGTCATGGCCAACCTCTCCAGGAAAACCTACAGGATAGTGGGAGCGCTGGATTCCCTCTCCCCTCCGCTCTACGCCGCCTTCTTCGCGATAGCGGGAGCCGAACTGGACCTGAGGGTGCTCACTTCTCCCTCCGTACTTCTCATGGGAGGAATCTTCGTGACAGCCAGGGCCGTCGGGAAGATGTCGGGAGTTTACCTCGGGGCCGGGCTCGCCGGTTCCGACCCGCTCATAAGAAAATACCTGGGCCTTGGAATGCTACCCCAGGCCGGAGTGGCCATAGGCTTGGTGCTCTTCCTGGACACCATACCCTACTTCGCCGCGAATCATGATATTACGTCGTCCATGATCAACATCGTCCTCTTCTCGGTACTGGTAAACGAACTCGTCGGTCCCCCGCTTTCGAAGCTGGCGGTAACCAAGGGAGCCAAGCTGGAGTAACAACATGGATTTTTCCAATTATCTCGCGCCGGAATCCTGCTCGCTAAACCTGAAAGCTACTACAAAGGAAGAAGTCCTTGCCGAACTCGCAAGGCTGGTGACCAGGGCGCCGGGCCTCGACGGTGCGAACCGGGAAGCCATCCGAAAGGCTCTGCGCGAGAGGGAGGAAATAGGTTCCACCGGGTTCGGAAACGGGATAGCCATTCCCCACTGCAAGGTCGACGGCATCGACCGCTTCGTCCTCGCCCTGGGAATCTCCCGGAAAGGGGTGGATTTCGACGCCATGGACGGCAGGAGCGTACACGTCTTCTGCGCCATCGTCGGTCCTCCCGACGATCCGGACGTCCACCTGAGGCTCCTGGCGACCTGCAGCCGGGTACTGGGTACCGGAAAATCACGCTACGAGATGTTGAGCAGTAAAACCGTGTATTCCCTGAGAGAAGCATTCCTGTACCACGCCGCCCCGGCCACGGCCCTGGACTGCCTCGGGAACAAAACTTACGACAAGCTGCTCATCATAGTGGTACAGGAAAAGGATACCTACGACGATATCATGGAACTGTTCCTGGGAATGGGATTGCCGGGAGCCGTAACCCATGAGGGCAATCTCATGGGACAGGTTCTTTCCGGCGCCCCGGTATTTGCGGGGTTCCTCGACGTCCTCGGCAGTTCCAGGCCGGAACCCAGGACGATAATAACCCTCGTACCGTCGGCATCGCTTGACGAGATAGTGTCTTCCATCGAGGAAATAACCGGAAACCTGGACAACCACAGGGGGGCATGCATAATAGTACTCTCGCCGGACCTCGTGAGGGGTTCGCTGGAGACCATGTGACCCGAGAAACAACCCGGACAACATTTATAGGAGCATAATATGAACGATCTCAGCGGCAAGATGGACGAACTTTTCGGCAGGATTGTCGAGAACAACTCGTGGAGACAGAAAAGGTGCATCAACCTGATTCCCTCGGAGAACACCCCCAGCCCCCTTGTGAAGATATGCGAGATATGCGATCCCGCCGGCAGGTACGCCGAGCACAGGCGCATGAAGGGCAAGGAGATATACTTCTATCACGGAACCGATTTCATAAAAAGGATCGAGGAAGAGGCGGCGGATGCGCTGAAAGAATACTTCGAGTGTTCCCAGGCCGAATTGAGACCCATAAGCGGGCAGATGGCCAACCAGGTGGTTTTCGAAGCCGTTACGAAGTTCGTCAACCGCTCCACGCCCAAAGGCACGTTCCGTAAGCTCAGGTCGGTCATGAACAACGACCTGGGCAAGGGCGGCCACCTCTCTTCCCAGCCTTTCGGAGCCCTTTTCAACTTCGTCGAGATAGATCCGGAAACGGGAAAGGAGAAATGCGTCAACTTCCCGGTGATGGAGGACAATCCTTACAGGATAGATGTTCCGCGCATGCTGGAGATGGTCAGGGAGGTCAGGCCCGAACTGGTGATTTTCGGCAAGAGCATGTTCATATACCCCGAGCCGGTCGAGGAACTCGCGAATGAGGTTGCGGACTGGGGCGAGGACAGACCGGTGATCATGTACGACATGGCCCACGTCCTGGGGCTTTACGGAGCCTTCCAGGCTCCGCTGGCCGAAGGCGCCGACGTGATTACGGGATCCGCTCACAAAACCTTCTTCGGCCCTCAAAGGGGCGTGGTGGTCAGTAACATGGACAAGGGAACCCCACTGAGGAAGCTCTGGCTGGATATCGTGAGCAGAGCCTTCCCCGGCAGCACCAGCAACCACCACCTGGCGACTCTTACGGGGCTCCTGGTGGCCACCCTGGAAATGAACGCTTTCAAGAACGAGTACCAGAACAAGGTGTTGTCCAACGCGAAAGCTTTCGCGGGGCACCTTGCGGACAACGGCCTGACTGTGGAGGGAGATCCTTCCGAAGGATACACCCACACCCACCAGGTACTGGTGCGGGTGGCGGAACACGGCGAAGGCTCGGAGATAGCTGATCTGCTGCAGGCCAACAACATAATAGTAAACTACCAGGCCCTCCCCGATGATGACAGTTTCCTCTTCTCCAGCGGTATCAGGACCGGGGTCTCCGAGATGACCAGGTTCGGAATGGATGAAGAAGACTTCGGTCGGCTGGCCGAGTTGATGGCCAGGGTGATAATAGGAAAAGAAAACGTGGCCGACGAAGTGGCGGAATTTCGTGGAAACTTCACCGGGATGCGTTATACCCTGCCCCTGGAAAAGAGCATCGAACTCGCGGCCGGCGCCCTGCATTCCGCTTTCCCCGGGGACGAGTACGCCGGAATGTTCGCCGACAACCTCTCCTCGCTGCTGCTGGGCGGGTAACGCGAAAATCAGTACATGTCGTCCTGGATGGACCTTCCCCCGTAATCGGGATCTTCCGTCCAGGACATCATGATCCAGTTCTCCAATATGGGAAAATGCGGCGGCATCACCCTGCCCAGGCCGTTGTCGTAGCGGATGACCAGCCTGTAGCCGCTCATGGCGGTGCCCAGCCTGCCCATTCGTTTTTCCAGCAGGCCTCCCGCCAGCACCATGTGCACCGGGATGCCGGGATACAGCACGCTTTGTGAGCGCAGGACGCCCGACGGCGCGGCGAGATAGGCCCTGACTTCCAGGTTGCCCTCCGTCTGGATATCCCACGGCGCGGACCAATCGTGTTCCCCGCTGTACGACGGATCCGAAGCCACGACTATGTCTCCCAGGGATACCAGGGCCAGTGGTCCCGAGTTTCCCGCCGTTTCACCGTAAATATTACCGGATATGTAAACGTTGCCCGTGGTGACTATGGTCAGGGGTATCGTGGTGGGACGGCCGGATTTTATGTACACCGGCATGGCCCCGTTGGCCACGAAGACCAGGTTCTTATCCCTCCCAAGTTCCAGAACGGAGACCGGCCCCGTTTCAGCGGTCTTGATCTTCATGGTATTGCCGTCCAGGATGATCCTCTTGGCGCCCACGATGAAGGTACCCATGCCGTGCGCCGTCATTCCCAGTCCAGCGAAGTAATTGCCGAGCCTCCGGAAATCCACCACGGGAGCGGAAGGGTTCCAGCTGGGCGCGCCGCCCCTGTGCCTCGTGTAGGGACGGACCCATGTCCTGCTGCCCGGGGGATGCGGCACCCCGGACCGGCCCGCATCGGAAAAAACGAAACCTCCCAAAGGGGTCGTGGACACCTCGGCGACAAAGGGATCATCCGATGAATCCGGGGTCACGCTTCCGAAGTGAATGTCCCCGTTGCAGTGGACCGGTCCATCCACCACCGTGCCGTCGGTAAAGAACCCCGGCGGGATCTCCCTGTCCACCAGAAGCGCATACCTGGAAGGATAATCCGGGGCGTAAGTCACACTGACGTCGGAACCGGCGTCGAGATAGAAACCCCTGCTCCTTATTTGCACCCCACGGATGGCGTTGACGTTTTCCACGTTGTTCCTGGGATCTATTACCACGAGTGCGCTTCCGTTTTCCCACGGAAGGTCGATCCGGCCTTCTTGCGTGGCTCCGGGCAGAAAGGAGGGTCGGGTCGCCGTCGGGAAGAAGGTGTTCTCCGAGAGGTGGTGAACCGCCAGCCTGGCTCCGGCCTCGGCGCAGTAACCGGCGGCGTTTCCGTTCCTCGTGTAGATGTAACTGTTCACGTTGCTGCGGTAGAGCGCGTACAGCGCGGAGGCGAGGATACTCATGACCAGGGTGAAAAACATCACTACGGCGAGGGCCGCCCCCCGGCGGCCCCCGATCGACTCACCCGTGTTCACGCTCAAGCTCGGCACTTCTCCCGACTCACAACATGTCCCTGCCGATGTAGTCGGTGCTGGCCGGATCGTCGTTCATGGTCGGGCGCTCGTCCCAGTACGCCACGTCCCATATCCCTGTCTGGGGGAAGAACGGCGGGTGCCTGGTCATGAGCCTGGGATCGTACACGCAGAAGGTGTAGTAACCTTGATCAGAACCGCCGCCGACCCACGTGGTGACTCCCTCCTCGTCGACGATGTACCCTCCCACTATGGCGAAATCCACCGCGGGGGAGGGCCAGTAGGACGGATCCGATGTATCTTCAAGGACGAATTCTCCACCCAGCACCATGATCACGGCGTCCACCTCGAGGCCTTTGGGGTAGTCTTTATCACTGGTGCTTATATCCCAGCGGGTATCTTTCCAATCGTCGTACCCGGAAACCAGGTCCGGATCCAGGGCTATGTAGAAGTTGCCGTAGATGTTGAGAATGCCCAGCATAACCGCGAGGTCATCATTGGCGAGATCCATGGTATGGTAGAGTATGGGCCCGGAAGCGGCAATGTTTCCTGTGACGGCGATGGTGACAGCCAGGCTGTCGGGAAGCCCGTGCACCCTCCAGTCGGTGCCTCCCCCCATCCCTTCCTCGGTTTTGAGGTAGACGGTGCCGCTCTGACCGTTGTTGATCCACACCACTCTTTTGGACAGGGCGGCCAGGTCGTATGCCTCTTCGGCGGTGGATTCGTCGCGCTTCACCAGCAACGTATCCTTGTGGAGTATCATCCTGGCCCCGTCGGGAAGGTCGAGCACCAGTCCGCCGTTGTAGGCGGCCGTCTTCGTTACTTCCCAACGAACCTTGTCCGGACCGAAAGGCACGGTATCCGCGTTCAGTATGAAGAAGGGCTCGCCCATCGTCATCTTCTCGTACGGCTCCATCCAGAGGTTGCCGTAGTGTGGGGTGGTGGCCTGTTCCTTGATAACCCCATTACTGTAGTAGTAGTAGGGAGCGGCCACGGAGAAGGAATAGAACCAGGGGTCCCTGTCCCTTCCCGGCGTCTCGCTGTACACCCATGGAGGCTCGTTGGAATGGAACGGGCCGTCGAACCTGTAGTCGTCACCGTAAAAACCGCCGCCGGCATGGTTCAGGAAAGTCGCGTAGACGGCGAAGTTCCTGGGAAGTATCAGCGAAGCCAGGCCGTAAGAAAAGTCCTGGTCCTCGGACTTGACCTTGGACATGGCCCTCACCTCGTAAGCGTTGGCGCTGGAAACCTCGTCGTTGTTATTGTGGGGATCCACCCATACCTGGACCCACCCCATGTCTTCTCCCAGGAACTTCCAGTCACCACTGCCTTCGGGGATGAATTTTATGGGCATGTGCCCCTGGGGCACGTCCGCCCCTTCCAAGATCATGTACACGGCCATGTTCACGCCGGCCTCGGCAGTGAACCTGGCCTGTATCTTTTCCTTGGCCCAGGCCTGGGTCTCAGTGTTGGCGCGGAAGAGAGTGTAAAGAGCCGCCACCATGATTGAGAACACCACGGCAGACACCATCACCAGTACCAGGGCCGATCCGCGTTTTCCTCTCGTTTTCAACATGACAATCTCCTAGAAATTGTTTCCCCAAATCTCTATGTTATCCAGATTCCAGCCCCCGAAGTTCGACGTACCCGGTCCGGAGAACAGCCCGAAACGAAGCCAGAAGTACTTGTAGCTGCTATCTTTCAGGGCCTGTTCGAAGGCCCTCGTGAGATCTATTGGAGGATCTTCCTCGAAATTCCACTCCGTATGGTCCGCCGAAACATAGTCGAATACACGGAACCAGTTATCCTGGCTCAGGTTCATGGGATCCGGGGGTAGGCTATCCACGGAGAACCCGACGTGTATGACCGCATCGTCGCCGAAAACCCTGACGCAACGGTATATCCTCATGAGGATATGGCTGTACCCGCCGACACTGGAAACGTCGTAGCTCTCGGAGAGCAGGTACGACGTCTCAAGAGTGTTGTACTTCCCGTCATCGATACGGAGGTCGTTTCCGGAGTACCTGCTGCCGTTGTAGATGGTGGGCGCCGGGTCCGGATCGGGAGTAAAGCTCGGCTTGACCGTCATGCCTATCTGCCATGAATCGTTCTTGCCGTCGTGAATCCACCCGCCGATGTACCCGAACAAGCCCCAGGTTGTCCAGGCATACCCCTGATCGTACTTGAAGGTGGAATCTATGGTGTTGAGATGGTGGTAGTACCATCCGTCGTAGAAAGAACTCATGGCGCCGTGATGCCAGTACCTGGGCTGTATGGCGACATTGTCGGGATGAAGCCCCCATGGGTCCATCCTCAACGTATCGGAGGTACTGTCGGGCAGAAGCATCAGCATGATGTCATCCACCACCCAGCCGTCATCGGTGTTGGCGGCCTTGTCCTTGATGCCGAAAACCCAGCGGAATTTCGCGTACTTGCCCCTGTAACTGTCGAGATCGGCTTCCTCCAGGGTCAGGGTAGGGCTCGTAGAGGAGTATCCCGGGCTGGCTCCCGTGAAGATCGGGATTCCCTCTCCTCCCGGGTAACCCGTGCCGGACGTATCGCTGTACCCGCCGTGATTGAAATCTTTCAATTGCAGCCAGGAAACGGTGGAGGTATCCGAGTACGTGGTATCTATCTGCATGTACCCGCCGGCCGTCACCTTGCTCCTGGTCCAGTAGCAATGCTTGAACTGCAACACCGCGTTGTAAGAATCGGTGTTCAGGTTATCATCGGGGATGAAGACCCACGGACTCTCGAGATACCCGTAAAAATCCTTGCCGACCCCGGGATCCACCCAGCTGTAATCATTGGGATCGTCGAATCCCTCTTCTATCAAGAGAGTTCCGAATTGATGCGAAATGGTACCCGCCGTCCACTTGATCACGTTATAGAAAATCTGCCATCCTCCGTCGGCGGTATACGAATCCGCATCCCAGGCGCTCAGGTGGACCACCCTGTGCTTCGTATCCTCATCCCGGACGCAGATGCCGGACATACCGGGAATGTCCTTCGCGTACGTCAGCACCGTGTCGCCGGGAGAGACGTAGTGAAGGCTGTCCATCACCGACTGACTCCCCGCCTGGCTGGTGTAGACATTGAAAGTGTTGTAGCCGTTGGGCAGTTTCTTGTTGACCGGATGCCAGTCGTTGGCGGGAGTCATGGTTTTGAACTTCTTCTCCATGGCTACGTATCCCATGTTGAAGATGTTAACCGCGTCGTCGGCATTCAGGGTCACCACCGGTATCTGAAGGGTATCGCCGGGGCCGGTATAACTATAGAAGATATCCGGATGCGGGAAGGTCTGTCCCGCCGGCCTGTGCCTGAGGATTATCAGCTGAGTACCATTGCCGCGGAAATCGAAGGTGTCCATCTGGGCGTCGGTGAGAGGCTCTATCGTAAGACCCCAGTCCACCATGTTGTTTATCATCATTTTCTCTTCCACCGTCGGGTTGGGCGTGGTGTCCGCGCCGGCCACGTTGAACACGACGGATCCCCGCAGGGGGTCGGGAGGCGAAAATGCCGGATGGATGTTGTGGTTCACACCGAGGTTCCTTGGAGAAATGGTGGTTGACAGCTCGGTCGTGTAATCGGTTCCCCTGTACTTCGAGGTGAGCTGTATGTCTATCTTTATATGGCGGACGAGGTCCCTGTCGGCCGGGGAAAGAGGCTCGGAGAGCTTCTTGCGATCCTCGTCCAGGTAATCGAAGTTCACCATGGTTATGTTGCTGCCGATCAGCTTGTCCATTTTGTCGTGATCGGTGACCCGGAAGTTGCCGTCGGGAGTAACGGTTATGTTCCTGTAGTCCGTAGGATCCAGGTCCTTGTTGCCGTCGTAGTCGGCGTAGAATTCCAGTTCGGTATCCTCGGCCTTGACTATGGGATGCCATTCATCGTTATCCCATGCCGGTACCGGCATGTAACCGGCATAGATGATTATGTCGGTCAAGTCCTCCAGGGCCAGTCTTCCTATCGTGGCGAGTTCGTTCTGCCGCCTCGCAAACTCGAACTCGTCGGTTCCCCTGGTGAAAAACAGGAAGATGGCGGCGAAAACCACCAGGAGTACCGTTACGACAATCATTATCTCAACCAGGGTCATTCCCCGGGAGATCCTTTTGCCTGCTTCCTTCATATCGATCACCACCTTAGAATATCGTACTAAAGCTCAGGGTATCAGGCCCCGATGCTCCGGTCCAGTAAACGAAACACTGCACGCGCCTGGCATTGGGATAGAGGGGGTCCACCTCGGAGATCACGAAGTACCTGGTGAACTTATCCAGATCCTCCGATGCGGTCCGCCCCAGGGACATGGACCGGATATCCTTGCTCCGGATCTCTTCCAGGCCCTGCCTGGCCAATTCCATAGCCCTGGTCTGATCGTCGACCACGTCGGATTGCTTGAGGATGGTGACGAAGAACAAACCGATGCCCACCAGGAGAATGGCCAGGATGATCGAGGCTATGAGCAACTCGATCAGCGTGAAGCCCCTTGCCGGGCCATCCCCATAATTTCCCAGAGTCATATTTTCCTCCATTCGGTTATCTCAATTCCGTGAAAAGGCGCGTAAGCTCCACGTACCTGTCGCCTTCCTCGCCAACGAATAATTTCATCTCCCTTACCCCCGGCGAGACATCCCGCACGGTTCGCCTCACCTGGAAGAGCGTCTCTCCCACCAACACGGTGCTGTCGAAAACACCCGTTTCCGGAAAATCCCTCCCGTCCCAGCGGTACAGCACCCCCCCCGCAACCATCAACGCACCCCTCCTCTTCTCCTGGCGTTCCATTCTTTCCCGGTAAGTGAGAAGAACCCCCGTGAGCAGCAGAAACGCCGCCGCCATCCACACCGCGGCCACGAAAGATCTTCTGCCCGCGTTCCCCACGGTCAGCTCCACCTTTCCCACCGGATACGCTTACCGCTTCCGGTTCCATATATCCTGTAACCCCAGGAACTCCTGAGCAATACGTCATCGTTTCCGAGCGCCGTCACCGAGGATACTTCCACGAGAAGGCCGTTACCTTCCATGGGATCCACCGCCACCTCAAGGCGTCCTTCCCGGACACGCACCGCATCGACTCCTCCGCCATTAACGTCGCACAGCAGAACTCCGGGTGACGAAGACGGCACGCGTTCTCCGGAGGCATCCACGGTAATGAAACCCGACGCCGGACCCATGGCGGAATCATCCTCCACGTGAACCGCCTCCCCCGCCCGGTTCCGTAACCCGTTCCGTATCCCGTCCAGGTCTTCAAATCCGTTACCGGAGAAAATTCTCCAACGATCCCGGCCGTCGCCCGATGTCCAGCGGAAACACGGCGCGGCATCGTCGCAGGCGATGCTCCATGCAACCATACGGGCACCGGGAATGGAATCCGAATATGTTCCGCCGTCACCGCATATCACCATCGCCGCATTTACCGTGATCGACAACGTGTCAGCCGCTCCGTCGCCGTCGTAATCGCCCACCGCGACTTCCCGCAGGTTCCCGGACACCGGATCCGGCGGAAGGCGGATTTCACTAACCTCGATCGCGCCGTCGGGGGTCAGCTCGAGAAACGATTCGCCGCCCCCGGGTTCCATCGCAAGGAAATACACGTGGACCCCGTCATCGAGCATCTCCGCTTTCAATCCTATCACATCCCGGTCATCCCACGGCACTCCCAGGAGTTCAATGATGCCGGGCGCGTTTCCCACCTGCAGCATGTCTACGCAGATCGAATCCCCCGCCCGGGATACCAGGACCGCTCCTGCTCCACGCAGGGGGAGAACTTCCAGCAGGCTATCCCGCCGGAATGGAAATGTAAGCGTTTCGGGAGGAATGGAAGATGTGCCGGTAACGGTGAAAACCGTTTTCTGCCCGCCCACGGTGAATGAAGGTATCACGGAGTAGTCATGGACGGAACCCTCCAGGAATGACGCCGCCAGGAGTTCGACCGCGCTCTCCTCGGTGAGCACGGCCTGGAAATTCTCTCCCAACCTGTCGCCGTCGCGGAATATTCCCGAGACGAAATCGAACAGGAGGATCACCGAGACCAGCACCGCCGACAGTGATAGAAAAAGCACCGCCGCCGCGTACAAAGAATTGCCGGCGCTTCTTTTCGAACCCGGAGATTTTTCCGTTTTTTTCATGTTAATTAAAAGATGCAAGAATCTTGCCAGTTGTTTTATATTACTATTATTAGGTCATATGTCATGCTCTAGGAGAGGCGGACTGCAGAATCTTGCATACCGGGTGAACGGATGATTCACTCGTTCTCGAGGAGTTCCGCCTCGGTGGTTTCCTTCAGACCCGCACGCCTTATGGTTCTCCGTGCATGTTCCAACCCCACGTAGAACCTCTTCGTGTAGAGTTCGTAATCGTCCCTCACTCCCGGAGGAGTCATGTTCACGGTTATCACGTTGGCCCCGGCCATGAAGCATTTCAGCTGCCCGTCCACGGAAAGCCTTTCGAAAGTACTCGTGGCGGGAATCAGGGTATCTTCGAGGTACAGCCTCATGGCGGCTACGAACCTCAGCCCCAATTCCACGTCGCCCACCGGATGGTTCTCCAGGGGCGTACCTCCTGCCGGCAGGAACAGCGAAACGCTGGACATATCCACGTCCAACTTCTTCATGAGGATCAGGTCCTCCACCAGCGAATCCACGGTCTGGCCCGGTAAACCCAGGAGCGGGCCGGAACCCACCTGGTAACCGTGCTCCTTCAACACCTCCAGCCAACGAATCCTGTCCGCCAGGGTGAAACCCGGCTTCATTCCGGCAAACAACCCGGGGTCGGAGGTTTCATGTTTAAGAATGAATTTCCTCGCGCCGGCATCGTACCACAGGTCCAGGTCATCCTCGCTGTGTATGCCCACGCACAAAAGCACCATCATACCCATGTCGGCTATTCGTCGTATCACGTCGCCCAGCCAATCGGCGTCGTATTCCTCGCTCTCCGCCGCCTGGAGGAAAAATGTCCGGATTCCGTTCTCGGACGCCCGGGCCGCTATTTCAACTATTTCGTCCCTGCTCAGCATGAATCTCTTCTTCGCCCTGTTCTCCACCCTCATACCGCAGTACAGGCAACTGCACCTGCACTCGTTGGCGAACTCCACAACGGCCCTCACGAACGCCCTGTCGCCGAAAATCCCGTTCCTCACCCCGCGGGCGGCGGCGTAGATCTCCCGCGCTTCCTCGTCCGAGGATGTGAGCAGAGCCCTCAGATCCTCCCTTGAAAATCCCCCGTCCAGGCGTTCCCCGAGCCAATAAGAGTCTATCATATTCCCTCGCTGTTCGTTACCGTATTTCAAGGTCGGCAAGACATCTACGGACATCGGGCCTTATGCCGGTCCACAGCCTGAATGCCTCCGCAGCCTGGTACACAAGCATCGCCTCGCCGGTCAGCACCCTTTCGGACGTTCCACGCAAATCATTCCTGAATTTCCAGCCGGGATTGTAGTTCAAGTCCACGAAGGTCCTGTTCCTCAACAAGTCCGGCTTCAGCGGAAAAGGATCGTCGTCGAACCAGCCCAGGGTGGTGGCGTTAACCACGGTCCCCGCCGCATTCTTCCGTAATACCGCCTCCAGTGATTCCAGGTCCATCGCCGGTCCGAAACCCTTCCACTTCCCGGGTTCCCGACAAAATACCGTACACTCCGATCCCTCCAGGCGCAGGGCGCCGTCCACGGCCAGTGCGGCGCCTCCCGAACCCACCACGAAGAAGGGTTCGCACAGCGACATCCCGTAACGCATTTTGCGGAAACCGGTCACATCGGTGTTGAATCCAAGTATGACGCCTTCCCTTCGCAACAGCGTATTCACCACGGGTACGGCGGTGTCGGAAACGATCCGGCCGCAAACCGACGCGGCACGCATTTTGTACGGACAGGTCACGTTCAGCCCGTCGATTCCCTCCTCCAACAGCATCGACAGCCTTTCCTCGAAATCCTCCGGAGGGACCGGATACAACCCGTACTCCCCGGCGATGCCGCCATAACGGAAAAAAAGTGCATGCACCCTGGGGGAAAGTGACATCGAAAGGGGCCATCCGACCAGGCCGAACCGGTACATCCCGGTCGTCTTCTCATCCATGTCGAAGCCCCCGCAGCTTTTTGTAGAACCTGTACAAGACGTCGGCCGACCGTGAACACATGTAGAACACCGGATCGTAAAAGTCCGTTCCCGGGGGCACCAGGCCTTCCTCCAGCATGCGTGACGCCAGGGGGGAATGGGCGTATACCCTTATCGTGCCTATGTTGACGAACGTATCCTTCCATCCGAGCTTCGCCCTTACCAGCAACATGAAAAACAGCTTTCTCAGGAAGGCCGGCAACCCTTCACCCGGATTTCCGTTGAAAAAATTCACTCCGACCTGCAATCCGGCCTTCCTCGCGGTCTCCACCGCCGGAAGGAGGCTTGCAGCCCTCTTCCTCTTGCCCAGGAGTTCCAGGCCCCTGTCCGTGATGGCGTCGGGAGAAAAATCCACCTTCTCGGCACCAGCCTCCCTCATCAGTCTCAACTCATCGGGCGTCACCTTTTCGTCTATCCACGCGCTCCATTTCACGGAAAAGTTTTTTCCGGCCAGGGCTTCCAGCAACCCGAGGAAATATTCCCTGGGAGCATTGAACACCGAATCCACGAACTGGAATCTTCGTACCCCACGGAATTCAAGGTATTCGATATCCTCCATCACCCGGTCCAGGGGACGCATCCTGAAACCGCGCCCCCCAAGGTATCCATACGTGCAGTACGTACACCCGAACGGGCATCCCCTGCGGCTTTGCACTCCCACGGCATCGGGAATTCCGTAATCCGCCACGTCGATCACGGAATAATCGGGAAGAGCAAGGCTTTCCAAATCGACCCTCCCCCAGGGAAGCAGTCTATCCTTCCGCCACCCGTCCGGGCCGTCGCCTTTCCCTTCGAGGTAGGCGAGAAGTTCCGGAAATGTTTCTTCGCCCTCTCCGGGTAGCCCGTAATCTATCCTGGGGAACTTACGCAGTATTATTTCCGGGTATATGGAAAAACCCGTTCCACCCACCACCACCGTTCCATCCCAGTCCTCCAGCACGTTCATCAGCGCGGCAAACGGTTCCACGTACGAATAAGTGTTCGGATAGGAACTGTCGTCTATGTTCCTGAGGGAAAGGGCCACGACATCCGGTTCCGTATGCGCGAGAACCCTCCTCAGTTCGGAGCCGGCATCCACGTGAACGCTGAGATCCGAGCCAATGACGGAATGACCCCGGAGCTGGCCGGCGAGAAAGGCCAGTCCGATGGGATATATGGGCACTTCCCGCCTGCCGGTGGGAGACTGTACCAGGAGTACCTTCAAACCAACCTCTTTTCATTCGGCCGTCTTGAATTATTTTCAAGTATAATGAAAACTTCCTGGACTCGTTTCATAATCCCGGCCCTGTTGCCGGTTCTCGCCGTGCCCTGGAGCATACGGGGCACCCCGGGTATGAATCGTCTCAAAGTACTGGACCGCCTCGCGGAAAACGTGGCCACCCCGGACTACGAGATTCCGACGGGTGCCCGTTTCATACTCCTGGCCGCCTACAGCGGATGGTTAGGCCCGATAAACGAAGTGCGGATGCTCCCTTCGGATGAACTGGATGCATACCTGGCGGAACTGGAAACGGACGGGAAAACCGCTTTCTTCGGCCTGGCCGGGATACCCGGCACCGGTGACGTGCTCGTGATATCCGCTCCACGTCCCGCCTGCCTGCCGGCAGAAGTTCCCCGTCGCACCAATCCCGGAGAAACAGCGACCCTCCGCCTGGAAGGATTCGATGAACTTTCCGACCCGGCCGTGGCGGTGGCCACTCCGGAAATGGAAGTCTTCCGCCTGCAACCCCGGGAAGACGGAAGCCTGTCCTTCGAAACCCGGGAAATCGGCGTTTACTGGGTGGAGGTGATGCAAGCCTCCCCGTCGGGTCCATCCGTGGAACTCCTGTTCCCTGTGGTATGCGGTGGAGATATCCTCGACGCCATCTACGGCGACATGCGCGTTCCTTGCTCCTCCGCATCATGCATCGGCGAAATACTAAAAGAATTGAACGATCTCAGGCTCTCCATGCACATGGAACCACTGGCACGGGACCCGGCACTGGACGAAACCGCTTCCACGAAGGCCGCGGAAACCGCTTGCACCGATGATTTCAGGATCGACATCCGGAAACCGGAAAAACCGCTCCCGCCGGGAACGGGAACTTTTGCCGAAAACACGGGAACGGGAAAGGGATTTCAGGAAGCCTGGTCCATGATAATTTTAAGCCCGTTTCACCTGGAAACCTGCCTGTCACCGGAGTTCAACCGCATAGGAATGGGCGCGGCGGTGGAAAACGACGATTACCGGTGGCGGCTGGTACTTGTACAGATACTGGCAGGCGGGAGTGCGAATTGATCCACGGCCTGGTTGATTTTCTATCGTCCCTTCCAATCCCGGAGGTCGTAACGGTACGACTGTTCCTGCTCGCGGCGGCGACGGCCGTATCCACCGGGCTGCCCGTCCTGCCCGGAAACAAGACGGACATTCCCGTGAAGAGAGCGCTGATAATAACGATGTTCGCGATGAGTTCCGGGGTGACGCCGGTGGTGTTCTCAGTCGCGGCGACCACCGCCGGAGCCGTCTTGAGACATATCATCCACGGAACCGACATACGCAGATGCATATTATCCACTTACGCTCTCATACTCGGATTCGCCGTGGGGACTCTTACCCTGGAAACGTTTTTACCCGATATTCCCAGGTACATGACCGTTCTGCTTTCCGTGCCTCCGGCCTTCCTGCTGGAATTCGCGACGACGACCATACCGGAGGAAGGAAGCTCCGGTCCGTTAAAAACGCTGCTCGTACTCTCCATGCTCTACGCCGTGTCACTGGTCCTTTCAGCGGCGACGATAACCATGACCGACCATTCGGGAACATGGGGGCTCTCGTGCGCCCTCCTGGGTTTGCTGGGAACGTCCGTGATAGGGCTATCCATCGGCTCCAGGTATGAAAGGGATTCGTACCGGATAAGGGAGATAGGTGAACAGAACAGGCTTACCGTGCGGCTCCTGGACTCGCAGTCTTTCGGTGATTTCCTCTCCGGGCTCTGCGAGTACATCTGTCCCGACGGAAACGGCGAAGTGGCCGCCCTGACCGGAACCGAATCGGACGAAGACCGAATCCTGTGGAAACGAAATGGTTTCGGAAAGATCCGGAGTGACCTGGTCCGCGGGAAACCGCCGGGAAGAGGAGAGTTATCGAGCGATTTCATCGTATCGGGAGAAAAGGGAACGGCTTTCGGCCTGGAAGAAGGAGGAAAACTGCTGCTGTTCACCACGGGAAGCGCCGAGACCTACATCCGCAACCTTCCTCCGAGTCTCCTGGAAAACCTGGCCACCCTCCTGTCCCACGCATGGCAGGCGGTGGGTTATTCCATAAGCAGCAGGCGCTCCTTCCTGGCGGCAGCGGTGATGCTGGCCAGGTTCGCGGATGCGAAAGACGACTACACCCACGGCCATTCCCTCCGGGTCGCCAATATTTCCTGTACCATGGGGAGCGAACTGGGTCTCTCCTCCGATCGGCTCCAAACCCTGAAAGTAGCCGCCCTGCTTCACGACATAGGCAAGCTGGCCGTTCCGGTTTCCATTCTCAACAAGAAGGGTCTGCTCACCAGGCGGGAAAGGAAGATAGTCGAATCGCACCCGGAAGAAGGGGCCGGAATAGTGTCCGGACTTCCGGGTTACCGGGAAGTGGCCGAGATCATACTGGGGCATCACGAAAAACTGGACGGAACCGGCTATCCCCGGAAACTGTCCGGCAACGACATTCCTTTCCTGGCCAAGATAGTCGCTGTGGCCGATACCTTCGACGCCATCACCAGCGACAGGGCCTATCATTCGATATCGAACAAGCTGGAAGCCATGGAGATCATAAAGGAAGGCAGCGGCAGGATTTACGATGCGAGGGTAGTGGCGGTGCTCGAAAAAGCCGTTGTCGGTGAAAGCGGGAGACGGTCGTGAGCAGGCCCGGGGACGGGAAGAAATTTTCGTTATACACTTACACCCTGCTTATCCTGTCCATCGCGGCCGTACCGGTTAAACATCCGTTGCCTCCGGGGGTCGACGAATACACGATGCTCATCGTTCTGTGGGTGGCGCTCCTCTACACCTTCTCCATGCAGAGTTTCAGGACCACCGGGCATCCCGTGATCCTCTTTCCGGCCTTCCAGAGTTTCATGGCCGTAAACGGACACACGCTGCTCCAGGAAACGGCTTACTTCCTGGCCACCTTCGTGGGAATGGTCGTGTATACCATCAGAACCGGTGAAAAACGCGGCAACATCCTGCCGTACAGCGCCCGATTCACCCTTTCGGCACTCCTGTCCCTCAGGCTGACCGCATGGATACTGGGACATTTCAGGGAATCCTTCACCGCGGACCATCGCCTCCTCACCCTGGCCCTGGTGGCGGGGGTGCTCCTAAGCGTCTTCTTCAACTTCGCCATTCATTTCCTTTTCGGGTTCAAAAGATCCTACCCGATGCTGAAAAACCTGGCAAAATACCCCCAAACGGTAATGTACCCATCCCTCGTGGTACTGTTTCTGTTGCCTGCGGCGCGAGAGGCCTTGCTTCCTCCACCCAACTCGTGGACCCGTTACTTCCTGGTGGGCGTTTCCACTATCCTGGTGATCCAGACGGGACTTTCCCTCATCCTGGCCAGGATCCGCTTTTCCCATTCCAGGACCAGGTTCCTGGAAGATGAACTGGCGGAACATTCCAACGTTCTCACCGAACCGAAAACCGCTATCGAGGTGCTGAGGAAACTCACCGACTTCTGGTACGGGACCGCGAATCCGGAAGGTGTGAGAATCACCTGGAAAAACGTCTCGCTGGAACATCCCACCGGATTCACTTTTCCGGAACAACCCCGCCTTTCAATCACCGGCTCGGGCGGACTCTCCCTGGAGATATGGCCCACGTCCGGAACCACTCTCGACCGGGATCGCGCGGATATATTCGTCCACCAGGCCGAGACCGTGCTCAAGAGCATCGAATACGGCGAGCACGCCTACAAGAGCGGCCGGAGATGCCTCGAAGCCATGGTGCGCTCCCTGGACAAGTCCGACAGCCGCCAGCTGGGATACAGCAGCATCGTCGCTCACGTGGCTACGAAGATAGGCAAGCGCATGGGGCTTGCCCCTGAAACGCTGGAAGACCTGAGAATGGCTTCGATGCTCCACCTGACATCTTCCATACTGGAAAAAGCCGAAGAAGACTGGAACGAAATATTCACCAGGGACCCCTCCGGCATCAGGTTCCGTCTTCCCCCGGGAGTCGTCCGGGGTATCAGGCACATGAGGGAAAACTACGACGGTACCGGGGAACCGGACGGACTCTCGGGTGAATCCATTCCCATCATCTCCAGGATACTCTCCGTCGCCAGCAATTTCGTATCCGCATCGGACCAGTCGCCGGAAAAAGGACTCCTGGAACTGGAAAGAAGAGCCGGCCTCATCTACGATCCGGACATAGTACTGATACTCGGAGAAATAAGCTCCGAATTATGATGAAAAACCCGCCGCCCCGGAAAAGGCGGCGGATCCTTCCAGGTCATTGCGGAGCTACTGGCTGTACCTCTCTACCCTGTCTATCTTCTCCTCGCAAAGGGAAATGGAGTTGTAAGCCGCGTTTATCATGCTCTGGGCGCTCGCAGCCCGGCTTCCGGTCACCTGGGAGAGGTAGGATATCGCCGTATTCAGTTCCGCTATGGCGCTTTCCCAGACCGGTACGTTCTCCTTGGTCAACTCGGATATCCTGGCCTTATTGGAACCGCTCTGGTAGTAGAAGGCTCCCATCATGTAGTTGGCCAGGGGGTCGTTCGGGTACGCGGAGGATAGGCGCGAGAACACGTTCTGCATCGCTCCTCTCTGCCCGCTGTCCCTGTATATGCTTGCCAGGAGAATGTAGGCTTCCCTGCTTCCGGTCCTGGCTATAAGCGACTCCAGCCTGTTGACGGCGCTGGAAGTCCTTCCGGCCCATGCTTCCACCTGAGCGGTGTACAGTATCCTCTGGGTGTTGTCCGGGTCGGCTTCCAGGTACACCGCCGCATGATCGGCAGCCTTTCCGTACTGTCCGGTCCGTACGTACGACTGTATGAGCCTCTGGCGCAAGCCGTGCATGTTCCCGTTTACGGCCAGTATCTCCTCCATGTAAGGAATCGCCTTCGAGTACTCTTCCGTCTGGAAATAAAGCATGGCCAACGGAAATTTTATGGACAGGTTGTCAGGATTGCCGGCAAGGGCGTTTTCGAAACTGGCTATGGCCTGGTCGAGTTCCCCGAGAACCTGGTAGGCCCGGGCAAGCCCAAGGTACGCATCGGCGTTCTCCGGATCGATTTCCACGGCATCCTCGAAGTAATCCTTGGCCGTCTCGGCATCGCCCCTGGCCAGGTATACCTTACCGATTCCCACCTTGGCGTCGGGATTTCCGGGATCCTCCGCCTCTATCTCCCTGTATATCTCCAACGCCCTGTCCACCGAGTCGACTTCCTCCTCCAGGTATACGTCGGCCAGGAGGAACTTCGCTTCAATGTTCGACGGATCCGTCGCAAGGGCCTGCTTGAGAAACATTATGGCCATGGGCCAATTTTTTATCTGGATGCTGAAGGCGGCCTGGTCCAGGGCCTGCCGCGCCTTTCCCGTCACCATATCCTCCATCTGCTCCACCATGGTCCGGGCCAGTTCCTCCACGGATCCGGAATTTTTCAGAACCGTTGAAGGCTCGGCCGGAATAGTGTTGCCCGAGGCCGGTATGGTTATGTTCCACCGGACCTGATAGGACTCTCCGGACGGAGTGACGCTTCCGAAAACCATCATGTCGGCGTCCAGGGCGAGACCGGCGTTCACAACGAAATCCGGAGGAACGCCGAACTGGAAATGCGAACAGTCGAACCCCTGTTCCTTAAAAGCCTTCTCCAGATCGTTCCTGGAAATCAGCTCGTAATTCCCGTCATCTTTAAGAGCGTCCGCCAGCTTATCGTAAAGCTTGTTGCTGATCCACCTGGAATCGGAATCACCGTAACCGAACGGAACTATTCCCACCCTCGTCATGTCGTCGCCGCCTCCCTGAGCGACAACGGTACCGCAGGCAAGAAGAATGAGGAACAAGGGCGCCAACAACGGTTTCATCATATTTCCTCCACTGGTAAGACATCGCAGGTTGCGTGATATTCTCAAATATTGCCATGAAGACCGTTACCTGCAAGAACCGGTCCGTTCATCTCCAACCACTGGTAGTTCCTTTTTTTCGTTTCGTTCCTTCTGTAGGAAAAAAACAGATCCGGTTCGCACATCGTGCATTCCGGTATGCTCACGATCCCGGTTTCCGGCGGCAGTCCGGACGCGGACATCTGGGCAAGAACCGCGAGTTTCAGGTCGACCCCGCCCTCCGGATGCGCGGCCCCGGCCGAAGCGGAAACCACCTTCCGGCGCACGTCCTCACCCACCCGGTAACATTCTCCGCATATGCAGTTTCCCAGGATCACCAGCCCGGGTGGCTCGGGATACATTTCAATCATGCCGGCCGCGATACCGGCCACCACTCCCCTCCATCCCACATGCATGGCCGCACAGTAATGTCGGGAAGCCAGGAACACCGGGAGACAATCCGCAGTAACTATTCCCGGACAAGGCCCGTCCGCCGGTAATATCATGCCGTCGCCCTCGTCCCGCGGATCCGGGTTCACAAGCACCTTTCCGCCGTGCACCTGTCTGAGGAACAGTACGTCGCCGGTTTCACCCGGCAGGAGCCCGGATACGCCCCTGACGTGATACGTGACCATACCCAGGTCCAGTACGGCCCTGCCCCCGGGAAGGTATTCCGGCGAAACCTCAACCACTCTCAACAGGTCCGCCTCTCCCGTTCAACACCTGCGTCACGCAGCTATTCCTTATGAAGTCCAGCGCTTCGTTCTCGTCGACCATGCGGAAAGGCGGTATGGAAGCAAGGAAAACCTTCCCGTATCCCTTGTCCCTTATCCTCCTGTCCATGATCATGACCACTCCCCGATCTTCCCCGGTTCTTATCAACCTTCCCACCCCCTGCTTCAACCTGACCACGGCCAGCGGAAGCGAGTAACCGGTGAATGAACTTCCACCTCTTTTTTCTATCAGCTCCATCCTGGCCATGACCAAGGGGTGTCCCGGAGACGCAAAAGGCAGCCTGTCTATTATTACCACCTGCAACATGTTACCCGGGAGGTCCACTCCTTCCCAGAAGGATGCCGTACCCAGTATTATCGCGTCGCACGAATTCCGGAACTCGTCGAGAATGACATTACGGGACATCTCCCCCTGCACCAGGAGCCGTAATCCCTTCTCCGGCGGGTCTTCCGCCGCCAGGTCCCTCACCAGTCTCAGGTTCCTGTAACTGGTGAACAACAACAGGGTACGTCCACCCAGGGCTTCCGCCGCCGATTTTCCCCATTTCCAGGTAACCCTGGCAAGTTTCTCGTGGGAATCCGGAGGGGGAAGTTCCCGTGGAACGGACAGCGCCGCCTGGCGGGAATAATCGAAGGGGCTTCCGAAACTTCTGCAGCATGCCTCCGGTGCTCCCAACCTCTCCTTGAAAAACTCGAACCGCCCCGCCACCGTCAATGTGGCCGAAGTCAGAACCACGGTGTCGAAACCGGAATAGACCACTTCGCGAAGCATGGGACCCATGTCCGGGGGCACCGCCCTTATCACCGGATAACGTCCCCCGGTCTCGATAAAGCAACACCATGTGCCCTCGTCCAGATCAGCCAACTCGACAGCGGTGTGGAGAACGTGGGATACCACGCCCGCCACCGGCGCCAGTTCCTCGTCGTCACCGACAGCGGCGAGCAGGGTTCTCGCTTTTTCCTCCACAGAGGCGATGGCTTCCAGGTGATCACCGGGACGCCATGGCAACACTTCGCCATCGCCCGCCGGCACCGTGGTCAGCACCGCCACCGCGCCGGACAATTCCCTGGCGGCTTCCAGCAACTCGGCCTTGGCGACGGTCTTCAATTCGCTGAAAGCTATGCCGTCGAATATCGGAAGCAGCGTATTCTCCCCGAGTGATAATCCAAGACACTCGGCGGCGGCGTCTTCCAGCCTGTGCCCCTCATCGATGACCAACACGTCCGCCCCGGGAAGCACATCCCCCCCGGAGAGTCCGGAAACCAGGAGATGGTGATTGAGAATCAGTATGTCAGCTTTCCGGGCCCGGTTCCTCGCACGGTTGAAATGACATTCTCCCCGGAACCTGCACGAGTTACCGGCACAATCAGGCCTATCCGACCTGAACCGTCTCCAGACGGACGGATCGGGCTCCACGGAACACGAGGAGACGTCCCCGTCCGAGGTGTTCGCGGCCCAATTCGCAAATTCATCTATAGTATCATACATATCCTTACCGTTCATCCATTTACGGATGCACAGGTAGTTGTTTCTGCCCTTGAGAACGAAAACCACGGCCCGGGAATCCAGGGCCCGGATCACCGCCGGAACGTCCTTGCCGGCAAGTTGATCCTGGAGGGTCTTCGTCGCCGTGGAAACGAATATCTTCTTACCGGACAACACAGCCGGAACAATGTAAGCCATGCTCTTACCTATGCCGGTTCCCGCCTCGAAGAAATGGATTCCCCCGGAGGCCATAGCATCATTCACGGCCTTTGCCAAATCCACCTGGAGCCGCCTGGGCGAATACCCGGGAACAGTGGAGGCGAAAACATCGCCCAGGAATATTTCTTCAAGATCCGGGAGGCCGGAATCGCTCATCTCCTCCGTCTCCTGTGTTTCCGTATCCCCTTCAGGATCAACTGGATCCGATTGCCGCCGCGCCACGTGTCCCGGGCCAGGGTGAAGGCCAGATCCACTCTGTCTCCAAGCATCGGAACGTACTCCGCCATTCCGAAACCTATTCCCCTGTAGGTGTTCCCGCCTATTCCGAACAGGCAACTCAGGTGCGAACCATCCCTGCCCACGGTTCTCCATTCCAGGGGATACGCCCCCCTGGTTATCCAGACCGGTTTTCCGTTACCCTCTCCGAAAGGTTCCATCATCTCCAGGGCCCTGACCATTTCAACGGAGAAATCCTCCGGCTCCAACCTGCCGTCCAGGTAGAGCACCGGTCCCAGCAGGCCGTCCCACTCCTTCCCGGACATCACTTCGAGAAGCCTGTTCCTGAGGCTGGGAATCTCATCCCGTGGAAGCCTGAAACCGGCGGCCATCGGATGTCCGCCCAGGCTGTCCATTATCCCGAACTCCTTCCGTATGCCCCGCAGTATCGAGTGGATGGGAACCCCGGGAACGCTCCTCGCCGAACCGAAGCCGGTCTCTCCTTCGATGGAAATGACCAGCGATGGAACACCGAACCTGGAAACGAGCCTGGAAGCCGCTATTCCTACAACCCCCCTGTGCCATCCCCGATCCGCCGCCACAATGCAGCGCCCGGGTTCGACACCTTCCAATTTTCTCGTCAAGTGCTCCAGCACCCCGCTTTCCAGCTCTCTCCGCCTCTTGTTGCATTCCTCGACCCCGGCTACGTAAATATCGGCTTCCCTGGTATTCCCGGCGGTCAGGAGCGCAAGGGCATGGCCGGCGTCGCCCACTCTTCCGCATGCGTTTATCCGGGGAGCCACGTAATAGGAGAGATCCTCGGAGGTCACGGACACAGCTGTTCTGGACGCGGATTTCAGGAGAGCGCCGATACCGGCCAACGGCTTCTTCCTTATTCTTTTCATCCCCTCGGCCACCAGTATCCTGTTGGCCCCGGAAAGATCCACCACGTCGGCCAGCGTACCCACGGCCACCAGCTGGAGGAGATCATCGAGGATGTCTTCGTCACGCCCAAGCTCATGGTACAGGCCCCGCATCAGCATCCACGCCACTCCGACACCCGCCAGAGTTCCGTGCGGAACATCTCCTTCCAGGGCGGGATTCACCACGCTGTACGCCGGGGGCGGTTCTCCGGCGTACTGGTGATGATCGGTGATCACCACGTCCACTCCCGCATCGGCGAGTATTCCGACCTCCCTGGCTCCGGATATTCCGCAATCCACGGTCAGGAGCAACGACGCCCCGCTTTCGATACACGCCTTCACCCCGGCATCTCCGAGCCCGTAACCATCTTCGAACCTGCGGGGGATGAACCACGTCACATCCGCGTCGAGGGCTTTCAGGCCCAGGCAGACCACCGCGGTAGCGGTTATTCCGTCGGCGTCGAAATCACCGTGGACCATTACCTTCTCGGATCCGATCACGGCGGAGGTTAGCCTCGAAACCGCTTTTTTGATTCCCCGGATATCGCTCCACCGGAAAAGGTTCCCGATATCGGGATGCAGAAAATCATAAAGCCTGTCGCCGGTGTATCCCCGCCTCGCCAGGAGCAGGGCCATGGAGGGCGGCAGTCCCAAGGGATTCGGAGCATCGACCAGTTCCAGCGCGGGAACCGGGCGGGCAACCCATCGTTTGTTCACTATCCTCCAGGAAACGGGCCAGGCTGTAAGCCGGGTTCTGTAGTGTTCATCGAACACCGGTGGTCATCCATCTGGGATGCCGGTTCCCCGACACCTCTAGCAGCCAACCCGGAAGTCGGAGGGAACGGGCAGTTCCCCGTTCCGGAGCAAAAGCTTCCGGAACTCCTTCCTATTAGGCCTTGCACCGGGCAAGGTTTGCCGTGCGGACGCCGTTACCGGCGCCCCGGTGGGCTCTTACCCCACCATTTCACCCTTACCCGCACCCGCGGCCATAAAGACGGCGGTGCGGGCGGTATCGTTTCTGTGGCACGTTCTTTCCGTTACCGGAACCGGGATTTCCCCGGTGCCCCGCCCTGCGGTGCCCGGACTTTCCTCCCCCGAAGGGGCGACCACCCGCCTGGCCCTTCATGTTTTAATATAATCGATACTACCTGGAATCGGCGGAGGAACTATCATCCGTCCACACAACGAACCTGCCGCATATCGGACACGTGAAAGCGGTTCCCTGGCTTATCTCCACCACGGTCTGGGGGGGAAGCCCCGTAAGGCATCCGCCGCAATTGCCTTTGTTGACCCCCACCACCGCAAGGGCCCTGCCGGAAGAACGCAATTGTTCGTACCTTCGCAGAAGCCGTTGCGTAACCAGGTCGGCGGCGGCCTTCCTCCGCTCCTGCAGTTCCCCGAACCTTACCCGGAGTTCCTCCAGTTGATCATCCAGTATCCCGTTCCTCTTCTCGAATCTCTTCCTGTTCTTTTCCCAGACTTTTTCGGCGTCCCTCAGTTCCGCCTCTACTTCCTCTTCCTCGTACATCAGCTCTATCATGCGGCTTTCCAACTCGCCAACGGCCTTTTCGGCGTAATCTATCTGGCCAAGCATCGCCCTGTACGCCTCGTTGGTCTTCACCTCCAGGAGCTTGTTCTTGAATTCGGCCAGTTTCTCCCTGGTATCGTCCCTCTCCTTCTCAGCTTCCGCCCTCCGCCCCCGGATCTCATCCAGCTTGTTCCTGGCCTTCTGAAAGTCTCTCTCCCGGGCTTCCAGTTCCCGCCTGTGTATCTGGCGTTCCCTGGGTATCTCATCCATCTCCGCCTTCAGCCTGTCTATCTCCGAATCGATCTCCTGCAGTTCCAGCAGCCTGACGACATCTTCATTCATTCCATCCACCCAGCCTTTTCACTGAAACAAAAAAGGGTACCCGCGAGGGTACCCTGCGACGGCACACATGAAGTCTCCTTCATGCGGGTGCATTTTCACACCGGATACCGGCGTACTTCGGGATGGTGGGCGGGACAGGATTCGAACCTGCGACCCCAAACGTGTGAAGCTTGTGCTCTACCAACTGAGCTACCCGCCCTTCCCTTCAAGAAACCTGGTGGGCCCACCTGGACTCGAACCAGGGACCGACCGGTTATGAGCCGGTGGCTCTAGCCAACTGAGCTATGGGCCCAACGAATGATGAAATTTACGCCGCAACGCCGATTCTGTCAATATGACTTGCGCGGGCGGGGAAGTCCGCTGCATATTCCCCTCTTCCGGGAAATCTATCCCGCCGGAGCCGGAGTGGCGGAATGGCAGACGCGGCGGACTCAAAATCCGCTGTCCCTCGCGGACATGAGGGTTCAAGTCCCTCCTCCGGTACCAAAAAAGGGGACGGAAATCATCCGTCCCCTTTCTTATTACACGTTTCCTACCTGACCACGACCATCCTGGACGATGCGGCGGCGTTCTCCGTTTCGACCCTTACGAAATAGACGCCGCTGGATACGGTCCCGGGAACCATCCACGTATACGAGTGGGCCCCGGCGGCTATCTCTCCGGAATCGATGACGGCGACCACGCGGCCCGCCAGGTCGAACACGGCGATGTTCACATTGCCGGGCTGCGCCACGTAGACTTCCACGGTCGCCAGGCTGCGCACCGGGTTGGGGCTCACCGGGCTCACCAGGAGATCGGCGGGAGCGGTTTCCATATCCTGGGCGATTCCAACCTGGAGGGCGGCCTTCACCGCCTTCAGAGCATCGATCCTGCCGGCCCCGGAAGTGTTGTCCTTGCCGGCAGAACCCAGATTCACGGCGGTGATCTCCAGGATACTGTCGATCCTGGCCACGGAGAGAGTCGGATTGGCGCTCAGCATGAGCGCAACAACTCCCGCCACGTGCGGAGTGGCCATGGAGGTGCCGCTCTGGCTCTCGTAGCCCGATCCGCCCATTTTCGTGCTGATTATGTCATCGCCGGGAGCGACGACATCGGGATCGATGAGGGGCTTGGCCGTTGTGTAGTCGTCCCATATCGTCACGGGACCGCGGCTCGAGAAGTCGGGAACTTCATCGGCGCTGTTAGTGGCTCCGACTGTGACGACGGCGCTCTTTCCAGCGTGGGTTTCCTGGTCGGGATGGAACCACGGAGGAGGGCTGTCGCCGCTGGAGAGTATGGTTCCCGCATTGGGGCCATCGTTACCCGCCGCCACGCTGTGGTAGACACCTGCTTCAAGCAGGTTCTCCTCTGCGGTTCTGAGGGTGGAGTTTCCCGGCTTGGTGCCCATGGACATGCTGAGAACGGAAGCCCCGTGCTCCGTTCCGAATTCCATGGCCTGGACCCAGGTCTTCTCGCCTCCCTGATAGTAATTTATCCTGAGAGCCATGCAGGTGGCGCCCGGGGCTACACCGGTCTGGGTGCCCCCCGCGCCGTCACCCAGTACCGTACCGGAACAATGGGTTCCATGGCCGTAGTCGTCCATGGGATCCTTGTCGTTATCGTAGAAATCGTATCCGTAGTGATAACCGGCGTCGGTATCGTGCCACATCCTGTTGTGGAGATCGGGGTGGTTATAGTCCGTACCGGTGTCGAGTATGGCGACGATGACGCCCTTACCGTTGTAACCCATGGACCATACATCGTCGGCGTTTATCTTGGTCACGCTCCAGACGACGTCCTTGCCATACTTCCCGAAACGGGGCTCGTGAATATCCACGGGCTTGATCAGACCGCTGTTCTCGTACGCGCCTTTCTCCACCAGTATTACATCATCCCTGGCCGCCATGGCACGTATCACCGCCGGGGTGGCCTCGCAGTACACCGCGTTGGCGAGCCATAGCGGAGTCACGTCCTGCACGGTGTTTACACCGTACCCGGCCAGTTCCTTCAATACGGGAGCCTGGGAAACCTCGGCCCTGTCCTTCAGAGCCTGAACGACGAACTGCTGTCGTTCCTCGCGGGTCATGGACGCAGTAGCGGTCTCTATCCACCCCTTGTCCAGTTCACCCCGGACCAGTATGAAAACCGGCGTCAGGTTCGTGGAGGGAGAAAGCTCGATTTCCTTTAGAAGCTGGGGCTGAATGGTTCCGGCCGCGGCAAGACTCGCGATAATCAATATAAGTGCCGAATACTTCAATTTACCTTCCTTTCTAAATTAGCCAGTTTTATTTACTTATAAGATATACGCGTTTCGGCTCCGGCCTGCAAGTATTCCGGATTTCCATTCCCCGGCCCCGCCCAGGCCGCTCCGGGGAAGTTTTTTCAAACCGCGCAACGGCGATTTTTACTTACCCGTCCGGATCGGAATTACTTATGACGGCCCCATCATCTTTCCATTCGAGGTACCCAGCCGGTAAAAGCCCGGAAAGCGATGAAGCACCCGACTTGCCCAGCAACGAATCTATGATGTCGTCCAGCACGGCAGCGCCCACGGGCTGTCCCGTATCACCCAGTACTATGCCCAGGGGCGACGAGGACCGTCGGAGCCCCGCCACCACCGTCACCAGGTCTTCCTCCCTGTCGAAGTACGGTATTCCGGCCACACCCGGAGCATCCGGAACGCACCAGGATTCCAGTAAGGAACCCACGTCGGCGTATCCCCTTATGGTCCTCCCGTCCCTCTCCTTGACCAGGACGAAAGAGAAACCGGAGCCCACCATCTTCTCCAGGATGGACTCGGGCGGATCTCCCACGGTTACCGAGGGCAGCTCGTCCAGGCTCCTCATCACGTCGGAAATCCTCACGTCGTTCATCTTCAGTATCTTCTCCGCCACGGCACCGGCGCTGGAAGACGAATCGGTGAGCAAACCCAGAATTTCACCCTTGCTCTCGAACATCCTGGATCCCGCCCTTCTCCCCACCACCATCGATGAAAGCAGGTCGGCCGTCGCTATGACGGGATAGAGAAGCACGCGCAACACCAGGAGGGGCACCGACAGGCTGGAGACCACCTTTTCCCCGGAGACCAGCATGAGCTGCTTCGGTATCATCTCGGCGAAGACCAATACGAACAGGGAAAGCGATATCACGAGCACCGGTTCCAGCCACGGTATTCCGGAATTCTCGGCGAACCGGGAAGTTATGGCCGACGCGGTCACCATTCCCACGTTGGTTCCCACCAGGGTGGTCGTGAGATACCGGCGAGGGTTTTCTATGAACCCGAGAGTGGTGCGGGCCCACCGGGCGCCCTCTCTAAGACGGCTGTACGCCCGTATCCTGCTGGCCGAGGAAAACGCGGTCTCGGCTCCGCTGGAGAATGCGGCGAGCAAGATGGAAAACACGAACAACAGGCCCATCACGATTCACCGCTTCCCGTTGTCCGGAGCCTGACCCTCAGTTTGCGGAGCCTCGGACCTTCCTTTTCAACCACCCTGAACAAGAGCCCGTCCACTTCGATCTCTTCGCCTTCCTCCGGAATCCGGCCGGTGGCCTCCATGAGCAGGCCGCCGCAGGTTTCCGCGAATCTGGCCTCCACCTTCCTTCCAGCCAGCTGGGAGAAAAGGGCGAGATTCATGTTTGCGGGAATCTCAAGCCATTTTCCTTCCACCGTCACTCCCGGGGGCAGGCTTCCGGGGCTGTCGGAAGGACGGAACAGGCAGAAATCCAGTATGTCGTGAACGGTTATGATACCGGCCCAGTCACCGTACTCGTCGAAAACGGCTCCCATTTCCTCGTCCACGTTCCTCAGGCCGCTGAGAACCGAATCCAGGGAAGCCTGCTCCGGAAATGACGGAAGAGGATGCAGGGGCAGCGGATCCGATTCGCCACAGAGCATGAATTCCCTGGAATCCACGTAACCCACGACCTTTTCCATGGGACCGTCCAGTACCGGATACCTGGTGTAACCGGTGTTTTTCATCGTTTCCATGAAACGTTCCCTGCTCCACCCGGTCCTCAGGACGGCGACTTCCGACCTGGGTTTCATCACGTCGGTACAGTCATGCTCGTTCAGCGTCAGCAGGTTGAGCGTCGCCCATCCTTCGCTGCCTATCAGACCTTCGGTTCTTCCCAACTCCACCAGGGCTATAACTTCCTCCCTGGAAAGGGTCTCTTCGGTCTTACTGCCCCCGAGGAGCGAAACCACGCGCCTGGAAAACCCGGACAACAGGGAAACCAGGGGAGAGACAAGCTTCATGAAAACGGATAACGCCGTGGAACTCCCGGACGCCCACTTCTCAGCCATGGACACGGCTATGGTCTTGGGTGAAATCTCGCCGAACACCAAAAGCAGAAAAGTGGTGGACGTGACGGCCAGGAACAGGCTCAATCCGCTTTTCCCGGGCAGGCAATCCGCGGTTATGGAAGCGGCCAATGCGGAAGCCGTCACATTAACCAGCGTGTTGCCCAGGAGAATAGCGGACAGGAGCCTTTCCGGCGCGGACAGAAGCTTCAGTACTCTTCGTCCCGCCGCGGTGCGTCCGAGCCTTCTTTTCTGCACCCTGTCCAGGCTGAAACACGCGGTTTCGGATCCGCTGAAAAACGCCGACAGGACCAGGAGAATCACCAGGAAGAAATATTTCAAGGGCGACTATCCCCTCGTGTGGATGTCCACGTACTCCAGTACGAACTCATCGCTGAAGGTCTTCCTGAAATAGCCCTTACTGGAATAAAGCGGCTGAATCGTTACTTCCAGGGTATACCTTCCTCCCGGAACAGGTATGCCCCGATTCGTTACCGCAGCCCAGGACAATTCGAAAGGACCGGCGTTCCTGCGTCCTTCGGAAAGGCGAAATACCAGGTTTCCGTCCGAATCATAGATAAAAGCATCCATAAGGGCGTTCTCGGTAAGGATTCCACTGACTTTCAATTCCCTGGGTCCGGCTTCGACGGAAAAATCCTCGATGTCCGCTCCCACCCAGAAATACCTCGCACCCTCGCGTTCCGCCACGAATATCTGACCGAATCTTTTCCAGAGGGCTATTCCCGTGGGATACATGAACTCGAAGTCACCGGATCCCATGGAACCGAAGCTCGTCAGGTATTCCAGTTCGTCGGTGAACTTGTGAATGCAACACGAGACGCTGTCCGTAACCCAGACGTTACCCCAGAAATCCACCACCGGGTAGTTCAAGGTTCCGCCGCCGAAATCCGGCGCGGATATCCCGGCCCCGACCTCTCCGTCGCGAATCACGGCCAGCGAATCGCCGCCGGTAACCACCACGATGAACTCGTCGTCTCCGTCATGAAACCATCTCTCCCCCCCGACCGCGTCTATCCCGGTGGGGGATTCCACCGGTATGGTTCCCGGCATGGAATCGGTGACGGAACGAAATACGTATATGAGGTCGGCGCTTCTGTCCGTAACGTATATCCTTCCCGCTCCGTCCAGATCCACGTCCCACGGTTCCAGGAAATCGGCACTGAGAATACCTTTCTGGAAAAGCCTCGTTCCGTCCCTTTCAAGGATCACGACCCTCTCGTTGCCCGTGTCCGCCACAAGGACCAGCCCGGACGGATCGGCGGCTATACCGTGCGGCGAGTTCAGCCTTCCATCTCCGGAACCCTTGTCTCCGTACATTCCAAGGGTGTACATGTCGGCATTGTAAATCACGTGCCCGCTTCCGGAATTGACCCCGTATACCGCCAGTTCGTCGTCATCACCCTCTCCCGGATCGTCCCATGCATCCAGTTTTACGCACTCCAGGCCCTGGGGATCATCGAACCTCACAAGTCCTCCCAGGAGAATCGCCAGCTGTTCCGCCCCCGCCCTGTAGATTCCCATGCAATGGCCGAAAGGCGGGTACACCAGGGTCGTGGGATTCGGAGGCTCGGCGAACCAGCCCGACACGGAGATAATCAACAATAGGTACATAAGGTCACAGCCTTTCGTATATCCAGGCGCTTCTAAGCACCTTCTTCACGTACATCCTGGTCTCCCGGTACGTCACCTGTTCAATATACATTTCCGGATCACCGGGGTTCCACCCGTGCATTTCCACCCACCTGGAGGCATTGCCGGGACCGGCGTTGTACGCCGCCAGGAACAGTACCGGTTCCCCTCCGAAAGCGACGTACTGCCTGTTTATGTAGAGGGCTCCCACCGGCACGGATGCGTACGGATCGAAAAAATCCTCCCGTGAAAGAGGTTCCAGTCCGTACCACCGGGCCACGTCGGCGGCGGTCGACGGCATGAGTTGAACCACTCCGACGGCCCCGGCCCTGGAAACCACCATGCGGTCAAAGTAACTCTCTTCCCTCATTATCCCCTGCAGGACATGGCTATCCAGTAGCAGGCCATCCGTGACCGAGTCCGCCAGGTCCCGGTAGGGAGAAGGAAAATAGAGCCACAAAAGCGAATCGGGCAACATCCCGCCTTCCTTTCGCATTTCTTTATCCATCCGCCTCAAGGCGGCGATGGCGGAACCGTGCATGCCCATCAGGGAAAGCGCCGCCGCCGCTTCCGGGTTTCCCCGGGCCTTCGATTCGAGAAATTCCAGCGCGGCCCTGCCGCATCCCGCGGCCGTCAATTCCACCGCCGTCGAACAGACGGTGTCTTGCATGAGGGCGACTCCGAAAGATTCCATGTCCGGTGGAAAACCCGAACCGCGGCGCCTGGCCGCCAGCATACCGTAAAATTCCCATGGATGGTCGTTGCAAAGTACGTCCAGAAGAGAGTCCCTGCGGTTCCACAGGCCGCATTCCCCGGCCAGCCTCGCGGCCCAGAACAACATTTCGTCCCTCCAGTATCCCGTGGGCCACTTCCCGCATCCCTTCATCCATATCGAATCGGCACGGGCCGTCCCGCCGGACATGTAACTGCAGAATCCTCCCCGCCAATAGGCTCTCTGGTCCCCGTCATACGTTCCGGCACATGAAAGCGACAGAAGGTAGGCGTCCGCGCCTTCGCTCCATTCCTGCTCGCAATCGAAGTATTTTCCGGCGTCATAGGCGGCCTTCCGGGCGAAGTCGTGCCAAGAATATTTCCGGGCGAAATCCACCCAGGCCCGGTAGACTCTTCCCGGAGGAGCCCCCGATGCATGCATGAGCCGACATGAAAACATGGCCGCCCTGGCTGATACCGAGTCAGGAACGTTCCCGCAGATACCGGCCAGCAATTCCGACAGGCGGGAATGATCACCCGAATCCAGGAGCAGCGCCATTTCCGCTCCCAGGCGGTGCCACCGATCCCCGTGGCCGGAAAAACGTTCCGCGAGGTCGGCGTACCCGGAGGAAACCAGGAGGTCAACCACCTTCCAGGAAGGCTGCACCCGATCTTCGAACCGTTCCAGGAGTTCGGTGACCGCCACCGCCGCCTGTGCGGCCGGACCTTCAAGGCGGGACTTCCAGAAACGGAACGTGCCGGAATCCGACGCCGCCGCTTTCTCCAGGAGCAGGAGATCCAGGTCCGCCCCCGGGGAAATTTCCGGAACGACTTCCCATGCCTCGCTTCCCGCCGTACGAATACCTTCCATCAATCGTTTTCTGACCGAAGGGAAGAAGTCTTCAAAACGCGCCATCAACTCAAGTTCATCCGGTCCCAGGTCGCCGGGTTCCGCCACGGCAGCCAGGCAATAGGCCCTGCACGGACCGTCTCCGCCGACGGATGCGTCGACGTCAACTGCGGAGTTCCTCTCCGGGGACAACAGCACCTTGAGAACGTTCATGTCGGGAGAAACGTACGGAAGGGCTTCGGCGGGTCTCCCACCGAGATCCAGGGCCGATATCCGCCACCCGTCGAGCGGGCCGAGGCCCGAGGCTTCCAGGCTGTCAAGTAAAAGCAGGAACTCGTCTTCCCGCGCCACGGCGTGGTAAAGCCCCAGCAACCTGAACAGAACATCCTTCTCCGCATCGGGATCTTCCTCCAGTATCCGCAGCAGGATGTCCGCAGCCCGGCATAATTCACCGCGCATAGCCAGGGAATCGGCTTCTTCCGTGAAACGTACCGTGGCGTCCGCGCTTCCCCCGATGGGAGAATCATCCACGACGTTTCTTCCGCAGGAAAGGAACATCATGAGCGCGACAAGCGCCGGGACGGCTCTTATCACCTGAGTATCTCCCCGTAGACCCATGAATTGGCCATGACCTTCTTTACGTAGTTCCTGGTTTCCTCGAAGGGAATCTGCTCCACGAAAAGTTCCGGATCATTCCCGTTCGGAGGAAAGGACTCGCGCCACCTGGCGGCGTTTCCCGGGCCGGCATTATAGGCCGCCAGGGCCAGGTACGGCGAGCCGCCGAAGTTCAGGATCTGCCTTTCGAGATACATGGAGCCGTACAGGATGGATTTGTACGGATCGGAAAAGTCTCCACCGGAAAGCCGGGGAAGGTCATACCAGCGGGCGATATCCCCAGCGGTGCCGGGCATGAGCTGTATCAATCCCGAAGCTCCCGCCCACGATCTGGCACGCCTGTCGAAACCGCTCTCCTGTTTCATCAACCCGGTTACCAGTTGCAAGGGGAGGCCCATTCCCGAAATTACCTTCTCGGTAAGTTCCCGGTAGGGAGCGGGATAGTAGAAGGCCAGTAAGCTGTCCGGAAGAATGCCGGTTCCTTCGCTCCTCAGCCGGCGGTCAAGTTTCCGCAGGACGTCGATGGCCCGCCTGTGCTCCCCCATGAGGGCCAGGGTTATCGCCCGTCCGCCCTCGTCGCAGGCCTCCGATCCGTACAACATCTCGGAGGCCATGGTTCCGTAACCCCCCGCCGTCATCCGCACCGCCTCGGCCGTAACGGGATTTCTCGAAAGCGATGTTTCCGGCATTTCGAAAGACAGTTCCACTCCTCCCGACCTGATGGAGGCCAGGAGCCCGTAGAACTCCCAGGGGTGCTTTTCTTCCAGTGTCTCCAGCAGCCTCTCCCGCAGGCCCGACTCGCCCTTTCCGCCGGCGTACCTCGCCCTCCAGAACAACATCTCGTCGCTCCACGCGGAATATGGGTACCTCTCCAGGCCGGACGTCCACACCGAATCGCCCCGGGCGCCCCGACCGCACATGTACAGGCAGAATCCGCACCTCCAGTACGCCGCGGCTCCCCCGAACGATCCCGTACGGAGCGCGGCCAGGTATGAATCCGCCGCCCCGGACCAGTTCCTTTCGGCATCGTTGTATCTCGCGGCCAGGAAAGCCGCTTCGCAGGCCTTGTCGTGGGAAGGATGCCTGGCGGCGAAATTCATGTAGCTGGAACAGTATACGCTCCGGGGCATTCCCATCGCCCTCTGGGCCCTGGCTCTGTAGAGGTCCGCCCTGGCAACGAGGGAATCCGGAAACATCCCGCCGGCTATCGAGTCGCATAACTCCAGCAGTTCCCCGTTTTCACCTGCGTCATGAAGCAGGGCCAGCCGCACGCCCAGTCCGAAGACTCCGTCCCGGGAAACCGAGGCCAGGCTGTCCGCGGCCTCGGGATGCCCCCCGTCCACCAGCGCGTCCGCCAGTCTCCAGGACCGTGACCACCGGGCCGGATCCAGCAGCAACAGCATTCGGGCCGCCATCACCGCCACCTCGCCGCCCCTTCCCAGTCTCCGCTCCCATGTTTCAACGGAACCGGACGCCAGGTGAAAATCCCGTCTCGCCAACAGTGTCTCCAACCGGACGCTCTCGTGGAAGGAAGCGAGCCTCGCCGCCACCCGATCCCACCACATCCCCTCGGATTTCAAGGTGGATTCCAACTCCGTAATCGCCTCGTCAGCCAGGAACGGCAAGTACTCGGCGTCCGCCACGGTCTGCTCCACCTGGCCCTTGTTCATGCGCCCGTCCATGCAGACCATGGCCCGGACCGCTCTCTCCGCGATGCATTCCGGCACCGGGAGAATCCGGGGAAGTTCGACGGTCCCGGCGTTCCTGGAGATCCATATCGAAAGCAGGGGTTCGGATTCCCCGACGTATTCCAGCGCGCCGCGGGTATCGCCGGACAGGTCAAGAAGCGAAACCTTCCACCCGTGAAGATCTTCTTCCAGCACGTCCTCCAGACTGTCCAGCATCTCGATACCCTCGGCCTCCATACCCGCGCCGTGATGTATGCCCACCAGCCTGAAAAGGGCCTCGTCCCGTATCTCCCGGTCTCTCACCATTTCCAGGAGCACCGACACGGCCTCGCCGTTACGACCGGCCAGGGCCAGGGAATCGGCCCGGACGAAGTCCCCTCCGCGCACGCCTCCCGCCGTCAGGGAGAGTACCAGGAGATACACGGCTCTCACGGGAAAAATTCCTAGTGCCTGAAGTGGCGTGTACCGGTGAAAACCATCGCGATACCGTGTTTATCGGCCGCCGCAGCCACCTCGTCGTCTCTTATGGAACCTCCGGGCTGCACGATGGCGGTGATACCGGCCCCGGCGGCCATGTCCGGACCGTCACTGAAAGGAAAGAAACCGTCGGACGCCAGGACGGCCCCTTCAAGTGAATGTCCTTCCCGCTTCGCCCTTCGTATAGCCAGATCAAGGCTCTCGATGCGGCTCATCTGGCCGGCACCGACTCCCAGGGCTCCGCGGGTGTCACCCACGACGACGGCGTTGCTCTTTACCGAGCGGCATATCCTCCAAAGCAGATCCATGGCCTGCAATTCCTCCTCGGTGGGCCGCCTCTTCGTGACCACATCGATCCTTTCCAGTCCATCGACCCGGTCCGGATCCTGGCGCAATACACCACCCCATATACTCCTGACGACCTTATCGCCCGGTTTTCCGTCCGGCATGCGGATTATCCTGAGCTTCTTCCGCTTCCGGAGCCTCTCGAGGGCATCCGTTTCAAAAAGAGGTGCCATCACTATCTCGAGGAACAGGCCTTTCAACCTTTCCACGAGTTCCATGTCCACGACCCTGTTCAAAGCCAGGATACCGCCATAGGGTGAGATCCGGTCTGCCCGAAACGCGTTTTCGAAAGCCTCCAGGGGACCGGGACCGACCCCGGCGCCACATGGGTTTCCATGTTTCAGGAGCACTGCCGCATGTTGTTCCGGAGGCATGGAAACTACGAGTTCCCACGCGGCGTCCGCATCCAGATAATTGTTGTAGCTCAGTGGTTTGCCTCCAAGGACTTCCGCCAGGCCGAACCCGGTCCTGGGCCACTTGAAGTGAACTTCCGCCGCCTGGTGGGGATTCTCTCCATAACGCAGGCCGGGAACCAGGCCCCTCTCCAGGCTCGAAGTCACCGCCATGTCGTAATGGGAGGTCATGTCAAAGGTCCTGGCCGCCATGGTCCTCCTGAAGGTATCGTCGTCGCTTCCCCCGGAGAGCACATCCAGCACGTGAGGAAAAACGTCGCTCCCCGTCGCCGAAACTACGTGCCTCCAGTTCTTGGCCGCCGCCCTCGCCATGGCCGGCCCGCCGATATCTATGAGTTCCGCCAGAGCCGGATCCTCAGGGTCCATACCGGCGGTCTCGTGAAACGGATAGAAATCGACGGCTACAAGATCGAAAACCGGTTTGCCGGTCCTTTTCCTCTCTTCCCTGTCTTTCCCGGCGGCGAGTATCGCCGCGTGCAATTCCGGATGCAGAGTCTTCACCCTGCCCCCCAGGATGGAGTTCATTCCCGTGATCCGCTCGGTGGAAATCACGTCTATTCCGGCCTTCGAAATGACATCGGCGGTCCCGCCCGAGGCGAACAATCTCCAGCCCATATCCCGGAGTCCCGCCGCGAAATCATCCAGGCCTTCCTTGTTCCATGCGCTAATCAGGGCGATTCTTCCGCCGGACATGTCAGGTTCTCGTAAAGCCATGTCTCTCCATCCATTCCTCCATGTCGAAACGCGGTATGGGTTTTCTCTTGTGTTCCGTCGTATCGATCATCTTCCTTATACCGGCGGCGACGCCGTCGGGCACGTCCTTTCCCAGGAAGAAATCTCTTATCTGACTGTAGGTCACGCCCATTTCGTCTTCGTCGCTCTGTCCTTCCCACAGGCCGGCGGAAGGAGGTTTTTCCACGACCCACCCGGGCAGTCCCAGGACCCCGGCGAGTTCTCTCACCTCTTCTTTGAACAACCCGGCGAGAGGCAGGAAGTCCGCGGCGCCGTCCCCCCATTTCGTCCAGTATCCGACCAGTATTTCCGAGTAATTACCGGTTCCCACTACCAGCCTGTTCCCGGAGTGGGCATAAAGCATGACCATCCTCAGACGGGACTTTATGTTGGCCACGCCGAGTCTTCCGATCCCTTCCAGGTCTCCCGCTTCCAGGAACCGCCCGAGAACCGGAGTAAGATCTATCACCTTGGTCCCTATACCAAGATGGGCGGCGATGCGAAGGCCGTCATCCGTATCCCGCGGATTGCTTTCGCAGGGCATCAGCAGTCCCAGGACCCTGGCCGGAGACAGTGCCCCGGCCGCCAGGGCGGCGGTCACGGCGGAATCCAGTCCTCCGCTGATTCCCACCACGACTCCTTCCACGGAGGCCTGATGAACGACGTTCTTTATCCACGCCTGAATGTCGGATGCAAGCCTTTCGTAATCGATTCTTCCACTCATGATTCATCTCCCAGCCGGAACAAGCGAGAGTTTCCTTCCGAGTACATCGACGGATGCAACCCTCACCTCGACCAACGACCCTTCGCGGAAAGGACCGTCGCCGCCACGGAAGAAGACGCCCCCGCGCCTTATATCCCCGGCTTGAACCAGTCCTTCCACCGGTACGTCGTCAAGCCTGACGAAAATACCGAACCGCTTGACCCCGGTTACCACGCCACCGTGTACGCTGCCTATTCTCCGGGAGAGAAAAGCGAGGGCCATCAGTTCCACCGCGTCTCTCTCCGCCCTCTCCGCATTCCGCTCGGTGAAACATGCATTGTCCGCAAGCTCCTCGATGGGAACCGCGGGACGCGGGATCCCGCCCTTCTCCTGAATGGAGAGCATCTGGTGCGCCAGGAGATCGGGATACCTCCTTATGGGGCTGGTGAAATGCATGTAGCTCCTGAGGGCCAGGCCGAAATGACCGCTGTTCCTGGGAAAGTATACGGCCCTCTGCATAGCTCTCAGGACCAGCTCCGACACAAGATCCTTGAGTGCCGGGCTCTCGATGCTTTCCAGAATCCTGCTCAGTTTCTTGGGGACCGCCGCTCCCCCCGGCACCTTTATCTTCAGCTCCGCCAGGCTGCGCTTCAGTTTCTCCAGCGCCTCCCCCGAAGGTTCGTCATGTACCCTGAACAGAACCGGCAGTCCCGTCCAGGTGCAATGATCCGCAACCGCCCTGTTGGCTTCCACCATGAAGTTTTCCACCATTCTGTGGGACTCGTCGGAGGGAACGGGCCTGAATTCGGCGGGCCAACCCTCATCGTCGAACAATATCCCGTATTCCCGGGTATCCAGTTCCAGCGCCCCCCTGCGTTTCCTCTGCCGATCCAGGTCCCGGGAAAGCTTTGCCAGACCGTCGAAGACGTCGCGCAAACCATGATCGGCTCCGCCGCCCCGCAGGTATTCCAGGGCCTCTTCGTAGGTGAGCCTGTGGTCGGACCTCACCAGGGACGGAACTATGGAAAAGTTCAAGCGTTCGCCGGACCCGTCGAACTCGATCACAACGGTCCTCGCCGCCCTGTCCTCTCCCGGTCTGAGACTGCAGGCCCCGTTGGACAGCGAGAAGGGAAGCATCGGAATCACCCTGTCCGGAAGGTAGACGCTGGTGCCCCGGAGCCTCGCCTCGGCGTCTATCGGATCTCCGGGTCCGACGTAAGCCGCAACGTCCGCTATATGCACGTAAAGTTTCCTGACGCCTCCATCCTCCGCGAAAGAGATGGCGTCATCGAAATCCCTGGCATCCACCGGATCCACCGTTATGGTGAACAGGTCCCTGAAATCCTCCCTGCCCGAAACGTCCACGGGAGCGGCCGCCCTCTCCATGGCCAGTTTCTCGACTTTACCGGGAAATTCGGCGGGAAGCGCATAATCCATTACAACGGCGTCTATCAGGTCTATGGGGGAACCTTTCCCCCCCAACTTGCGCCGGAGGCGGGCGGTGGGTTTCCCCTTCCCGTATACCAGTTCGGCGAAGACCAGTCTTCCCGGAGATATATCCTCCCTGCCCACTTCCAGGGGGATGTTCCTGGGGAGAACCGGGTTCAACGGGTCTATCACCCATCTTCCACGCCGCATCCTGGCCACGCCGCTCAAGCCCTTCCTGCTTCTCCGCAAGACCGACGTCACCCTTCCGACGGTCCTGCCGCGGTGATCGGTGTCCCTAAGTTTTCTTACAAAAACGATGTCGCCGTCGAGGGCATAACCGGCATGCCTCCTGGGAATCTCGATCCTGTCATCTGAAACCCTGACGAAACCGCTTCCGTCCGGACGCATGAAGATGCGCCCCTTAAGGAGACCCATTTCCTCCGGCAGCGCGTACCTTCTCTTTCCGGCCGGAACCAGGTCGCCCTTCGCAAGAAGAAGGTCCACCGCATCGGATAGCCTGGGATGCTCCCCCTCCAGGGCGGCCGCGATTTCACCGAAAGTCAGTCGGGCGGACGGACGGGTCCGGAACAACTCCAACACCGCCTCGGCGGATTCCTTCAGCACCATGGATTCGTCGGTCACCGGGTCACTCTCCTGATTCAGTCACGTTGATGGACAGGTATCCCGAACGGCTGTTCCAGTCCTCCACCGTCAAGGTCATTCCGAAACGGTGGGATAACGCCAGCGAAGCCGCCAGGAGTTCGACCGCGACCGATTTCCCGTCTTTCACCATGCCGTAGGAATCCGTCCCGGATTCCCAGGCCACCGATACCCTTATTCCACCGTCAGCGGCATCCGTCTCCAAGGCCAGGCGGCCGTTTCCGTTCACCATCGCCGCCGCCGAGGCCCCGGCGAGGCAAACCGCTCCGCGCACCGCCCCGGCGGGAATCCCCAGCGACCGGGGCAGACCGCTCCGAACCACGTGTTCGAACTTCACCGACCTGCCGCAGAAAACACCTATGATACGCCCCACTTCTTCCATGGTCACAGGAGTCCATCCGGGACCCGCGCCGGGGGAATGCGACAGTCCGGCCATGCTCCTGGTGAAGGATATCATATCCTTCATCCCGGCGGAAGCATTCTTCAATTTCTCCCGGAGTTTTTCAGTATCGGCCAGGGCATACCCCGCAAGTTCGATTCCACCGGAGATCCGTGCCAGTATGTTGTTCATCCCGTGAAGCATGAACGGCAACATGGCCCCGGCGCACGTCCAGAATACGGCCCTGGCCCCCTCCTCCCCGGCACATGTAACGTGATACCCGGGAACCGCCTTCAATACCCCGGCATGAAAATCACCGGTTTCCCGGAAAGAATGGATGCCCCTGAGCGCCGAAAACCGGAAATCCGGTAATACCATCACCATCATCATCTTCCCGGTTTCATCGACACCGGCGCCGACATCGATGATCGACTCCGCCTCATCGGGATCCCCGGGACATAGTACCACCACGCCTTCAAAGTTTTCCGGAAGATCTCCCGGCGGTACCGGTTTCCCGGGAGGAAGCAGCTTCTCCGCGAATTCCACTGCACGCGAGCCCCGGGCAAACAGGAGTCCGGGCACCACCCAGCATCCATCAGGCATAAAACAACCTCCTAGCGCCCCGGCTTGACCAGGGGAACGAACCTCACCGGCATCAGGGAATTCACGATGAATTCGAAGCCCCTTCTCTCTATGAGCACAAGTTCCTGCCACGTACCCCCCAGGGGAATCACCATCCTTCCGTTCTCACCGGAAAGCTGTTCCTCCAGGTCGCGGGGCACCGAATCCGGAGCGGCCGAGACGATGATTCCACTGTACGGGGCCGCCGGCTCCCATCCCCCGTGTCCGTCGGCCTCTATGAATCTCACATCCGCATCGGGGAAAAGCTCCAGAATGGTTCTCCTGGCCTTTACGGCCAATTCGTGCACCACCTCCAGGGTGATGACGTCAAACCCCATGGAGGCAAGTATGGCGGTCTGGTAACCGGACCCGGTCCCTATCTCAAGGACCGTCGCGCCGGGGTGACATCCCAGGGCCTGCACCATCAAGGCCACTATGTACGGCTGTGAGATTGTCTGTCCGAAGCCTAAGGGATACGGATGATCACCGTACACTATCTCCGGCGGAAGGCCCGGAGTCATGAACCTTTCACGGGGGACCTTCATGAATGCGTCCAAAACCCCCGGATCGGTTATTCCCCTGCGGATCAGGTCTCCGGTCACCATTCTCTTTCTGGCTTCCAGGAATTTACTTGTTCCCATCCGCACCCTCTGACGCTTTCCTGGCCCTGCGCCTGGCTTCCTTCCACCTGTGCAACCTTTTACTCAACTCCCGTTCCCTGCCGCTGTCTCCGGGCACATAGAATTCCGGCTCACCCATCTTATCAGGAAAGTTCTTGTGCATCACCACGTTTCCCGGCATGTCATGGGCATACTGGTACCCCTTACCATAGCCCAGCCTGCGCATGAGGCCGGTGGGAGAGTTCCTGAGATGCAAAGGAACGGGCAGACTACCGTCCCGCGCGGTTCCCAGCGCTTTCTTCCACGCAACGTAGATCGAGTTCGATTTAGGGGCCAGGGCCAGGTAACACGCCGCCTCGGCCAGGGCCAGGTCTCCCTCCGGGGATCCCAGGAACCTCCACGAATCCGCGGCTCTCATGGCCACCGTCAGGGCCGAGGGATCGGCCAGGCCCACGTCCTCAGTAGCGAATCTTATCATTCTTCTTGCTATGTAAAGCGGGTTTTCTCCCGACAGTATCATGCGGGCCAGCCAGTACAGCGACGCATCCGCATCCCCGGACCTGAGGGACTTATGAAATGCGCTTATGAGATTGTAATGTTCCTCTCCCTGCCTGTCATAGACAAGCGGCGTGTTTTTCAGCAGGTCATTCAGCATTTCCACCGTCACGGGACTCCCCGCAGCCGTTCCGGCCAACATCTCCAGGATGTTCAGCGCCCGTCTCCCATCCCCGTCGGAAACGGCTGCTATGCGTTCCAGTACCGCCCCTGGAATTCCCCGGGGATTCATCTCCACGAAAACGGGATGCTTCACCGCTCTCTCCAGGATGGAAACCAAGTGTTCGTCCCCCAATCTCTCCAGGACGTACACGGCGCACCTGCTGAGCAGGGGCGCCGTCAGGGCGAATGACGGGTTCTCCGTGGTGGCTCCCGCAAGGGTGATGGTGCCGTTCTCAACGTGGGGAAGAAATGCATCCTGCTGCGCCTTGTTGAACCTGTGTATCTCGTCGACGAAGAATAGGGTTTCCCTTCCCGTTCTCTTCTCTTCCATGGCCCGGGCCACCACGTTTCTTACTTCTCTGACTCCTCCGGTCACTGCACTGAATCTCACGAACCGCATCCCGGTGTAACGGGAAACCAGAAGCACTAAAGTGGTCTTCCCCGTTCCGGGAGGCCCCCAGAGAATAAAAGATCCCAACACACCGTTCTCCAGCGCTTTTCTGAAAGCGGCATCCTTCGCGAGCAAATGCTCCTGTCCCGCCACTTCATCCAGCGAGGAGGGCCTTAACAGTTCAGCCAGGGGAATTCCCCGCTTATCCCGTTCCCTTGTTTCGAGCAGGTCCATTTGGTCGAAGATAAACCTTACCCACCTTCCGGGAAAGTGTAAAAAGATGCCCGGCCACACGGGCCGGGCATTCGAATCGGGAAGCCGGGCTCCCGGCTTACTTGCCTCCGCCCATCGCTCCCATTTGCTGCTGCATGCCCTGGAGGAACATCATCGCCGGAAGCGTCTGGTCCGGTGCGCCGGGCATGAGGTTCTCGGCTCCGCTGAAGCCGTATCCCGTTACTTCGACCACGTGAGTCTCACCATCACCGGAGGCCTCCACGTGCGCAAGGGGAACTATCGGAAGTTCCGGGGAGAATACTATTTCCACGGAACCATCGGGGTGGTTCACACTCACTTCAAACCCTTGCACCGTATTGCCGGCCACACCCACGGCGGTCTTCTCGAAGTTGAAGTCCATCTTCTCCAGTTCTTCCGCAACCTTGTCTAGGTCTTCCTGGCCGCCTTCTTCTTTGAAACCCTGGGTGAAGCCCCGGGTGAACTGTTCATCGAAGGCCGGATCGTTCATCATGTTCTCGATGAAGTCTGCAACACCCTGGAGATCTATGGCCATAACCATGTCCTGCTGCTTGAATTTCAACATTCTCACGGCCCTGAGGAAATCGAGCGCCACTTCCTTGCCTTCCTCCGCGGTGAAAACACCGGCCATATCATCAACATCGGCAAGGCGATCGCGAATGTAGGCCTTGGGGTCTTCGGCGAATTCGCCGAAGAAATCTTCGTAGTTAGCGGTGGCCGTCTTGAGTCCCTCGGGCTCCACCAGTATCTGGCCCACGAAATCTCCGGAACTCACCTGGATCCAGTAACACTCGTCTCCCTGGTTCATTTCCGTTCCCACGACGGCTATTTTGAAGGTCTCGTCTCCGCCGTCGATACCGAACTCTATCCACTGACCCACTTCCAGGTCGGAAGTAGTGAAATCGAAATCACCACCGGAGGTCGAACCGCCGGTTTCGGAGGTTTGGGCCGCATTTTCCACGGTTCCGGCGGCCTGGGCCACATCCTCGCCTCCGGAGCCCGCTTCCCCGGCCTGCCCGCCGCATGCCATGAAGGCGACGCTCAACATCATCAGCACCATTAAGTATCTTGACATATCATCCTCCCTCGAGAACAAACGAATTTCTCGGTAATTCTTCCCGGTAACTATCCCTCCGAATCCACTCTCATGAGAGCGACGTAGTCGAAACCCTCCTTCCGCAACCTGTCGCCGCCGCCCAGGAACGTCAGGTCCATGACGAAGGCCGCCCCGGCCACCGTGCAACCTATCTCTCTCACCAACCGGGATGCGGCGGTCGCGGAGCCGCCGGTGGCAATCAGGTCATCCACGATGAGAACCCTGCTGCCGGATGGAAGGGCGTCCCGGTGCAGTTCCACCGTCGCCGTCCCGTACTCCAGGGTGTACTCCCTGCTCACGGTCTCGGCGGGAAGTTTGCCGGGTTTTCTTACCAGTGCCAGGGGAACATTTTTCTCGACCGCCATCACCGCCCCGAAGATGAACCCCCTGGATTCTATCGCGGCGATGGAATCGTAATCGAAATCTTCGCAGGCTTTCAACAGGTGGGCAACGGTATCTCCCAGGGAACCCGGGTTGGACAGCAGGGTGGTTATGTCTTTGAACACCACCCCCTCCACCGGGAATCCCGGTACGTTCCTTATCTGTTTCTCAAGTTCTTCAATGTCGTACAACACCGCCTCCCGTCTTCTTCATCACGAAACGCATCGCTTCTTCCGCATCGGGAACGGGCACAACTCCCTCTATGCCGGTCCAGCCCCCTATGCAACATACCGGTTTTCCCGCGTCCAGAGCGAAGGCTATTTCCGAAAGAGTACCGTACCTGCCCCCCACGGCCACCACGACCTTGCCGGCCAGGGCCACGATCCTGTTTCTGGAAGCCCCCATGCCGGTGGGTACGGCAAGAGAAACCCACCTGTTGGCTTCTCCCGGGTCACTACCCGGAAGTATCCCGACGGTGAAACCTCCCGCCAGAAAAGCGCCCCTGCAAACCGCTTCCATCACGCCGCCCAGCCCCCCGCAAACGACGGTAAAACCTTTCTCCGCGAGCATCTTCCCCAGTTTCTCGGCTGTTGCATATTCAATGCGCTTCGGGGAAGCCCCTCCCACGACGGAAACAGGCCGTATGACGATATACCTCCCAGGTACATGCGGGATGGTCGGGGCGAGAGGATTTGAACCTCCGACCTCCTAGTCCCGAACCAGGCGCGCTAACCGGGCTGCGCTACGCCCCGATCCTATCCCGACCACGAAAATCTACTAACGGGGGTATCCGTATGCAAACTTCCGCGTCAATCCACTCCCAAAAGAAAATCCAGGCCGGCGATCGCACCCGAGACCACCAGGGTGACCACGATTCCCGCCACCGCCACTCCCAGGGCTATCGATGGTATGGCCGACTTTCTCGGCACGCCGAAGAGAAACGCGGCCAGGGCCCCGGTCCACGCACCGGTAACCGGGAGAGGAACAGCCACGAACAGCATAAGCCCCAGGGCCTGGTACTTTCTTATCTTCTCCCCCGCCCTGCGCCTCGTTCTATCGAATAACCAATCGAAAAACCTGTCGAACACCATCCAGCGCCTCAGGAACCCGGTCACCGGCTCCAGGAACCAGAGGATGAAGGGAACCGGAAGCAAGTTGCCTCCCACCGCCAAGAGGTACGTCTTCCACCACGGCCACGCCCAGGCATCCCTCATGACCGTCCATGCGATAGGAATGCTGCCCCTGAGTTCGGTCAGCGGAAAAGCCGACAGCACCAGCATTTGGATCTCTCCGGGAATACCGGATAGCAGCTCCAGAAGTGCCCGCCCCATCAAAACCCTTCAAAAAAAGTGGTCGGGGCGACTGGATTCGAACCAGCGACCACTTGAACCCCATTCAAGTGCGCTACCGGACTGCGCCACGCCCCGACCCGGGAAGGCAAAATTACCGATGTTCCCCGTTCTTGTCAACCGCCATGGGATCCCTGTCCAACAGGGCCAACAGGTCCGATATCTCCTTCCTTATCCACTGCAGTGTCTCTAGTGGAATCCGAGCCCGGTTCTCCGCGGCCCTCTCCGTTCCACCGGATTTCATCATCTCCTCTATGCGTTGCCTGGCTCCCTCGATGGTGTACCTCTCGTCGTGAAGGAGCCGCTTGATGAGCATGATGAGGTCTATATCCTCCTGCCTGTATATCCTGTTTCCGGATTGGTTCTTGGATGGTTTCAACATGGAGAAGGTAGTCTCCCAGTACCTGAGCACGTGGGGTTTCAGACCCGTCATGCCGCAAACCTCGCTGATGGAGTAGTACAGTTTCCCCGTGGTGTCATCCAAGGCCGACCTACTTTCTGCCGAAACCCTTCGAGATTTTAGATATCATCTTCTTCAGCAGAGGTTTTTCTTCGTCCCTCTTCTCGTGTATGCGGCGGAGCATGTTCTTGGCGCCCTCGTGATCCGTATTCCACGCAAGAGCTTCGTTGACGGCCCTTTCGGCAAGCATCAGCTGACCGGCCTCCAGGTATATCTCCGCCAGCCGGACGAAATTCTCCGGATCGTGATACTCTATTTTGCAAGCCACTTTCATGTGGTTCACGGCCTCGTGATAACTCTTCCTTCCAAATGCGGCGGAGGCCAGCGCCTTTCGTAATCCGGGGTTCTCGGAGTGTGTTTTGAGGAACATCTCCAGGAGTCGCGTGGCTTCCCAGAAACTTCCCTGCCTGCATAATTTAGCCGACTCCCGGATGGCTCTCCTGAGCTTAGCGTCCAGCAGGCGCATGTCCTGCGCCGAAGCACCGGCCTGCCGAACGATCTTGGGGCTTTTAACGGCCGGCTTACCGGCGACATTCCTGTCGATTCCCAGGAATTTGTCGTATTCCTCCCTCTCCTTCCGCCTGGAAAGAACACGATACGCCTCGGTGACCGCCATGTACCTGGCGGTAGACTCGGCGTCGTCACCGGTCACGTCCGGGTGCAGCTTCCTGGCCAGTTCGTGGTAGGCTTCCTCGATTTCATCGGAAGTAGCGTCGTAACCCACTCCGAGAATCCGGTAATGATCCTTCTGAATCTCCGCCGACAACTTTAAGATCCTTTTTCTAGCGTATGACCGTGAAGCGACTCGTCGCCCTATGGCCGAAGCCGTCGGTGACGACTACGCTGTAGACTCCCGCCGGCAATTCACGCGGGATCATCCACCGGATATCGTACTCGCCGCCGGTGGGATTATTCATCTCGGTTTCATGCACCATTCTTCCGCTGGTATCGTAAACGGTAAGGTCCGTAACTCCACCGGCGGGAACGGTCACGGTGAACACGACGCTACTGTTAACCGGGTTCGGGTATACCGAACTGACGGCCAGGGCGGGTTCGATGCATTCGCCGTGTTCGCCGATGCCCACCTGCTTCAGAACCAGCATGCATAACATGATGTTCATGGGCCTGCACTCGCCGCATATACGCTCGATCTCCGAGGAATCCTTCTGACTGCCCCAGAACCCCTTGTCACCTACCTCGGGAGCCATGGAGTATATCTTGGAAACATCCTGCCCCGAGTAGCACCAGTCGTTCTGGTCGCCGTTCACTTTGTAGAGCACCTGCCACGGCGTTCCGTACTCGTACTTGTTACCTGCCGTCATCTGGGCGGCCCAGTCTTTGAAAAGGGTGCTGTCCGGGGTGAGTATCTTATCGTAGCCCCACGGATAAAGGAGCTTGGAGCCATAGGTGTGGTAATTCAGGGCGGCCACGGGCTTCTTGTCGATGGTGAAGTCCCTCTGGACCTGGGTCTCGGGTTCGGAGAAAGCCGAATCTCCACGGTAGGTCTCTTTGTCGGGATCAGAGCTGGATCCGGTGTCGTCGTAACCCCATTTGTAGCCCCAGTTGCGGTTGAGATCCACGCCGTCGCCATCGGAGAAATTCATGTTCTTCCTGTGCATGCCGCCGCCCGGCATGTTGTGATAGTAACCGTCGGGATTGGCTATGGGAATGAAGTAGAGCGTGGCATTATCCAGGATGTAGGCGGCCCTGGTGTCACCACCGTCGTAATTGTCCGTCAGCCAGTTGGCGAAGTCTATGAGAACGACGTTCGAGCCCGGCTCCCTGGCATGAATGAGAGCGGTAAAGAATATGGTCGGTTTGTATCCCGTCGATGAGCTGGTCATTTTTATGGCGTAAATATCCCTGTCCTTGTACGATTTGCCGATGCTCGCCGGAGTATCCACAAGGTTGTCGTGTTCCGCGGCCAGGGTGCACCAGAATTTCCAGTTCTCCTCGGGACTATAGTAGTATCCCGCATTTTTCGCGTTCTCCGACAGCAGTTCGCTCCACTCCCTGGGAAGCACTTCGTATCGAGGTGTCATCAGGGCCGCGTTCCCGACTTTGTCATCGGGCAGAACTATATCGACGAATCCTCTCCTGATATCGACGTTGGCAACGTCGTATCCATCCTCTATCAATCGGGTCACGGAACCGCGGTCAAGCTGGTAGAGCCTGACCAGCCTGTCAGCGGATACGTCGACCGCAAACATGACGACGACAATCGCCAGGACAAACGCGAATCTCATTTCTACCTTCTTTCCATACCGGAAGTTGACTTCGACGGTCCGCTCGCTTAGTATTGCAGGCCTGACCGGAATAGTTGAAAATTACTTAAGTGTAATCTGTGAAAGGAGCCAGCACTTGGCAAGGAGCAAACAATCCCTTAAACGTCACAGGACTGACGTCGCCAAGGCCAAGCGCAACCGCAGCAGGATTCGTGCGATAAGAACAGCCATGAAGAAGGCCAGGGCCGCCGAGGATCCGGAAGAGAAGAAGAAACTCATAGCCAAGGCACAAAAACTGCTGGACAAGGCCGCACGCAAAAGGTTGTTGCACAACAACAAGGCAAAGAGGCTCAAGTCTTCCCTCATGAAAAAGTCCTGATCCTTCCGACGGTCGCGGAATGGATACGGTATTGACGTAGCCTTCATTACTGTTAGATTTGTCTAACAGTAATAGAGGAGTCTGTCATGGTTATGCATAACAACCTTACCGGGTCCCTGGAAGATTACCTTGAGGCTATTCTTAAAATACTCGGCACCAGTTCCGTGGCGAGGGTGCGGGATATAGCCGACGAACTCCACGTCAGCCCGGCATCGGTAACACCCGCCATGAAGAGACTGGCTGAACTGGGACTGGTCAGGTACAGCAAACGCAACTACATCGGTCTTACCGGCAGCGGCAGGGAAATAGCCATGCGCACCGCCGCAAGGCACAGCCTCCTGGCCCGCTTCCTCACCGATGTCCTGGGATCCGATGCCGAACAGGCCGACACGGACGCCTGTGCAATGGAACATCATATCTCGGAGGATTCCATGGAGCGTCTTGCGGCCCTCTTAGAGTTCCTGTACGCGTGCCCGGAACTGGAAAAGCTGATGAAAACCGGTTTTGCAAGATGCTTCGATGAAGGCGAAAACGGTTCCCGCTGCAGCAAGATCGTCTGTCCATTTCTGTTCGAAGGCCGTAACGACCTGGCGGATCTCGTTTCTCTTGCCTCCCTGGAACCCGGGCATACCGGAATGATCGTTCGTATAGCCGGAGACAGGGCACTTCGGAAATCCCTCATCAACAAGGGCTTCATCCATGGCACCGAAGTCCTGCTTCTGCGCCGGGGAACCGAAAGTCTCCCTTATGCAGTGAAAGTGGCGGGGCACGAACTCGACCTGCCGAAAGACGCCGTTTCGGCGGTACTGCTCAACCCACGGAGCATCAACGATGAGACATAGGAAGGGACGGGGCCGGCACGGGCAGCCGGCACATCACGACATGCCCCCCAGGCCCGGCTATCCATTGACCATGGCCTCCTCCGGAGAATGGGTGAGGGTGGTGAGCATAACCACGGATCATGCCGCGGAGAGCCGCCTGGTCAGCATGGGTATCAATCCCGGAGCGCTGTTGCACGTGATCTCCTCATCCGGCGGGCCGATCGTGGTTGCGAGGGACGAGACCAGGTACGGCATCGACCGTAAGACCGCCTGGCACGTCAGGGTGATACCGGCGTCGTCCAGGAGATACTATCCTACTTCCCCGGCCAGGTGCAACGACTATTGCAGGGGATGCTCCTACCGCTTCGAAATGCTGAAGGCCGAATACGGCAATTCCATAACCCTATGGGATCTCCCACCCGGTGAAACGGGAACCGTCACGGCGGTCCGCGGAAGGGGTTCCACGGTGAAGAGGCTCATGGAAATGGGGTTTGTCGAAGGGGCTAAGGTACGGGTGGTAAACCGTGATACCACCGAGGACCGCATGACGGTGGAGGTAAACGGCGCCACGATGAAACTGGGCGGATGGGACGCCGCCCATATTCTCCTGGAGGCGGACGGATGAAAGTCGTAGCCCTGGCCGGTAACCCCAATTCCGGCAAGACTTCCATATTCAACGCCATAACCGGCGCCAGGCAGCATGTAGCCAACTACCCCGGCATCACCGTGGAAATAAAGGAAGGGGAGACCACTCTTCCCGGCGGAGACCGGCTCCGGGTCGTGGATCTGCCCGGAACCTACAGTCTCACGCCCTATTCGCCGGACGAGGTGGCCGCCCGGGATTTCCTGCTGGAGAAACACCCCGACGCGGTTGTCCACGTGGTCGATGCCGTCAACCTCGAAAGGAACCTGTACCTCACCACCCAGCTGCTGGAGTTGGGCGTACCTGTCATCCTTGCGCTGAACATGGTGGACATAGCCGAGGCCAGGGGAATCGGTATAGATGATGAAGAACTCTCCACCCTCCTGGGGGTGCCGGTGGTCAGAACCGTGGGCAACAGGGCCAAGGGGATACCCGATCTTCTCGCGACCCTGGAACGCGTCATCTCGACCGGCGCCGAATGGACTCCACTGGAAATATCGTACGGAGCGGCCTGCGACAAAGCTCTTTCGACACTGCAGGAAATGGTGGAGAAAAGCGGGCTCCTGAAGGGAATGATCCCCTCCAGATGGTTGGCTCTGAAGCTCCTGGAACAGGATTCCCATACCATCGAAAGGGTGAAACGCCTGGGAACTCCGGATTCCCGCAGGATCCTGGAAACCGCTTCCGCCCTGGCAGACAGGGTGTTCAGGGAAATGAACGACGAAACCGAGGGCGTTATAGCCGATCACCGCTACGGTTTCGTCGCCGGTGTGGTAAAGAGGGTCAAAACCAGTCCGGCTCTCAATCGTGTCTACATATCCGACAGGATAGACCGGGTGCTGACCAATACCCTGGCGGGTCCGGCCATAATGGCCCTGGTACTCCTCGGGCTCTTCCAGTTCACCTTCTTCATAAGCGGTACGCCCATATCCTGGCTGGAGAGTTTTTTCGCCTGGCTGCACTCGGCCCTGTGGAACCACCTGCCGTCGGGCCTGCTGAGATCCATGGTGGTCAACGGGATGGTGGACGGCGTAGGAGGAGTCGTCGGCTTCGTTCCCATCATCATGTTCATGTTCTTCTTCATCGCCATACTGGAAGATACCGGATACATGGCCAGGATAGCATTCCTAATGGACAGGATATTCAGGAAATTCGGCCTTCACGGCAATTCCATCGTTCCATTCATAGTCTCCGGGGGCATCACCGGCGGATGCGCCGTCCCGGGAATAATGGCCGCAAGAACCCTGCGGGATCCGAAAGAGAGGTTCGCCACCATTCTCTCCGTGCCCTTCATGAACTGCGGAGCGAAACTTCCCATATACGCCCTGCTCACCGCCGCATTCTTCCCGGCCCGCAAGGGACTGGTACTGTTCGGCATGACCCTGTTGTCCTGGATCTTCGCCATGTTGTCCGCCAAGATACTCAGGTCCACCGTTCTCAAGGGGGAATCCACCTCGTTCGTCCTGGAACTCCCCCCGTACAGGCTTCCTTCATTGAGAAGCCTGGTGATACACATGTGGGAAAGAACGTGGCTGTACCTGAAGAAGGCCGGAACGGTCATACTCCTGGCCTCCATTCTGATCTGGAGCCTGATGACCTTTCCCAGGGCCCCGGTCGAAAACATCGAGGGACTTCCCGAGAACCAGGCGGCCCAGGTCCACCTGGCGGGTTCGTTCGCCGGAAAGATCGGAAGGTTCCTGGAAAGGGCGACCCTTCCGCTCATGGGTTTCGATTGGAAGGTGGACGTGGCTCTTATCGGCGGTTTCGCCGCCAAGGAAATCGTGGTTTCGACCTTGGGAACGGCCTACTCCATGGGAGAGGTGGATGCGGAAGAATCGGCCTCGCTGTCGGAGAGGCTGGCCCGCGAGAAGGGATGGAATCCGGCCATGGCCGTGGCTCTACTTCTTTTCACGATGCTTTACATGCCGTGCGTAGCCACGGTGGCGGTTATTAAACGGGAAACCGGCTCCTGGAAATGGGCGGGGTTCTCGATACTCTACACCACCGCCGTAGCCACGGTGACGGCGACGGCGGCTTACCAGCTGGTCAGGCTCCTGGCCTAGATGACGAAACCGTCTTCCAACACCGTATCCTTGGGAATCACTATGATGCCGTCGCGTATGCAGTAGAGGTCGGAAACGTATTCCCTGACGCCGGCCGCGTTTTCGAGCCTGCAGCCGTTACCTATCCTTGCATTCTTGTCTATTATGGCGTTTTTTATCACGCAATTCCTGCCGACGCCCAGGGGAAGCATTCCCGGGTTAATGTTCCTGGGATCCAGGTAGTGTCCTTCCCAGTAGTCCGATCCCATGTAGACGCAATTCTCCATCACGGTTCCCGATCGCACCCTCCCCCTGAGGCCGATTATGCATTTTTCGAACTGCGAACCTTCAACGTCGGAGGCGTCGCATATGATGGTATGGTTCAAGCGGCAATCATTCACCCTGGCCCCGGGCAGAGCCCTTGCGTTGGTATAGAGAGGCGAAAAACTGCGGTACATGTCGAATTCCGGTTCCGGGCCGGCCATGTCCAGGTTGGCTTTGAAAAAATTGCCGATGGTGCCTATGTCCGACCAATATCCATGAAACAGGTAAGAAGCCACCCGGTATGAATCTATGGCGTTCGGTATTATTTCCTTACCGAAATCCACCACGTGTGGTTCCTTTTCCAGCACCTCGTTCAACACCGAAGGGGTGAACATGTATATCCCCATGCTCCCCAGGTAAGGCTTGTCGGCCGGAATACCCTTCTGACGGCTCTCCATGCCTTCAAGCTCCGCCGGCGTCGGTTTCTCGCGGAACCGGGTTATCACTCCGCCGTCACCCACCTTCATTATTCCCAGGCCGGTGGCTTCCGACTGGGAGACGGGCTTGGTCGCTATCGTGACGTCCGCTTTTCTTTTGCAATGGTATTCAGCGAAGGCGTTGAAATCCATCCTGTAGAGTTGATCGCCCGAGAGTACCAGGACGAGGTCGGGATGGAGGCCGTTTATGAACCTCAGGCTCTTTCTCACGGCATCAGCGGTTCCCTGGAACCAGTCGGAATGCTCGGGAGTCTGCTGGGCGGCCAGTATGGAAACGAAACCCTGGGTGAACCTGTCGAAACGATAGGTCCTGGCGACGTGTCTGTTCAGGCTCTCGCTGTTGAACTGGGTAAGGACCAGGATGTGCCTGATACCCACGTTTATGCAGTTCGAAAGGGGAATATCGATCAGGCGGTACTTCCCCCCTACGGGAACCGCCGGTTTGCTTCTGTCCCTGGTGAGAGGGTAGAGCCTCGTTCCCCTTCCGCCACCCAGGACCACGGCGACGATTCTTTCCATGTTCCTCCTTCCTTCCGGGCAATAGAACCATGGTCCCCGGTACCGTCAAGACAATCCTGACACTCCTGGGCGGATACCGCGGTCGTACGCATGGCCGCCGCTTCCATAATTCTTAAACTGAATCTTGACATTTCAAAAGTATTTACATTATGTATTTTCCATAATTGGAGGTTGGATGTGGATATTGGAAATATCAAGTGTCCGGTTTGCGGGAAGGTGATGACCCCGGTGGCCTGCAAGTGCAACGCTTGCGACATAAGGATGGAGGGAGAGTTCAGCACCCCGGTCCTGTCCAGGTTGACGCCGGAGGACCAGGCGCTGATCATAGCCTTCATAAGGGCTTTCGGCTCCATAAAAAAGATTCAGGAACTCCTGGGAGTCAGCTACCCCACGGCCCGTTCCAGGATAGCCGAACTGGTAAAGAAGCTGGATTCCGCCATGGAATCATCTTCAAACCGGCGTGATCACGTTATAGACAAGCTCTATAAGGGCGAAATAACCTTCGAAAAAGCACTGGAGGAGCTTTGATCCCGGCAACCCTGCTGCTGCTCGGAATCGGCAGGTACAGGGTCCCTCTGCCGTGGTTCCCGCTCTGGCTCGTCGGGGGGATACTGGCGGCTTCCGCTTTCATCGTCGGACATGCCGGACTTCTCTTTTTCCCCGGAAACCGTTGGTTCCGGGCCGCCGCCGGAACATGGAGAATCGTTCTTCTTGCAGCCAGGCTGCACGGTATGGAAGTGAAAGTGGAATCGCAGGAATTCAGGTTCCTGCTAAAGTTCATCTGAGAAGAAAAAGAGGTGATGGAAATGGATGAATCCGGGAGGAAAGTGCTGGAGATGTTGGCCGTGGGAAAGTTGAGCGTGGAAGAAGCCGAGGCCCTGCTGTCGAAGCTGGACGGCGAAGGAAAAAACGAAAACGGAGACGATCCTCTCCGGGGAAAGAACCCCAGGTACCTCAAGATAGTGGTCGATTCCAAGGAGGGCGACAAAGTCAACCTGAAGATACCCCTTGGACTGATAAAGGCCGGGATAAAACTTTCGGCATTGATGCCCGGTGACGCCGCCAAACAAATAAGCGCTCACGGCCTGGACCTGTCGAACCTGGCTAAGCTCAACGGGGGCGAACTCATAGATGCTCTGAAGGACCTGCAGATCGACGTGGAAAGCGCCGAGGGGGACAATGTGAGGATATTCACCGAGTAACGGGCTCCGGTTTCCGGCGACTTCCCGTTCCGAAACCCCGGGATTATAGATAGGGCTGTACTTTCACTCACGTACTTGCTGAAAGGACCACGGATGAAGATCGCCCTACTGGGTAAGCCCGGCTGTGGAAGATCCACGCTTTTCAGGGCCCTGGCCGGTTCCGCCTCCGCCGATACTTCGAAGCCGGTCACGATAGACGTGCCGGATCCCAGGCTGGATTTCCTTACGGAGATACATAAGCCGGAGAAAAAAACCCATGCCAGGGTGGTTTTCACGGATGTTCCATCTCCCTCGCTCTCCCCCAGGAACCTGGCCCTGCTCAGGAACGCAGGCGTTCTGGCCGCGGTACTGGACAATTACGCCCTGGGAAACCTGGTGGAGGATTTCACGGAACTGGAATCCGAACTGATTCTCGCAGACATGGCCGTATGCGAAAAAAGGCTGGCGCGTCTCAAGAAAGAGGGTTCCGGAAGTTCAACCGAGGCCAGGCTTCTGAAAAATCTCCTGGCCCACATGGAAAAAGGCGCTCCCCTCAGAACCCTTTCATTGGATCCCGGGCAACTTGAAATTCTTGCCCCCTATGCTCTCTTGTCTTTGAAACCTCTTCTAGTGGTTTCCAACAGGTCGGCCGAACCGGTCACGCCGGAGGACGGCCTGCGGGCCGAGGCGGAACTCCACGGTTGCAGGTTTCTCAGGATGGATGCGGCGTTCGAACTGGAACTCACGGAGATAGACGAGTCCGAGCGCCTGGAATTCCTGGAAACCATGGGATACGACTCCGGCGGACTCGCGCAGTTCATATCGGCGGCGCACGAGGCATTGAACCTGATAGTATTCTTCACCGTCGGTAAGGACGAGGTGAGAGCCTGGCCTCTAGAGAAGGGGGCCACGGCGCTGGACGCCGCGGCCGCCATTCATTCCGACCTCGCCAGGGGATTCATAAGGGCTGTCGTGGCGCCGTGGGAAGCCTACAGGGAAACCCCCGACAGGACCGCTCTTAGGGAAAAGGGAATGCTGTTCCTGGAGGGCAAGAACTACAAAGTGAAGGACGGAGACGTGGTGGAAATCAGGTTCAACGTCTAACCTACGTCGGAACCGTCTCTTATCTTCTTGCCGAGCCTAGTGAGCCTTCTCCATTCCAGGATCACCTGGCTCACCTCCGCGGCGCCCAGCAGGATGACGCATTCCCAGTAAAGAAGCAGAAAAGTGGCCATCAGCCTTGCCATGGGGCCGTAGACCACCCCCCAGCCCGGGTGTCCCACCGCCCACATGTAGACCTGGGTTCCGAGCGTGGTGAAAACCATGGCCACCACAGTGGCCATGGCGGCCTGGGAGAAGGTCACCTTCCTGTTGGGAGCGGCCTTGTAAAGGGTAAAAAACAGGAGCAGGGTGAATGACATTCCCAGTATCTGAGCCAGGTTCCCCCCGGTGAGACTTCCTATGAGCGGCCACTGGGACACCACGTCACCCAGCGGACTGTCCACCACCAGTTCGGCCATGGTGGAGAACAGGACGGCGGATATGAAGCATATCCCCACCAGGAAAGCCAGAAAAAAGTCGTACAGCTTCCCCACCACTATGTTACGGCCTTCGCTGACATCGAATATCCTGTCGAAAGCCGTCCTGATGGTTCCGAAGAGCCTGCTGACGAGCCAGAGCAGGAACAGGAATCCGACGGCCCCGGGTATACCCGTGTTGCCGGACAGCAACGTGTTCTCTATCTCCAGTTTCGTTTCCTCCGGGATCAACGGATTGGCCGTGTCCAGCCATTCGGTCAGTCCCTGCTGGAGATCCTGGTGCTGTCTCAAGGCGAAACCGCTCAGGGTTATTATCAACAATCCCAGTGGCAGTATGGTGACCAGAACGTTGAAGGCTATCGCCGCCGCCGAGAAAAAGATGCTGTCATCATTCCACTTGTTGTAGATCCTGCGTCCGAAGTACCTGGCGAAGAGCCACATCCTCCAGAGCGGTTTCGTCACGACGCCCGGATCAAGCCTCCGCATCCGGTTTCCCTTTCAGCTAGCCTCCGGTCACTCCACCGTCACGCTCTTGGCCAGGTTCCTGGGCTTGTCGACGTCGCATCCCCTGGCCACGGCTATGTGGTAGGCCAGGAGTTGCAGGGGTATCACGGAAAGCAGGGGAACCAGCATGTCATCGGTCTCCGGTACTTTTATCACCCAGTCGGAGATACCCGGTATCTCCTCGTCTCCCTCCGTGGCGATGGCAAGCACTCTTCCCTGGCGGGCCTTCACTTCCTCGATATTGGACACCACCTTGTCGTATGCAGCCCCCTTCACCGCTATGACGGCTATGGGCATCATCTCGTCTATGAGGGCTATGGGACCGTGCTTCATTTCGGCCGCGGGGTAACCCTCGGCATGGATGTAGGAAATTTCCTTGAGCTTCAGGGCGCCTTCCAGGGCCACGGGATAATTCACTCCCCGGCCAAGGTACAGGAAATTCCTGGTGTATGTGAATTCCTTTGCTATCTCGGCTATCCCGCCGGAATTCTCCAGGATCTTCTCCACTTTCTCGGGTATCGCCATTATCTCCGACGCGATGGATAACCCCTGTTTCCGACTCAGGGCTCCCCTGGCCCTCCCCAGCGCCAGGGACACCAGCACCAGGACCATCACCTGGGAAGTAAACGCCTTGGTCGAGGCGACCCCTATCTCCGGACCCGCGTGAATGTACACCCCGGAATCGGTCTCCCTCGCTATCGTGGAGCCCACCACGTTCACGATGCCCAGGGTCCTGCACTTCCTCTCCTTGGCCAACCTCAGGGCCGCCAGAGTATCGGCGGTCTCCCCGCTCTGGCTGATGACGATCATCAGCGTTCCGGGCGTTATCACCGGGTCCCTGTACCTGAACTCCGAGGCGTACTCCACTTCCACCGGGATTCTCGCCAGGGATTCCAGGAGGTACTTGCCTATGAGCCCCGCGTGCCAGGAGGTTCCGCACGCCGTGATTATTATCCTCTCGATAGACCGCATGTCTTCCACGGTCATCTGGAGCCCGCCCAGGTGGGCGGTACCCTGACCCAGGTCCAGCCTGCCCCTGAACGCATTCTTCAACGACTCGGGTTGACTGCAGATCTCCTTGAGCATGAAGTGGGGATATCCTTCCTTCTCGATGTCGGAGATATCCCAGTCCACGTACTCTATTCTTTCCCTTATGAGTCCCGGACGTCCGTTGGCGGACTTTATGCCATCGAGGTTCACCTCGATTACTTCACCCTCCTCCAGGTACACCACTTCCCGGGTGTACGGGATTATGGCGGCGACATCGCTGGCCACGAAGTACTCGTCGTCACCGATACCGGCCACCAAGGGGCTTCCGTACCTGGCCGCAACCAGGGTCCCGGGCTCGTCGGAGGAAATCACCGCTATTCCATAGGCCCCGTGAACCTTCCTCAGGGCATCCTTGACCGCTCTGAAAAGCTTTTTCCCGGCCGCCATCTCCATGGCTATCAGCTTCGGAAGCACTTCGGAGTCGGTCTGGGTTTCGAAAGTTACTCCCTGTGCTTCCAGTTCACGCTTCAGGGACTTGAAGTTCTCGATTATCCCGTTGTGCACCACGGCCACCCTCATGGCGCCGTCGTGGTGGGGATGGGCGTTAAGTTCCGAGGGTTCGCCGTGAGTGGCCCACCTGGTGTGGGCTATTCCCATGGTGGACGATTCCGTTTCACCGTCCCGCATTCTCTCCAGGTCGCTCACCCTGCCGGCGCACTTCCTTATCAGGAGCCCGTTTTCCCCCTGCAGGGCGTAACCGGCGGAATCATATCCCCTGTACTCCAGGCGTTTGAGACCGGACAACATTATTCCCCTGGCAGGCCTGTTCCCAACGTATCCGACTATTCCACACATGATTCCATCGCTTTCAAGAATTTCCCGTAGTCGTTTTCAATGTAATCGGCGTCGAGGTTCTCCGCAATGAACCTCACCACGGGTTCCGTGCCCGAGGAACGCATGTGGAGCCAGCCTCCGCTTCTTTCGTACCACAGACCATCCCTGTCGTCGTCCGGAATGCCGAAGGTTTTCACCAGTCGTCTTCTCAAGGAATCGAAATCTCCCTTGAACCCGATCTTCCTCTTCACCATGACGTAACGCGGGAATCCGTCAACCCAGGTTCCCAGCGTAATACCCGGGTTCGATCTAAGGAACGCCACCGTGTATGCAATCGCCACGCCGCTGTCCCGTCCGGCGTGAAAAGTCCTGTCGATGACTCCTCCGTTACCCTCTCCGCCTATGTAGGAATCACGCCTCTCCATTTCCTCCACCACGTTAACCTCGCCGACCGGACTCCTGTAGACCCGGCAACCGTGACGAGCCGCCGCATCATCAGCCAACATCGACGTGGAAAGGTTCACCACCGCCGGGCCGGGCCGGTGGGCCAATACGGTTTCCAGGGCGAGAGCCACGGTGAAATCCTCTCCCACGGCCCTGCCGCTTTCGTCGACCAGGGCCAGCCTGTCACCATCGGGATCGAAGGCAAATCCCACGTCCGCTTTCTCGGCCACAACCGCATCGGACAATTGCCGGAGATTGTCCGGCAGGGGTTCGGCTCCCCTCGGAAAATCCCCATCAGGGGTCATCGAGGGATTCACGACGGTATATTCCACGTTGAGCATCTCCATGAGCATGGGAGCGAAAGAGGCCGCCGTTCCTCCCACCACGTCCAGCACGACCTTGAGCGGCCGACCGTCGGAGACGGCCAACGGCAGGGCGAGTATTCCCTTAACATGCCTTTCAAGGGCGCCCTCCACGGTTCCCGGTTTCCCTACCCCGGTGAAATCCACGTGATCCGCGCCGGCTTCCAGTATCTCCATGAGCTTCTTCCGGGCATCGGTCCTGAGGAAGACCCCGTCGGGCCCTACCAGCTTAAGAGCGTTCCACTCCGCAGGATTATGGCTCGAAGTTATGGCCACGCCGCCCGAGATACCGTTTCCGGCCGCTTCCAGCTGCACTGTAGGCGTGGTCACCACGCCCAGGTCGAGGGGATCGCATCCAACGGACATCAACCCGGCGAACACCGCAGCCTTCACGGCCGGGCCGCTGGATCTCGTGTCCATCCCCACCACCACGGGACCTTTCCCGCAGAGAACACCGAATGCCGAGGCGTAATCCAGGACATCTCCCACCGTCAATGACCGACCGAAGACACCCCTGATTCCGGAACCGCTGATTATAGGTTTCATAGGGCTTCCCTGAAAAATGGAATGGAGCCGGCGAACGGGATCGAACCGTTGGCCTGCGCATTACGAGTGCGCTGCTCTACCAGCTGAGCTACGCCGGCTCCGAGGTGCCGGATACTATCGAAAAACGTCCTGACCGTCAATGATTTCAGAAAACCGAATCTCCTCCCCCAAAGATGCTCACGGGAAAGGTCATACAGAATTGTGAACTGCCTAAGTCGATTTCAGTCGGGGGATAAATGGTCGATTCCCTGCCGTCCACCACGGCGTTGTCGGTTTTGAAACCGACGAAGGATCTCCTGTATTCCAGCCTCCCGGAAAGGGGGCCGGCCAGTTTCACCTGGACGCCCAGCCCGGCCACGAACCCGGCGGAAGAACCGGAAACCTCCACGAATTCACCAAAATCATCCGTGCCGCTGTAATTTCCCGATACGTACGTACCCCCGGCGCCTGCAAACACCGAAAGTTGGCCTAGCAAACGGCGCTCCACCATGGGCATCACCGATACCAGCCATGCATCCACACTGCCGTCCCATCCCGTTGGAGAGGAATGCTTCCAGAAGTATTCCCCGGTGATCCTGAAAGCCAGGGGACCCGGGGCATCCACGTCCACCGATATGCCGGTGGAGGTGCCCGGAGTCAGGAACCTCTCCCCGTACGACGCATCCATGGGAACCAGGTTCGATACCATAGGCCCCACGCTGAGCTCGATGTCGTCCGTTCCCATCACCACGGGGACCATCGCGATCAGTAAGATCATGCAGGAAATACGCACTTCTTTCCAAACCACCTTTCAAACGAATACCGCGGATACCCCTACCTTGCCGGAACGAGTACCGGCACCGGTAATATATGTCGAATTCACCGCGGACCACGTAACCGCCCGGCGCCACTACCCGTACAATCCGTTCCCCGGGTGCTCCGCTTTCATATATAGTAGTTATTCGGTATGGGGTTCCACCCGTATAAAGCCGTGAAACGAGGATCATGAAAATAATAAAGGGCAGGAAAAAGATACTGGAGCTGTGCGTCGACCTTCTTTACGACGAATCCAGCCTCTCCGGCGCATGGTGCGAGGCGGCGGCCTGGCCGGAGACGCCGGAGGAGGCGGCAGGGTACTTCGAATCGTGCAGAGCGGATGGTCTGCCTGTAACCATATCCGGCGGCCTGACAGGAATAGCGGGAGGAGCCCTTCCCCAGGGAGGAGCCGTGCTTTCCACCTCCCGCATGAACGGAATAGAGATACTCGACAACGGCAACGTGCGTGCCGGGGCCGGCGTGACCCTAGCAGAACTCCGGGAATTCCTATCCCGGGCTTCATCCGAACACTTCTATCCTCCGGATCCCACCGAAGAGACCGCCACGGTGGGAGGAACGGTGTCCACCGACGCCTCCGGATCGGACAGCTTTCTGTACGGTTCCACCAGGAACTGGGTGGAATCTCTCACCATACTGCCGCCATCCGGAAAGTTGCTGAAAATAAGGAGGAACGATTACACCTTCCGCGACGGAACCTGCCGGCACCCCGATCTTGGCGAACTGGTGCTTCCGGCGCTGCGCAGGGAGCAGCCTCCCAAGAACACCGCGGGTTACCACATCAGGCCGGAAATGGATCTGACGGACCTTTTCATAGGATCGGAAGGAACCTTGGGACTCGTAATGGAGGCCGAACTTCGCCTCCGTAGAAAACCGGGCGTCCTGGCGGACCTCGTGTTGTTCCCCGGGGATTCCGGAACGTTTTGGGAGCTTTTCCACACCTTCCTGGAAAACCGGGACCGCCTCGGTCTCCGGGCACTGGAGATGATGGACGGCAAGTGCATCGAATTCCTTGGCGCCGAATCCACTCCCGGTCTCCCATCTCCTCCTCCCGGAGCCTCCGCCGCCCTGCCGGCGAGGATCGAGGCGGAAAACGACCGTGAACTGGAAAATGCGCTGTTGCTGGTCGACGACCTCATGACCCGGTTCGGTATTCCGCCGGACATGGTCTGGATCGGTCTCGAACCCGCGGAGAGAAAAAAAATAAAGGATTTCAGGCACGCACTCCCCGAAGCGGTGAATCGACGTATCTCCATGCTGAGATCGGAAATACCCGGAATTCACAAGTTCGGATCAGACGGAGCGGTGCCACCGGTAACCTTGGAAACCTACTACGAAACATGCAGGGCGATACTTACCGATCTGGACCTGGAATTCCTGATATTCGGTCATGCCGGCCAAGGCCACCTGCACGCCAACGTGCTCCCGGGAAACCCGGAAGAGATGTCGCGGGCCGGGGAAGCCATGCGGGAAATAGCCAGGGAAGCGGTGAAGGCCGGGGGGACGATCTCGGCGGAACACGGCCTGGGCAGGCTCAAGGCCGGTTTCATGCCCATCATGTACTCCCGCGAGGAAATCGAGGGTATGGAGAAATTGAGGCGGGCAATCGATCCCGACGGCTTCCTGGCCCCCGCACTGCAAATCGGAGGGGCCTCCTGAGGGCTATTCCCCCGTTTCCCTCACGTGTTCCAGCCCGACGTCAAGCAATGCCAACACGTGATCATCGTCCAGGGAATAGTACACGTGCCTGCCCTCTCTCCTGCTCTTTACAAGCCTCGCCGTCCGGAGGGAACGAAGCTGGTGCGATACCGCCGAGACACTTACCCTCGAATCCGACGCCAGTTCGCAAACGCATTTTTCACCGCCGCCCAGCGCGGTAAGAAGTTCCAGCCTCGTAACGTCGGCCATCTGGTGAAACAGCTCGGCAAGCTCCTCCAGCTCACGCCGGGTCATTATTCACCGTCTCGGCCGAGTATCCCGCCGCCCTGACGGCATCCAGGGCCGGAGCGACCAGGTTTGCATCACCTTTATCGAGTACCACCGCGGCACGCCCGGTACGACTGGAAACGCTTCTTACGGATACGCCGGGTATGGAGGCCAGGGCGTTCCTTACCCTGTTTTCGCATCCGGAACATGTCATTCCCCCGATCTCCATCTCCACGACGCCGTCTTCCTTCCCGGGTTTCGCAGCGGAGCGGCCCAGGGTTTCCAGCAGCGCGGATATCGCGAACCAGGCTGTTCCGAAAACCAGGACGAGACCTGCGGCGACCCGCATCGGCGCGGGTATCCATCCGCCGTGAGCCCCGGAATCCACCAGGGGTATGGAAACATGCAGCGAATTGAGCGCCATGCCGGCCACGATGCTAACCAGGATCACAGTGGAAAGGTATACCATGAAAACGCGCTTCCCGAACATTTTTCTCACCGCCCCTATCGTGGCCGCATTGGTGGCCGGCCCCGCCATGAGAAACACCAGGGCACTGCCTACCGGGAATCCGGCGTAAATAAGCCCCGCGGCTATGGGTACGGAAGCCACGGAACAAACGTACATGGGGATGCCGAGGGCCAGGGCGGCAAGCAACCCCAGGGGGCCGGAAAGCAAGCCGATTTCCGAGAGCTGCCCGGGTTCAAGGAAGATCGTGATAAGCGCCGACACCAGGATACCCAGGGTTATCCACCCGTATATCCCCTTAAACAGGGTATACGCCGTGTAACGCCATATCCTGCCGACCACCGAACCGGTCTCATCATCGGCACACCGGGGCATGCTCTCCCGGATCGGCTTTCCGGCACCCTTCATATCCACGAGGGCGCCCCCTATCACCCCGGCCAGGAACGCAGCCGCCACCTTGGCCGCCGCCACCGGCAGACCCAGCATTCCCCATGTCACCGATATCGAGTCGACACCGGTCTGGGGAGTGCTTATGAGAAAGGAGGTAACCGCGCCATCCGACGCCCCGTCTTTCCTGAGGGAAACGGCCGCGGGAAGAACGCCGCATGAACACAGTGGCAAGGGAACGCCCAGAACGGCCGCCTTCACGCTGCTGAGGATACCCGGCCTGCCCAGGTGCCCGGTTATTCTATCCCGTTTAACGAAAACATGGAGTATTCCCGCGACCAGGAGGCCCAGGATCAGGGAAGGAGCCAGGGCCGTCGTGGTTTTCCAGAGTTCCGATAAAAACTCGGACATTTTTTCCTTTCTCCTATTTATGAACGTTTGCTCAACTGTACAAATATTATACGTAAAAAAATCCGGAACGCAAACTAAACTCCGCCTCTTTCTTTTCTTACCAGCAGGTAATCATCTATGACGGCGGCTCCCCGGGCGTCATCCCTCTTCCTGCTTTCCTCTATCATGAACGCCATCCTTGCTTTCATCTCGTTCAGCAATTCCTTCATCTCCCGTTTCGATCGACCCCTAAACCTCTTTTCCGCCAATGACGACACCAGGTCTTCCTCCTCCGGGGCGACCCCTTCTTCCAGGAGCTTTTCCAGGACGAAGAGATCCACGTGAAAACGGTATGCTTCCATCGCCGATCTCCTGTCCTCTTCGGTCATGAAATTCTTTCCCAGGCCGGGTATCTCCCCGTCGGTGTAGAAATCGGCCGTAGTCTCCACCTGCAGCCTGTCCAGGGCTTTCAACATCATTTCCACGGTTTCCGCCCTTATGATCCTCGTTTCCCGCGGCCTCCACCGGGAAGCCCGGTTTCTTTCCGCAAACTTCCTCTCATTCCTGGCCAGCGCGTACATGTTCCTGTAGAGCATCCATCCCGGTATTATCTGGTTGTAAGCGGGAGGAACCCCCTCCGGGCGTACGAAGGGTTGACAAATAAGCGAAAAAGGGAATTCCACTCTTTGGGGCAGCGTAGTGATCCCGGTGGCGATTATCGTGTACGGAGCCCCGGAGAAATCGGAAGGAAACTTCACGGAGCACGCCAACCCGAAGAACATCCCCTCTCCGGGCCTGATTTCCTGGTCGGGAAGCCTGGATGTGTGGTTGCTGCCCACGTTGGCTCCGTAACCCACGTTACCCCTTCCCATGGGCCATCTTGCGGCTATGAGCAGGGATTGGTGGTGACACGAGGTAAAGGGTCCCACCAGGGAAGCCGTTATCTCCCCGCCCCCCAGCACCGAGTTGGGCCCCAGGAACGATGCGACGAGTTTCCCGTGTCTTTCCACCAGCGCGGCTTCTCCGACCATGGATCTTTCCACCACCGCCATGGAATCCACCATCGAGCCCCGCTTCATTATGGAATTTCTTACCAGGGCTCCGTCCATGACCACGGCCCCGTCCATGAGCATGGAATTCCTGACGGCGACCGCATTGTCCACCACCGCCCCGGAGCCTATGAAACAGTCTTCTATCACACCGGTATCGACAAGGCGGGCTTCCCTGCAAATCCTGCCCTTCCGGATCCCGGCGAGAAAACCGGAAAATTTTTCCAGTCCCTTTCGGTAGGCCCGGATAAGCGACAGCCTGTCCTCTCCCCCCGAAAGGGCATATGCGGTATCGACATCCAGCATCAACAAGGATCCGACGTTCCGCTCACCCGTTTCAACACCCAGTTCCAGTTTCTGCAGGTTTCCGCAGGCCGCCCCCCCGGTGAAGGTCACTACGCCGCACCGCCGTATCCGCACCCCCTCCTCCAGCACCACGTTCCGCAGCAGCCCCACCGATTCCACCCTGCACCCGGGCCCCACGTCGACGTTCTCCAGGGAGCTGTCCGCCAGGAGCGGTTCCACGGTCTCGCCATTCAACGTCACGGGAACCAGGGACAGGTTCACCCGTCCTTCGAACCGGCATTTCCTTACAACCCCCAGGTCGGATTCCGGGGACGCCGCCACCAGCGACCAGTCTCCGGAGGTGCAGCCCGCCCCCCGGAGCATTTCCACCTGTTCTTCCGAAAGCCGAAGGTGGTTCCCGGAAATGCCGGGGCGATCCATGTAATCCATCGCCCCGCCGAACAGTACATCGAGGTCCGGTTTGGAACTCATTCCGGAAAATCCCCGTCCAGGTCGGAGAGCACCCTGACGATAAATCTCCAGAATTCCCGCACCGACGATATGCGGACCTTTTCGCCGGGAACGTGCACGTCCCGTATGTCCGGTCCTACGGATATCATGTCCAGTCCGCCCACGATGTTTCCTATCAGGCCGCATTCGAGCCCAGCGTGAATGCTCTTCACCTCGGGAGGCGTCCCGAAAGTCCGCTCGTATATTATTTTCATCCGTCGCAGCAACGGCGAATCTACGTTGGGAATCCATCCCGGGTAGGAATTCCCCGAGGAAATGTCACATCCTCCCAGCCTTCCCACGGCCGCCACCCGGCGGGCCAGCGCCTCCCTGGCGCTCTCGAAAGGACTGCGAACGCTCAGGTGGATCTCCACCGTATCGCCATCCGTGGTCACGATGGCCAGGTTGTCGGATGTCTCCACCAAGCCCTCGATGGTCCCGCTCATCTTCTCTACGCCGTGGGGCAGACCCAGGAGCAGGTCCACTATTCTCCGGGCTTCGCCGGGCTCCATCAGGCGGGCCTGCTCGACATCGTCCTCCATCCCTATCCCGATGGAATCTTCGATTCCCTCGTATTCCTCCTTCAGCCGGGTTTCCAGTTCCTCCAGGAACCGTATCGCTTCCTTCTCCACACCTTCGGGTATCATCACCCGGGCCCTTGCGTCCCTGGGAATGGCGTTTCTCTTGCCGCCGCCGTCGATCCCCGCCAGGGAACAGCCCAGGGCCAGCAATCCGTCCAGCGCCCTGGCCGCCAACCTCACGGCATTCGCTCTGTTCGAGCCTATCTCCATGCCGGAATGACCGCCCCGGAGACCTGATACCCTAAGCATTCCGCACGGCCCTTCCCCGCGGAACCCCACCCGGCTCCGCAACACTACGTCCATACCTCCGGCGCATCCTATGATGAACTCTCCCAGGTCTTCGGAATCGAGGTTTATCATCCGCTTCGCCGTGATCCGGCCGGGATCCAGGGCAGCCGCCCCGGTCAGCCCTCTCTCTTCGTCGGTGGTAAAGATGCATTCCAGAAAGGGATGGGCCAGATCCCGGGAATCCAGGATCGCCAGCATGACGGCGACTCCCATGCCGTTGTCGGCCCCCAGGGTGGTATCGGGGGCGGTAACCCAGTCACCGTCTATCACCGGAATGATGGGATCCCTTAGGAAGTCGTGTTCCACCCCTTCCCGCTTCTCGGGAACCATGTCCACGTGAGCCTGGAGCGCCAGCGGCGGCCTGGAGCCTCCGCCTTCACCGGACCAGGATTTCCTGATCAGAACATTGTCGGCGTCGTCCCTCATGTAATCCAGGCCCCTGGAGCGGGCAAACTCCACCAGATAGTCGGCAATACGTTCCTCGAAACCCGACGGCCTGGGAATCGAGCATACTTCCTCGAAGTATTTCCAAACCTTCGAAGGTTGCAGGTCTGAAAGGCGTTTCATGGAATGGAACCTCCCGTGGTTCAACCTACCGGTACCAGGAATCGCTGAAGAAATACCCGAAGAATATCTTCCCGGCATCCGGGGATGGGCCGCCCCGCAGGACCGAGTCAACATCGATACCGTTGGACAGCAGCATCTTCCTCTCCTTGCGGAACATCTTGTTTCCCTCTTCCCTGTCGTACTCCGGGTGAAATTGCAGGCCGAGGAGCCTTCTCCCGGCATCCCTGAAACCCTGTATCGGGGTATGTTCGTTGCAGGCTATGATTTCCGCCTTATCGGGCAACTTCTCCACTCTGTCGAAATGGGACAGCAACACCCTGACTTCCGGTGTCACCCCGGGAATGTTCAGGCCTTCGCCCTTCATCCGGACGTTCAGCCAACCTCCTTCGAAACCGCCGGGCGATCTGCCCACCGCAGCCGGTCCCAGGAGAGCCCGGCAGAGCAACTGGTGCCCATAGCAAATACCCAGTTGCGGAATACCCATATCCACGCATTTCTTCACCATGTCCACGGCGGAAGGAATGAAATCGGCGTCGTCGCAGATGGAGAGAGCGGAACCGGTATGAAGCACGTGGGTGAATCCATCCGGGGACGGAATATCCCGGCCATGGACCACGTGCCGCACGGTAATCCCGGCCCCGGCGGGCGCCCACCCGGAAAACAGGCGTCCGCCGGAGCGATCCGTGGTATAATCCAATATCAGCAGATCTGGGCCGGGTTGTCCTTCCCCTTCCCTCACGTTTCTTCTCCGTTTATAAGGATGGCGTAACTTATGTCGGCGGTCTTCTTCAACATGGCGCTGACTCCGCAGTACTTGTCCCTCGAAAGGGCCACCGCCCGCCGGAGTTTGGCCGGAGGAAGATCGTCCCCGGTAAACAGGAACGCCACGTCTATCTTGTGAAACACCTTCGGATGTTCATCCGTAAGTTCGCCGGACACCCGTATCTCCAGGGAATAGTTTTCTATTTTCATCTTGCGTAATATGGAAACCACGTCCATCCCCGTGCATCCCGCAAGTGCGGACAGGAGCAGGTTCTTCGGCCTGGGTCCCCTGTCCCTGCCGCCGAACCCGGCATCTCCGTCTATGCTGAACGTGTGCCCGTCCTGCAGAACGGAAAACTCCAGCCCCGATATCCACTTCGCCTTGACTTCAGGCATGATGACTCCAGTTCATGCAATTGAATCGTTCACCTGTTGCAACCCCGCGCCGGCGGTTCCTTATGCGGGATCGTGATCCGGGCCGGCGGCGGAATGACCGTTCATGCGGTAATATATCCACGCCGAAACCCGGGGGTCATCACTACGCGGGGCCGCCGTCTTTTCCGGCCCAAAGCTCCAGGGTGCCGAGAACTATGTCACGCGCCCGGAGCATGCCTTCCTGGGCGATCCACTCCCTCTTCGAATGGAAAAGTTCACCGCCGGTGGGCAGGTTCACCGTGGGCACGCCCATGAAGGACAGGCGGGAGCCGTCCGTTCCGCCCCTTACCCAGGTCTCCTCGGGTTCCGATCCCACCGCCCCGGTGGCTTTCATGGCATATTCCACCAGCTCCCGGTGAGCCTCCAGCACCACTCCCGGATTCCTGTACTGCTCGCGGGTCACCAGTTCCACGGAAGCACCCGGAAATTTCAGCTCGATCATCCTTACCATTTCCTCCAGGTACTCCAACCGGTCGCGTATTCCCTCCATGCTGAAATCCCTGATCAGAAGTTTCAGCTTCCCTTCCGACGTGCGGGAAACGATTTCCACCGGGTATACGTATCCCTCGCGCCCGGCGCTGTTTTCGGGCATTTCCCCGGCCTTCAGCAGGGAAACCAGTTCGGCGATGACCCGCGAGGCGTTGACCATGACGCCCTTTGCGCTGCCGGGATGCACCTCCCTGCCCTTCACCCTGAACTCCGCTTTCCAGGCGTTGAACGTGTGTGTATCCACCTTGCCCACCGGCCCGCCGTCGACGGTATACGCCACGGTCGCTCCGAACTTTTCCGTGTCGAACCCTTCCATGCCGCGCCCTATTTCTTCGTCGGTCGTAAAAGCCACCCTCGTCGCCGGGCGTGGTATCGAAGGATCGGAAATGAGTTTTTCGCAGACGTCCATGATGATCGCCACCCCGGCCTTGTCATCCGCCCCCAGCAGCGTGGTGCCATCTGATGTTATGATCGTGCCCCCCACGTATTCCCGCATTCTTTTCGTAAAATCGGGATCTATCACGGTACCTGCGCCGAGACGAATCGGCTCGCCGTCCCATTCCCGGTGAACCACGGGATTCACCCCGTGCCCGGAGACATCGGGAGAAGTATCCACGTGGGCGAGAAGCCCCACTACGGTTCCACCGTCACGTCCGCCCGGGACCGAGGCGTACACCACGCCCTTCCCGTCCAGTTCCACGTTCTCCATACCCATCCGAACCATTTCGTCTCTCAGAATCCCGAGGAATTCGAGCTGTCCCCTGGTACTGGGGGTGTAAGGCGAAGACTCGTCGGAAGTCGTGTCATACCTTACGTACTCCAGGAATCTTCTCGTAACCCCGGACAGTTCTTCTTCGGTTTCGCCCGGCATGTTTCTCCTTTCCCGTGGTTGCCTGATTTGTATATATAATCCCCGTTTCGAGGGGAACGTTACGTTGTGTGCGGAGACTGTAAAGATCGGGAAGAAGGTGGCTGGTGGCGTCTTTCGAGAACAAGAGCATCGTATCCATAAGGGACATGACCAGGGCCGCGCTGGAGAAAGTGGTCTCTACCACGGCAATGGTCAAGAAAGACGGTCCGAAGGGCTTCATGGAAGGCAAGACCGTCGCGGTGCTCTTTTTCGAGCCTTCAACCAGGACCAGACTTTCCTTCGAATCCGCCGTACTCAAAAGCGGAGGAACGGTTTTCGGTATAGCGGATCCCGCCGCCTCGTCCCAGAGCAAGGGGGAATCCTTCGCCGATTCCATAAGGACCATCGCCGGGTATTGCGACGTGATCGTAATACGCCATCCCGTCGAGGGAGCCGCCCGAATGGCCTCCGAACTGTGCGACATCCCGGTGATAAACGCCGGTGACGGTCCCAACCAGCATCCCACTCAGACTCTTCTGGACCTTTTCACCATAGAGGAACAGATCGGAAAGCTCGAGGGTATCAAGGTGGGGATGGTGGGAGACCTGAAGTACGGACGCACGGTGCACTCGCTGACTCACGCCCTGGCCATGTTCGGAAACGAGCTGTCGTTTATCTCACCGCCATCCCTCAAGATGCCCCGCCACATCCTGGAAGAACTCGAGAAGCTGAAGATTCCGTACCATGAATTCGTAAGCCTGGAGGAAACGGCCGACCTCGACCTGGACGTCCTTTACGTTACCAGGATCCAGAAGGAGCGTTTCGGCGATCCGCAGGAATACGAGAAGGTGGCGGGCACCTACAGGATAACCCTTGATACCATAGAGATGCTGGGGGGAGAAGTGAAGATAATGCACCCGCTGCCCAGGGTGGACGAGATAGACGTGGAGGTCGACGACACTCCCAACGCCGTTTACTTCCTCCAGGCACATAACGGGATTCCTACAAGGCAGGCGCTCCTCGGCCTGGTGACGGGAGGACTGAAATGACCGGCAGGACATACAAGGTATACTCCATCGAAAACGGGACGGTCATAGACCATATCCCTACTCCACTGGCCCTCAAGGTGATCCGCATCCTGGGACTGGAAAACGAGGGCATAATGACCATCGGGATAGGTTTTCGGTCGTCCATGTTGCCGAAGGGCAAGGATATAGTAAAGGTGGAAAACAGGGAACTGTCCCGGGCCGAAACCGACATGATAGCCCTTATAGCCCCGGATGCGACCATAAACATCATCAAGAACGGCATGGTGGCGGAAAAGCGCAAGATAAAGCTTCCGGAGGAAATCAACGGCGTAATGACATGTCCCAACCCGAACTGCGCCACGAACGTGCTGGGAGCGAACACCAGTTTTCACCTGGAAGACCGGGAAAAAGTCACCTACCGTTGCAGGTACTGCGAGAGGGTGACCCCGATTCACCCGGACCTGCTCACCACCGGGTAACCGTCACGATCATCGCATCCCCGGGGAAAATCACCGGGAACGCGGCGGCCTTCAAAGAGGGAATTCCTCCTGGCCCGGAAGCCGTCGGAGACCCAGGTGCCTGTACGACTTCATGGTGGCCATCCTGCCCCTGCTGGTCCTGTTGAGGAAGCCCGAAATCAGCAGGTAGGGTTCCACAACGTCTATCAACGTGTCTTTTTCCTCGTTCAACGTCGCGGCAAGAGCCGCGACTCCCACGGGACCTCCGGAATACTGCTCGATTATGACCCTCAGGTACTTCCTGTCCAGGCCGTCCAACCCCGCCTCGTCGACCCCGTGTATATCCATGGCCTCGACGGCCACCTCTTCGGTAACCACGTCGTGGTTCTCCACCTGGGCGAAATCCCTGACCCTTTTCAGCAGCCTGTTGCATATCCTGGGCGTTCCCCTCGAACGCAGCGCCACCGTCTCCGCGCCCCTGTCCGTCATTTTCAGCCCCAGTATATCCGCCGAGCGCCGGATTATCTCCACCAGTTCCTCCACCCCGTAGAACTGCATGTGAAGCGACAGCCCGAACCTGTTGCGCAGAGGTCCGGTTATCAGTCCGGCCCTGGTGGTGGCGCCTATAACGGTAAATTCGGGAAGTTCCAGGCGCACCGTTCTTGCATGGGGGCCGGGATCCAGCACCAGGTCTATCCTGAAATCCTCCATGGCCGGATACAGGTACTCCTCCACCACCCTCGGCATGCGGTGAATCTCGTCCACGAACAGTATGTCGCCCTTCTGAAGGTTGGTCAGTATGCCCACCAGGTCGGCGGCCCTTTCCAGGGCCGGACCGGAGGTGCAGACAAGTCCCGCCTTCATCTCGTTGGAAACTATATGGGCCAGGGTGGTTTTCCCGAGCCCCGGCGGACCGTGGAACAGGATATGATCCAGGGGCTCCCTCCTGCCCAGGGCCGCCTTGATGGCTATCACCAACTTCTTGACCACCGGCTTCTGGCCGACGTACTCGGACAGCCGCTCCGGTCGCAGTGAGACGAGCGTGGTCTCTTCCGCCACCTCGTCCGGCCCCAGGGGCTTACCGGAAAGGATGGATTCCCGGCTCACCTTCCGCTCCTCAACTTCATGGCCGCCTTGACGATCTCCGAAGTGGACGCCCCGTCCTCCAGTCCGTCCGTGGCCTCGCGCACCAGCCTGTCGGCCTCGACTAAAGACAGGCCCAGTTGTTTCAGCACGGCCCTGGCCTCGTTTTCGACGCCCACGTTCCCCCCGTCCGCAACCGGGCCGTAAAGGTCATCCATGCGATCCTGCAACCCTGCGACTATCTGCCTGGCCCTCTTCGCACCTATGCCGGGAAGGGTGGTCAGGTAGTCGCAATCGCCGGAGGCGATGGCGGACGCTATGCGATCAGGCGGACGCTCCAGCGCCCGGATGGCCGCCTTCACTCCGATACCGGATACCGAGATGAACCTGGAGAAAAATTCCCTGTCCTTTTCGTCGGGGAAGCCCACTAGGATGGGCACCAGCCGGTTACCCTCCATCTGGAGGTGCAGGTACACGGGCATCACGATTTCCATGCCCCGTGAAACCCTCGAAGCGAAATACCCGGGAACCAGCACGTCTAGAACCACCGGACCGGTCTTAAGGAATACGGAGGATTCAGAGGTACCTTCCACCAATCCTCTTATACTTTCTATCATTCCTGTCGCTTTCGTAGGCGGCTATGGCCACGGCCAGGGCGTCCGTCACGTCGAAGGGCCTGATTTCACTCTCTATGCCCAGAAGGTGCCTCACCATCCCGGACACCTGTTCCTTGCTGGCCCTGCCGTTGCCGGTGACCAGCTTCTTCACCCTCGTCGCGGAAAGCTGGACCTGGTTTACATTCCTCCGGGCCGCCGCCAGGCACAGCACTCCCCGCGCATGGGCCATCTTGACCGCCGTCAGGGGGTGACCGTAATGCGAGTACAGCTTCTCCATGCCCATCACCAACGGACGATACCTGTCGATCACCTCCAGCATACCGCTGAATAATTCGTCGAGCCTGGCGGGAAGCGGAGCGTCCGGCGACGACCGTATAACCCCCGCATCCAGCACGTCGATGAAACCACCATTGAAACGGAGAACACCATAACCCGTGATTCTGAGCCCCGGGTCCACGCCCAGGTAGATCACATCTTCCTCCAACTATGCTTCCCGCATCTGGAAATTGGTGTGGATGGCCTGGACATCATCGTGGTTCTCGAGAGCCTCCAGCAGGTCCAGGATGCCGCCGGCCTCCCCGGGCCCGAAGGTAACGTAATTCTCCGGTTCCTTGGTTATCTCCGCGCTCTCGGGTATCACATCATTCTCCACCAGGGCGTTCTTCACATCGAACACATCCGAGGGCGTGGTAGTGGCAATTATCATGTCCCCTTCGGTCTGAACGTCTTCCAGCCCGGCTTCCAGCCCCGCTTCCAGCACCTGGTCCTCGGTATACTTCGACCCGTCTATCGTTATCCTGCCCACCCGGTGGAACATGTAGGCCACGCTGTTCCTGGAGCCCAGCCGGCCGCCGTGCTTCGATAGTATGTGCCTTACTTCCGCCGCAGTCCTGTTCTTGTTGTCCGTGAGGACTTCCACGATTATGGCCACCCCGCCGGGACCGTAGGCCTCGTAGATCATTTCCTCGTACTTCACGCCCTGGAGTTCCCCGGTTCCCCTTTTTATGGCCCGTTCGATGTTCTCCGACGGCATGTTGTGCGACTTGGCGGTCTCCACGGCCACTCTCAGGCGGGGGTTGGTTTCCACGTCTCCCCCTCCTTCGCGGGCCGCCACGGAGATTTCTTTCACCAGCCTGCTGAAAATCTTTCCCCTCGCCGCGTCGGCTCTCTGCTTCTTGTGCTTTATGCTGCTCCACTTATTGTGTCCGGACATCACAGCTCCCGTTCGATGTGAGAGTACAGAACCCGCCTGCCCAAGAACAATAGCAAGGGCGGCCTTCCAGTCAAGAAGGATTGCCGGACCCTCCCGTGTTCCCGGGGATCGCCCGCAAATCCTCCCGGATTTCCGGGACCATCGCGGTCTAAGCGCCGTACGACCCCATATGATCACCGTCCGATCCACATTCCACGACCGCGGCGGACACGGATCCGATCACCTCCGTATCCGGTTCGATCCAGGCCTGTAAACCGGGCTTTCCCGCTTCCATGCCGCGAGTGTCACGGAACGGGCCAGCTTATCCAGCGTGAAAGGCGGTTCCAGGAAAATCACGCCGTTTTCAAAAAAAGGTTGCCGGTCTATCCCTTCCTTTCCCAGCACTATCATGCCCGAGGCCCATTCCGGGTTTCTTCCCGGCATCATTCCACCGGAAACAAAAGCATCGTATTCCACCACCGCCATTCTCATAACATCGGCGCCTTTCGGCGGTTCCTCTTCGCACCCCACGGCCCGCAGCATCGTGGAGATTTTCCGGCCCGGGTCCCCGGAAAGCCCGATAGCGGTGACCACCGGCACCACGTCTTCCGACGCTTCCACCGCCACCCCCGCGGCGGCGGGCAGGAAAACGGTAAAAACACTGCCCCGGCCTCTCCCGGAATCCATGGTGACCAGGCCTCCGCAACCGTCCACTATGGAGTATACCGTAGGAAGCCCAAGTCCGAATTCTTTCTTCCACCTGGAGAAAAACGGATCGAAAACCCTCTTCATGTCCTCCGGAGACATGCCCGGCCCGTCGTTCCACACCGTCGTCATGACCCAGTCACCCCGGGGAACCGGCGGCAGGTCCTCCCCGAGTTCGATCCTGCACGCGGCCAGGACCACCTTGCCCCCATTTCCGGCGGCGCGGCCGGCATTCATCAGGAGGTCGGTCACCACCTGCTCCATGAGCCCGGACGTTATTCCGGCGAAACCCGTTCTTTCGGGATAGGCAACCGTGAAATCCACCGAAGGGAAGACCGTGGAAAACACGGACGCGGCGGACGCCAATACTTTCGGAACGTCACATGTATCGGGCGCTCCATGGGAAACGCGCCCGCCGGCCAGGCCCGCAACCAGGCGTCCCACCTTCTCCGCCAGCTTCTTGATTTCCCCGACGTGTTTGAAGATCGGTTTCCCTTCGCTACAGCTCCGCTCGATGCTCACCAGTCTCGCCAGCAACACCGTAAGAAGATCGTTGACATTCCCCACCATGCTCCTGGCGATGGTTTTCATGGTGTCGGCGCCGTGCAGATCAATCAGCGACCTGTGGATGAGCCACCGGGCCCCGATGTCCCGGAAAACCACTCCGCCGTAACCTCCGCCGGAAAACCCCGGGGGGAAAACCGTTCCGCTCACCGGCACGTCCTCCCCATCCGGCCCGACAAGAACCGTGTGGAGAGGAAATTCCATTATTTCCGCTTTCCCCTCCGTTTCCGCGGCAGGTTCCACCACCACAGGTTCCCTCGTCAGCCTGTGAACGAACTCGAATACATCCCGGAAACCGGAGCCGGCGCAACTCTCCGGGTCGCGCCCCGCGAGCCTCGCCGCCTCGGGATTCACGTACGATACGGTCCAACCCGGACCAAGGAGCACGACGGCATCGGACACCCCGTTTAATATCTCGTGTATCCCGGACCCGCCGGCGCTCTTCATGCCATGTTTCAATTGACCTTTAACGCGCTCCTCCCATTACCGCCGGTTTCCCGGTCTCCGAAAAATCAGGAATGTCGAGAACCATCATTAAACGGACGCCGCCGGGAGACCTCGAGGTTACGGAATACGGTACGCGGACAGCTGCCCCAATCCGGCCGGAAAACAAAAACACAGCTCCGTTTTCCGTCATGCCGGGCACGGACGCCTGTACGGCGGCGACCAGTAACATGAGTACCGGCAGGAGGATTTCTATAATATTCTCCAATCGCCGCGAGTGTGTTATTATCCGGGATGCATTATTACCGAATATACATAATGTGGAGGTTTCCATGTCAGAGGGTTTCAAGGAACAGATCAGGAAAGGCATCCCCGACTCCATTCCGCCGATGCCTCCGGACATCGAGGGAGCCAACAGGGCCCCCGCCCGGCCGAACGTACTGAGTACCGAGGAGAAGAAACTCGCCCTGCGGAACGCCCTTCGTTACTTCCGCCGCGAGTGGCACGCCGAACTCGCCCCGGAATTCGCCCGGGAACTCGAAGAAGACGGCAGAATCTACATGAGGAGGTTCAGGCCCACCTACGAGATGAAGGCCAGGTCCATCTGGGAATATCCCGCCGAAACCATCCGGGCTGCGGCCATCATGTTGATGATACAAAACAACCTGGACCCGGCGGTGGCACAACACCCCATGGAACTCGTAACCTACGGCGGCAACGGCACGGTCTTCCAGAACTGGGCCCAGTACCTCCTTACCATGAAATACCTTTCGATGATGACCGAGGAACAGACGCTGGTTCTCTACTCGGGCCATCCGCTGGGGCTTTTCCCCTCCGGCCCGGACGCTCCCAGGGTGGTGGTGACCAACGGAATGATGGTACCCAACTACAGTTCCAGGGAGGATTATGACAGGTTCGCCGCCCTGGGCGTAACTTCCTACGGCCAGATGACCGCCGGCAGCTTCATGTACATAGGCCCCCAGGGAATAGTACACGGCACCACCATCACCCTTCTCAACGCCGGAAGGAAATACCTGGGGCTGACCCCGGGCGAAGATCTGTCCGGCAAGCTCTTCGTGAGTTCCGGCCTCGGCGGCATGAGCGGCGCTCAGGCGAAGGCCGCGGTAATCGCCGGTGCCGTGGGAGTGATCGCCGAGATAAATC
>JAMOUX010000012.1 GCA_027067855.1 Candidatus Fermentibacteraceae bacterium
ATCCGGCAACCGCCGTGGCCAGGTAGAATCCTTCCGGACCGTACCTCGTAGCGCATATCCAGGCCCCTCCCCACAGAAATACCAGCACCCAGGATATCCCCAGGATTCCGGCCACCGTGAAAAGGGGATCGTACTCATTGAGAGGAAATGGTTTGAAGAATTCCACGAATCTCAGGAACATCAACTTCAGGGAAAGTACCGGGTTGGCCAGCATGAAGTCCACGTTCCTACGGTATAACACGCTGTCCCTCACCCATTCCGGTTCGTCGCGGAAGGAAGGGAATTCCGCCAGTTCCGGCGATTTCAGCCTACCCATGTACTCGTCACGCAAATCCCGGTAGAGAAGCCTGGCCCCCCTGGCCTCATTCTTGAAATGATCGGTGAATATCCGCCCGTTGTATTCCCAGATGTTTACCCCTCCCTGGACGGGCATTATCCTGAATTTTCCGGTCACCGTCCTGTTACGCAATCCCCAGGGCATCATCGCGAGTCCGAACATTCCCAGCATGAGCAACGCGGAGAGAGATCCTTCCCGGAAAGTCACGCTTCCCCGGCGGGCACCGGTAAACCTGCCGATGAAAGGAAGCAACGGCATCAGGACCGCCACCCATACCATCAGGGGTATGGCCACCGGCCTCACGTAGAAGGCGGCGGCCCAGGCTATGCCGGCCGCCGCGGCGTACCGTAAGCGTCGACTGCCGGTCAAACCGTCATCCATCGCGCCGAGCGACAACAGGATACCCATCAGAAGCAGGGGCGTGAATATACCCTGGGTGGCGGGAACCGCCTCAAAGTACAACTGAAACGGGTCGAGCGCGAAGAAGAGGCCGGCCGCATAGAGATACCCGCCCGAGAGAAAACGCCTGGCCAGTCGTATGCCTATCCACACGGTAACAAGCCCCAGTAACAGCTGGATCCCCCTCACCGCCAAGTAGTTATATTCACCGAACAGCGCAAAGACGCCCGCCATGAAAAAAGCGTACCCGGGAACAAGGAAAAGGGTGGGCCTGTCGGGCCGGAGTACGCCGTAGTATCCGTCGACATCCCTGTAGAACTCGAAAGTTTTCCTGAAAAATTCCGGGGCTTCCGCCTCGCCGGGCGGATGCAGCATTTCCCCGGACAGCATGAATCCGTTCCCCCGAAGGAGGTTTACCGCAAGGTCGGCCTGGGTCCTGCCTTCTCCCAGCATGAACATCCCCCCGGCCGCCAGGATGAACACCGCCACCCTGGCCAGCAGGGCTGCGAGCATTATCCTGCGGATCATTCCCCGGTCCACAGCCTGAACCGCCGGGAAAGCATAAGTTCCAACTCTTTCGGCTGGTGGAGCGACCATACCGGCTCCACCGACGGATGCATCACCAGTTCCACCGTTTCCAAGCCATCCAGGCGTCCGCGCATACCCTCCAGGTAATCCATGTTCACGGCGCCCGAAGCAGTGAACCCCAACATAGCGTCCATAACCGAAAGCCCCGCCTTGACGGCCTTCCCGGCCAGCCTCCGCCCCATGGCGTTCAGTAGGAACGCCCGTGCGTTCCTGTTCCGGTCGGGGAGCACCGCGGCCCTCACCGACGAGATGCCGTACTCTTCCGCCAGTTCCAGGAACACGTTCTCAAGGCCGGGAGCATGGTGCAGGTGCCTGTGGCTGTCGAGCCTGGTGATCATCAACCCGACGGAGAGAGCCGTTTCTATCTGGGCTCGCCATTCCTTCCCGACTCTTTCGGCAAGGGTTCTTCCTTTAAGGAACCACGCAGTGTTCGAAGAAGGGAATTCGACGTCGGTGAGGAAAGGAGGCTCAACGCAATTCAGGTGCACCGAGAATACGGTATCCGCCCCCGACACGATGTCGACGGCTTCACGGAAACGCCTTCCGGTCACCATCATGGAGAGGCATCCCCGGAAACCCGAATCCAGGAGCGCGGCCACCGCCGCGTTAACGCTCCGGGCCATCCCCACGTCGTCGACCGTCACCAGTACGCCGGTCATTCCATTCCTCCCGAAACGGTTCCGCCTCCGTTCGATTCCTTCCACCCGGCAACCCGTCCCGCAAAGAGACTGGTGAAGAGAATGGGCACCATGTCCACGGGAAGCCTGTATCTAACCCCTCCGTGCACCATGGAATGTACCGCCAGGTACACCAGGAAAACCAGTATCGGCAACATCGCCCCGGGATCCCTGCGCCTTCTTACCGCCTCCACGGTTCCAATCACCAGCATGGGAAAGTACACCAGAAGACCCACCAGAACGGAGAACCCTCCTCCCACGGTTTCACCGAAGGGAGACAGGAACCTCAGAGCCCTGGTCACCGACAGGTACCCGATAAGAAGCGGGTTGGCCGCCATGAACGCCAGTACCCTGTTCTTCAGCACCTTGTCCCGCTCCAGTTCGGTGCGCAGGGAATCCATCGAAGGGTATTCCAGGAGATGCCGTTTATGAATATTCCCGGATATCCGGTCGGGCACGTTTATGCCTTCCAATTCCAGGGCCTCGGGATTATTTCTCATCCAGAGATTCAGGGATCCCTTGGTCGGCACAAGGATCGGGGAACCGAGGACACTCGCGTTCCTGGCCGCCCAGGGAACGCAGGCGACGGCGAAACCCGCGGCAACCAGCAACGCCGGGCTCCATTTCCTGCGGATGAGAAGCCAGAAAACCTGCAGCGGCACCAGGACTACGGCGGTGCTTCTCACCAGGAACAGGAAACCCGTGGCAAGACCGGCGGCCGGGCCGGCCCACCTTTTCCGCTCCGCCTCCATCGTCAGGAACAGTATGACCGGCAACATGGAGAAATGCACCGTCTCGGTCATAGCGTAAGCGCTGTAGTACACGTAGTAAGGGTACAGCGCCCATATCACCGCGGCAAGGAAGCCCTGCTTACGGCCCCACCGCTTTCCCACCATTCCCATCATCGCAAACGCCCCGACCAGCGAGAAGATGCAATTGAGCATGAATACTCCGCCCGCCCTGGGACCCGTGAGAGCGAAAACCCCCGCCAGCATCAACGGGTAACCCGGTTCGACGGATGCCGTGGGAGTTTCCACGGGAACCACGCCGAACACGTACCCGGGATCGGTGAACCACGATTCCCCGAACACTTCGTCTCCGGGGTTCTTAACGTACCTGAGGTAGCCCTGTTCCCTGGAGAAGGAGAGCCCTTCCCCCTCCAGTATTCTGCCGGCCATGTCCACGTAGAGGGACTGGTCCCGGCAAGGAGCCGGCAGCCGCCCGCCGATGAAGGCGAACCAGGCCATCCTGGGCAGCAGGACCGCCAGTACCAATACCAGGTGCCTGTAATCGGAGAGTTTCATTCCTGCTTCCACACGGCGCCGGACAGAAGCAGCGGCGGATCCCGTCTCTCCTCCAGGATGGTCACGGGATAGAAATAATCCCGCCAGTGGTAGTCCTTGGATTTAACGGGATCGGTGAGGGCGATTCCAAGAAGGTACGTTCCGGGTTCCCTGGGCTCCAGGACGATTTCCATCGAGGCCCTGCAGGAACCGTCGACCCTGAGCAGGGGCTGATTCATCTCCAGGTTATTGGTGGCTATGATCGTTTCTCCGTCGTTCCTGTGGATCGAGAAACCGAACACCACGCCTTCCACCGGCCCGGGCATCCGAGATTTCACCACGGCATCGACCACCAGCTTCTCTCCCCTTCTGAAAGTCCTGGCAGGCACTCCGTCACCGTTTCTTATGGTCACGGAATCGAACCACACCTCCCGGGTTCCCCACTCCCTGGGCGACGTGCCCGTCTCGGGAGCATGCCTCCGGGAACTTTCCAGGTACTCGGATATCATCATTCCCGGTTCGCCGTCCAGAACCACTTTGCCGTCCTTCAACCATACCACCCTGCGGCACAGCCTCGAAACGGCCTTCATGTCGTGAGACACGAAAACTATGGTCTTCCCCCTCTCCCGGAACTCCCATATCCTGCGGTAGCATTTCTCCTGGAAGGAAGCGTCACCCACGGCCAGCACCTCGTCTATAAGCAATACATCGGGATCCACGGCGGTGGCCAGGCTGAAACCCAGTCGCATGAACATACCTTTCGAGTAATACTTAACCGGGATGTCCATGAACCTCGTAAGCTGAGCGAACTCGGCTATTTCCGGAACCAGTTTCTTCATCCCGGCCCGGTCCAGCCCCAGGAGCGCTCCGTTGAGCATCAGGTTCTCCTCGCCGGTGAGATCCGGGTGGAAACCCACTCCCAGGTCCAGCAGCGAGGCTATCCTGCCGCCGGTTTCCGCCCTCCCCGACGTGGGTCGGTAGATTCCCGCCAGTATTTTCAGGAGAGTCGATTTTCCGGCTCCGTTGCCGCCTATGAGTCCCAGGCTCTCGCCCGGCTCAACCAGGAGGTTCACGCCGTCCAGGGCCCTGAAATGCTCGGTGGTGGTTTTCCTGTTAAAGACGTTAAGCATGGTTTCCCTCAGCGTGACCGCCCTGTCGTGGTACAGGCGGTAATCCAGCGTCACGTCCTCCATGACTATGCGTCCCCGCTCCATGCTAAAGCTCCTTAACAACCACCGGCTCCATCCTTCGGAAGACCGCCGCGCCCGCCGCCAGGAACACCACCGACCATATCGACAGTGACAGCCAGCACCACGCCCTGGGGGCGACGCCGGCGTACATAACGGAATGCATGATCTCCATGAAGCCCGAGACGGGGTTCCATTTCAGAATCCCGAGCAACCGCTGGGACCCGACTATGTCGATTCCAAGAGAATCCAGGGGATATATTATCGGCGAGGAGTAGAACCAGGCCAGCAGCAGCACCTCCACGAACTGTTTCACGTCCCTGTAGAAAACGTTCCCCACCGCAAGAAGCATCCCTATCCCCACGGTCATCATGGTAAAAAGCAACAGGGCCGGAATCACCAGCAGGATGGAAAGGCCGGGTGTCCTGCCGAAAGCCAGCAGAACCGCCTCCAGGACGCAAAGCGCAAGCAGCAGGTGTATGAGGTTGGCCGCCACCACCGCCGCGGGAAGCGTCATCCTGGGAAAGTATATGCTTCTTATCAGCCTGTGGTTGTCCAGCAGGCTGCTTGTGGAAGCGGTCAGTGACGATGAGAAGAAATTCCAGGGCAGGAGCCCGGTAAGCAGGAAAAGAGGGAAATGCGGTATAGCGCCGCCGAACCTCAGTATCCTGGTAAACACGAAATAGTAGACCACCATGCTGAAGAGGGGTTTCAGCAGGAACCATGCGAAACCCATGATCGAACGCTTGTACCTGACCTTGAGGTCCTTGGACACCAGGCTCTCCATGAGCAGAAGCATGCCCCGCCAGTTCCTCCTGTGCATATCCTCAGCCTTCCGCTCCGAACCTGTTCTCCTCGCCGGCCGCCAACCTTCGGATGTTGGATCGGTGCCTCAGTATAACCAGGGCGGCCACGACGCATACCAACACCTTCACCGGCACGGAGTATTCACCGAGCACGAACACCGCCGGAACCATCGTCGCCGCCGCCGCCAGGGAGCCCAGTGAGACATACCCTGAAAGGCGCTGCACAACTATGAACACCACCAACCCCGCAAGCACCGCCAGCGGACACAGTCCCAGCAACACCCCCAGGGTCGTGGCCACGCCCTTGCCACCCCGAAAACCCAGCCACGGCGTGAATACGTGCCCCAACACCGCCGCCGCTCCCGTAGCCGCCACCGTCCAGTCCCGGGCATGGTCAACGCCCGGCAGCCCGCCCAGGGCAACCAGCACCGGCAAATAACCTTTCAGGGCATCAAGGAGCAGGCCAGCCACACCCGCCTTCCACCCGCAACTCCTGAACAGGTTGGTGGCCCCCACGTTACCGGATCCCACCTTTCTGAGGTCCACCCCCCTCATCCTGCCCAGCAGGTACGACCAGGGCACCGAGCCGGACAGGAACCCCAGCAGGGGATACGGCCAATCCGTCATCTAGTGCTTCCTCCTCCTGTAAATTATGCCCAGGGGCACCCCCTGGAGGTCGAAACCCTCTCTCAGGCTGTTCTCGATATACTTCCGGTAGTTATCGGGAATGTCGTCCGGCCTGTTCACGAATATCAGGATTCGCGGCGGCTCCTTCTTTATCTGGGTGGCGTAGAAGAACTTCACCTGCTTCCCCCTGGGAGAGGGAGGGCTCACCTTCTCCACGGCCCGGGTCAGCACCCTGTTCAATTCCGGGGTTTTCAGATCGATCTTCCTGGTTTCGCCCACTCTTATCACGGTGGGCAGTATCTTCTCCGTCCCCTTCCCCGTCAGCGCCGAAAAAAACAGCACCGGCATGAACCTCGCCTGGTTGAAGCGTTGCACGATGGCCCCGATCCAGGTTTCCCTGTCGATCCCCAGGTCGACCTTGTTGACCCCGATCACCACGCCCTTTCCCATTTCCCAGGCCTTGGCGGCTATCCTGACGTCCTGCTGAACCGGGTATTCGGAACCATCCATCATAACCAGCACCACGTCGGCCCCGGCCATGGACTTCCATGACCTGACGGTGCTGTAGAACTCCACGTCGTCCATCTTCCTGGCCTTGCGCCTGAGCCCGGCGGTATCCACTATCCTCACCGTCTCCCCCCCCCACCGGACGAAAGTATCTATGGAATCCCTGGTGGTGCCCGGCGTCTCGTTCACTATGTTTCGCTCGGTGCCGCAGAGCCTGTTGACCAGCGAACTCTTCCCGACATTGGGCCTTCCCGCCACGGCCAGGGACAGGCCCCGGTACTCCTCGGCCCCGGCTCTCGGAAGCACATCCACCACCTGGTCCAGGAGATCCCCCGATCCGTGACCGTGTATGGCGCTCAACGGCCAGGGTTTCCCAAGACCCAGACGGTAGAATTCGTCCACCAGTTCCATGGTCCTGTCGCTGTCCACCTTGTTGACCGCGAGGAAACACGGCAGGCCGGTCTTACGCACCAATTCCGCCGCCTCTTCGTCGTAAGGATGTACTCCGGCGGTCACGTCCACTACGAGTATCACCGCGTCCGCCTCTTCCAGGGCGAACTCCACCTGCTTCCTGATACTCGCCTGGAACACGTCTTCGCCGCCGGGATCCAACCCCCCGGTGTCTATCACCAGGAAATCGTACCCGGCCCAGTTAGCCGTCGCCATCTTTCTGTCCCTGGTTATTCCGGGACTTCCGTCGACTATGGCCATGCGTCCGCCCACTATACGGTTGAACAAGGTTGATTTGCCCACGTTCACCCGTCCCACTATGGCAACCGTCGGAAGTGTGGACATCCGTTTCCCGCCTTCCTATACTGTTTCGAGAATCTGAATTATACGTTCCGAGGGGCCCGCGGGGGAGCCTGAAAGCATGAAGGGAGCAGTCATGTTACTCTTCCGAATCCTTTTCTGCATCGTCTCCGGCACGTCTTCCGGTCCCGCAAACCTGATCCCGGACATTATGGACTCCATTCTAGCCGGTAAGAAAACCGGCTACGCGGAATTTTTCAGCCGCGAGGCCATAACCGACATGGATTCGATGATAAGATCAAACCCCGAACGGGTGGAGACGATGCTGAAATACTTCGGTATCGATGTCTCACTGGAAGAATCGGGCATAACGTGCGGCCCGGAATTAATAGACGCCGTGTTCGCCGGGGATCCGCTTCGCATGTACCTGGCAACCCTGGGAGTGCGGGCAGGCGCTCCCCTGGCCGCAGGCGGCGGCATCTATGTTCCTCTTTCATGGAGTCTGTTCGGTTCCCGGGACACGGTCTACATACGGATTTTCGAGGAAGACGGCGCCTGGAAGATAAGGGATTTCTTCGACGTTCTGCCCGGAGCATCCGCCAGGATGAGGCGTCGAGGCGAATAAGCACGCCGAAGGGAGGCGTATTCCGTGCCCGATACCCTGAGGTCGATCCGGAACATGAGCACTGAATTCGACGGAAAAGCGGTTCCGGACCCGAGACGTCTCCTTTTCGAAACCATCAGGCCGGCACCGGGGAACATGCTCTTGCCATGAGGAGTTACATGAGATTCTTCTCTCCGGCTTCAAAGGATTGACCCGAGTTGTTCCGCAAACAGGGCTTCACCTCGCAGAGTCGCAGGGCCAGTGCCGTGCTCCTACTCGTCGCCGGTTTTTTCATCACCGTGATTCTATGGGGTTTTTCCAGGCTGCCCTTCCACGACGACCTCGAAAGACGTACCCTGGACCTCCGCTTCCGCCTGTTCCCCACCGTGGAATCGGCCGATGATGAAATAATCCTGGTGCTCCTGGACGGCAATTCCATGGACCGCCTGCCGTGGCCGGTCCCCCGCGGACTTTACGCAGACGTACTCGACATTTTGCAGGATTGGGGCGCAAAGGTCGTCGGGTTCGATATCCTCTTCGATACCCCTTCGGTGTACTCTGCGATGGAAGACAGCATCTTCGGCGCGGCGGCCGCGGACGGAAACACCTGTTTCGTCATGGCCCTGCTCAACCGCAGCGGTTCTCCGATCCCGGAAAACGCCATCGTTCCATGCACGGTTTCTCCGGGCGCAGGCCTGGATTCCGCCTTCTTCTGCACTCCTCCAAATTCCATGATCGCAGCGGGAGCCACCCTTCTGGGAAGCACCAATGACGTACAGGATCCCGACGGCGTTTTCAGGAGCGTACGCCTCCTTACCGCCACACCCCGGGGAACGGCCCCCTCCCTGCCGCTGGCGGTGGCCTGGCTCGCCGAAGGGCGTCCTTCCATGGAATATTCGGCCGACGGGCTTTCCATGGGTGATGTAACAATTCATACCATGGGCAATTGCCGGTTACAGCTAAGGTTTCACGGCCCCACCGGAACCTACAGGAGCTTTCCCCTTTCCGACCTCACCGCGGCTCTCAACGCCAGGGCGCTCGGCGAACCATGCCCCATAGATACGTCCGTTTTCGACAACGCCATAGTCCTGGTTGGGTATGCGGCGCCGGCTCTTTATGACCTCAAACCCACTCCCTACTCGCCTCAATGCCCGGGAGTGGAGGTCTTGGCCACCGCCGCGGACAACATTCTCAACGGAGACTCCATAGTAAAATACCCCGGATGGGTATCATTTACAGGAGCGTTATTGGTTTCATTCTTCACCGCCCTGTTTCTCGCATTTACCAAGCGTATCGCCCTTGGAGCGGCCATGGCTTTCCTTCCGACCATCCTATTTCTGGGCCTTTCGTTGCTGCTGTTCGCCCATGGATACTGGCTCGAAACCATTTGGCCCGCCTCGGCGGGAATCCTGACCATCCTTTCGGGGGGCATTCTGCTTTTCAACCTGGAGAACAGGCGCAAGCAGGAAATAAGGAACGCCTTTTCCCAATACCTCTCCCCCGCCGTGGTGGCCCAGGTGACCAGGGATCCGGGGCTCCTGATACTTGGAGGAGCCAAACGCCGGATGACCGTATTCTTCTCCGACATAAAGGGATTCACCACCATATCGGAAAAACTCTCCCCGGAGGAACTCGTAACCCTTCTCAACCGCTACCTGACCAGGATGACCGACCTGATACTGGAAACCGGGGGCACCGTGGACAAGTTCGAAGGAGACGCCATAATCGCATTCTGGGGTGCTCCCATCCATTTTCCGGACCATGCGGCCAGGGCTTGCCGTACCGCGCTGCTATGTCAGAAGGCCCACGGCCCCATGAATAATGAACTGACCTCCGATGGTTTTCCCGAACTGGTTACCAGGATAGGTCTTGCAACCGGTGAAATGGTTGTGGGCAACATGGGCTCCGGCAAGAGGTTCGATTATACCGTCATGGGAAGTACCGTAAACCTGGGTTCCCGCCTCGAGGGAGTGAACAAGGTTTACGGCACCTCCATAATCGTTTCTCCGGACACCGTTTCCGAAGCCGGCGGGGAATTCATCTTTCGCGAACTGGACTCCGTCAGGGTCGTGGGACAAAAAACCCCGGTCATCATATACCAGCTGGTCTGCTTCCGGAATGAGGCCACCCCCGAACTCATCTCCATCCTGGAGGGATACGCCTCGGCCCTGGAACTTTACAGGAAAGGGGCCTTCCGGGAGGCGGCGGCCAAGTTCATGGAGCACGCCGAGGCGGATCGGCCTTCCGGGGTCATGGCGGAAAGGTGCCTGGCCATGGCTGAAGACACCGGCGGAAAACGGGAAGACTGGGACGGGGTGTTCGACCTCCAGTCCAAGTAACTCGTGTTTCCGGGAGCGGGCTGATTGCTATATTCCATTCGCTCGTTCATACGTTGATGGTTTTCAGGAATCATCGACACACGGGTTTTAATGATTGCAGGGAGGTTCCATGAGACTGATGATGACGATGATGTGCCTGCCGTTACTGCTCCTGGCGGGCGACGACGACCCCGGTCCGGGGGACCGCGTAACCATCGCCGTTCAGAACCAATTCATCTACCCGATGCCGGCCTTCTACGCCTCCCCCGCCGTTCCCGTGGAGTACGGCACCGTGGCCCTGGTGGAGGAAGTGAACGGTGAATGGTTAAGGATCACCGCCGGGTCCGCAGCCGGCTGGATACACAGGACCGCCGTCACCGGAGCCATCGAGTCCGCCGGATCCGGAGGCGCTTCCGCTTCCGGAGAAGTGGCCTCAGACGAGATAATGCTCGCGGGACGCGGTTTCAACAGAGACCTGGAGGAGGCCTACTCCGGGAAACACCCGGAGCTGAACTATTCCGCGGTCGAC
>JAMOUX010000013.1 GCA_027067855.1 Candidatus Fermentibacteraceae bacterium
CGCGCTGTAATGTGCTGGATCGGAACGGGTTTCAGAGAATAGCGACACGGAAAAGCGTCCGGTTCAGGCTTTCGGCCGGAAGCTTTTGAACGTTTTTTCCGGGGAAATCAGAACAGCATGAGCTGTTCCGGTTTTTTCTCCTCCGGTTTTCTTTCCTTGACCTGCCGCCGTCCCGAGAAGGTGAGCATATCTCCGAACTGCTTGTCCGTCACCATGCATACCCGTACTTCCCCTTCCGGGGGCAGCGCGAGGGCTATGTTGTTAAGGACGGCTTTCGCCGCGTCCCGCGAGGGGCAGAACTTGGCGTACACCGAGTACTGGAGCATGGTGAACCCCCTGGAAAGCAGGTGTTTCCTGAAAGCGGCGGCCTTTTTCCTCTGGGACGGCTTCACCACGGGCAGGTCGAACATCGCCATCAGCCACATTACCTTCATCCCCGAGATGCTTCTGTTGTAATCCATCCGGTCCGTTACCTGTCCAGAATCCTCTCCGCCACCAGCTTCTCCGGAAGAGGCAGCGCCGCGTTTTCGCCGATGAACCTTTTCCTCAGCGCCACGCTGAGGGCGGACAGGGCGTCGAACACGGTTACGAGCATTCCGTTCACGAGTATCCTCCTGGTGAAGACCGAGAGTAATTCGGCCTTTATTTTCCGGTCCAGGACGTGGTAAACAGGCTTGTGTTTTCCGCATATTTTCCACGCCGTGTAGTCGACCAGGGGCCTGAACGGCTCCATCACGTCGCTCGCCAGGCAGAACGGGTTGTTCCTGTGGCGGTGGTTGATCCCGATGGTGGGATGCAGGCCCGCTCCGCATACCGCCCTGGAAGCCATGGCGTGGAGTATGGAGTAACCGTAGTTCAGGAAGATGTTGGCGTCGTCGCCGTACCTGTCCCTCTTTCTTACCAGGCCAAGGCTGCTCCAGTATTTCTGGGCGGCGAATCCTTCCCTGTTCGTGGTGTCTCCGGAGCGCACGGCGGAGGCGACCGCGGCGAGGCCCGCGTCATCTCCCCTTGTTTCCTTCAGTATCTCGGCCTGCCTCAGGATCTTGCATTTCACTATCTCTTTCCAGGCACGCTTGCGGACCGGCAGCGGCGCCAGGGCCTGCGCCCTGAAGAATTCCGTCTGCCTGGCGTTGCCGCTAAGGGGAAGGAACATTCCCGAGGGAAGGTGCCTGCCGTCGGTCACCACTACCGGAACGTTGCCCGCCGCAAGGGCGGAAAGCACGGGTTGGGTGACGGTTAGCCGGGCGTTGTCCAGGATGAGCACGGCCACGTCTTCCACGGGTATGGTTACGCCGTCAGTTCCTTCCAGGTCCAGCGCCACGAGGCCGTTCTCGTACCGTATCCTGCCCCCGGAGGAGGAAACGTCTATTATCCTGTCATGCATTGGAATTCCTGAGTTCGCCGAGGGGGGTTATCGTGAACTTTTTCACGTTGGAAGTGCGCATGGAGTTTGGACGCTTGGTGAACCATTCTCCGGATGACTTTATTTCCTTTTTAAGCCTGGCGTCGTTCAGCCTTACGAACGACATCTGTTTTGTCTGGGGTACATCCCTGGTTATTACCAGTTCCCTTTTTCCCTTTATGTCCATCTCGAATACGTCGCCGCGTTGTACCGTCATAACGTACCTGGCGGTGGGGGTGTTCACCTTGTTCACCAGGGGTTCGCCGTTCATGAGGCGCCTTCGGGCTTCCAGGAGGGTGACGACTTCGCCGTCCCATTTTTTCACCTCGCCCCGTTTGTCCAGCACGGCGTAGATCATCATGTGGTGGTTGTTGCCGGGCACTACGTTGCGGGCGCGCCTGCCTTCTCCCACGCGTATCGTGTTCTGCTTGCGGATGATTTTCACCTTCTTTATGGGTATTCTTTTGGCGCCGTCCGCGCTCACTATTTCGGGAAGGTTTTCGCCGTTCCTGAACGCCCGCCTGGGATCGTCGATTCCGAGTTCGTCCAGCTTGCGGATAATCGCCTCGCGCACGCCCTTGTCCACCACTTTTGGAATCTTGTTTTTTTCGAGGTTTTCAAGGGGTATCCTGACATGGCGGTACATGCCGGTTTTCCCGTTCACCTTGTGTTCGTATTCCTTCGAGTAGAAAGTCTCCTCGTGGAATGCTCCCCTGACTTTTCTCGGTATCTTGTGGGAGACCTTGATTTTGCCTATCACCCGCCTGACGTCCTCATCGAACGTATTCCATTTATCGGGCAGGATTCCCTTTCCCGTGCCGAAGCGGATGTAATCCCGGCGGTTTTCCAGTTCCTTGGCTATCTCGGTGAGTTTCTTCACCATTCCGGGGGAGGTCATTCCAATCGCTATGGCGTCCACCGCGTGATGCCTGTGGTCGTTCCTGGTCTTTACGTCGCCGTCGTTAAGTATGCCGTTGAGGTTGTACGCGCTGCGTACCTTGTACGTCAGCCCTCCCGAAAGAACCTGGACGCGTTTCCTGCCGTCTATAGAAGTGACGGAGCCGCCGTACAGCATGCCGAGGTACGCGGCCGCTTCCTTCGCGGCGTACCTGGTGTCGTTCAGTTGCCTTTGCGTGAAATCGGCGAACCGGTCTTCGACTTCCTCGGGAGTCATCCTGAAGCGCCTGAGTTTTTCCTTGGCGAGCCGGCCGTTGAACTTTGCCACCCTGTCCAGTATCTCGTCGTACCGGGGGGTTCCGTGATAGGCTTCGTAAGGAGTGCGGTTACGCTTCACGTTGCGGTTTTCCTCGTGGTAGCACAGGGTCTTGTTCAGGAAGGAATCGTCGAGGGAACGGCTTCTGGGAATGATGTGCTCTATGTCGAACTGGGGATGCGGACCGAAGAGTGTCCGGATCGAGATCGACCTTCCGGTGTACGGGCAGCGCCATCCGCATTCCTCGGCGAGAAGAACCTTCGTCGTATCGGTCCTGCCGGGAGTCATGCCGGGGAAGACGTCCCTTATTTTTTCGGCGGCTTTTTCCCTCTGTTTTTCCAGGTCCCTGTTCCTCTTTATTATTTCCTTCTTCCGGTTCGCCGAGAGCTTCATCTCCCTCGCCATCTCGAGGCGGATGATCCCGGGTTTGCCGTATTTCCTTATTACCGCGTTTACGACCCGCCTGAGTTCGGTGAGGCTGCGCTCCACCACCGGGTTCCGGAGATCGATGGACGACGTGTCGAGCCCGGGCAGCAATTCATGAACGATCCCGTCGGACTTGAAGGCTTCCGGGTATATTTCCTTTACCGCGCTACCGTATGACCATCCTTCCCGAAGCAGCGGAAGCAGCTTGCACAGGGCCTTGTAAGAAAGGTTGCAGTAATCTTCCGGGAGTTTGATATCCGCGAAGGCTTCGGCTTCTTCCTGTTCGAGGTTCCACTTTCTCATAGCCTTCCTCACCAGGGGTTCCCGCTTTTCGAAGGACCTGAGGTCGTGGAGGATATCCTCCTTATCCCGGGGTGAGAATTCGTTCCACGAGTCACCGAAAACGGCGAGCAGGCTTGAAAGCGTCTTGTTGCCTTTCAGTGTTTTTTCTCCGCCGTCCTCTATGGTGAACTTGGACCCCTTCGGCAGGCCCAGGAGTTTCTTGGCCTTGGAAATTTTGATGTTGCCGTGCCTGTCGAGATCGCCGGTTTCGCCCATCATCACCCGGTAGAGATTTTCCCACTCTTCGGCGCTGAGTTCCCTTAATTCCCCGTCCGGCTCTATTACCTTCAGGTTGGTAATGGTTTGCAGAATACGGAATTCCTGGGCTTCGAACCTGTACCACGGGCATCGCCTCTTGTTCTTCTCCAGGGCGCAATGGCCGATGAGGCTTTTTACGCTCTTGAGTTTTCTCTGGAAGAATATCGCTTTTTCTATTGACTTTCTCAGGTCGGGAGTTACGAGATGCGGGTGATTGTTCATGATGAGATCGAATTCATGCCTGTACATGTCCCTGGAAGTCCATAATCCGCGTATCCTGTCGCGTGTAGGGTCCCTGTAGGCGAAGTATTCCCCCAGGGTTCGCGCCCCGGTTTCCTCCATCTTTCCGCGGAGTTCCGATATGCCCTGCTTGACCTGTCCCAGTTCCTTTTCGTCCACCAGGGATTTCCTGTTGCTCCAGAACCCCCGTCTCTGGGCGAGGTGGTAAACGGCCCTGCCGAGGAGGTGGGGAGGAAGCTTTCCGTTTATGGCCAGCGCCCGCAGGAAGTATGGATACGTATGGGCGAGGACCTCCCTGGAGGGACGTTCCCCTTCGGGTACGGCAAGGCAGAACTTCCGTACTTCGGCGTCCAGGTCCAGGATTATCTTCTCTATATCGTCACCTTCGGGAAGCAGACCCGCCCTCTGCAGGATGTGCTGGAGTTTCAGCATTCTTCTCCTGCGACGGTCGAGGTTTCGCCTGATGAGTCTCTTGGCCCGCCTTTCGGCGCACCTGGACGTGGCATTGCCCGTGGAGATGTCCCCGTCCATGCCCGCCTCGAATATTCTTACCCCCGCGTCCGTTATTCCGGTGACTTCCCTGGAATCCGCATCGTATCCAAGGAGGGCCCAACCCACGGAGTTCGAACCGATGTCGATTCCAAGAATCATATCGTCTTTGAACACGTACCCCTCCATCCCGATTGAAGTAAAGACTTGACATTGATGAGAACATGGATAAAAATATATTACTCTGCAAGTCCTAGTAAGAACTTATTAGGTACGCAGGCAACGCCCCACGGGGTGACCATGGCCGTCTCAATGACGGCCTTTTTATTTAACCGGAATAATCGTGCGCGGAGTCGGGAAACCCGGGAATATGAAAATGGCTGGCGGGCAGGGATTCGAACCCCGATAAACGGATCCAGAGTCCGTTGTCCTACCGTTGGACGACCCGCCAGCGGAGCGATAACTATAGAAAGCGGCCGGCGATAATGTCAAGCCGGGTTCCGCCGTCAGGGCAGGGGAAGTATTTCGTACTGCGCTTCCTTGAGATCCACGGTGGTGTCGGCCCTGGCGGGAACGTAGACGCTCTTCACCCAGGAACCCACCAGTTCTCCGTTCCGCTTGAAGTAGACCCTGAGCAGAAACTCACCGGAACCCAGTTCCAATTCGTTCACCCTGAACGGATTCAGAGTCACCGACGTAATGGGAACGGTATCCTCGCCGGAAGGTATGGCCAGTTCCGCCATCCAGCCGGGCACGGTGTTGACGATGGGCATCAGGACCAGGGTTCCGGTGTCGCGGTACTCCGCGGTAATGTTCTTCCTGGAAGGATATTCGAAAGCCACCTTGACATATTTCACCGGCGGCATGCCCACTGTAACCGGCTGCCACTCTTCCCCGGTCCACACATCGATCCAGCGGTATAAGTTCTTCTCCACCCCGGGGAACCATCCCAGGACGGGCCTCGAGGGTATGCCCACGGCCCTGAAGGCCGCACACGTGAGTATCCACCTCTCCTCGGCGGAGGCTCTTCCCAGGGGAATTACCTGGGTGGGAGCCATGGGTTTTTCGCCGGTTTCATCGGTGAGGGCTATGTTGCTCCTGATTATGGCGGCTATTTCCCTGGCCGTTTCGTAGGGGGTGGGCTGCATAACCAGCCTTCTCTCCAGCCACGCGGAAAGGGGATACCGGTAAGCCGACAAGGGTTCGTCGGAGATTCTGTACTTCAGCAGGTATTCGTAGAAGACCTGCAGGGGGAGGTCGTCGTAGAAGTTGTTCCTGGTGGCCAGGGTGCCGAAGACGTGATCCTCCAGCACCGGGAACGTCATCTCGTCCCTGTCTTCGTCGGGAATGGTGAGAAACAGGTATTCGACGCACGAAAGAGTGTCACCCGAGTACTTGGTCAGGGCTTCACGCCAGAAACCGGCGTTCTCGGGGTACACTTTCAGAATGGAGTCCCGCTCGGAGGGCGACAAAAGCAATAACGCTGAAAGCACCAGTCCACTCATGGCATCCTTCCGTTCACTCGCTTATATAATAACTCATCAGGCGAGGGGAGAAAGGGTGAGAAAATTACTGCTGTCTTGGGCTGTGAACACGGTGGTATTACTCATCGTCTCGCTTCTGCTGGGGTCGAAGATGGAATACGAAGGGTTCCTGTCCCTGGCGGCGGCGGCTGCCGTCATCGGAGTCTCCAACAGAATTCTCGCTCCTGTCATCAACTTTTTCACCTGTCCCATCTACCTGCTGACGCTGGGTCTTTCCAGGTTCCTGGTCACCGGTCTTCTCATACTTCTAGCCGGCTGGCTCGTAAAAGGTTTCCAGGTCAGCGGCTACTTCTGGGCCGTGGTTGCCGCGGTACTGATATCGGTGACCACCGGCATACTGGAGGAACTGCTGAAGGGCGGCTCATAAACGGTCAACCGCCTTCCGCCGGCCTGATTATTCCCACGGGGGTTCTCGCGGTTCCCTGACCCAGGGGGTTGTCCCTGAGTATTTCCACCAGGAGATCCGTATCCAGGTTTTCAGGCCATGTTCCCAGAACATTACCGCCCAGGTCGTTCACGTCCACCACCGCGGCGTTGCACCGGAACTTTTCAGCCAGGCCGCGGGCGACTCCCGCAGGGTCCAGGGGCGCCAGGCTGACCGCCCTGTCGAAGGGAGGGATGGTGCCCCTGGTGGGCCCGTCTATGGACCTCGCCAGGGGTCCTGCGATCCGGTAGAAGTCTCCCTTCCTTCCGAATAGTTTTCCCAGGGCGCCCACGATGGAGGCGAGGAGAATCCTGGGCGTTCCGCATTCGCGTAGGGCGCATTCCATCGTTTCGGGCATTCCAAGGCCGATACCCGCCGGTGTCTTCGTTACGAACCTGCTCAGCAGGCGGGCCAGGGGTCGGGGTTTCAGGACGCCCTCGTTGAGGAGGTAATATCTTCCCTGGCTTGCGCCCACCGCTTTTTCGCTGATGAAAAGGATATCGGCCGGGCGGGGGGATATCCCGGCCTCGCGCAACCCTTCTTCCACCGCTTCCGACAGGTCGTCGTCCCGGAGGATGAGACGGGTCTTCACCGGGATTCTTTCCCACTCGGACCCTCTTGCGGTGATGATTCTCTTCTTCATAATAATAGAAATGCTTTCGCCGGGTTGAACATCGGGATGGAGTATGCTCAACCCGACCGGGCCGGGCAAGGGAGGAAACATGCAACTCGCCGAGGTCACCACGGAGGAAGTCGCGAAGTACCTGGAGAAGAGGAAGCTGGTGCTGGTGCCCATGGGCTCCCTGGAGCAGCACTGGAAGGCGGCTCCCCTGGGCTGCGATACGATAATCCCGGTGAAGTTGTGCGCGGAGGTTGGTGACAGGACGGGTGCGGCGGTGGCCCCGGCCATCCCGTACGGGATGTCGGAACATCACATGGAATTCGCCGGTACGGTGAGCCTGGCTCCCGAAACCCTGGAACTCGTGGTGGCGGATGTCCTGGAATCGCTCTACGTCCACGGGTTTCGCAGGATGGTTCTGCTCAGCGGACACGGCGGCAACGGCCCTTCCGCGGAGAGGGCGATTCGGAGAGTATGTTCCCGCCGCGGCGGGCTGGATGCCAGGTATCTTCTTTACAGGAACCTGCCCGGCGCAGTTTCCAGGCAGAAAGAGCTGTTCTGTCCGGATCCCGGTTACCACGTCACCGTGACGGAGGTTTCCATGATATGGTACCTCCTGGACAGGGAAATTCCTGATTTTCCCAGGATAAAGTTTCCTCCGGAACCTTCCCGCGGCGAAGTTCGGGGCAGGCGTGAGTGGAAGCTGCGTTACCCGGACGGTGGAGCCGGGTCGGACCTGCGGTACGTGTCGACGGAGAAGGGAGCCGAATTTTTCCGGTTCCTGGTGGAGAGTTTCTGCGATTACCTGGACGAAATGGAGGGAAACTGATGCCGCACTGCCATACGTTCCTGGAGGAGTTGCGAAGAAGGGGGTACAGGATAACCCGCCAGAGGAAGGCCGTTGTGGAAGTGGTGGCCCACAGCGGACGCCATATGACCGCGGAAGAGGTGGCGTCGGAACTTTCCCGGAAACAGGAGAAGGCGGATCTCGCCACCGTGTACAGGTCCCTGGAACTCCTGGTGATGAACGGCCTGGCCAGCAAGCTGGACCTGGGCGACGGCAGGACGGCCTATGCCACGGGCAGGCACGGCCCGCATGCCCACCTGGTCTGCAGGCGGTGCGGAAAGATAACGGAGGTATCGGAAGAAGATATCTCGCGCATCGTATCGTTCCTTGAAGAAAAGTACGATTTCGACAGCCGGCCTTACCATTTCTCGCTGCACGGCCTTTGTTCTTCCTGCAGGACGGAGGCCGGTTGACCCGTTCTTTTCAGATCGTATAATAATTGCAAATATTTGCAATAAGGATCCGATCATACCTTCGAAAGGAGAACGGGTGGATGCGGCAAGGCTTGCAGCCCGGGGGCTGATCGTATTTTTGTGGATTCTCGTTGCGGGTTGCGGCGGGGAAAACGATACGGCCGCCCTGGAAACGGGAACATTGCGCTTCGTGGCCGACGGTGAGGATTTCGTAAGGAACGGGTTTACCGCTTCCGACGGCTGGAGGCTCACCTTCAGGCATTTCTACGTGACCCTGGAGGATGTGAAGGCGTACCGGACCGATCCCCCGTACGATCCCCGTTCCGGGAAGGAAATAGACGGAGACGCGGCGGCATCCCTGCCCGGGAGGCACACCGTCGATCTCGCCGTCGGCGAACAGCCGGTTACGGTGGGAGTGGTCGGGGGAGTGCCGACAGGGCACTACAACGCGATTTCCTGGAACATGGTCCCCGCTACGGAGGGGCCGTCGAAGGGTTATTCCATCTACATGGACGTGCTGGCGGAAAAGGACGGTGTGAGTTACGGGTTCGTTCTCGGTATCGAGGATTCCTACCGGTATTGCGGAGGGGAGTACGTGGGCGACCGACGTAAGGGCTTCGTGGAGCCGGATGTCCCCGGAGAACTGGAAATGACCTTCCACGTGGATCACCTTTTCGGTGACGGCGAGCAGCCGGAGGATTCCGAGATCAACCGGGCGGCGTTGGGATTCGGACCGTTCGCCGGGCTGGCGGCCGGGGGCGTGGAGCGGGGGGATCTGCTTTCCCTTGCGAACCGCCTGTCTCCCGATGATTACGGGAAGCTGTCGGATATACTGCCGACCCTGGGCCATACCGGGGAAGGGCACTGCCTGTGCGTTGTGCGCTAGCATCGCGCCTGTTCGTCCTGCTGGTTCCGGTGATGGTGGTATCAACGGCGCGGGCACACGGCGTCAGGGTGTTTTGGGAACTGAAAGGAGACTCGGTTTTCGTTCACGCATCGTTCGATGATGAGTCTCCCATGGCCGGCGCCCGGGTGGCGGTTTTTTCCGGGGCCGAACCTTCCGAACCCTGGATCACCGGTTACACCGACGATGAGGGCTGCTTCGTATTCGTCCCCGACAGGAGGGAATCGTCCCGGTGGGACGTACGGGTCAGGAAGGCCGGTCACGGCGACATAGTACATGTTTCTCTCGATGCCGGGGGAAACTGTTCCGGCGGGAGGAGCGGTTTCTCGATCCCGCAGATAATCATAATGTCTGCATGCGTGATATGGGGGTTCATCGGAACGGCCTTCTTCTTCTCGGCGCGGCGGAGGCACGGCTGATGCATGTTTCCGACGGGATGCTTCCGCCCGGGTTCTGTGCGGGAGGATACGCGGGATCGGCCGCGCTGGCATGGCTGAGCGTAACCCGGGCGAAGAAAGTGTACGGAAACATCGAAAGGATGGTACCCAGGGCATCGGTGATGGCGGCCGCTTTCTTTGTGGTTTCCTGGATACACGTGCCCTTTCCGGTGGTTAGCGTGCATCCCCTCCTGGTTGGATTAATGGGTGCGTTGCTCGGATGGATGGCTTTCCCGGCCGTCATGATCGCCCTGTTTTTCCAGGCCGTCATGTTCGGCCATGGAGGATTCACCACCCTGGGAGTCAATTCCGTGACCATGGGAGGGGCCGCGCTGGTTTCCATGGCGGTGTACCGCGCCATCGGAAGAGGTTCCGGGGGGAAACGTGAATTCACGGCAGGCTTGGCCGCCGGTTTCACCGGCGTGGTGTCGGCCGCTGCGGCCACGACCGCGGTACTTCTTCTGGGCCTGCCTTCCTATGTTGATCCGGAGGCGGAACGGGCGGCCGTTTCGACCATGGTTCTCTGTCATGTGCCCCTTGCCGTGGTGGAGGGCCTGTTTACCGCGTCGGTGATGAAATTCCTCGCCGCGGTTTCTCCGGAGATGGTGGAGGGAAATGGCTGAAGGAATTTCCCGGAAGGGTCTGCTGGTGAAATGGGACGCAGCCTGGAAGGTGCCGTCCATCCTGCTGTTGATGATGTCCATGGCTTTTACGGGAAAACCGGAATATTTCGTTCTTTCCCCGTTCATCGCCGGAATTTTCACGGTGGTGGCGGGGGTGAATTATGCGAGACTCTTCAAAGTTCTCAAAGCGCCTCTTGCCCTGGCGGTCGCCATGGGGTGTTTCATGGTATTCTTTTCCGGCGGCGAGCCGTATTCCGCGGGTTTCCAGGCTGTTAGCGGGGATGGCGCGTTGCAGGCCGCGGGTATGGTGAGCAGGGTTTTCAGTGTTGTGACCATGGGATTCGTGATGGTGACGACCACGCCGGCGGCCGGGCTTCCCGCTTCCATGAGGCGACTCAGGGTACCGGATATCATGATTGATATGGCGATGCTCACCGGACGGTACGTGATGGTTATCGGCGAGGATTACAGGAGGATGGAGGTCGCCCGCAGGCTGCGCGGAGGGAGACGCATCCTGTCGCCGGGGGCGTTCCTGGAAGTGATTCCACAAGTGGCCGCCGGTCTCCTGGTGAGGAGTTTCGAGAGGTCGGAGAACGTATTCAGGGTCATGAAACTGAGAGGTTACGGGGCTTCGAATGAAAGAGTGCGCGAGACCGTTGGCCCCCGCCGCGTCGACCTCATGCTCAGCGGTGTTGCGATATTGCTGTCCGCGGCGCTCGTGGTGCCGGAGTTGTTGTGAGAACCCGGGGATCGTCCGCGGTCGGAGTTCGGGAAATAATCTTTTCGTATCCCGGAAGGGAACCTCTGCTGCGCGGATTGGACCTGGAAATCGCACGGGGTGAAAAAGTCGGCCTGATAGGGCCCAACGGTTCCGGCAAGACCACCCTCATGCTGCTCATCGCGGGAGTGCTTGAACCCGGATCGGGAACGGTGCAGGTGGAGGGACGTTCCGTGGTTCCCGGCAGGTTCAACCCCGACCTGGGTTTCGTCTTCCAGAATCCCGACGACCAGCTCTTTTGTCCCACGGTGCTGGACGATCTCCTGTTCGGCCTGCTTAACAAGGGGATATCCCCTTCCCGAAGCAGGGCCATGGCGATGGAATACCTGGAGAAGACGGGTATGCTCCACCTGGAAGGAATACCACCCCATCACCTGTCGGGGGGAGAGAAGAGAATGGTTTCCATTGCAGGAATCATGATCACCGATCCGTCGGTGGTGCTCATGGATGAACCCGAATCCAGCCTGGACTGCCGATGGAAGAGGAAGTTGATGGGATTCCTGTCCGAAACGGACAAGACGCTGCTCGTTGCGTCCCACGACCTGGAATTCCTCCTGGAGACCTGCGGAAGGACGGTGATGCTCGACGGCGGAAAGATATGCGCCGACGGACCGTCGGCGGAGATCATGGGTGACGTGGAGCTGATGCGGGCCCACGGTTTCGAGAAGCCTTACTCCCTGGTCTCCCGCACGGAACCGCACGGAAAAGGTTTTCCGGTATAAAAAAGAACCCCGGCTTTCCGCCGGGGTTCCTGTGGTAGCGGGGGCAGGATTTGAACCTGCGACCTTTGGGTTATGAGCCCAACGAGCTACCGGACTGCTCCACCCCGCATCCGTAGTGGTGCATTATAGGAAAGATGACCATGCTGTCAAGCCCGGAAGCGCCATGGCGCGTCGGGTTCCGGGTTCAGTCCCTTGCGGCCGTGTACACCGGGTTTCCTTCGGTGTCGTACACTTTCACTATCAACGGCATGGTGCCGGGCAGGGAGTGAGTAGCGCATCCCAGGCAGGGATCGTAGGCCCTGAAACCCATTTCCACCAGGTTCAGCAGCCCTTCATCCACCTTGCCGTTTCTTATAACCGCCTGGGCGGCCTTTTTCAGGGACATGCAAATGGCTGCGTTATTGTTGGTGGTGCCCACTATGAGATTGACTTTACGAATCAGGCCCTTTTCGTCGGTGACGTAGTGGTGGAACAGGGTTCCCCTCGGCGCCTCCACCTGTCCTACTCCCTCTGAGGGAACGCCGGTGGGTATGGTTCTTATTTCGTCGGAGGTTATTTCCTCATCGGTCGCCAGTTCCAGCATCCTTTCCGCCGCGTACAGGAGTTCCACCAGCCTCGCCCAGTGCGTGGCCAGCGTGGCGTTGACCGGCTTGCCCCCCAGGGTGTCGTACATCCTCTCGTATTCCTCCTGCGCCAGGGGAGTGGCCATACCGTCGGCGGCGTTGCAGCGCGACAGGGGAGTAGCCTTGTAGACTCCGCTGTCCTCGCCGTCCACGAGGCCCTTCCATCCGACCTTTCTTAGGTATGGGAACTTGAGGTAGGTCCAGGGTTCCACCCTTTCCGCAATATGCTCGGTGTAGTCACCGGCATGGAACCTGGCGAATTCTTTTCCTGCCTGGTCGGTCACCCTGACCATGCCGTCGTAGAAGTTTATCCTGTTGTTTTCATCGACGGTGCCCATATTGTACGTTTCGTGCCTGTACCCGTCGCTCATTATCAGGTCGACGTATGCCCGGTTGGAAAGGACGATGTCCCCGAAAATCTTCAGAGTGAAGATGCCGAATTCCACGGCGTCGCGGGCTATCTCTTCTATCTCGGCCCTTTCCTCCTCGATCACCCCCTTGGATACCCCGCCCGGTATCGATGTGACCGGATGGATCGTTTTGCCTCCCAGGATCTTGATCACGTGATGACATTTGTGCCTGGTGTTTATTACCCGCAAGCCGACTTCCTTGCCGACCTTGCTCATGACACCCAGGATGTTCCGCACTTTCGGGTCGGCATTGGGGCCCACTATGAAATCGGGGCCTCCCAGTATATAGAAATGCGTTGCGTGATCGGTTACGAAGAAAGCGCTGTAGAGCAGTTCCCGAAGTTTCCTGGCTGCCGGGGGAGGTTCCACTCCGTATACGGCGTCCGCCGCTTTTGCCGACGCCAAGTGGTGCGCCTCGGGGCATACGCCGCATATCCTGGTGGTTATCCTGGCCAACTCTTCCACCGGATGCCCCTCGCAGAAGGCCTCGAACCCCCTTAGTTCCGGTACCTGGAAATAGACGTTGTCCACGTTACCGGAGTCGTCGAGAAATATTTCTATTCTTCCGTGACCCTCCAGGCGGGTTATCGGATCGATGCTAATCCTCGTAGCCATCCGTTATCTTCCTCCTGAGTATCGAGTGGGGCAGGCTGAAGCGGTAGAACAACCCGGCGGGACAGGGTATCCCGGACATGATCGCGTCTGTTTCATCCGGGTCCGTGGAATCGATGATCGAGCCCAGGGCGCTTACTATCTTGGCTCCCTGGTCGAATACTCCGGGCGGCGCCCCGTAGCATCCCCTGCAAGGCATTCCCACCGACGGGCAAAGGGCTCCGCAACCGGAGCGGGTACCTATTCCGGCGCAGTATACGCCCTGTTCCAGCAGGCACCTGTCCGGTTCCGGCTCCAGGAGGTGGGGACGTACGAAGCCGGATATCCCGGTTTCCTTCTTCTCCAGGGAGCATTCGTCGCAGACTATCTTGGAGCCCGCTCCCACCACGTTCCCCTTTCCGGGCAGGGTTCCGTCGAGAATCGCCTCTAACACCTCCCATGTCCGGTCGGCAACCGGGGGACATCCCGGAACGTAGTAATCCACGTCCACCACCTGGTCCAGGGTGTAAACGGTGTCGTATAGTTCAGGCAGTTCGAGTTCCCCTTCCGGAGTTTCCGTTTTTACTTCGGGAAGTACGTTCCCGGGATTTTCCACCGAGGGAGCGCTGATATAGCTGCGGTCCAGGATATCTTCTTCGGACACGAGATTGGCCAGGCCCGGAATACAACCTTCGTGGGCGCAGGAACCGTATGCCACGAGGATCTTGGATTTCTTTCTCAGGAGACCGGCCATCTCTTCGTTTTCGGAATTGCGGATGGCGCCGTTGAAAAGGCACACGTCGATGAAGTCGTCTTCCATGGCCCTGAGGTCGTCATACTTCACATCCATGGCGCAGGGCCAGAAGATTATGTCCGCGGCTTCCGCCAGGACAGGCAACCTGTCGCCTATGTCCAGCACCGCTATCTCACAGCCTCCACAGCTTGCCGCCCAGTAGAAGGCGACCTTGGGCTTACCCATGGGCACTTCCTTCCCCGTCACCAGGAGAGGGTTCCGAATTCTTTCCCGGTGAGCTGTTTCTTTTTAACCTCGGGATTCCTGTAGTCGGGGAGGAGCATCGGTGCGATCCTGTCTTCGCTGATCCCGGCTTCCTCGATTTCGTGATTGTATCGCTTCACGTGTTCCAGGGAAGGTTTGCCCGGTTCTCCGGCGGACCTTGCGTATTCGGCGGCGTTCGCGCCGGCTATTCTTCCGAAGACTATGACGTCCAGCAGGGAGTTTCCCATCAGGCGGTTCTCCCCGTGGACTCCTCCCGTGACCTCGCCCGCCGCATAAAGTCCCGGCACGCAGGTTTCGCACTTGTTGTTGATGTCCAGACCGCCGTTCTGGTAGTGGAGTGTGGGATGTACCAACATGGGATCCCTGGCTATGTCTATCCCGAAACGCCTGAACAGTATGTGCTTCCCCGGGAATTCCTTCCTGACGGTTCCTTCCCCTTTCAGCATGTCGATCATGGGCGAATCCAGCCATACGCCGAACTTGCCGGTGGGAGTGGGAACCCCGTTGCCCCGTCCCGCAGGGCTGCATTCCCTTATGATGCAGGCGGCTTCCACGTCCCTGGGTTCGCGCTCGTACACGAACTGACGGCCATGTACGTTGAGAATGTTGGCGCCGGCTCCCCGGAACTTCTCGGTTATGAGGATTCCCTCGGCCTGCTCGGGGAACACCACCCCGGTGGGATGGTACTGCACCGTGTGCAGGAAAGAAATGGGAACGCCGGCCCTGTAGGCCATGACTATGCCGTCGGCGGTGGCGCCGTAATGGTTGGTGGTCATGAAACCCTGGATATGAAGCCTGCCGCTGCCCCCGGTGGCTATGACCACGGCCCTGGATTTCACGAACATGTATTCGGCGGTCTCCAGGTTATAGAGTACCGCGCCGGTGCAGCGTCCGCCGTCGTCCAGGACCAGGTCCACCGCCGGGCAGAACTCTATCACCTCTATCATGTCCTCGTGGTTCCGGGCTTCGTCGCGTATGGTCTTCATTATCTCGGCCCCGGTGATGTCCGCGGCGTAATGCATTCTTTTTCTGCACGTACCGCCGCCGTGCATCGTCTTCATGGTTCCATCCCGGAATTTCGAGAAGGAGGTTCCCATGTTCTCGAGCCACTTTATGACGTCGGGAGCGTTGATGACCAGCGTGTAGACCAACTCGGGATCGTTCACGAAATGCCCGCCCCCCAGTATGTCCAGGTAGTGGTAGTAGGGAGAATCCTTACCCACCTTGTCCGCCGCCTGTATTCCACCTTCGGCCATCATGGTGTTGGCGTCGCCGTGGCGGAGCTTGGTGGCAACGATGACCTCTGCCCCGTTCTCAGCAGCCAGTATGGCCGCGGCCGTCCCCGCGCCGCCGGCTCCTATGACCAGTACCTCCGTCTCGAAATCGGGCTTCGAAAGATCTACGGCATCGGGGTTCATCCTGCTTTTGGCTTCCAGCAGGTCGACTATTTCGTTACTCACACTGTAGTTCTTGCTGGGTCCTACCTTTATCTTCCTCTTGGTTCCATCAATGAAATCGGGATGGAACGCCTTGAGCACCGGTTCCCTTTCTTCGAGTTTCAGGGCCGGAAACTCCTCGCCCCTCTTTTTCCTCTCTACCCTTTCGGGACGGGTGGCTTCGACTTTTTCGATGAACTTTCTCAGTGATTCAGGATACGGCATGGCCGACCTCCAGTCCAATTGTCGATTCCATCAGACGTACCTCGTGTCCCGGGGCGTCCAGTCCTCGCCGGCCATCTGCGGCTCGATCTCCCGTTCCTCGTAGAGTTTCTTCAGCTTCTCCACGGGCATGGACATGAGTTCCCTGAGCGGTTCTTCGAATTCGCCGTTCTCGATCTGTTTCACCCGTTTTTCAAGATGGGCCGCCTTGGGTACCAAGTACTTGGCGTTGAGCCGTCTCGCCAGTATGGCGACGTTGAACTGGACCTCCTCCGCCGGGCATCTGGATGCGCACAGTCCGCACATTATGCAGTCGAACGAGGTTTCGGCGACACCGGCGATGTCTCCCCTGATGGCCTGGGCCATGTAGTGCATGACATCGATATCCATGGGACACGCCATGGTACAGGCGTTGCACCCGATACACTTGAATATTTCGGGATAGAGCCTCGCCGGATCATCTCCGCTTCCGCTCAGTTCCTCGATGTCGAAGCAGGCCCTGTTGCCCGGATAGTATGGAAGGATCATCAGGTGCATCTCCGGCCGGACCACCGTCTGGCATGCGAGCCCCACCTGTAACCTGTAGCTGTCCGGCAGCCTGTAGACGGTACCGCATGCGCCGCAAACCCCCCCTCTGCATCCGCATCCGCGGATGTGTCGGTAACCGGCGTATTCCAGGGCTTTCTGAATCGTCAGGCTGGACGGGACTTCGTACCTCTTCCCCATGAAGAAGATGGGGACAAGTTCGTCCACCGGTTTATCGGACGTTTTCGTCATCTTGCCATCTCCCTTGTCGCTGGTTTCATGGGCCCCAGGGAGCGGAGCTTCTCAGTGAAGTCGTTCATGACGGAGGCGAACTTCGCTCCCTCGGCCGCGGATATCCACTCGAGCCTGAGCCTGGCCCGGTTTATTCCGAAGTCGTCCAGCAAACGGCTCAACAGCGCAACCCTCGCCATGGTTTTGTAGTTGCCGTCCATGTAGTGGCAGTCGCCGGGATGGCAACCGCCTATGAGTACGCCGTCGGCCCCCTTTCCGAACGCCCACAGGACGTGCTCCGGGTCGATCCTGCCGGAACACATGAACCTTATGTTGACCCCGTTCGGCGTATACTCCAGCCTGGAAGTGCCGGCGAGATCGGCTCCGGCTCCGGCGCACCACGTGCACAGGAAACAGATTATCCTGGGTTCGAACATCATTTACCTCCCAGGCTTGCGGTGATCATGTTCTTTATCTGGACATCGGTAAGGTTTTTCTGCTGGGTAGCTCCGCAGGCGCACGCCGCCACGCACGAACCGCATCCTTCGCACAGGGCCTCGTTCACCACGGCTATACCCTTTTCCTCGTCGAACTTCCTGGCATCGTAGGGACAAACGGAAATACAGATCCTGCACCCTCCGCATAGATCCTCGTCCACCCAGGCCACTGCGGGATCCTGCTCCAGGCGATTCCTGGAGAAGAGGGATATCACCTTGCACGCGGCCCCGCCGGCCTGCGCCACCGATTCGGGTATGTCCTTGGGCCCCTGGGCGGCCCCGGCGAGATAAAAGCCGCTGTTTATGCTTTCCACCGGGCGCAGCTTGGGATGGGCCTCGGCCAGGAAACCGTTGGGTCCGGCCTGGATGTGCAGCTTCCGAACCAGCCTCGCCGTGGATTTCCTGGGTATTACCGCCGTGGCCAGCACCACCAGGTCGGCTCTTATCTCCACGTTCTTCCCGGTGAGCGTATCGGTACCCCACACCACGGTTTCGGCTCCGTCCCGGAATATCTTGGCCACCTTGCCGCGGAGGTAGATTATGCCCTCGTCCTCTTCCGCCCGGTGGTAGAATTCCTCGTATCCCTTCCCCCCGGTGCGGATGTCGATGTAGAAGATGTAGGGTTGCCCGTCATGGACCCTGTGCCTGTAGAGAAGAGCGTGTTTCGTAGTGTACATGCAGCATATTTTGGAACAGTAAGGCTTGTGCCTTTCAGGATCCCTGGAACCGGCGCACTGCACGAACACCACCTCTTTCGGGACCTTTCCGTCGGAAGGCCGCCTTATCTCCCCGTTGGTGGGCCCCGAGGCCGACAGGAGCCTTTCGAAGGCCAACCCGTCGATCACGTCGGGCACCCGTCCCGCTCCGTATTCCTTCAGTTCGGAGAGAGGCAGGGTATCGTAGCCGGCCGCCACCACCACGGCGCCCACTTCGCGCCGGAACACCTGGTCTTCCTGGTCGAACCTGATGGCCCCTATTTCGCAGGTCTTTTCGCAGAGCCCGCACTTTCCGGTTTTGAAATGGATACAGTGTTCCCTGTCTATCACCGGCTTGTTGGGGACCGCCTGGGGAAACGGTACGTAGACCGCGCCGTGAGTAGAGAAGTTCCTGTCGAATGACGACGGAACCTTGGCCGGGCAGACTTCCGTGCATTGCCCGCACCCGGTGCAGATCGACCAGTCCACGTACGCGGCCTTCCTCCTTATTTTGACGGTGAAATTGCCCACGTACCCGGATATTTCCTCCACCGTGGAATAGGTCATGAGTTCTATGTTCCCGTGCTTGCCGACCGCGACCATCTTGGGAGTCAGGATGCACTGCGAACAGTCCAGGGTGGGGAAAGTTTCGGAAAGCTGAGCCATGTGGCCGCCTATGGAAGGTTCTTTCTCCACGAGGATGACTTCGTAACCGGCGTCCGCTATGTCCAGGGCGGCCTGGATTCCCGCGATTCCCCCCCCTATGACCAGTGCCTTCCTGGTAATGGGTACGGATATCGGATCCAGAGACTCGTTGAGCCTGGTTTTTTCCACCATGGCTTTTACTATCCTGATGGCCTTTTCGGTAGCCTTTTCCCTATCGGAATGGACCCAGCTGCATTGCTCCCTGATGTTCGCTATCTCCAGTTGCCAAGGGTTGAGTCCCGCTTCCCCCGCGGCGGTCCTGAAAGTGGATTCATGAAGGTTCGGCGAACAAGCCGCTACTATGACGGCGTCCAGGTTTTCCTCACGTATCTTCTCCCTGACCAGCGCCTGCCCCGGGTCCGAGCACATGTAGATGTAATCGGTGGCGAAGACGACACCGGGCATTTTCCCCACCTCTTCGGCCACTTTTTGCACATCCACGGTGGAAGCTATGTTGATGCCGCAGTGGCAGACGAAAACGCCTATACGTTTCATTGCCGCTCCTTTTCCGCGAATATGGAATCCACCACCCCGGAAACGTCTACGTGGTGCCTGGAAAACCCCTGCCTGTCACGGTCGCCCCCCATGGCCAGGGAAAGGAGTTGCGTGAAATAGAACACGGGAATCGGTTTGAACCCCGGAAACACCCGGGATATCGCCTCCTGCCTGGAATCGAGATTGTGGAAGCACAAGGGGCAGCTCAGGATCACGGCATCCGCTCCCTTGCCGGCCGCCGAGGAAAGTATTTTGTACGACAGCCTGGTGGAAACATCGGGGTCGGATACCGAGAGGTATGATCCGCAGCATTCGGTCCTGTACGGATAATTTACCACCCGGGCCCCCAGGGCTTCGATGAATCCCTCGATTATGGACGGGTCCTCCGGGTCATCGAGACCTATCTCGTTTTCGGGCCGCAGCATTACACAACCGTAATATGGAGCCAATTTCAGCCCTTCCAGGGGCCTGGAAAGCCTTTTTCTCATCTCGTCGTATCCTGTCACGTCCCGGAGATACTCCATCAGGTGCATGACCCTTACTTCTCCGGCGTAATCCGTCCATGGAGAAGCGGTCTCTTCGATATAGTCCCTCTCGGGCTTCTCCTGTGCCAGGTAGGTGTTTATCCTCCGTCTCGTTATCTCGTCTTTCCGTATCCGGTGATTTGTTCTCTTGAGGGTGTTGTAGCAGAAATCGCATATCGTGACCAGGAGATCCCTTCCCGAGTCCCGTGTGTTTTTGAGGATCCTGGACGAAGCTACGAGGTTCATCACCCTTTCCCTGGAGACCGGCGGAACGGCGCCGCAACAGGTCCAGCTCTCCAGTTCATCCAATTGGAAACCCAGTCTTTCCGCAGCGTCCCTGGCCGAGGCGTCCAGGTGGGAGGATCTGTCTTTGAGGGCGCAACCGGGATAGTAAGCGACCTTGACCATGATTCCTCCAGTCTATGTTGACAGCTTCCTGTACAACGATACCAGCCCCGGTTGCGGTACGGTCGCGGCCTGTTCCGGGGTGACCTGGTCCGGCCCGAAGTGGTCTGTGCCCAGGTCCAGGGCTATCTGCCTGAGTGCGTCCATGACGCTCTGTATATCTATGCCCCTGGGACACCGTACCGTACACTGAAAGCAGCTGGCGCATATCCAGATGGTTCCGCTTTCCAGGACCGTTTCTTCCTGGCCGAGCTGGACCAGCCTCATCATACGGCTGGGGAGTATGTTCATCTCGCAGGCCAGGGGACAGCCGGATGAACAGTTGCCGCATTGGTAACACGAGTCCGGGTTTTGCCCGCTGAGTTCGGCGACCCGTTTCTTGAATCCTTCCGAGACCGTATCGCGGGTCAGACGCATGGGAAGGTTCTCCGGGGGAGGCAGGCTAGTCTTGCTCATGCCGCAGGTTCTCCTCTCGGTGAATTTTCCCGGGGTTTTCCCCGAATTCCGCTGCCATGAGTTCCTCCGCTATCAACGGAAACCTGGCCCGGATGGCCGGAGAGAGTTCGGTCCCGTATTCCCCGGGTGGATTTATCTCGATACCGTAAATTCTAATGGTCCGGGGACAGGGCAGACCCAGTGCCCGGGTCAGCCCGGGTATCGATCTCATGGAGAAATGATGCTGTGATGGGGGGAGAACGTCTGCATGTCCGATGTCCACTTCCAGAAGCGTTCCGGGTTCGAACCTGCCGGTGGTTATCGAGTCCACCGCCACCAGGCGGTCAAATCCCGATATGGTGTCCGGGAGTCTTACCGGTGACACCGAGGCCGTGACGGTGACTACGTCCTTCCTGTGCTCCAGCATTCCCGACAAGAGTTCAACCACTGCCCAGCCCACCCCGTCGTCTCCCAGGATGGGATTGCCCAAACCCAGCAGCAGTGTCCTCCCGGGTATCTCGCCGTAACCCGATTCCACCCCGGCGGGTGCCGTGGCCGCCCCCTTTCAGGGTCCCCTTACGGAACCTGTTTTTATGGCATAATCAAAGTAATACCAGAAATAATAGACCGTTTCTTCGTCTGAAAAGGTATCTATCAGCTCGGCGTGCATTATGGAATCCATCCTTGCCGCGAATTCGGGCGACCGCCTTCCGGCTTCACCTATCATCGCTCCCACGGCCGCACAGTCTTCCCTGTCGTTCACGGCGTCGAAGGCTTCCCGGATGGAGTCGGGAAGGCAAGTGCGAAATGTTTCCAGGCGTCTTTGCCTGCTTTCGACCCTGGTCTCTCGGTGGCACGCGGAAAAGAGCAGGAGGAAAGGCGCCGTGACGAGCAGGATCGAAAGAGAACGGTTCACAGGTCTATGGCGATGCTGAACCTGTGAATGTCGCCCAGGTCCCCCATGGGCTTGAAGGCGTAATCCAGGGTGAACCTGTTCCAGAATGTTCCGGCTCCGAAGGCCAGTGCATCGAGAAAGTTGCCCCCCGCGTTGTCCGACGCGTCCAGGTCCCTGAGATTGCCCCCGGCCCGTAATGCCAGTGCTTCCAGTGGTTTGTATTCGCATCCCAGGGCCGTGTTGAAATCACCCTGGAAGGGATATGAAAGGTCCAGGGCCAGGAGCAGCCTGTCTTCCAGGAGAGAGATTGATGCTCCGGCCGCGGCCTCCGTGGGAACGGGATCGTTCTCCTGGTAGAAGGCTTTCGTCTGGAGCCCCGCGTTTTTCACGGCGAGCCCCAGGGATATCGCCGACGGCTTGTACAATGCTCCAAGGTCCACCAGGAAGGCGTTACCGGTATAACTGTATATTTTGGAGTAGACGAACTTGGCGGTGGTTCCCACGGAGAGTTCGGGAGTCAGGCGATGAACGTAGGTGCCGCCGAGAGCGATGCTGTTCGTACTGAATTCCTCGCCGGTTCCCGTGGGATTCGTCATGGTGGTCCGCATGAAACTGCCGCCGTAGAAGTAATTCACCGATACGCCCACCATGTCGTTCCCGGAAGGATTGACCCAGCCGGCGAAACCGGCCTGCATGTCCATGAGGTAGCCGGTATAGGTGGAGGTAAAGGCCTGCCCGCCCAGTCCCGAGAGCGAGGCGGGATTCCAGTAGAGACCCATGGGATCACCGGGAACCGCGGTGAATGCGCCTCCCATCGCCACGGCCCTGGCGCCGGTGGGCACCAGCAGGAATGCAAACCCGCCGGTACCGGCCAGGCCGGCGCTCGCCCATAGGAAAAGCAGGGCCGCTGCAGTTATGCTTTTCATGTCATATCTCCATTCCGAATTCTTATCAATATCATAAGACTATTCTCATCACTGCCGCCGGTCAACCGTTTTCAGCGCCCACAGGACCACGGCGCTGTCGGTCGAGGCACCCCTTAACATGTCTCGGGCGCAGACCACGAGGAAAGAGGCGTCGGATATCCTTGACGAGTCCACTTTCAGAACGGGCATATCGTCCGGAAAAGTATCTTCGACCAACCACCCGTCACCCTCCAGTTTCAGGTGGAGATCCAGGATGTCGGTTCCACCCATCGCGGCGAACACACCGGCGACGGCCAGGCTCTCCGGAAGGAAAAGCCGCAGCGTACAGGGTTCCAGCAGGTGGAGTTCCAATTCCTGGATCGCCTGTGCGGTGTATCCCCGGGAGCGCAACCTGTCCAGGAAACTCATGGCTTCCGTATGCAACCCCGACCATGCCGGCATAGTCAGGATGAACGTCAGAACCGCCGTCAATTTCATCCCGATTCTTGTTTCCGTGCGGCGGAAAACGAACCGGCGCTTATTCTTCAAGGGAATCCCCAAACTCGCTTGATGCCGCTGTGGCGGAAATACTTAAAGCTTCTCCATCCGACCGGATAACAATAGTTCCGAGGATATCCGTCCGCAAGATGATACTTCCCATCTCCCGATATGTTTCCACCACGCCGGGGTTGGGATGACCGAAAGGGTTTTTCCTGCCCACGGAGAACACGGCAACCTGGGGAGCCAGTTTCCTGAGATAGGGAGGAAAAACGGAGGATGCGCTGCCGTGATGGGGAACCTTCAGTACCGTTACCGGTGCGGTGCCGGGGGTAAGCAGCATTTCCGTGTTCTTTTCTATGTCGCCGGTGAGGAGTACCGAGAAAGTTCCGCATTCCACCCTTAGCAGTGCGCAGTTTTCATTCAGGTCCGGGTTGCCGCCGGCGAGGCCGACTCCCTCCACGGTGGCGGTCACCCGGGAGGAGAGGCGCACGGTCATTCCCGGTTCCAGGAAACCGTAATCGCAACCGGTTTCCATCGCGGTTTCGAGAAGGTGCTCGTAGATCCAGGAAGAATGCGCCATCCCCGGATCCAGCACCTCCATGACCGTGAAGTTCTCGAGCACTGCCGGGAGGCCGCCTATATGATCCGCGTGGGGATGGGAGAAGGCCACAACATGTAACGTGTCCACCCCTATCTCGCGCAGCCTGAAGATCACGTCCGGTTCCAGGGCCCCTCCTTCGTCCGGACCACCGTCGAAGAGCAATGATCGGCCCTCGGCGGCGCGTACCAGGATGGCGTCTCCCTGGCCGACGTCAAGAAAGAATACTTCGACCAGTGGTTCCAGCGAGTCGACTACCGGAATCCGGTGGGAAGTGTCCGTGGAAGGGAAAGTGGAAGGATCTATACGAGCATGTGTCGAGATAGTCCCGATAATTCCGGCGCCTACCCCCGGTACGTACTTCAACTCGTCCATACCGGCGAAGGGACCGTAGAGGTTTCTGAACTCCACGATGGCCGCCGCCTTCGAAAGACCTATACCCGGAATGGTCATGAGAAGCCTTTCATCGGCAGTGTTCAGCTCTACTAAGTCATTAGATAATAATCGCAGAAACAATAAAATTAAGAAAATTACCTGCATTACTTGACAATCCTCCGATTCCCCTTCAACGTACCCATTACAACCGGAAAGGAGGTTCTGATGAAGAACCTGCTTGTTGCATCAGTCCTGACCATGGTGTGTGCGGTTGCAGCCGGTGATATAAGGCTGGAAGATTGCAGTTTCAACACCGTGGGCTACATAAGGGACGACGGACGGGTGGAAGACGCTTCCTTCAGGGTGATAGGATTCATCAGGGAAGACGGCAGGATAGAGAACGATACCTTCGGAACGCTGGGATATGTCGATGAAGACGGCAACATGCAAGATGCCGGGTACAATTATCTTTACAGGCTCGATGAAAACGGCAGGCTTACGGCACCCGATTTCAGGAAGGTGGCCGAGGTAAGAAGGGACGGTACCGTGGAGAACGCCCGGTTTCAAGTGCTTCTCTACGCCGACGGCTCCCATCCGGACATGGTGAAAAGAATAGCGACATTCCTGGTTTTCTTCAGCAATCTCCTGGAAGAATAACGGAAACAGCCCACGGCGATGACCACGGGCGGTGTTCTCCGGTAGGGGTACGCCGCCTATTTCAATCTCCCTTGCCTCCCAGGCCGCGAACCACCTTGAAAGCTTTCTTCGCCGCCGTACCGGGATCTTCGAGGAGTTCGCCGACCCATTCCCTGACGTTGTCGTAACTGGTGAGCTTTCTCCAGCTTCGATACCTTTCTATCTTGCGTTTCCAGCTTATTACGTCTTCCAGGGTCAGGAAGGGAAGTCTCATGTTCATTACCTCGTGGGCCCTGTTCCTGGCCGGATCGAGAAGTTCCGGGTTGGTGTCGTTGGCGAGATAACCGTTTTCCATGGCCCAATCGTGGATGTACCTGCCTGGAATGGCGGTGGAGAAGTAGACGATGATATCGTCGGGTTTGATCCTTTTCAGGTGTTCATAGGTGGCCCTGAGGTCTTCTTCCGTTTCCATGGGGAACCCTATCATGAGGTTGGCGGTGGCCTCTATGCCGTACTTGTGGCACCAGCCGAAGGATTTTTCAGCCTGTTCGGGAGTGGTGCCCTTGCGGTAGAAATCCAGGATCTTCTGACTGCCGCTCTCCACCCCGAAGGAAATGCATTTACATCCGCTCTCGGCCATCGTCCGGACCTTCTCTTCGGTGAGAGTGTCCACCCTGCTGTTGCAGTGCCATTCCAGTTCCAGGCCCAGATCGGCCAGAAGGTCCCTGAATTTCCGGAACCAGGGCGTGGGATGCATCGTGATGGTATCATCCTTGAAAAAGATGGGAATCCGCTCCCTGGGTGAGTATTTTTTTAATTCCTTTATTTCCTCCACTACGTTTTCGGCGGTTCTGTATCGTATGTTGCCCCCGAAGATGAGGTCCGTGCTGGGTTTGCAGTATATGCACCGGAAAGGACAGCCCCTGGTGGTCACCATTCCGAATTCCGACATTCCCTCCCTGAAGTAGGAATCGTAGTCCACCAGGTCGCGGGCCGGGAACGGCAGAGCGTCGAGATCGGTGGGTACGGGTCTTCTCGGGTTCCGCACCACGTTTTCGCGGTCGCGGTACACCAGGTTTCTTATCCCGGTTATATCGGCTCCGGAGGAAAGTGCATCCGCAAGCTCGACTATCGAATCTTCGGCTTCACCGGTCAGAAGCAGGTCGAAAGGAATGCTCTCCATGGTCTTTTCCGGGAAGATACTGGGATAGGCGCCGCCGGCCAGAAACACAGCATCCGGGACGACCTTCTTAAGATGCGCAACCACTATTCCGGCTCGGCTGAGCTTGGCCGCCGCCGATACCGCGACTCCCACCAACTCGGCGCCCCGGGCCTTTTCGTCCAGTTCGTCGAGGTTCCTGCAGAAGGAATAGTCCAGGTACTCGACCTGGTGCCCGGCGTTCCTGAGCGCCGAAGCCACCTGCAACAGGCCGACCGGTTCCGCAAGGCCGTTGTATTCTATCCAGTTCCAACGGGGATAGACCAAGGCTATCTTCAAGACTTCTCCTTTCGGGGACTGTCGAAAAATATATAAAAACAGTGGTTTGCCCGGGATTCCTTACCCGCGGCAGGGTTGATGCAGCCTGTTTTTGATGGCCGATACCACTTTTCCCGTGGTCTCTTCCCAGGAAGGGAACTCTCCGGCGGTTTCCAACGCGCTTTCCGCCAGCATCTTCCTGAGAGAGGTATTGCCGAAAAGCCTCTCAAGAGCTTCGGCGGCCCTCCTCCAGTCTCCCGGAGGGACCAGGATACCGTTGACGCCGTTCACCACCAGGTCCGGTATTGCGCCTGCAGCGGTGGATATGACCGGGAGACCGATGGACATCGCTTCCGCTATGGCCATGCCGTAACCCTCCCAGCGGGAAAGGAGCATAAAGACGTCGGCGCTTTCGTAGAGGTTCCGGATTCCTTCGGCGGACAGTCTGCCCGCCAGGGTGATCCGGGAGGACATTCCCAGGGTTTCGATGAGCCGCCGTACCTTTAGGGTATAGCCGGATCCTTCCCTGGTGTCTCCCGCCAGGGTGAAACGCACGTCGGGCAGCGCCGCGGCATGAAACGCCCTCACCATGTCGGTGATGCCTTTCCTGGGTTCCACCGTGCACACGCTCACCAAGTGTGACGGCTTCGTTCTGAAAGTCGGGCGGGAAGCGGGTTGTACGTTCAGTCCCGGAGGGGCCAGCACGATGTCCCCGGGAGATCTGCCCATGGATTCCAGTTTTGAAGCCGTATGGCGGCTGTTGGAAACCAGGAGGTCCGCCCCCGCTACCACCTTTCGTTCCGTGTAACGGTACATGAATTTCTTGAGGAAGGAATGCTCGATTCCCGCTCTGAAATGATGGCATACGAGAACGGTCAGGCGGCCCCTGCGCCCGGCTTCATCCTGGAATCCCGCAGTCAGGGCGCTGTTACCGAGATCGGTGACGAGGACGTCGAAATCGCCACCGGCATCGGCCAGCCTGGCGGCGGCGGGAAATTTCACGGATTTCACCCACCGGGGCATTGAATCCAGGTCGAAACACTTCACGGAGAATCCCCCGGCACGGAGCCCGAGAGCCACGTTCCTATCGTAAAGGATACCACCGGTCAGATTGCGCAGTTCTTTTTCTCCGTCGATGTCGAAATAACCGGGCATAAAAACCCGTGGGGGCGTATCCGTATCCATGAACTCCTCCGTGCAGGGGCCGTTTCGCCCGCAATATACTTCAAGGCGATAACGTCCGGATGTATTTCCTGTCCTCCGACGGGAATCGTTGCTGCGTGAGTTCCCGTACCCGCAGAGGGAAACGCCTGATGTCCATGTTCCGGGCGGCTAAGATATGAGCATTCCGGACAAGGAGAGGCTCATGCTCGGAACACCGGAATGGATTACCGGGTTATCCCCAGCAGCGTTATCACCGTTCGGGGTATCTCGCCCGGATTTTCCACCAAGGCGTCCGCAGCCGTGAGTTCCTCCGAAGAACCATAGCCGTACAGGCAACCGATGGAGGGTATTCCATTTTCCTTCGCCGCCTGGAAATCGTGGTACCTGTCACCTACCATTACGGCGGATTCCGCCCGGGTATCGCGGATTATTCTTCCCACCCTGCCGGTCTTGGAGATATTTCCGTCTCTTCCTGCAATGACCGGGAAGAAGCGGGCTATTCCCAGGGTCTCGGTGACCAGACGGATATAGTCGGTACCCGCGTTTGAGCAGATGGCCGGAACGAACCCCGCGGCGGTGAGTTCTTCCAGCATCTTTTTAGTTCCGGGGTAGAGGGCTCCCTGTCTTGGAATGGTCCCGGCCTGGTGTTTCCTGAGGGCGGATCGGAATTCTTTCACCAGTCCGGCATCGCCCGTCAGGGTACGGCAGAATATCTCCAGAGGTTCGCCGTAGAGGGCGTTTATAACTTCGGGCATCGCGGGAGTGAATCCAAGGTCGGCCATGGCGGACCTGATCGCCGGAACCAGAGCTTTTTCGGTGTGGTGAAGAGTTCCGTCCAGGTCGAAAATCACCGTTCCCTTCGAACCCTTTCCGCCGATGCGGCGGCTCTCTATCATGATTCTCCTTTCCCCGACGGATCCGGGAAACACGAACATAACCACCGGATGGGCGGAGTGCACGCGGTTGCGGACCGCACGGCGAAGGTTAAGATTACGTTGAAATCCACCGACGGGAGGTCTGCGTGCATCCGGAAAACGGGAAGAAGATGCTCTTCGCCACGGATCTGGACGGAACGTTGCTGTACGGGGGAGACGATATGGGGCGGGAGGACACGCGTGCCCTGGAAGCCCTGGAAAATATGGGGGTGATCAGGGTTATAGCAACCGGCCGATCCCTCTTCTCCATAAGGAAAGCACTGGAAGGAGCCGTCCTGCCGGCGGATTACATGGTACTCTCCAGCGGAGCCGGTATAATCGACTGCTCCACGGGCGACTATGTTAAGACGAATAACCTGGACAAATTCATGACTTCCAGGCTGGTGGAACTCCTTTTCCGCCTGAACCTGGATTTTTGCGTCCAATCTCCGGTACCGGATAACCATTTCTTCACTTACCGTTATTCTTCGGGTCGCAATTCCGACATGGAGAGGAGAATCCGTCTCTACCGGGGTTTCTGTTCGCCCCTGGAGCCGCGGGAAGGCCTCGGGGCTTCCGCCCAGGTGATTGTTATCGAACCTCCCGGGCCGGGTATCGGGATACTTCACGGGAGGCTTGAGGAAATACTGGGAGGGGAATATACCGTTATAAGGACCACTTCACCCCTGGACGGCGAATCCCTGTGGATAGAAATATTTCCCGACGGAGTCTCGAAGAGCGACGGAGTCCGCTGGATCGCCGGGGAGCACGGTATATGCCAAGATGATACGGCGGCGGTGGGAAACGATTACAATGACATGGATCTACTGGAGTGGGCCGGGATTCCTTTCGTGGTGAACAGTGCCCCGGATGTTCTGATCGAGAAATTCAAAAGAGTGGTGCCGGCCGGAGAAGGGGCCGTGGCTCGCGCAGCCAGGTACTGGCTGATCGAAAGGGGTATTCTGGATCCGGTGTCGGTTTGGCCCCGGGAGGAGGGGCCGGCCGGGCCGGCCCCCGAACCTCCGGGTCGTTTGTCAGTGTAGCACAGAGAAAAGTCTGGATACGGTTCCGTATCCAGGTACTTCGAGCTTCATTACGTACACTCCGTCCGGAACCGGTGCTCCGTCTCCATCGGTTCCGTTCCACGATATCGTGCGGACACCGGCCTCAAGTTCGCCGGGCTGCAACACGGCCACCGACCTGCCGGAGATATCGTAAACACGGATGGTTACCGTGGACGCAGCGGGAACTCCGAAGGTTATGGATGCGGACGTGAAAACGGGGTTGGGCTTGGGAGCATCCAGGAACAGTTCCGTAATGGGCTGCATGGTCGTCTCTTCGATGCCCACGGTAGGGTTGGCGTAAGTAAAGGCGGGTGACATGTTGTGTGCCGTGGAAGTTATGGTGACCTGCTTTGATCCCGGTATGGAGGGGATGTTCAGTTTCACCGTTCCCGTGGAGTCGGTGTAGCCGGAATCGAGAAGTTTATCGGTGTCGGAGTAGTACGCGGCGACCAAAGCGCCTTTTACCGGGGATTTGGAACTGCTGTCGGTTACGGTAACGGAGAAATCGCCCGAACTGATGGTGGATGAATGTGAGTTATGAAGTACCGGTATGGGTGCGGTATCGTGGTATGTCGAGGTTTCCGGGTCCCCGAAGAGGGTGGCCATCATGATCATGTCCTTGCCCTTCGAGCCGAAGTACTCATCACACTTGGTTTTACCCCAGGTGTGAGCTGCGCCGAGATGGTACAGTTTCTCGGTGAAGTAACCTCTGAAAGTATGTATCTGCAGGGTGTCTCCGGGGCCTACCGGGGTATAGGTGGAAGAGCCCATGATGACCAGGGCGCCCTTGGGGCTCGAAACGCTTCCCTCGGATAAGAACGCTTCGCAGAAGCAGTAATTTCCGTCGAATTCACCGTTCTGGCAACCTATGGTGTAGACCCAGGGCAGCTTTCTCCCGTTGGTGAGATTAGCGATGTGAGAGATTCTGAAGTCCGAGGTGACCCATTTTGTTATGTCGCCGTGGCCTATGTAGGAAATGACGGATCTGCCTTCATTTATGTCCGAGATTACTTGGTCACGGCTCGGTGTCGTACCACCCAGCTTCTTGCAATAGAAGTCCGAATCTATGGCGTGGGCCTCGAAGAATTCGTGAAGAAGCAGCGCCTCTTCCGGGGCTTTGAAGTCGGTGCAAGCCATGCTGAAACCCCGAAGGAACCAATTGATGGAATCGGGCTGGTAGGGGCTCGCTTCGTGTTGGGTCGTCTTCCAGGCGATGTAGGACAGGTCATTGATGTGGTCGCCGGAGAATCTGCCTATATGCATGGAAGGGAGGGTTCCGTCGCCCACCACCGCATACAGGTTATCCGCGGCATGGGTCCTGTCACCGCTGTACTGGGGCGAGGGCACCACGTCGTGATCGCCCACGAGCAATACGTATTCCGGAGGATTGTCCCAGTTGTTATAGGCGTCTTCCAGCCAGGCGTCGATATCCGAAACACTGGTTCCGATATCCGAAAGCAGACCGGTCTCCACCTGGTAGCCTTTCTGGGATTTCCATTTGATAAGATCCTCGACCTTTCCTATGGATTCACTGGTACCGATAAAAACGTAGCTGCCGTCTATGATGTCGGTTTCATTTATCGGGTCCATGCCCAGTACCTGGTCGTACATTTTCACGAAACTTCTGGTGTATCCCCGGGCGTGCCTTCTGAGTTCGTTGACCCCGGGTTCATCGCCGCAGCTCACTCGCACCGTCGCCGATGTGACCAGATCGACATCGCCCGTGGAAGGATTCACCCGTACGGGGCAGTAAGTGATCCACGCCACGCGGATGTCACCGAATATTTCCACGGATTCCAGCGTCACCGGAGAAGCCGGGAAGGAAGAAGCGCCGTCGTAGATCGCCCGGTCTATGCTGAACGCCGGTGCGGGACCGGACCATGTGGGCGGTTCCTGGAAAGGAACGACGTCGTAGCGGCCGCCCAGCGATGAAGTTTCGGTGTCGAGTACCTCGAGTCGGACCTTCCCCGTTTCGGGAACGCGTACCATCCTGCGGATCACCGGCAGGTCCGGGGCTCCTACCTTGGCCATGAAACCGCCTCCGGGCATCCTGAACGCGGTCCCCGTTCCGAAGCCCGGCATCATTACGTCCAGGGCCTTCAGTGCGACAAGTCCGAACCTGACCGTAGTGGCGCCGTCGTATTGCTCCACCACCTCCACGTTTTCCACCGGAGAAGGCGATCTGTAGACCGTCGTTCCGGCGACCGTCCATGCTACGAAGAGCAGGAGTATAGTCGATAAATATTTCATGATTATCCTTTCATCGCTTTTTCCTTGTTAGGGTATGGAACATGCGCCCATCCCTCAAAAACAAAATATCTTCCGAAGGTGGAGTCGAGTCAAGGTAAAAAAGCGCTTCCGGGAGAGGAATGTTATAATTCATTTTCACCAGCCCGGAGGTCCGTCCTTGAGAATATTCGCATTGGGAGATCTTCACCTGTCCTTCTCGTCCGGTAAGCCCATGGACGTGTTCGGGGAGCACTGGAAAGATCACCACGAGATCGTGGAAAGACACTGGAGGGCCCTGGTGTCCGGTGAAGACGTAGTATTGGTTCCCGGTGACGTTTCCTGGGCGATGACCATGGAGGATGCCCGTCCCGATCTGGAGTGGCTGGCCGCCTTGCCCGGCAGGAAGATTCTCGTCAAGGGCAACCACGATTATTGGTGGAGTTCCATGACCCGTTTGGTCAGGTTTCTTCCCCCGGGAATCATTCCCCTGCAATATTCCGCCGTGAAGGTGGGTAACCTGGTGGTGGCTGGAACCAGGGGTTGGCTGTCGCCGCTGTCGGAAGAATACCGGGAGGAGAGAGACGGCAGGATCTATCGCAGGGAACTGCTGAGATTGGAGATGGCCCTGGATGCCGCGGCCGGGTTGGCCGGAGAAGACGACGATCTCCTGGTAATGATGCATTTTCCGCCTGTCGTATCCGGCAGGCCCACGGATTTTTTCCCACTCATGGTGGAGAGGGGGGTGCGGACATGCGTCTACGGCCACCTGCACGGGCAGAAGTGGGACCGTCGCGTGGACGGTGAAATGGAAGGTTTGAGGTACGTGCTGGTATCCGCGGACAGGTTGGGCTTCAGACCGCTGGAGATCGGGGAGGCGCGATGCTGCTGAAAGCGTCGAACCTGGGCATGGATTTCGGAGGGGCTCCCATTTTCGAGAACCTGGGTTTCGAGGTTCACAGGGGAGACAGGACGGCCCTGGTGGGAGTGAACGGTTCGGGGAAGACGACATTGCTCAGGCTTATGGCCGGGAAGTCGGAACCGACGGAAGGGAAGATCCATGTGTCGCCGGGAACCAGGGTGGCATACCTTCCCCAGGTAATGGAGGATTTTCCCGGAGGTCCCCTCCAGGCCGCCGTGTGCAGGGCGGCGGGGAAGGCCGACGAGGCGTTGAGGCTTATGGAGGATATTCACGCCGAGTTGGAGAAAACCGTTGAAGAAGGGGCCAGGAAACACCTGTTGGAAAAACTTTCCGGGGCGCAGGACCTTGCCGATGCCACGGATGCCTTCAGGTTGCATACCAATTCGTTACGGGTGCTGGAAGGACTTGGCTTCTCCCGGGAGGAGATGTCGAAACCTCTCGAGGAATTCTCGGGGGGGTGGAGAATGAGGGCGATGCTGGCGTCGCTGTTGCTTTCGGATCCGGACCTGCTCCTGCTGGACGAGCCCACGAACCACCTGGACCTGGATGCCAGGATATGGCTGGTGGAATATCTGTCCGGTTTTCCCGGCGCCCTGTGGGTGGTTTCCCACGATCCCGCTTTTATGGACGGAGTGGTGAGGAGAGTGTACGAACTGGAACTGGGAACCATGAACAGTTACCGTGGGAATTACGGGGCTTATGTCGAGGCTAAGAGGAAGGAACTGGAAGCCAGGGAGAAGCGAGCCAGGCTCCGGGCGGCCGAGGTGGAAAAGCTGGAGAAGTTCATCAGGAAGTTCAGGGCCACCGAAAGCAAGAGGTTCCAGGTAAGGAGCAGGGAGAAGATGCTGGAACGGATGCAGGCCGTTGATGCTTACAGGTCCCCGGGACGCATGAAGATGAAGTTTCCTCCCGCACCCGGGAGCGGCAGGATGGTGGTGAGGTTGGAAGGGGTCTCCAAGTATTACGACGGACCGGTGTTACGTAACATTGATCTGGAAGTGGAGAGAGGATCTAAGATCGGCCTCGTGGGAAGGAACGGGGAAGGGAAGTCCACCCTTTCCAGGATCCTGGCCGGCATGGAAAAGCCTACTGCCGGAACCGTTACGACGGGAACCGGAGTGGTGGTGGGTTTCTTTTCCCAGGACGTGGGCGGCGAACTGGATGCCGATCTCGACCTCCTGGAGCAACTCCGCCTGGCGGATCCCGGTTGCAGCGAGAAGAAGGCCAGGACCCTTCTGGGCAACTTCCTGTTCACCGGTGATGATGTATATAAGCCTACCGGAGTGCTGTCCGGCGGCGAAAAGAATCGACTGGCGCTGGCGCGTCTTCTTCTCAGTCCCGTGAACTTCCTGGTGCTGGACGAGCCCACGAACCACCTTGACGTTTTTTCCAGGGAAGTATTGGTCGACGCGTTGGCCGGGTTCGACGGCACGCTGGTCCTGGCCAGTCATGACGAGGGATTGCTTTCCGCCGTGGTGAACAGCGTCTGGGAGGTGGGAGGGGGAACCGTGAAACCCTTCGACGGATCCTTCGGATCCTACGTGGAAAAATGCAGGAAGGCCGTGAGGGACAAGCTCGGCGGAACCGGAAGGGTGCCGGACCGTCGCGGAGGTTCTCCCAGGGAGTTGGAACGGGAGAGGAAACGCCGCGAGGCGGCCCTGCGCACGGAGAAGTACCTGAGACGCAAAGCTTTCATGGACGAAATGAAAAAGGTGGAAGAGGAATTGTTGCCCCTGGAGGAGAGAAAGGACGAAGTGGAACGCCTGCTCCAGGATCCGGAAGTGATATCGGACACCGCAAGGTTGGTGGAATTGCAGAAGGAATACGGACGCATGAGCCGAGAGATAGAGAAACTGGTCGGTCAGTGGGACGAACTGGCCCGTCGCCTGGACGACTGACGCGGATGCCGCCGGGGTTTATTCGTCCCGAAGCAGGTTCAGAAGTTCCATGGACACCTCCGGTATTCCGGGAGGCTCCAGGGGACGACCTTCCAGGAATGATGCCCTGGTACTCGCGTTTTTTATGAGCGTAGTCCCCGGTGGTACCAGCAGGGATTTTCGAAGGAGTTCCAGCAACCGGGAATCGGGTGTCGTTGCCCGGCCGCCGCCGCCGCCGTCGTCCAGTATCCAGACGCGTCCCCGGCCGTCTTCCCCTATCTCCACGTCGAAGAAAGGTATCCTTTCCGACATCGAGGCGAATTCCAGGATCAGGTGCCTTTCCAGGATATTCTCGATCACCGGCGCCGTTTCCCGGGAAGAGACCGTTCCCGGTAGGGCGACCTCCCGGATGCCCGGCAGTTTCCCGGCGAAGGAAACACCCATGGAATACTCTCCCGACGGTTCCGACCGCGGTGACACGATGCACGGCGAGTATGGTGACGGCAGGGGTGAAGATGCGTTGCGCCAAGGTTTTCCCGTTCCGGTTCCTCTTATCCACAGGAGATGGCCGTCGTCGTCGGTCTCGGGAAACAGGTGAGCCACCAGCGAGTCCGCGGCTGCGAAGGCCGGTCTCCACGTGTTCGCGAACACGGTATCCATGGGGTGAGGTTGCAGCGTAACGTAATGAAGATTCGAAGGGACGCTTCCGTGTCCGTAAGAAAACGCCAGGCGCACGGAACCTTCATTCACCGGAACCATTTCGGTTCCCACCCCTCTCCATGCCGCCGGAGAAAGATCCGTGTCGTCGGGATGGCCGGTCCAGAAGAACGCACTTCCCAGGTCATCGGAAACCAGGATCGTCGTATCGGATTCTCCGCCAAGCCAGGCGCTGCGTTTCAGGGGCAGTACCGGCGGGGGAGGATCACAGCCGCCCGGGGCGAAAAGTATTACCGTGGAGGGACAGTCGGAGGTCGGGGTCAGCCCCAGGCCGGTGCTGAGGATAGATGTATCGGGTTCCACCGCTGCGGAGGCCAGTTTCATCGCGACGTCCAGCAGGAGGGTGCCGGTACCGGGAGGACAGAGGATCACGTACCCTGACCACGCGGCCCGCTGGACCATCATGCCGTGGCATGCGAAGGTCCAGAATTCTTCCCTCGTTTCGGGAATCAGCTCCGCCCAGGGTTCTCCGGGCAGCAATCCGTCCTCCATCATTATGATAATTATATCTTCGCCGGCGGAAACCGGAGGCATGTGGTAGACGGGTACTCCCACGGCGAGGGAAAGCAGAAGATGCGGGAGAACCAAACCTACTGTCCTTTCATGGTTTGCTGCAATTCCTCGATGTGTCTGTCGGCGTCCTCGGCTACGGACCTGGCTTCGTCCATGAGCCCGATGGCTCCTGAAGAAGCCCGGTTCGGAGCCGGTATGTCTTCCGCGGCGGACCTGAGGGTGTCTTCTCCATCATACGGGGAGTCCGGGGATGCATCGCCCGTCGAGGTGGAATCGGTCGGGAATTCTCCGGGCGCTTCCTCTCCCCCGCAGGAGACAGCGAGGACAGCGAATACGAGCATGGCCGATATTCTTGCGGTCATAGGAGTTCCTTCCAGGGTTCCAACACTCTTTTCAATGTGTCCGGGCTTTCCAGCCACGCGAGCACCATGCCGTAATTTGTGACGGGAACTCCGGCCTCGGCAAGCCTTGCCACCCTCGCCGAGAGTTTCTGAAGGCTTATCATGCAACCGCCGCAGTGTATCACCAGGGAGAAACGGGCGAGTTCCTCCGGAGGAGGGAACTCCCTGCCGAACGCGTGTTCCACCGAGATGCCCGGGATCGCGGCACGAAGCTTGTCCGGAATCTGGACGGTGCCTATGTCCTCCGCTATCCGGTCGTGGTTGCAAGCCTCGGCGATGAGAATCCTGTCTCCGGCGGAAAGGCCGTTCAGAGTTTCGGCGCCTTTCGCGAACAATCCGAGGTTCCCGCCGGAGGTCTGGTGTATCATCATTATCGAGAAAGTGGTAAGGGGTATCCTTTCCGGTACCCACGGGTCCATTATGTCCACAGCCTGAGAGTCGGTGAGGACCAGCCGTACTCCCCCGCAGCGATCCAGTGAGTTCATGAAATCCTCGAATCTCGTTTTCTCCGCGTCGGCGAGATGGGCCGCTCCGCTCCTGGCGAGTTTCAGGTCGGTCCTGTACAGGCCGACGGGTACCTGCAGCCGGAGCAGATACTCCATGGCCATCTCCTGGGGACGCAGCAGGCGGCCGGTGGGCGATTCTTCGTCCAGCGGAATATGAAGAAGGACCGGTCTGCGGTCGTTCACGAAGGGGAGAAGAGGAGGGGGAACCTTTTCCCTGGGTCTGGAATCCTTGATGAAGCGTACCAGCGCCGGGGCCTCGGATTTCCTGGAGAGGTCCAGGAGCGCGTAGGGTATGCCGGACATGTCCAGAAGCGACGACCTGCAGAATTCCACCACTTCGTCCAGCGTGGCTCCTTCGGAGGACAGGGATGCCGCCGTGTCCTTCCTCACGTTGAAGACGACGCAGATGTTTTTCCCCAGACGCCGGCAAGTCGAGGCTACGAAAGATTCCACGTCCATCCCGTCCGACAGGAAGGCGGTGACGGGATCCACCACGAGGATGCACAAGTCCGCTTCCTCCAGTGCCTCCAGCGTTTTTCTGCGCTTTTTCTTTCCCAGTTCCATGCCTTCGTCGAGCCCGGCGGTGTCCAGTATCCGAACGGGACCCAGCCCATGAATTTCCATGACGGCGCTCTTGATATCGGCGGTTGTGCCCGGCGTGGGGTCCACTATGGAGGTATCCTGGCCGGTGAGCAGGTTCATCAGGGTGCTCTTGCCGGCGTTAGTCCTGCCGAAGATGCCTATGACTAACCTGTGTACTCTTGGCATGAATACTCCTTTCTCGATGAATGGCGGAACAATACTCAAAAGGTTCCGGTCCGGGAATGCTCCTTGACCGGAACCCCTTCCTTTGCAATAATTCCCAACCGTCCCGGCGCGGAGAGGTGGCCGAGTTGGCTGAAGGCGTACGCCTGCTAAGCGTATGAGGGGCGTTGAGCTTCTCCGAGGGTTCGAATCCCTCCCTCTCCGCCATGTTCACCATGAACCATTTCCGCCAAGTTTTTTTCGATGAATCAATCGCCGGCCGCGTATCACAGGGTTTCCGGTCCGTCACTGCAGACCGCCGTTCGGAAAGTTTCGCTCGGGTGTTTTCCCCGGGACGGATTGTATATTCGTTCGGGCGGTTTCTCGGAGTATTCAAGGGTCGCTGGGAGGAAATCCTTGAGAGTTACTCTGGTGTATCCTTTCTATGGTACCGGCAGGAGGTCGAGGTACTTTCCTTTCGGCCTGGCCTATGTGGCGGCGTCCCTGGTAAAAGTCGGCGTGGATGTCTCGGTGGTGGACATGGAGGGGGACGATCTCACGGTGGAATCCGCCGTGGATCGCGTAGTGGCGTCTTCTCCCGACATCGTGGGTTTCGGGGGAATGGTTACCAGGTACAGGATAGTACGGGACATGGCGAGGCGTTTGAGGGAACTGCTCCCCGGAGTCTTCATCGTGGCCGGAAACAGTGGCGCCACCACTCTCCCGGAACTTTATCTCAAGCGGTGCAATCTGGATGCCGTGGTCTCCGGAGAAGGAGAAGCCACTGCGGTGGAACTGGTGGCGGCCCTTGACTCGCGCCGGGAATGGAGGGAAGTGCCGGGATTGGCGTTCCTGGACGGCGGCGAGCTTGCGTATTCGGCCCCCAGAAAGCCCATAGCCGATCTGGATTCGCTCCCTTTTCCCGAATGGGACCTCTTCCCGGTGGAGAACTACATAAGGAGTATGGATCACCGGCAGAAGACAAGGCCTCACATGGAGGTGGTGGCAAGCAGGGGCTGTCCGTACGGTTGTGTCTATTGCTACAGGATATTCGGCAGAAGAGTGAGACGGCGATCCCCGGCTTCCATCGTGGGGGAGATAAAGACTCTGGCGGACAGATACGGAATCGAGTACACCGGTTTTCCGGACGATCTTTTCACCAGCGACAGGGATTTCGTCCTCGAAGTCTGCTCCCTCATGAGGAAATTCGTTCCGAACATGAAGTGGAGCTGCATAGGAAGGGTGAACCTCGTAGATCCGGAGATGTTGCGGGAGATGAGAAGGGCGGGTTGCGACTGGATCTCGTACGGGATCGAATCCGGCAGCGACGAAATGTTGAAGAGGATGAAAAGAATGGTGACCTCGGAAGATTGTCTTAGGGGCATAAGGATGACCCGGGAGGCGGGAATTCACGCCGAGGGATCTTTCATAGTGGGAATGTTCGGGGAGACGGATAAGACGGTCGCGGAAACGGTGGAGTTCTGCAGGAAGGCGGATATCACGGCCCCGATGCTGTATGTCACCCCGTACCCAGGCACGGAGATTTTCCGGGAGGCGCTGGAGATGGGACTGATAGACGATGTTGAGAAATTGCTTGAGAGTATGGACGCCGCGGATCGTCTCCTGGTGAATCTTACGGATATGCCGGACGATGAACTGATCAGGTTGAAGGAATGGGCCCAGGGAGTCATAGGCAGGAATTACCTCATGAGGAGACCATTGTCCAGGATTCCGGCTCTTCTCTGGAAACACTACCGTTTGAAAGGCATGGCGGGACTCCTGAAAGATGCGAAAGAGATTGCGGCTGGATTACCGGACGGTGGGAAACGCCGTACCGTCACCTCTTGACCGGTTGTCCGTATTTAATATATTAGGAATAGTTCCTATTACTGATAGAGGAGAAATGCTTAAGAGCAACGGCAGAAGAAACACGAAACAAAGGCAGGCGGTTCTGGCGGCCGTTCGGGAACTGGGAAACCATCCGACCGCGGAGCAGGTTTACGAGGTGGTGAGGAAACAATTGCCCGGTACCAGTATCAGTACCGTCTACAGGAACCTTGGAATACTTTCGGAGCAGGGAATGCTCAGGACGGTCACCGGGTTGGGCAGGGAAGTCCATTACGATCACAATACCGGGGTACACTCTCATGTAAAGTGTTCTTCCTGCGGCAGGATATGCGACGTTATGCTCCGGCGGGAAGATATGCCGAGGTTGACGGAAGAGTGGCTGTGCGGTTACATCTTGGAGGGAATAAGCATCAACTTCATAGGAAAATGTCCGGAATGTGCCGAAAGGGAGGAGATACGATGAGCATAAAGGGAACCAGGACCGAGAAGAACATCCTGAAAGCATTCGCCGGTGAATCGCAGGCGAGGAACAGGTACACCTATTTCGCTTCCCAGGCCAGGAAGGAAGGTTACGTCCAGATATCGATGATCTTCCGGGAGACCGCGGACCAGGAGAAGGAACATGCCAAGCGCCTGTTCAAGTTTCTCGAGGGTGGCATGGTCGAGATAGCCGATGTCTACCCCGCCGGAACCATAGGTACCACCGCCGAGAATCTGAAAGCGGCCGCCGCCGGCGAGAATTACGAGCACACGGAAATGTATCCCGGATTCGCCGAGGTGGCCCGTGAAGAGGGATTCAATACGGTGGCGGCGGTTTTCGATGCCATAGCCGTGGCGGAGAAACAGCACGAGAAGAGGTATTTGGGACTGCTGAATAACCTGGATGAAGGCAAGGTTTTCGAGAAGGACGAGGTTGTTACCTGGCGCTGCCTCAACTGCGGTTACATCCACACCGGCAAGGAGGCGCCCGCCGTGTGTCCCGCCTGTGCCCACCCCCGGGCTCATTTCGAACTCCTGGCCGAAAATTGGTAGGTGATAAGAATGAAAAAATTCGAATCGACGGAAGAAATACTGGACTTCGCCATAGGCGAGGAACAGTCGGCGGCCGATTTTTACACCAATCTCGCCGCCCAGGTGAAAAATCCCGCCATCAGCAGGATGTTCATGGAGTTCAGCGAAGAAGAGCTGCAACACAAGAACAAGCTGGAGAACCTCAAAATGGGTATCACCGAGTACCTGCCCGACGAGGAGGCCGTGAACCTGGGTTTGGAAGAAGTGCTGGTGGATGCCGCTCCGACCGATCACATGGATTACCAGGATGCCCTGATTCTGGCCATGAAGAAGGAGAAAGCGGCCTACATGATGTATATGAAATTGGCTTCCGCTGCGAAGGATCCGTCGTTGAAACGACTTCTCGAGTCGCTGGCGCGACAGGAAGCCAACCACAAGCTGAGATTTGAAATGGAATACGACGAGCACGTGCTTACCGAAGACTAGGGAGGGATCATCATGCCCAAGAGAATGGAAGTCTACAAGTGCGAAATCTGCGGTAATATAGTGGAAGTCACGCACGGCGGAGCCGGGCAACTGGTTTGTTGCGGGAAGCCGATGGTCGCGATGGAGGAGAAAACGGCGGACAAAACTACGGAGAAGCACGTTCCCGTGATAGAAAAGGTCACGGGAGGGTACCGGGTTACCGTGGGTTCGACCCTTCATCCCATGGTCCCGGAACATTACATCGAGTGGATAGAACTCATCAGCGACGACAACGTTTTCAGGAAATACCTGCAACCCGGAGACGATCCTGTGGTGGTATTCCAGTCGGGGTACTTCGACCGGGTGGAAGCCCGGGAGTACTGCAGCGTGCATGGGCTGTGGAAGGGAGCCGAAGATGCTTAGCGAACGAATGCGGAAGGCGATGAACGAACAGGTTAACGCCGAACTCTACTCGTCCTACCTTTACGTGTCCATGTCCATGTACTTCGAATCCATAGATATGAGGGGCGCGGCCAACTGGATGATGGAGCAGGCGAAAGAGGAACTGATCCATGCCCGGAAACTCATGGACTACGTGAACGAGAGGGGCGGCAGGGTATGGCTGGACGCCATCGAAAAACCGCCCCAGGAGTGGGAATCCATACTTGATGTCTTTCAGGCGGCCCTGGCCCACGAGGAAAAGGTATCTTCCCTCATAAACGGGCTGGTTACTCTCGCCAGGGAAGAGAACGACCACATGACCGACAACTTCCTGCAATGGTTCGTCGCCGAACAGGTCGAAGAGGAGGCCTCCGCCGCGGAAGTGGTCCGCAAAATAAAGCTGGTGGGTGATTCCGGCGGTGGTATGTTCATGATAGACAAAGAATTGGAGCAGAGAGGATCCGTTTCCGCTTCCCAGAGCGAAGGGGAGGAATAACGTGGGCGGGCAGTTCACCGCGGGTGAAGTCCTCGATATGGCCGTCAGGATAGAACGTAACGGTCGCGAGTTCTACAAGAAGGCCGCCGGGATGGTGGCGGATACCGAGACTTCCGCTCTTCTCGAGAGGCTTGCGGAATGGGAAGGCGGCCACGAGGAGCGTTTCACCGCGATGAAGGCGGAACTCTCGGAGATGGAGACCGTTCCCACAGCGATAGATCCGTACGGCGAATCGGCGTTGTACCTTGAGGCCATGGCCGATGACCATGTCTTCCTGGCCGGAAGGACGGAACCCGGAGAAGAGGTCGCGGGCAAGGATGACCTGGAAATACTGGATATGGCGCTGGATTTCGAAAAAGCGTCGATACTGTTCTTCACGGGCCTTGTCCGCCTGGTTTCTCCCGGCATGGGTAAAGATAAGGTATACCAGGTGATAGACGAAGAGGTGGGTCACATCGCCTACCTGGAAGACAGGAAGAGGAAATTGTCGTGAGGCGGAACATCCCCGAAGCATTTACATGGAGGCTACCGTCATGAAACCGTTCCAGGCGGTAAGGGTTTCGGAGAGAGTCTACTGGGTGGGAGCCGTGGACTGGCGGGTGAGGGACTTCCACGGTTACAGCACGAGCCGGGGCAGCACGTACAACGCGTTTCTGGTAGAGGCGGACAGGCTGACCCTGGTGGATACGGTGAAGGCTCCCTTCCTGGACGAGATGATGCAGAGAATCTCGTCGGTTTGCGATCCCTCGAAAATAGACGTGATAGTGAGCAACCATTCCGAGATGGATCACACGGGGGCTCTGCCCGATACCGTGGAGATGGTAAAGCCCTCGGAAGTGTACGCCTCGAAGATGGGGGTCGATGCCTTGGCCGCTCATTTTCATTGGGATCGGGAAGTCAAGGCGGTTTCCTCGGGAGACCGGCTGGATCTTGGCGGCGCCGTCCTGCATTTCATCGAGACCAGGATGCTTCACTGGCCCGACAGTATGGTCGCCTATCTCCCGGAGGACAGGTTGCTGTTCAGCCAGGATGGTTTCGGGATGCATCTGGCATCCACTGAACGGTTCGATGACCTCCTGCCCATGGCCCTGCTGGAGGAGGAAGCCAGGAAATACTACGCCAACATCCTTATGCCTTTTTCCGGCCTGGTCGAAAAGCTGGTGAGAGACATCGCGGGGATGGAACTGGAAATAGACGTGCTCTGTCCCGATCATGGTCCCGTATGGAGGAAAAACGTTCAGTGGATCATCGACAAGTGGAACACCTGGGCATCTAAGCCCAAGATTCCCAGGGGGCTGGTGATCTACGACACCATGTGGGGCAGTACGGGGAAGATGGCCCGTGCGGTGGCCGAGGGTATGCTGCATAAGGGTGTCGAATCGAAGGTGTTTCCCCTGAGGGCTACCCACATAAGTGACGTGGCCTCGGAGTTGTTGGAGGCATCGGCGTTGGTGGTGGGCAGCCCCACGTTAAACGGACGCATTTTCCCCTCCGTCGCGGAATGCCTCAACTACCTGGGCGGCCTGAAACCGAAGGGACTGGTTGGAGCCGCATTCGGTTCCTACGGATGGAGCGGCGAATCCGTAAAGGAACTCAACGGTATCCTGGAGAAGATGAAAGTGCACCTGGTGAGCGGGGGTTTCTCGGTGAAGTACGTTCCGAAGGATGATGACCTGGAAAAGTGTTTCGAACTCGGCGCGGCGGTTGCCGGAGAGCTTCTCCGGGAGAGCGGATAATGGATATGGCCCCGCTCCTCACGGTTTCCTACGGGTTGTACATCGTAGGCGCCGGGAGGGGGGAGAAACTGAACGGCCAGGTATCCAACACGGTCTTTCAGGTCACCTCCGAGCCTCCGCAGATTGCGGTGTCCGTAAACAAGGTGGAATTGACTCACGAAATCATCACTGAGACCCGGAGGTGCGGCGTGGGCGTCCTGAGCCGTGACGCCGACCTGGATTTCATAGGAAAATTCGGTTTCAGGAGCGGCCGTGATGTCGACAAGTTCGCCGATGTTCCATATTTCATCACCCCGGGGGGGTGTCCCCTGCCCGAGAAGAACGTGTTATCCTACATCGACCTGCAAGTAACGGGTTCGCACGATGCCGGTACCCACACGGTATTCTTCGGGATCGTGACCGATTGTGGTATAATCGGGGAGGGCAGACCCATGACCTACGAATACTACCGGGAAGTCCTGTGCGGGAAGAGTCCTCCCACGGCGCCGTCCTATGTGGCCGGCGTGTCGGGCGGAACGATTTCCGGAGAAGGAAAGGAAACGAAGATGAAGAAGTACGTATGCAACATTTGCGGATATGTCTACGATCCCCAGGTAGGTGATCCCGACGGTGGTGTGGAACCGGGAACCCCGTTCGAGGATATACCTGATGACTGGGTGTGTCCGGTGTGCGGCGTAGGCAAGGACCAGTTCACCCAGGCCTGACGGATCAAGCTTCGGGGTCCCATTCCGGGATGAAGTCCTTCCCCCTCCAGGACGACCCGGGGTGGGGCCCCCCTCCGCCTTCCAGGAATTCTTCCTCCACTTGTTCCAGGTAATTCATGCATCGTCTGACGTACTCCCTTTTTTCGCGATAATCTCCGGGGAAGAAACTTCTTTTGAAACCGTAAACGATAATGTTTCTGAGATCATCCGGATCGAGACCGAAGGCGTTGACGGCCTTGAGCAGTTCGTCGGTTACCGAGGTGTTGGAGACGGTCCTGTTGTCGGTGCATATGGTCAGGGAGAGCTTCCTCTTCATCATTTCGCCGAAAGGATGATCTTCCATCCTCCGCAGTGAAGGCCTCGTCTGCATGTTGGAAGTGAGGCAGATCTCCAGGGTGACCCTGCGGTCTGCGACGTAGCCCGAAAGGGTGTCCACGTACATTTTCGGGTCCTCTATCCGTTCCGAAGTCACCGCGTCGGGATTCAGCAGGGTGAAACCGTGTCCTATCCTGTCGGCGTAGAGTTCCGTTATGGCCTGGTAGATGCTTTCCGGACCGTAAGCCTCTCCGGCGTGCACGGTTTTGCGCAGGAAGTGTCGCTGGGCCTGCCTGAATGTTTCCGCGTGGTTCATGGCCGGCCACCCTTCTTCCGATCCGGCAAGGTCTATGCCTACGACCGGCAGCCCTTCCTTCCACCTGGCCCCTGCCGCGGCGGATTCCAGTTCCATGGACGCCAGGGCGAAGATTCTTTCGCGGTCGGAATACCTGTGCATCTCGAAGAAACGGCGGTACCATTCCGAAAAGGAAGGGGTGAAGAACCGGATGGCGCAGGCTATGATGCCGTACCTGAAAGGCGGTTCCTTTCCCGAGACGACTTCCGGACGGGAATTGAACTGACTTTCCGCCCGGGCCAGGCCGTCGTTCACCGCTCTGATGCAGTCCACCAGGTCCATTTCCCCGGAAGCATGGAGTTGCGGAGCGAAACGTACTTCCACGTAACGCACTCCTTCATTCTGATTATCCAGGGCCAGTTCGTAGGCGACCCTTTCCAGGCGTTTCCGGGAATTCATCAGTGTCGCCGTGTAGCTGAATCCGGTGAGGTAGTCGTCCAGATCCCGGTAATGATCCTTGAAGACCGTTTCCCGCAGTCCCTGTTCCGTATACGATGGGAGATTCATGCCCGATTCCCTCGCGAATTCCAGGAACGTGTCAATCCTTATGCTGCCGTCGAGGTGTACGTGGAGGTCGGTCTTGGGGATTTTCTCCAGGAAGGTCCTGTTCAAGGCCGACATTTTCAGAAAAGTTCTCCCAGGGCCATCTGTATGCCCAATCCCTCGGGGGACATGGCAAAATCGGCCCTGAGCGTTCCGCCGCCCGGAAGATGTACCCTGGCGCCGATTCCACCGTCCAGGTGGAATCCGTTCATGGTAAGATCCCCGGGTTCGTCGGCTACCCGTCCGGCGTCACCGAAGAGGACCAGGGCGAAAGACAGCCTCTCTTTTTCGCTTACGGGAATGGAGAAGATGCCCTGCCTGAGTTCCAGGTTCGTCAGGATGTTCCAGTTCCCGGTGAAGCGGGCATCGTCGTATCCGCGAAGTCCCGAGGAACCGCCCAGGGAAGGGAGGAAGGGAAAAGGCGTGGAGGATGTTCCATCGTGGACTCCCAATTTCACCCTCAGGCACGGTAGCGTGGAAACTCCCGCAGGAATGAAAACCGCGGCCGAGACGGATGCCCGGGAATAGGACGGCCCATTCCCGGCCTGGTGGGAGAATTCACCCAGGAGATAACCGGAGGGAAACCGGCTGTGATTCCACTTGCAGCGGAGTGTTGGGCCGGCCGTCCAGGTGGAGGGGTACTCGTCCGAAGGGGAGGAAGCCCAGAGGGTATCCGGCTCCCTGTCGTAAACCGTTGAATGAAGAACGGTTCCACCGGCTTCAATGGTGAGATCGTCCATGGGTTCGAAAGTGAAACTTCCGGATATTTCCGCCGTTTCCGATGTGTATTCCGCATAGGTTTCGTCGGAACCGTCGTTGCCCCAACCGAAGAATTTCTCGCCTTTGTGGGTGGAGTAGCCCGCCCCGAGATTCAGTATTCCCCGTTTCCACGGGACCATGAATCGTGGTTCCAGACTCATGCTTCCGTTCATGCAGACGTAGCTCAGGGTGCTGAAAGCGAAAGGTTCGTACGGAGGAACGGTGTTGTGATTGATAACCACCCCTGCAAGCAGCCCCGAACCGGAACCGTAGCTGAGCAGGGGAACAAAATTCCAAGCGGCCGAAGTGAACGGTATCGCCATGAGAGCAATCGCTGCGATAGTCGAAGATTTCATCTCACCTTCCTTGCGTCGGCGCCAACGTTTCACGACGAATATATCCGCAGGTTCGCTCCGGGGGTATCGGGTAACGTGGTGTTCCCATTGCGTCGCTGAAAAGTATATTTGTCCCGATAAACATGAAAGGCTGGATATCCGTTGAAGAAACCCCTGATAGTGGTACCCACCTACAACGAGGTGGACAACATAAGGAAGCTGTTGCCGGTTCTGCTGAACCTTCCCCTGGGAGCGGACGTGCTGGTGGTCGATGACAGCAGTCCCGACGGTACCGGAGACGTGGTGCGGAAATTCACCTCCGGGGGGAGGGTGCACCTTCTTCAGCGTCCGGGAAAGGCAGGATTGGGCCAGGCTTACATAGCCGGTTTCGGATGGGCCCTGGAACGGGAGGAGTACGATCCGATAATACAAATGGATGCGGATTTTTCTCACTCTCCCGGCAAGATCGTTAAATTGGTGGATGCATTGAAGGACTACGACCTGGCAATCGGCTCCCGTTACTGCAGCGGCGTCAACGTGGTGAACTGGCCTCTTTCCAGGCTGCTGTTGTCATGGTTCGCCAACCGTTACACGAAACTGGTCACCGGGTTGCCGATCGAGGATGCCACCGGCGGATTCAAGGCGTTCAGAAGGGAAACCCTGGAAAAGCTGGATCTTTCCTCGATCAAGTCGGACGGCTACTCGTTCCAGATAGAGGTGACCTACAAACTGTACAAGGCCGGCTGTTCCATTGCCGAGGTTCCCATAGTGTTCGTCGACAGGCACTCGGGCACTTCTAAGATGACGAAAAGCATAGTCTGGGAAGCGGTCCGGATGGTTTGGCACCTTCGTTTTCCCAAGCTGTTCTAGGAGGATCGAGACATGTGGTCCGTAGCGCTGGTACTGTCCATGGTCGTCGGGTACTGGTTCCAATTGGGGTTCACTACGTCGCAATCATACGTGACTTCCATCGTGGAGGACACGGATGGTTCCATCTGGTGCGGAACGTCGGGCGGTATAGTGCATTATCATCCTTCCCACGGATGGCTCGAACCAATGCTTTACCCGGATGGGCTTCCATGGGTCGGGGTCAACGACATCCTGTTGCAGGATTCCCTGCTGTGGGTCGCTACTTCCGGGGGAGGGCTGGTGCTGGTGGACGGCGGGTCGCCGAAAGTCTTTTCGAGCTACGAGGGAGTGCCCGGTTCGGGAGAGGTGTACGATGTGCACCAGGCGAAGGGATTTATCTGGGTTGGAACGGACGGCGGCCTTGCCAGGGGGAACTCCGACGGTTTCACGGTGATCGACGCACAGGTCACAGGCGGGGCGTTCGATGCCGATAAGGTGACCGGCATGGATCACATGGGAGACGTAATGTACTTTGCCACGGACCGCGGTGTTTATTCCCTGGACCTTTCCGGTTCCGTGTTCGAAGCCTCGTCGTGGACGGACCACGGGGATTCGACGTCTGTTCTCGGGATTCGCAAATTCCTGATCCATTCTCGGGACTCGATATTCGGTTACGGGCCGGGAGGCGTTTCCATGAGCGATGGAAACGGCAGGTGGATGAGGTTGCTGGATTACTCCTCTCACCTGGATTCCACTATAAACGGATTACTGGTTACCGGTGACGGCCTACTGGCTGCCGGAAGGGTGGTGATCAGGTACGACGGGGATAAGTGGGAGCATTACGGAAACGGATATCCCCCGGAAAGTTACTGTTCCTGCCTGGCCCGGGCGTCTGGCAGGATATGGTGCGGCTACGGCGTCATCGACGGTGTTTCCCGGGACGCCGGAAGAGGGTTGGGATACCTGGAAGACGGGACGTGGCGGCATCTGCCCGTACCCGGAATGGGAGGCGGCAGCTGTTACCAGGCGGCCTTCGGGTACGGACGTATGTACGTAGGCAGCCACAGGTCGGGATTGATGGCGTACTACCCGGATTACGGATGGGTGCAGTTCACGAAACGGACCGCCGCCATGCCCACCGATCTCAGGTGTTACTCCGCCGCCGTCACCGATTCCCTGGGAGCGTGGACCGCGGCATATCACTGGGGGCTTACCTGGATAGGTGACATGGGCACTCCCTCTTTCGAGGACGATACCGTGATAACCTTTGTGTCCGATTCGCTCCAGGGGGTTCCCCCGGGTGCGGTCCAGGTGATTTCACCCTTGCTCAACAACCAGGTGGTAATGCTGGCTGCCCAGGGGGGAGCGTTGTGGATAGCTCAGGAGGCGTACTGGCAGACTCCCGATGAACCCAGCGGCCTGGTGGTTCTCTCGGGAAATCCGTTGAAGGACGACCTGACATGGACCGTGAGAACCGAGGAGGACGGATTGGCGGCAAAGAACCTGCAGAAGATATATCCGTGCGGGGATGACAGTCTATGGATAGCCTTCACGTCGGAAGGAGGCTGCCAGCTGCTGGTTCACGGGAGCGATCCCGCCGACAAGTCCGGAGACCGGTGGTATCCGGCTCCGGGGAAGGCCTACGATACTTCGTGGGGTCTTCCTTCGGGACAGGTTTTCTGTTTTGCCGGAGACGCGGACGGGACGATGCTCCTGGGAACCGGAAACGGGATCTGCCGCTGGAACGGCTCCGGTTTCGTACAGGTTCCCGGAATACAGGGCATGGTCAAGGCTATGGGATCCGACGGGAGCACGGGAACGTGGTGTATGACGCAGGATGCCCTGTGGTTCGTGGACGGCGATCGGGTCTCGGCGTACACTCCTTCAAATTCGATATACATACCGACCTCGAGAATGGAGAACGAATTCGCTTCCTTCGACGCAGTGTCCGGAATCCTGTACTTCTCCTCTTCCCTGGGACTCTGGTCCGTTTCACCGGGAACCGACGGAAGCGGGGGCGATGCGCCTGTCTTCTACCCGCAACCCTACCTCCCCTCCGCCGGGGAAATGAAGATGTCCTGGAACGGTGACGAACAGGTTTCGGTGAAGTTCTTCTCCCTGGATGGAGAGTACCTGGGAGAAGTCGGAGCCGCTTCCTGGAATTCCTGGTCTTGGAACGGGGTCCTTGGAGGTGAGACGCTGAGTTCCGGGGTGTACGTTCTGTTGGTGGAATCCGGCGGGAAGACCGTCAGCTGCAAGATGGCGATAGTAAGATAATGGTAGTAAGGCCCGCGGAGGAAAGAGACAGGAAACGCTGGACGGATTTCGTAAGGATGTCCAATAACGGCACGATCTTCCACTTGCCGGTCTTTCTCGACTACCATCCGCCGGGGCGGTTCGACAATCATCACCTGCTGGTGGAGCACGGAAGTGAAATCGTGTCGGTGATCCCGGGGGCCCTGTCCATCCGGGCGGACGGCACCTGGTTCAGATCCTATCCCGGCGCCTCCTTCGGGGGACCGGTGCTTCCGGATTCCATGGGTCTCAGGAAGACGGAGGAAATCGTGGATGCCCTGCTTTCCTACTGCAGGGAAAATGGCTGGAACGGTCTGGAGACCACCGTTCCTCCGACTGTATACTACCGCAGGCCCCACGCGTACCTGGAGTTCGCACTGGTTCGCAGGGGTTTCGTTTACAGTAAAAGGGAACTCACGGCGGTGGTGGACCTTGGAAGGTTGGGTGAGGAACTGGACCTCGCATTTCGACCTTCCGCCGTGAGAGGAGCAAGAAAAGCCCGCAAGAACGGGGTGAGAATAGAGGAGAATCCCGATTTCGCGGCGTTTTATCCGGTCCTGGAAGACAACCTCCAGCAGCGCCACGGTGTCAGACCGACCCACACACTGGAAGAATTGAAGAAACTAAGGAGTCTCCTGGGCGAGGACGCCGTCAGACAGTTTGTCGCGGTACTGGACGGTAAGATCCTGGCCGGCATGGTGATGTTCCACTGCAATCCCAGGGTTACCCTGGCTTTCTACATTTCCCACGACCGGGAATACCAGGCCCTGAGGCCGGTGAACCTGCTGTACATGGAGGTCATAAGGTGGGCCGGGAAGATGGGATACCGCTACCTCGACCTGGGTACTTTCACCCTGAACATGGAGGTCAACTACGGCTTGTGCAGGTTCAAGGAATCCTTTTCCGCCCGGGGAATGTTCAGGAACACGTTGTACGGAACAGTCTGAGTGAGCCGGTTGACTGGTAGGACAGCAGCGGTCCTGTTACTGTGGGCCGGGATCACGGCGATGTTCTTCAGTGGCAGGATGTACACCACCGACGTGCTGGCACAGCTGGAGGCGGCCGGTTCCCTGGTGGGTATGCGTCCGTTCCTCACCGTATCGGGAGATTACGGCTGGATCGTCGAGGGAGTGCGGGAAGGATTCTTCATCCCTCATGGTCCGGGATTCTCCATCCTGCTGATACCCGCCGCGCTGGTAACCGAAGTCTTGGGGCCCCTGGCGGGGAAGATCACGGTCGCGTTCTCGAATTACCTCTTGGGCCTGGTGCTCGTGGGCTTTTGGTTTGCGGCCGCGTCCCTCCGGTACTCCAGGGTCGGGGTGTATCGTTTCCTGCTGGTGGCCGTCGGGAGCATGGCGCCGGTGTATTGCAAGATGACTTTCGACGTGACCGCCGCCGCCGCCGCCCTGATGGCGGCCTATTATTTCCATCTGGACGGGAAACCCGCCCTCGCAGGCGCTTGTTTCGGAATGGCGTTGCTGGTGAGGCTGGACAGTTTGCTGTTTATACCTCTCTTCCTGGGAGACCGGCGGGAGATGGCGGTGTTCGCAGCGGCGGTACTGCCCTTCCTGGCGGCGATACTCGGAGCTAACGGTTACAGGTTCGGCAACCCGTTGGAGGACGGTCATTCCCAGGACCCGGCCATGGCCGTTGAACCTTTCGGTGGCGGATTGTACGGACTTATTGCCAGTCCGGGTAAGGGGCTTCTGTTTTACGCCCCCCTATCCGTGGTTGCACTGTTCATTCGTGGGGAATGGAAACTCAAGGTACCATTTGTTTTATCACTCTTCCTGCACGGGTCGCTTCACGATTGGACCGGGGGGACGGGCTGGGGGCCCAGGTTCCTGTTCACATCTCTGCCGTTCCTGTTGATGCCCCTGTGCAGGAGAGGAGCCGGCGGAAAAATTTTCCCCCTGGCGGCGACCGCCGGGGTCATCGCCGTGCTGCCCGCCCTGTGGACCAACGCCAGTGCGGTGGAGCAGGCTGCGGGGCCGGATCTTTTTGATCTTCCCGGAAGACAGGCCGTGGTATGGAGTTTCGGGGCTTCGCCCATGGTGCTTTCCATGGACAGGCTGTTCAGGGAAGTTCCCGACGTACTGGGCGCCCATGTGGCGGCGTCAGCGGGCCTGTCGCCGTGGATCGGCGTCTTCCTCCAGTTCGCGGCGGGGGCCGTCCTTGTCGTTATGGGTGTACGCCGGGCGGCGATGGAACGGTTGAAGGAGGCTTCTCCCGGGTGAAGATACTCCATCTGGCGCCCCAGGATTACACCGGGACCATAAGGTTGTTCGTAAGGGGACACCGGGAACTGGGTCACGAAAGCAGACTGGTAACTTTCTATAGGGCTCCCAACAGGTACGAAGAAGACGTATGCCTGCACCTGCCCTTCGTGGGACCTCAGAAGTGGTTGCTGATCCTGAAGAAGCTGATCGGGGCCGGAAGCCTGCGGGTTCCGTACACCGGAACCCGGGAACGGATTTTCTGGAGTCCCGGTCCCTTGGAAAGGGTACTTCTGGGTATCAGGGATCTTGCGTGGAAACCGATGGTGAACAAGGCTGCACGCGAGTACGGCCTCTGGGATTATGATATCTACCACCTGGAGGGAGGGATGAGTTTTTATCGCGACGGGAGGGATATGCTGGAGCTGAAGAGGGCCGGCAAAAAGATAGTTTCATACTATCACGGCCTGGGGCTCCGCATGAGGGGTGCCATACGGCCGATCTGGGAAATGACGGACCTGAATCTCACGTGCGAGTTCGACCTTTACCTCAGGTACCCGGAACTGGATTACCTGTTCCTGCCCTTCGACGCTTCTTCCATGCCTCCCAGGGTTTCCGACGACGACGACGTGAAGGTGAGAATATGCCATGCTCCCAGGATAAGGTCGGTGAAAGGTACCGAGTTGATCCTGGAAGCGGTTGAGTCGCTTTCCAGGGACTTGCCGGTGGAAATGGTCCTCATAGAGAACAAGACCAACGCCGAAGCGCTGCGATTGAAAGCGACTTGTCACATCACCGTGGACCAGGTTGTCGACGGGAACATGGGTTACGGAGTGAATTCACTGGAGAGTCTTTCCATGGGTATAGCCACTGTGACCAATCTTTCACCGGAATACAGGAATTTCATTCCCGACCACCCCTTCCACCTTACTTCTCCCGAGACGTTGAAGCGGGATCTCAGGGAACTGGTCGTAGATCGCCAGTTGCGAAAAAGCCTGGCCGCCGCCGGCTCTCCCTGGGTCCGCAGAAGGCATCACTGGTTGTCCGTGGCCCGCGAGATGCATTCCATCTACAGGAGGATGGGATGGGAAAAGTAGAGACCGGATCGACGACGCACGGCAGGGACCTTTCCAGGGAAACTCTTTTTTATGCTTCCGCCATGATCTTCAGCGGGTTGGTTCAGGTCGCTTTCCTTCCGTTCATCTCGAAATACCTGGAGGCGGACGAAGCCGGAGAACTGGGAATTCTTCGCATGATCGCCGAGGCGATAGCCGGAGTCGTCGTGCTGGGACTTCCCACCGCCCTGGTAAGGGCGTGGCAGAGAACCGACGTTCCCAGGGCGGTGCTGGCCCGGGGGTTGCTGTTCCCGGTGGTTCCCTCCGTGCTTGCGGCGCTTGTGGTGGTTCTGTCGAGGAATGTTCTGGCCGAAATCTTCAGCCTGCAGAATGCCGATTACCTGTTTCACGCCGTGTTGCTGGGTGTCGGCATAGCGTATGTACAGATAGCCCTCGCTTTGCCCAGGGCGGAAGGTCTGGCGGGCAGGTACCTGCTTATGCAGCTGGCCAGGGGTCTGCTTTCCCTTGGATTGCTCGCGGTCTTTCTCACCGGGACCGCGTTGCCGCCGATACCTTCCTTCATGGTTTCCAGGTGGCTGCCGTCCGTATTACTTGCCGTTTTCGCATCCGTCATGATGTGGCGCAGGACGTCCGATTCGCCCCGGGATTTCTCCGGAGGGAATGTTACCGGCGAATTGCTGAGGTTCAGCCTTCCCCTGGTGCCCGCGACCCTTTCCATGATAGTGCTCTCGTCCGCGGATATGTTCATGCTCAGGAGTATTCATCCGGACCTTTCGGAGAGCGGTTACTACGAGTGGGCCAGCAGGGCGGGGATGGTGCTGATGCCGCTGATAATAGGATTTAACATGGCGTGGAAGAGATTCATATTCCGCAAGAGGGATACGGGCGGTACTCTGGGCGAACTGGGCAGGGCGGGTATGATCTTCATGGTCATGGTGAACTGGGCGGCGCTGATGCTGGCGATGTCCGCTTCGTGGTTGGTGCCCCTGGTGGGCGGTGCGGATTACCTTCCGGCGGCGCGGGTTCTTCCCACTCTTGCGGGAGCCACGGCCATGTACGGATTGTTCCTCGTCTCCCAGACCGGATGCCTGCTTACGGGACAGACGGGTTTCATAGCGTGGATGACCTTGTTCGGAGCGATTTTGAACATAGGCTTCAACTTGCGGCTGATTCCGGTGGCCGGAGCATTGGGTGCGGCGTTCGCCACTATGGCTACCAATCTGTTTATGGCCCTCAGCCTGTTCTGGATAGGCAGGAAGATTTTCCCGGTCGATTTCCTGGTGGTGACGGCGATGGTGCTGCCTCCGGTGGTTTTCGGCTTCCTCGCGGAGTTGGGTATGGAATGGAGAATGACCCTGGTGCTGGCAGGTACTTTGGTGACGGTTATGGTGCTCCTTCGCATGCGCGTGTCGGAAAAATACGACAGGAAGGCTGAGGCGTGAATCCCCTGATATCCGTTCAGATACCGGTAAGGAACGGTGGTCGGAATTTCCGGCGCTGTCTCGACAGCCTGATCGCGCAGGATACCGGCGGAGCGCCGTGGGAACTGGTGATAGTGGACGATGGAAGCGATGTGCCGGTGGTGGAAACGTATTCCCTGGAATTCCCGGAGAACGTGGACGTAAAGGTCCTGAGACGGGAAGGTCCGGGCAACAGGCCCGAGGCCAGGAACGAGGCCTGGCGGAATGCCGCGGCTCCGCTGTCCCTGCTTTCCGACGGCGACATACTCTTTTCCGAAGATACCCTCAAACGGCATCTCGAGAGGCATTCCCGGGGAGGAATCGACGTCCTCATGGGGGCGAGGGTGGACGCGTGGAGGAAGAATGCCACCCCCTGGCAGAGATGGTTCGACGGCAGGGGCATGGGAGACGGGCCCCCGGGGATTTTCCCGGGAAGGTACCTGGTAACCGGCAATCTCAGCATGAAGACAAACCTGCTCAGGGATACCGGTGGATTCGATCCCGCGATAGACAAGTACGGCGGAGAGGATACGGAGTTCGGAATAAGATTGCAGCAAATGGGAATTTCCATGTATTGGGATCCGGCCGTCAAGGTGTATCACCTTGACGATGTCACCGTTCGGAAGTACTGCAGTAAAATGATGGAGTTCGGCGGTTCCGGGTTGAAATACATTCTCCGTAAGCACCCCGCGGCGGCCGGAATGCTGGGTAGCGATTGGATCCGTCCCGTTTTCTCCACTCCCGCCCGGCCCTCCGCCGTCCTCATGCGCCTGCTGTGCAGGCTCGCCCTGTGGCCGCCTTTTTACGGGATGATCCTGAGATGGATGGAAATTTTCGGCAGGCCGTCATTCCTCTTTACCTACCTTTCGGTGGGTGCGTGTCTCATCGGATTGAAGAGCGGAAATTTCGAAGATGAATAAGGAAATCCGGAGACTTTTCCGGGAAAAGTTTCCCGGGGCCGTATTCATAATAGAACTGAGTGATTTCACTACCTGGAAGATAGGAGGTGCGGCCGTCTCAGTGACCGCCTCTTCCCCGGGGATGCTTGCGGATGTCATCGGGGTGGCCGGTGAGGCCGGTGTTCCATGGTTCATCCTGGGCCGGGGCTCGAACGTCTTGGCCCCCGACGGGGAATGCGGTTCGCTCCTGATCAGGCTGGGCGGATCCATGGCCGGCCGGTCATGGGAATGCGTTCCGGAGGGTTGGCTTCTCTCCTGCGGTGCGGCTGCGCGTCTTCCTTCCCTCGCCGGGGCGTCTTGCAGCCGCGGTGCGGCGGGACTGGAGTTCGCGGTGGGTATACCGGGAAGCGTGGGCGGCGCCGTGTTCATGAATGCCGGGGCATACGGTTCCGCCTTTTCCGATCTGGTGGATTCCGTCGAGGTGTTGGATTCCATGGGGGCCAGGCGTATTTTTTCGGTTGAGAATTGCGGATTCGGATACAGGTCCAGCAAGTTCATGGATGGTGATGTCGTCATAGTGGAGGCGAAGTTGCGATTGTCCCGGGGTGACCCGATGGAACTTCGCCGCCGGGCTGCGGAAATCCTGGATGAGCGCCGGCGGAAGTTTCCACTGGAATACCCCAATGCGGGAAGTGTGTTCGAAAAACCGGATGGAGGCGTACCTCCGGGCAGGCTCATCGAGGAAGCCGGGCTCAAGGGCAGGACGGTCGGAGGAGCCATGGTTTCGAGGAAGCACGCCAATTTCATAGTCAACATGGGTGGCGCACGATCGTCGCACGTGCGGGAACTCGTCGAGATCGTAAAGGAGAAAGTGCTGGAACACGGTGGTGTGATGCTTCGCGAAGAAATACGGTACATCGACGGAAAGCGGATCCGTCATGACGTCTGAACGTAGCCTGGACGGGCCGGTGCTGGTGACGGGAGCCGGGGGATTCGTCGGACGGTACCTTATGAAAGAACTGGAATTGGGTCGCGGAGACTACGCGACGGATGTGGATGATTCCTTCGATGCGCCGGAAGATGTGAAAAAAATAGCCTGGAAACTTCCGTGCGAGGCTCCTCCGGAGATGGGGGAAGTGAAATACGTGGTTCACCTGGCCGCGGTGAGTTCCGTGTCCGCTGCGGAGCGGAACGTCGAAACCGCTTATCGTGTGAACCTGGAGGGGACCTTGTCGGTGTTGGAGTACGTGGCGAAGCGTTCTCCCGGGGCCCGGTTCCTCCTGGTCAGCTCTTCCGAGGTTTACGCTCCGGCTCCGGAACCCCTGAATGAGGAAGCGGCGGTCGCGCCGGCCCGCGTTTACGGTCGCACCAAGGCCGCGGCCGAATCGGTCGCATTCACGTTCGCCGGAGTGCTGGGCCTCGACCTGGTGGTGGCGAGACCTTTTCCCCATTTCGGTCCCGGACAGTCGGAGCATTTTGCATTGCCCTCCTTCTGCAGAAGGATACTGGAGGCCAGGCGAAGCGGGAAAAAAGTCATCAAGGTGGGCAACATCGCTCCGGTCAGGGATTACACCTACGTGACGGACGTGGTGAAAGCCTACCGCATGATATTGATGAAGGGGGTTCCGGGAACCGTATATAACGTTTGCACGGGAAAGGGAACCAGCATGGAGGAAATGGTGGGTATCCTGGGCAGGGTTGCGGATATCGATTTGAAGCTGGAGGTTGATCCCGAACTGTATCGGGACGCTGACGTAGAATTCCAGGTGGGCGATCCTTCCAGGATGCTGACACTGGGATGGAAACCGGAGATCGACGTGGAGGAGGGTTTGAAAATGCTCTTCTCGTGGAAGGAAGCCAGGACATGATTCTGTTTATGTTGCTCGTCGTCTCGTTCACGGGGGCGGTTTCCCAGTGGGACCATTTCACCCATTTCGGCGGTGTGAATGCCATCCTGCTGCGGAACGACGTACTGACGGCGGCTACCACGGGCGGGATGGCATTCGGGCATGTGCACCAGGGGGTGTTGTACTGGGATTCGACCTGGGTGAGCCCCGGCGAACTCTCGATCAGTGACGCAAGATGCATGGCGGTGGACCGGAAAGACAACCTGTGGATCGGGACGAAAGGGGGAGGTATCGACGTCGCCCTGGCGTCCGGAGGTTTCCGACACTACGGGCAGCTCGAAGGATTACCCGTTTCGTTACAGATCAATTGTATACTGGCTGATTCGGTGATATGGGCCGGAACCACCGAAGGGCTCTGCATCAAGGAGCTGGGATATTTCGAAAACTGGAACACCCTCTCCACCGGCGGCGGCTTGCCGTCGAACGTGGTGAATTGTGTTGCAATGGTGGATTCCGGACTGTTTGTCGGAACCACGTCGGGCCTTGTGATGCTCCGGGCTGGAGCTTCCCCGAAAGATCCGGCCTCCTGGGTTACTTACCGCGAGTTGAAGAATTCCATCGTTCAGGATGTGCTGGTGCACGGGGATACGGTCTGGGCGGCCACGACGGCGGGAATCTACATGATGATCGGCGATTCCACCTGGACCATGGACGAGGAGTATCCTTACAACTCCCCGATGTCCCTGGCATGGGGATGGGGCAAGCTGGCGGCGGGAGACCGGGGCAGGGTTTCCGTACTGGACGGGGGAACCTGGATACCGGGTTCGGAGGACCTGGGCGCCCAGGTGGTGGAGGACATATGCTGGTTATCGGAAGACGTCCTGCTCATTGCACAGTACAACGATTACGCCGTGGACAGGGCATCCGGTAACGGCGTAGGGATCGGATACCTTGATTCCTGGGTGTCATCCCGCCATCCGGGGGCTCCTTCGAACGACTTGCGCTCGGTGACCGTGGACACCCGGGGGGATGTATGGGTTACTTCCAACATGAGAGGAGCATCGGTTCTTAGCGACGGTTCATGGCACGATTTCCTGGGACAGCTTCAGAACGTCGCCCAGGTGTTCGCATGCTCCGCCGACGATTCGGGCGGGGTTTTCATCGCTCCCTATCATCACGGCATCACCTGGGTTAACTGGAAGGGGACACCCGGTGCCGATGACGATGAGATCATACATTTCGATGCTTCTAACAGCGGGTTGCTCAACGACCAGGTGATGGAGATATCCGTGTCACCTTCGGGCGAGGTCTGGTTCGCCCACGAGCCTTACTGGGAGACTCCCTCCGAACCCAGCGGAGTGAGCGTACTGTCATGGGTTTCGGGAGAGGAGGACACGGCGGTCTGGCGGAATTTCCAGCCTTCCGACGGATTGCCTTCGGGGATCGTTAAGTCGGTGGAACCGTCAGGTGAGGTATACGCGGCCTGGATGGGTACCCAGGGCGGATTGGCGCTCGGAGACGTTCGTTCCGGCGAGGTACGGCGCCTGTTCACGAGTTCCTCGGGATTACCTGCGGACGAGATACTTTCCCTGGCCATGTCCAGGGACGGTAAATTGTACGTGGGCACTGCGGCGGGTCTGGCGGTTTTCGATACGGTCACCGGCAGCCTGGATGAAGTGGAGCAGGTGACGGGAAACGTGACCATGTTGTGTTTCGACAACCTGTCGACTCTTTGGTCAGCCGGCGGAAACGGGTTGTTCAGGATATTTTCCGACGGGGATATTGAAACGTATAACACGACGAATTCACCTCTTCAGTCCCTGGACGTGAAGTACGCTGCCTGTGATCCCGGGGAGGGTTACCTCTACCTCGCAACCGATCACGGCCTGTGGCGGCTTCACCTGGAACAGGGTATCGGAGGTGAGACGAAGACGGCGGTGGTTTACCCCAATCCGTTCGTTCCCGGGATTCATCGTGTTCTGGGAGTGGCCGGGATACCGGATACTCCCTTCGACTTCAGCCTGTTTGACCTGGCGGGTTCCCTTGTATATGAGTCGCATTCCCGGAACAGGGATGACTTCGCCTGGGACGGCATGGACATGAATGGTAAGCCGGTGCCCTCGGGTACCTACATAGTGAGAATAACCCAGGACGGAACCCTGCGGCTGGTGAAACTGGCCCTGGTGAGATGAGATTTATTCGACGAAAGAGAGTGAGATGAAAGGAGTGGTTCTTGCAGGTGGCCTGGGAACGAGGTTGAGGCCTCTCACTAGCATAACCAACAAGCATCTTCTTCCGGTTTATGATCAGCCCATGATTTTTTATCCGTTGCAGAAGTTGGCCGACGCCGGGATACGGGAAGTAATGCTGGTCACGGGAGGGAACAGCGCCGGTGATTTCCTTAGGTTGCTGGGAGACGGCTCCGATTTCGGTTTCCGGACCCTGAACTACGCCTACCAGGTTAAAGAAGGAGGAATCGCGGAAGCCATAGGCCTCACGAGAACCTTCGTGGGTGGCGACAGGTTCGTGGTGATTCTCGGGGACAATATTTTCGAGAGTTCCCTGGCGGGAACCGTTAAGGCCTTCGAACGACAGCCCGGAGGTGCCAGGATCCTGCTGAAGGAAGTAGACAACCCCGGTGATTACGGGGTGGCCGAATTACGGGGAGACAGGGTGGTTTCCATCGAGGAGAAGCCGAAGAATCCCAAGAGCAACTATGCCGTTATAGGCGTGTACATGTACGATAGTACCGTCTTCAACATTATAAACGACCTCGAGCCGTCGGCCAGGGGTGAACTGGAAGTTACCGATATAAATAACGCTTATCTCCGTGCCGCGACCCTGCATGCCGATATCCTGGAGGGATGGTGGGCCGACTCCGGCTGCAGCATCGACGGGTTGCTCCAGGCGGGGATAATGGCGAAGAAGCTCAGGATGGACGGTTCCCGATGAGACTCCTGGTGACCGGGGGAGCCGGGTTCATAGGAAGCAACTTCGTCCGGGGAGTATACCGGTGGAAACCAGGCTGGACCGTCACGGTGCTGGACAAACTCACGTATGCCGGAAGGCTTGAGAATCTGGACGACGTAAAGACCGAAGAAGGATTCAGATTCCTGAAGGGAGACATCTGCGATCCTTTCTCCGTGGCGGAGGCCATGGAAGGTTGCGACGCGGTGGTGAACTTCGCGGCCGAGACCCACGTGGACAGATCCATAGAAGATGCGGCCTCTTTCGTACGCACCGATGTGGAAGGCGTAAGGGTGTTGATGGAGGAATTCCGCAGGAAAGACAGGGCGCTCTTCCTTCAGGTTTCCACCGACGAGGTTTACGGTAGCGTGGAGCACGGAAGTTCCAAAGAAATCCATAAACTGGACCCCAGGAGTCCGTATGCTGCGTCCAAGGCCGGGGGGGAACTGCTTGCCATGAGTTACTGGACGACTTACGGCGTGCCGGTGGTGGTAACCAGGGCTTCGAACAACTACGGTCCCTTCCAGTACCCGGAAAAGCTCATCCCCCTCTTCATAACCAATGCTATGGACGGAGAGCCGCTCCCCCTTTACGGAGACGGTATGAACGTGAGGGATTGGCTCTACGTGGATGATCACTGCAAGGCGCTCTTGAGAATACTCGAGAAATCCGGGCCGGGAAGAATTTACAACGTGGGTGCCGGCCAGCTTTTCACGAACCGCGAGGTTACTTCGGCTATACTGGAGGCCACCGGCGCTCCCCGAAACCTCGTCAGGTACGTTGATGACAGGCCGGGACACGACCGAAGGTATTGCCTGGACGTGACTCTCATGGAGGAGGAACTGGGATGGAAGGCGGAAACGCCGTTTCGTGAAGGGCTTGCCATGACTGTGGAATGGTACCGCAGGAACAGGAACTGGTGGGAGGTCATCAAGTCCGGGGAGTTCCGGGAATACTACAAGACCATGTATTCCGGGCGCCTGGAACGTTCGGGAGGATACCGGTGAAGATACTGGTGACGGGTGGAGCCGGATTCATAGGCAGCCATTTATGTGACAGGTTGCTGGATGACGGTCACGAGGTGATGGCCATGGACAACCTTATAACCGGTTCCGTCGACAACATCGCCCACCTGGCCGGAAGAAGCGGGTTTTCTTTTATTCGGCACGACGTTACCGACTATATTTTCGTGGCCGGGGAGCTTGATTTCGTGTTTCACCTGGCTTCGCCGGCGAGTCCCGCGGACTACATGGCCTATCCCATTCAGACCCTGAAGGTGGGTTCCCTGGGTACGCACAAGGCCCTGGGCTTGGCCCTTGCGAAGGGAGCGGGATTTTTGCTGGCGTCCACCAGCGAAGTGTACGGTGATCCCCTGGTTCATCCTCAGCCTGAGGGTTACTGGGGAAACGTGAACCCGGTGGGTCCCCGGGGAGTGTACGACGAGGCGAAGAGGTTCGCAGAGGCGATGACTTTCGCATACAGGCGGTACCACGAGCTTGATGCCAGGATAGCAAGAATCTTCAACACCTACGGACCGAGAATGAGGTCCGACGACGGAAGAGTCGTTCCCACGTTCATAGGACAGGCCCTTGCCGGGGAGAATTTGACCGTTTTCGGCGACGGAAGCCAGACCAGGAGTTTCTGTTACGTAGCCGATACCGTCGACGGTCTCGTGAAACTCATGGAATCCGATTTCGCCGGGCCGGTCAACATAGGTAATCCAAGGGAGATGACCGTTGCGGAGTTTGCAAGGTTCGTCCTGGATACTGTAGATTCCAGCAGCTCGATTGCGTACAAGCCCCTTCCGGTGGACGACCCCAAGGTCAGGAGGCCGGACATATCCCTCGCGAGGGAGAAACTGGGGTGGTTACCCAAGATTTCTCTTGAGGAGGGAATGGCACATACCGTGGAATATTTCAGGAACAGGCGGAAGTAGATGTTCATCCTGCTGTTGGCGCTGATGGCGCAGGAAATGCCCTTGCAGCAATCCGACGTTCCCGAGCTGGTGACGAGGGCATCCATATATCCCGATGAGACCGTACTGGAACTGGCGGACAGGGATACTTACCTGATGGGACCCGGCGACATGGTTACGGTGGTCATCGCAGGGGGGACCAGCCAATACATGATGGGTGCCGGTTTTTCTCCGTGGGCCGAGTACACGGTCGGGGGAGACGGTTGCCTTTCCGTCGCCGGCATCGGCTCGATTCCGGTGAGCGGGCTCACCATCGAGGAGGCGCAGAAGGAACTGCAGGCCATGGCCGCCAGGTATTACCCGTCCGTTTCGGTGACCCTTTCTCTCGAGAAACCGAGGTTTCTGAAAGTCAACGTGGGAGGAATGGTAAGCCAGCCCGGCACCTACGTGCTCTCGGCGTTGGACAGGGTTTCGGACGCGCTGCTTCTTGCCGGAGGCATTTCCTCGTTCGGCTCTCGGCACGGGGTGATGTACACCGCGGACGGCGACTCGATACCGGTGAACCTCGAGATGATCCCGGGAACCGCGACCCACGTGTCGGATCCTTTCCTGCTCAATAACGCCGACATCATCATGGAAGTGTGCAGAAACCCCGTATTCATACTTTCCTCGGCGTCCGGCATGGAGTCTATGGAGCCGAAATCCGGGGAAGATCTCCGCTCGCTTCTCTCCAGGATGGGAGGGGTGGGAGGCGACGTGGACCTTTCCCGAAGTATGATACTGAGGGATGGAGAAAGGTTCGGGGCCTGGTCCGATTCCCTGGGATTCAACACCATGTCGCTCAGACCGGGAGACACTCTTCTGTTCGTTTCCCTCAGGGATTCGGTAACGGTGGGTGGCGCCGTGAAGCATCCGGGCCTGGTGCCCTACGATCCCGGAAACACCGTGGAAGATTACGTGGTGTACGCCGGGGGTAGACTGCATACATCGGGAAGCGGCATCTCCGTACGGAGGAACGGCAGGGACGTGGATTTCGAAGGCGATCCCCGAACCGCCCGTCTGATGCCCGGCGACGTGGTGGAAGTGGGTTACGACTGGTTCGCCAGGAACGGTACCATGGTCAAGGTCCTGGTATCGGTGGTGTCGCTGGGCATCACCATTTACAATGTTGCGACGAGGTGATCCAGGTGAACGAAAAGAAACTTCCGGAGACTTTCGCCGGCAGATGGATACGGGCCGTGGCCGGAAACCTGAGGAAACTGGTGCTGTTCTGCTTCCTGGTGGCTGTCGTTACTGCAGTCTTCGCTCTCACCAGGAAACAGCAGTGGACCGCTTACTCCGTGGTATCCGTACCCGGCGGCAACCAGTCGCCCGCCATGGGTCTGGGCGCCCTGGGAGACATAGCCGGCAACCTCCTTGGGGGAGGGGTTTCCTCATTGCCGGGAATGATGAACATGAACGGCGGGGAGACGCAGGACCTCGACATGGTATTCCAGGTGCTTACTTCGAGAGCGGTTTCCGAGCGGGTGATATTCAAGTACGGCATGCTGGCGGAATTCAACGCTCCAAGCATGGACGTGGCCCTCAACAAGTTCAGCGAGCGGGCATCCGTGGTTCTGACCCCCGAGGGGTTCTTCGTTATTTCAATGAAGGCGGACAGCAGGGAGAAATCTGCGGCCATAGTCAACGACATGATAGAATTCGCGAACCGGGAACTCTTCACCATCGTAACCAGCAGGGCCAGAAGAAGCAGGCTGGAGGCGGAGAAACTCCTGGAGGCCGCCGGAGAATCGCTGGAGATCGCCCAGGGGAATATGGAGAAGTTCCGTGAGAAAACGGGACTTCTGTTTCCGGAGGAACAGGGGATTTCCACCGTGCAACTCATGGCCGATCTCGAGACCGAGTTGATACTCGCGGAATCTCGACTTGCCGGTGTGAGCGGTACCATTTCCTCCTCGAGTCCGGCCTACGTAGAAGTTGCGAGAACCGTTCGATACCTGCGGAAAGCTATGGAGGACAAGACTTACGGCGCTGACAGCCTGGGCGGGTTCTTCCCGAACCTGGACACCATGCCGGCACTCCTGAGAGAATACGAAAACCTTGTCCTGGACCTGGAGACCAGGCGGGCCCTGTACCTGCTGTTGCGCCAGGAACTCGAATCACTCAGGCTGGAAGAGGCCCGGGAGAGCCCTACCCTGGAGGTCGTGGTGCCCGCAGTGCCTGCGGCCCTTCGTTCCTACCCGAAGAGAGCTAAGATGGTATTGAGCTATACCGCCGTGGCCTTGTTGCTGGCGCTGCTGTGGATCGCCGTGGTTACATATGCCAGGGGACTTCTTGAAAACGAGGATACGGGTTCCTTCTGGAAGGAGATCATATCTACGGCGACCCGCCAGCTGTACCGCGGGAAACCCGGACCCGGGAATCGTTCCGGCATCGCCGGATAGGCGCATGTATATCGGGTTCGTCGGCGGATGTTCGTCAGTAAGAATCGTCGTCCCGGACGGAAACCGTTTCCTGGGATGACGTCTCCTTCACGTTACGTTTGAAGAACACCCTGTAGAATGTTTCGTCGGAGATCGCATTCACCATGCCGACCATCAGTCTCATAACCATCCACGTAAACAGCATCCTGGCGAAGAACACTCCCAGTATGCTTCCGCCGATGGATATCATGAGCAGGGTATCCTCGATGACGGCATGGAGGATACTCATGAGCGAAATCGAGAAGAAGACGTCGCGGTCGGAAAGTCTCCCGGACCGTACGTACTTTATTATCAATCCGCCTCCATAAGAGATACCCAACACCATTCCCAGGATGGTCACCATGGAAGCCGACTCGCTTATTCCCATGGACGAAAGCACGGGAGCTAAGAGGCGGTTCATGGCGCGGGTCACTCCCGCTTTGTCCAGGATCTTCATGAGCACGATGAGGAAGAGCACTATCACGTAGATGGCGGCCAGGTTCCTTACCTGTTCGACGGCCCATTCCGGTATGCTACCTCCGCCGCCCGAGGCTTCCCACAGTATCCGGCTCTCTCCACGCAGTATATCCGACAGATCGAAGGCCCTGTGGAGGAGGAAACCCAGGAGAATGGCGGACAGTAGACGGAAGGGTACCATGAATCCGGCACGGACCCCGCTTTTTCCGGCGATGGTGGTCTCCACGGCCATGGAGTGGGCTACGAGTATCATGCATGCCATAACGGTGGTCTGGGCCGTGGTCAGGTGGAGTTCCGGCGCCAGCGACGCAAAGGTCGCCATACCGCCGTACATGTTGGTGAGTACCGAGGTGGCCCACACGAGACCCATTTCACCGGGAAGTCCCACCAGGTTCATCAACGGTTTGAATCCCGCGGCGATATACTTCACCGCTCCGAGTTCCTCCAGGAGTTTGACCGCTATCACTACGGGTACCATTATCCTGAAAAGGATCAGGCTTACGGCACCGGCTTCCCTTACCTGGCGCAAGGCAGTGGAAAACAAGCTCATGGGGTTCCTTTCGCATTGGGGATACCATACACATATTCCAATCGTCGGGGAAGAAGATGAGGATTGAAATGAACCTGGATCGGCTGTTCGACCTGTGGGAGGGGAAAGGCTACCGGCTGTACATGGTGGGCGGGTGCGTCCGGGATCGTCTGCTGGGCAGGCCGGTACTGGATTACGACCTTTGTACCGATTCTTCTCCGGAAGAAACCATGGAATTGCTGAGAACGGCGGGGTGTCGGCCCCATCCGATAGGAATCGCCTACGGCACCGTGTCGACGGGCATTGATACACCCGTCGGGCATTCGGTTGTTCAGATCACCACTTTCAGGAACGAGGAACGGTATTTCCCCGGGTCCAGACATCCGGAAGTCAGGTTCGGGAAAGACCTGGAGGCTGATCTGGCACGGCGGGATTTCACGATAAACGCCATGGCGATGGATCGCCGCGGGCGTTTGATCGATCCGCTGGGAGGACGGGAAGACCTGGAGAGGCGGCTGGTGCGGACTCCGGGCCCGCCGGGTGAAACTTTCGCCGAAGATCCATTGAGAATGTTGAGAGCCTTCCGTTTCGCTTGCATATTGGGCTTCGGAATAGAGGAGTCGACGTTTCGCGCGATTTCGGACAGGCATGAACTCATCCTCGATATTTCCCGGGAACGTTGGAAAATGGAAATGGACCGTCTGCTCTCGGCCCGGGACGGCGGCAGGGTGGCCTACGTACTGGACCTCATGAAGCGGTCCGGCATGCTCTCGGACATGATACCCGAGTTGGAAGGGATGTTCGATTCGGACGGCCTGTCCCGGAGTCCGGCTCATCGATATGACGTGTGGAGGCACACCCTGGAGACGGTATCCGGGGTCGCCAGGCCTTCGGCTGTACTGCGATGGGCCGCACTGCTTCACGATCTCGGCAAGCCGGGATGCATGATTACGGGAGAGGATGGAATTCCTCATTTTTACGGTCATGAGAGGCTGGGGGCGGAATTGAGCGACCGGGTGGCCCGGCGCTTCAGGTTTTCCAGAAAGGAGAGACGAAGTCTGAAGTTCCTGGTCGGTAATCACATGAGACCGGTATTGTACTCCACGGAATGGTCCGACCGAGCGGTGGACAGGCTCGCCGCGGATGCCGGAGACAACCTGGAATTGCTGTTGGAACTGGCGAAATCCGATATTTCCGCCCACGATACGTCATACGCCGAAAAGGGACTCGAAAGACTGGAGGAACTCGCAAGGCGGCTGGAGAGATCCGACGCCGGGAAGAGACTCCTTCCCAGGAAACTGGGAAAGATCTTGGCCGAGAAAGGGTTGGAAGGCCGGCGGTTGGCCGGTGTTCTTGCGGAATTTAGGGAGCTGGTTTCCGGGGGAGTCCTTCCTGCGATGGCGCCGCCCCGGATCTACCTGGATTACCTGGAGGACCACCCGGAGATGGGGAAGGGCCGGATGACTCTTGATGAGCCCTCCGACCCCTGAGAAGTTTAACCGGGGAAACCTTTCCGTTCTTTTCACTTCTCCTTGAGAAGGTGAACGTCGAGTTGCGGGAACGGAATGCTTATGCCCTTGGCGTCGAAGGTCTTCTTTATCTTTTCGTTGGTGTCGAAGAAAACATCCCAATAATCCCCGGTACGGACCCAGGCTCTTACGACGAAGTTCACGCTGCTGTCCGCCATCTCGGCGAGTCCCACGAAAGGAGGAGGATCCTCGAGGATACGCTGGTCGCTTTTCAGTATCTCCATCAAGGTGGCCTTGACCTCGTCGACGTCGGCGGAGTAGCCGGCGGAAACGGTGAGATCCACTCTACGGATGTCCATCAGGGTGTAATTCGTGATGTTGTCCGAGGTTATCTTCGAGTTTGGAACGATGATAACCTTGTTGTCCAGGGTTTTTATGATAGTGGTGAAGATGCCTATCTCGTCCACGGAGCCGGATGCTCCCCCGGCATCGACGTAATCACCTTTGCTGAAGGGCTTGAATATTATCATCAGGACGCCCGAGGCGAAGTTGGAGAGGGAACCCTGCAACGCCAGGCCGATGGCCAGTCCCGCCGCGCCCAGTATGGCGACGAAAGATGCCGTCTGGATGCCCAGTTTGGCCAGTGCCGCTATCACTACGAAGGCAAGAATACCGGCATATAGAAGGTTGGTGACGAAGCCCACCAGGGTTTCATCCACCTTTCTCTTCCTCATTATTTTGCGCACCACGTTCCTGACCAGTGACGCGGCGATCCTTCCCAGTACGAATATCGCCAGCGCCGCCACCACGTTGAGGCCGTAAAGGGCGACCAGTTCCCTTATACGTCCGATTATTCCTTCCATAAGGGACTCCTTTCCCTAAAACTTCCAGGAAAACCCGAATGACATCATCGCCATCGAGTCTTGCAACTCGTCGGGCTGACCCGGTGAAACCGATATGGAATCCCTGGACATGGCCGTCCATGAGAATCCCCCGTCTATCTCCGCGCTACCGAGATGAATGCCTGCACCCAGTGCCAACCCCATTTTCGGGCCGGTTTCCACCTTGTCGTATTTCACGGTACCGAAGCTTAAGCACCCCATGAGTTCGAAGGAATCGTCAAGGAAGGCGGATCCGAATATTCTCGTATTCGTCGAATTACCGTCGCCGGGATCTTCCAGTTCCAGTTCCATCCCGAAGGTTCCGTCCCTGTTCTTTCCCGCGTACATCGATGCTCCCGCCGCCGCCCTGGCCGGATAATCATCGTCCCCGGAAGCCCATGAAAGGCCGAAAATCACCGTTTCCAGAGGTATTTCCAGGCCACCGTGCCAGCAGAAGGAACCGAAGCTCTTTTCCCGGGTGACCAGAGTGTCGTTATCGGGTTCTTCCACGTCCTTGTAAGTCGAATCACATCTTGCCGAGCCGAACCTGTACCCCGCGGACAACCCAAGGGTAAGCCCGGACAATACCGGGTACGACATGCCTCCGACTAACTCATACATCCCACCGGTGGATTTAACCTTGCGTATCTCCTTGAGACCCGACAGCTCTATTCCGAACTCGTAGGTGTAATGGGTCAGGTCGTACGAGAAGTTGCTGATTTCGGCCACGGCGGCACCAAGGGTCATATCGCCGGCGGGAAGTGAAGCTCCTCCGTAGAGCGTGGTGAGTCCCAGCCAGTTGGCATCATGTTGTCCGAGGCTGTCCAGCATGAGGGCCGAACCGATACCCGGGCCCACGGAAATACTCACGGATGTACCCTTCAGCCTGCCCAGTCCGGCAGGATTGGTAAGCACGGCGGATTCATCCCCCAGTCCCAGGGACCTGATGCCTCCGAATGCCACGGAACGGGCGTTGACGCCGGGCAGAAGCGTACCCTCGCCGTTCAGAGTGAGATAACCGAAGCCCGACGCGGCAAAAGGAATCAACAGCAGAACGCACAAGAAGGTGAACAATTTCTTCATCATGGAACTCCCCGCTTTTTTATGAACCTGAAATAGTATACACCAATTTCCCGTACCGGGGTACGTGCCTGTAACACCCGGCATTTTCCGGAAGTATACTTACGCCTCGGGTTGCATATGCCGGAAAGGCGGCGGATGAAAGGCAGGATAGTCTTCGTCATGCTTGGCAAGAAGGATTACCTGTCGGGGGGGTACGTCTTCAATTTCAGGATGGTCGAAGCCCTGGAATCCGCCGGTTATGAGGTGGATATCGTACATTTCAGGACGGTTCCGCCGGATCTTCCCCTGAGTTGGCCGAGGGCTTCCCTCTACGTTTACCGCAGGATTATCGAAAAAAACCCGGATCTGGTGGTGGTAAGCAAGAGTTACCAGTACTTGCCGTTGTTCAGAATTTCCGGGCTTTCCCGGAGAGTACCCGTATTATTCCTTATGCACCACCTGGAGTGGGTAGACAGGAAACGCCGCCCGGAGGCTACGGTATACAGGCGGTACGTAAAATGGCTCCTGGGTATGGCGGACCGGGTATGGACCAACAGTGCGAACTCCTCGGAGGCACTGGTTTCCATGGGTGTCCCACCGGACATGGTCAGAGTGATTCCCCCGGGTTTCGAAAAAACGGGAGGCCCGCCTCCCCGCCGCCGGGACAGGGAAGGCCCGGTCAGGTTGCTCTGCGTCGGGAGCGTTTCCCCCAGGAAGTCGCAACATATCCTGCTGCAGGCGTGTACCCGCCTGGAACCGGAAAGCTTCTTTCTCAATATCGTCGGCAGCCTCGATGCGGATCCGGAGTATGCCGGAATGGTGGAGAACCTGGTGGGAAAGTACGGATTGAAGAACGTGGTGAGGATGTCGGGAGTCCTGGAGGGAGAGGACCTGAGAAGGGCCTACGACCAGGCTGACTTGCTGGTGCATCCCGCCGTTTGGGAGGCTTTCGGGATGTCTATCGTCGAAGGGATGTGGCGAGGGCTTCCCGTGGTGGCCTCGGACGTGGCTGCGGTGCCTGAACTGGTGCGGCACGGTGAAAACGGAGTGCTTGTAAGGCCGGGAGACGTAGAGGAACTCGCCGCGGCTATACGCAGCTTGGTGGGGGATGCTGACGCCAGGTTGAAAATGGGTGCGGCGGGCAGGCGGTTCGCCGAGAGCATGAACGACTGGAATGCTGTGAATCACGAGTTCCTGGAACTCGTGACCGAGACCATGGAAACGGGGAAGGGGTCCCCTTGGCTATGAGACTGTGCGTTTTGAAATTCGGAGGAACCTGTCTTGCAACGGAGCTGGACAGGGAGCGATCTGCGGATCTGTGTGCCTCGGAGCTGGAAAAGTTTGAGAAAGTGGTGGTGGTCGTCTCGGCCATGGGCAGGAAGGGTGATCCCTATTCGACGGACACTCTCCTGGAAATGGTCAGGAATCCCGAACCGGGCGAGAAATCCTGTCTCCTTGCCTGCGGCGAGATAATCTCTGCCGCCCTTTTTGCCGATATGTTGAGAGACAAGGGTATTCCCGCCGTTTCCATAACGGGATGGAACGCCGGAATCAGGACCGGGAACAAGAACTACGGCGCGGAACTGCAGAAGGTGGAGAAGGAGTACCTGGAGTCCGCACTGGCAGAGTTTCCGTGCGTAGTGGTGGCCGGTTTCCAGGGAATGAACGACAGCGGGAGGGTATCGGTTCTGGGCAGAGGGGGCAGCGATGTAACCGCTGCCGCGATAGCTGCCGCCATGGATGCGGACGAACTGGTGCTTTTCAAGAAGGTGGATTCCATCTTCACGGCGGATCCGGCGAGGGTTTCGGGCGCTGTCAAGGTGGAGAGGATATCCGTTGAGGACCTGAGGCAGATGGGATGGGAAGGGGCAGGTGTCCTGCATCCCAGGGCTTCGGAGATAGCCGGCGCCGCCGGAATGCCCATGAAGATCAAGTCGCTCGATACGGGACACGTGGTGACGAAGGTCGAACCGTACGTGATTCGCAGCGGCAGGTATATCACCGGGGTGGTGTCCGGTCCCGACGTGGCGCGTTTCCTTGTACTCGGGGACGGCGAAGAGCCCGGGAAGTTTTATTCCGGGGTCTTCGGGATGGTTGCGAGTGCCGGGGTGTCCATGGACATGTTCAGCGTGATGGAGGGAAGAATGATGTTTACGGTTTCCCTGGCTGATGTGGATACGACGGCTGGAGTGTTGGACGATTCCGGTCTGGAGTATTCGGTACTGTCGCCCTGCGTGAAGGTATCCATAGTGGGAGCCGGCATGCACGGCATGCACGGGGTCATGGCGCGTTTTTCGTCGGCATTGTACGGGGCCGGCATAGAAATGCTGCAGACCGTGGATTCCCATGCCACGATATCGGCGCTGGTCAGGCTTGAACGCAGGGACGATGCCCTCAGGGCGCTTCACAGGGAATTCCTGGAAACATGACGATGACGGCAGTGATACTCCTGGCGCTGGTCCAGGGTTTGACGGAGTTCCTGCCGGTATCCAGCTCGGGTCACATGGCACTGGGAGGAATGCTGCTGGGAGTCGGCGGCGGGGACATCACTTTCGAGATCGTGGCTCATCTCGGCACGCTGGCCGCCGTGCTGGTTGTATACCGCAAAGATATCATGCACCTGTTTCCCGGCCTGGCGCGTCGTGAAGAAGAATCGATACGTCTGACCACGGGCATCGTGATCGGGTCGATTCCGACAGCGGTGGCGGGTTTGTTTTTCAGGGAACGGATAGAAGGTTTCTTCGACGATCCCTTGCTGGTATCGTCCATGCTCATGGTTACCGGAACGGTGCTCTTCCTCTCCAGGTTCGCACGGCGGGGCGGGAAAGGTGCCCCGGGGCTCCTGACCGCCCTTCTGATAGGCTTGGCCCAGGCAGTAGCCCTGATTCCGGGAATTTCGCGCTCGGGTTTCACGATATCCGCCGGATTGTTGCTGGGACTGACCAGGGAGGATGCAGCCAGATTTTCCTTCCTGCTTTCGATTCCGGCCGTGGCGGGGGCCGCCCTGCTGGAACTTGGAAGTGCCTTTCCCGGGGCGGAAGAACTTCCGGCCATGCTCACCGGGTTCGCGATTTCCGCCGTAACCGGTTTTGTCGCGCTGAAAATCCTGTTGGGATTTCTGAAGAAGGGTAAATTCTCGATGTTCTCCTGGTATTGCTGGCTGCTGGGCCTGGCGGGCATCATCGTAACCCTGACGGGGTCTTGAGATGTTCCTGGCAGCCATGATCCTCCTGATGGCCGGTCCCCCCGGCCTGGAAAAATGGCCCCTCCGGGTGTTACTGCTCCGGGAGGCCGGCAGACTGTACGAGATGACGGGTGATTATCCTATCGTGGAGATTTCCTACGTTAAGGCCGCGGGAGCGGATACATCCGGAACGGATGTTCTGGCGGACCTCGGCATGTTTTTCGAAAGACAGGGACGTTTTCCGGTCCGCACCGTAGCTTTCTCCCGGAAATCCGGCGGCGGAGAAAAGCCAGGGAATGGCCGGTAAAACGTATGAGCCTGCCTCAAGGCCGTTCCGTTCCTTCAACTGGCCTCGGGATGGGATAGGCGTGTAAATGCGAACGATTTCCAGCACGGCCGCAGGAAAGGTTCTTGGAGAAGATCGAGTACGGCTCACGCCAGGGGCCGGTTTGGGTCTGGCGGATACGAAGTGGACGGAGGCCGGGGGAGACCTGCGGACCCGGGACTTGAGTCTCTTCGCAACTGCGAATTTTATTTTCGAGAGGGAGTTATATCCCCTACTGAGGATGTTTAACGTTTCCCGCGAGGTATTCTTCCCTGCGGAAGATCCCGGTGACGCCGTTTCCTGCGGAGACGTTTTCCTGGAAACGTGAGGTCCCGGATTCTCGAGGGTGATCCTTGGGTTGGATATGGATTATACCGGGTTTCCGGAGGTGGAGTCCCGGAACAGATTGGATACCAAGTCGATTGCGTCGGTACGGATTTCAGTATTCCGACCGGTTACGGCCTGAGAAGTTCGATCACCGGGGTATGCAGTATACGCTTGAAGAAGACGTAGGCGATACTCGAGGAAACCGCCAGCATCACGCCTGTCCCCACGGCGAGCCATCCCACCGGGAACACGACGAGGCTATCCACCGCCGCTCTCAATACGGGGCTGAGGGAAAGCAGGGCCTTGTCGGCTCCCCACGACAGCAGGCAGCCGGTGGCCGCCCCGAGAATCATGGAGACTGCGGACATGAAGAGGATCTGGAAGGCGAAAATGGTTGCCAGGCGTTTCTCCGGGGTTCCCAGAGCGACTAGGACACCCAAGGCGAAACGTCTGTTCTTAAGATCCATTACCAGGGTATGGATGGCGCTGGCGAGAGCGGAAAGCAGGATGGCCGCCGCCAGAGCGGAAAGAGCGGCGGTCACCGATCCCACCAGTATTTCGGCTTTCTGGGCGATCCCCCTGCGGGTCTCTGCTCTCAGTCCGTAACCTTCCGCCATTCTTACTATTTCCGGAACGTCCTCCGCCCGCTTGGCGGTTATCACCAGGGCGCTGTACTTCGTAGGTTCTCCGGGAATGAACAGTTCATTAACCTGGTCCACGAATTCAAAAGGAGCTCCCAGGGCGAAGAGGTTCATGTTCCTGGAGGTGGCTTCTATTCTGGCCCTTACCGTTATGGGAGGCCTTTCCGTTTCCGCAATCGAACTCCTGCCCAAGGTTACGGTGCACTCGGTGCCGATTATCCCTTCGGGAGTCAAGCCCAGCAGGTCGTTCGATTCGGCGAATCCGGCGTTGTAAAGCAACAGGAGATTTTCACTGACCACCAGGGGCAGGAAACGTGACGAGGAATCTTCCAGGGTGTACGACCAGTCTATCTCCTCCAGCAAGGAATCTCCCAGGAAGCTGCCGGTCACGCCTTCCAGGGTGATGTCCGTGTAATACGGTCGTCCTCCCAGCCGTCCTTTAAGGTACGCCGGGACGCGGGCGTATATCTGGGGATCCACGCGCTCCACCAGGGGAGATTCCTCCAGTTTCCTCCTTATTTCTTCAGTTATCTCGGTACCGCCTGTTTCGGTTTGAAAGAATCCCGACTGGAGTCCGCGGGGCGTAACCCTTACCTGCTCGGCGGGAAGGTCGGCGGCCAGGAACCTGTCCAGCAGCCTCCGCACACCGAGACCTATGGATATGAAAAAGACCAGGAGCAGCGAGGCGACGAAAAGCATGCCCTGGCTGAACACGTAATCCTTCCAGTGGCCCCTATTCCATAGATGAAGCGCCGTTCTCGTTTCAGACCACTTCATGAAGCATTCCGTCCCTGAGTTCCATGATCCTGTCCGCCCTGTTCAGCACCGCCTTGGAATGTATCACCGCTACCAGAGCGAACCCCTGGTCCTTCCTGAGATCGTCCAGCAGGTTGAAAAGGGATTGCTCGCTCTCCCTGTCCAGGCTGGCGCTGGGTTCGTCCGCCAGGAGGACCGATGGATAGTTGACCAGACCACGGGCCACGGCCACTCTCTGCCGCTCTCCCCTGGACAGCAGGCTCGTGGGGGTTTCGTCGGCCCTCACCGACAGTCCGGCCAGTATATGTCGCGCCGTGGTCCTCGCTTTCTCCGGGTTTTTACCCGAAAAGACGGCGGGCAGTATCACGTTTTCCTCGGCGGTGAGTCTGGGCAGCAGGTGGAAATCCTGGAATACGAATCCCAGGTATTCTCTCCTGAGGGCGGCCAATCGGGAGCGCGACAGAGCGGAGACGGGTTTTCCGTCTACTTCCAACATTCCATCGTAGGCAAGATCGTGGGTTCCAAGGATGGCAAGGAGGGTACTTTTCCCCACGCCGCTTCTCCCGACGATTGCCAGGAATTCCCCTTCTCGTATGTCGATATCCAGGTTTTTCAGGACCCGTATGCTGCCGAAACTTTTTTCTATTCCCCGGGCCCTGATTATGTTTTTCAAACCCGGTTCCATTCATTTGCGTCCGTCGAATCCCGGTGATTTTCCGGGGGCGGTCCCGGTGAGACGTTTTTCCGGACATGACCGTTGGTGCATTGCACCATGGAAATGGTGTTTTCCCTCGTTCTCACGGTATTATTACCTCGGGATGTCCGGATCGAGGAGATTTTCCAGGTATTCGACGAGAATGTCCGGCGGGATTTCCGAGTCACCGAATCCTACGGTGAGGCTTGTTCTGTTTCCTCCCCGCCTGACCATCCGGAATTCCAGCAACAGGTATTCCGGCTCGTCGTCGCGGACGTCCATGCTTAACCTTACGGCCTTGATCCCAGCCCGGGAGATTATACCCCGGATTCGGTTGAAATATGAAGCCTGCCTTCGGTCCAGCATTCCCGTCGGAATCGCCGAGATGAAACCGATGAAATTCTCCGGTACCAGGATGCTCAGGTCATGGTCCGACTCGCATACGGATACCAGGTTACTATCCCCGGCAAGGGATTCTTCCCGTTTCATGGAGAGCCATCGGGTCGCCGTCCTGTCGGATCCGGATCCGGTGAACAGTGACGTCCATCCGTCCCTTTCCGCCACCGCCCCGCGGATGCTTCCACGCTGATCCGTTATCAGGTAGCCGTTTTCCACCGTATCGGGACGACCGCCGAGCCGGGAAGCGCAAAGTTCGGCGAGTTCCGCGGGAGAGACGCTCCGTGACAGGAACAACAACCGGGGAGTGAAATCTCCGAGATTCATTCCCAGGAGAGTTACTCCGACGTCACCTTTCGAGAGCAGTGAATCCAGAAGCGGAATCGGTACGAATTCACCGACGAGCTCTGAAAAGAAGGAGAGGCGGGCTCCTTCTTCCAGGTGGACGTGCAGGAAACACAGATCGGGAACCTGCGCGAGTTCGGCTTCCATGCCTGCTCCGCCGCATCCCGCAAGTAAAATCGCGACCGCTGCGGTTACGACGTATGCCCGACCTTTCATTGACACTCCTTCGTCCGGTTGATAGCTTTCAGCCGCTCCAACGCTACAGGGTTTATTCGGTTCTCGTCAATATCGGAATGCAGGGAATCGGGCAAGGTAATGTGATATTGACAGGGCAGACGGAATGAACTATGCTCCAGGTTCGCTTCGCTGGCGTAGCTCAACTGGTAGAGCAGCTGATTTGTAATCAGCAGGTTATGGGTTCAAGTCCCTTCGCCAGCTCCATGGCGTTAAGAGGGTGTTTTAAACGTATAGATAACCGGTTGAACATGGCGAGGTTCCCGAGCGGTCAAAGGGGGCAGACTGTAAATCTGTTGGCAATGGCCTTCGGTGGTTCGAATCCACCCCTCGCCACCATGCCGGAGAATGTAGGTCCGGGGTACCCCGGTGGGAAAATGACGGTTGGCGGGAGTAGCTCAGCCGGCAGAGCATCAGCCTTCCAAGCTGAGGGTCGCGGGTTCGATCCCCGTCTCCCGCTCCAGCCGCAGAGTTCCGTGAGAACCGGGTGTTTCCGGTGGGATGGCGGAAGTCGGGCCCACGTAGCTCAGTCGGTAGAGCGCGTCCTTGGTAAGGACGAGGTCAGCGGTTCAATCCCGCTCGTGGGCTCCATCCGGACGTAGTGAAAGATTTGTAGACAGCTCGAGAGTACAGGGCAGAAAGAAAAGGAGACGACATGGCCAAGGAGAAGTTTGAGAGGACCAAACCTCACGTAAATGTGGGCACCATCGGGCATATCGACCATGGTAAGACCACTCTCACCGCAGCCATAACGAAGTGCCTGGCGACCCAGAATGAAAATGTCAAATTCGTGGAATTCGACCAGATCGACAACGCTCCCGAGGAGAAGAAGCGTGGAATAACCATCGCGACTTCCCACCAGGAGTACGAGACCGCCAACAGGCATTACGCCCACGTGGACTGTCCGGGCCATGCGGACTACATCAAGAACATGATAACCGGTGCCGCGCAGATGGATGGTGCGATTCTTGTTATCGCCGCGAACGATGGTGTCATGGAGCAGACCAAGGAGCACGTCCTCCTTGCCAGGCAGGTGAATGTGCCCAGGATAGTTGTCTTCCTCAACAAGGTCGACATGGTGGAGGACGAGGAACTCCTGGAACTGGTAGAGATGGAAGTCACCGAGCTTCTCGAGAAGTATGGTTTTGATCCCGAATCCCCCGTAATCAGGGGTAGCGCCCTCAAGGCCTTGAACTCGGACGGTCGTCCCGAGACCGAGGACGCCAAATGCATATACGAACTCATGGACGCGGTGGACGAGTGGATACCCACTCCCCAGCGCGAGACCGACAAGCCTTTCCTCATGCCCGTCGAGGACGTGTTCTCCATCGAGGGCAGGGGTACCGTTGGTACCGGAAGGATAGAGCGTGGAATAATCCACACCGGAGACAAGGTCGAAATAGTCGGTATACGTGATACCATCGAAACGGTGTGCACCGGAGTGGAAATGTTCCGCAAAATACTCGACGAGGGTCAGGCCGGTGATAACGTCGGGTTGCTCCTCAGGGGAGTTAAGAAGGACAGACTCGAGAGAGGTATGGTTATAGCCAAGCCCGGTTCCGTGACTCCTCACACCGAGTTCATCGCCAATATCATAGTGCTCAGCGAGAAGGAAGGCGGCAGGAAGAAACATTTCAAGTCCGGTTACCGTCCCCAGTTTTACTTCAGGACCACGGACGTTACCGGTGAGATAGATCTTCCCGAAGGACGTGAAATGGCTCTTCCGGGAGACAATATCGACGGGGTAAAGATAACCCTCATAACTCCCATAGCCATGGAGGAGGGTCTCAGGTTCGCTATCCGTGAGGGCGGCAGGACCGTCGGTCACGGTGTCGTAGACAAGATATTGAAGTAGTAACGAAGACGGGACCAGCAGTGAGGGTAATAGTCACATTGGCCTGCCAGGAGTGCAGAAGGCGGAACTACACCACTACCAAGAACCGTCGGACCACCACGGGCAGACTCGAGTTGAAGAAGTACTGTAGGTTTTGCGGTAAGCATACCCTTCACAGGGAAACCAAGTAGTCGACGGGAAATTGCGCAGGGCAGTAGCACAATTGGCAGTGCACCGGACTCCAAATCCGGCGGTTGAGGGTTCGAGTCCTTCCTGCCCTGCCAGGCTTCCCGGAGGCCGGTTGGATTTTCATGGAAGAGGACGCGTGGAAAATGGGTTCTAAAAAGGATCGGGGCGGGAACGTTCTGGTCAGGTGGGTCAGGGCCGGAATCCAGTTCCTGGGAGAGGTCAAGGGTGAACTGGCCAAGGTGGCGTGGCCCACTAAACAGGAAGTGGTGGCATCCACCTGGGTGGTCATATTCGCTGTCGCCGTGACCGCCGTTTGGATTTTCGTGTCGGACCAGTTTGCTTCCCTGCTCATAAATGGTCTTGTGAGGCTCATACACTAGGATTGCTGCCGTCCCAGCTAGGAATGGGAATATGCCGGAAGACGTTAAGGTAGAAGAAAACGACGGACAGGTAGAGAACGGGGAAGTGGGAGCCGCCGAGCCGGAGGAGAAGGATGACGCCAGGTTTTCCTGGTACGTGGTGAACTCGTTTTCCGGGTACGAAGGCAGGGTGAAAGCGTTTCTCGAAGGCCCCCTGAGCAAGAAATATCCCGGGAGAGTGGGTGAAGTACTCATCCCTGTGCAGGAAGTCACCTCCAATGTTCGGGGAAGGAAGACTTCGAGAAAGAAGAAGCTGTACCCGGGTTATGTCTTCGCTCAGTTCGACCTTACCCAGGAGATGATCATGGACATAAGGGCCATGACCAACGTCAGCGGATTCCCGCCGATGAACCGCGGGAAACCGGAACCGCTGTCCGAAGAGGATATGAAGCGTATCAGGGGTCAGGTCGACGGTGCCGAAAAGAACAAGGTCGTCAGGGTACCCTATTCGGTGGGACAGACCGTCAGGGTGGTCGAGGGTCCTTTCAAGAATTTTACCGGCGTGGTGGAGGCTATAAATCCGGAGCGGGGCAGGGTAAGGATAATCTTTACCATATTCGGTCGAAAGGCCCCGGTGGAAATAGACTTTTCGCAGGTTAGACCGGTCTAGGAGACCGTTTAATAGAGGAAGGCCGGTGCCTTCCGTTCGAAGGATGGCTTCCGCGGCCAGTATGGGGAGGCTGCGGTAGTCGGAAAGGAGTGCTTGCCATGGCCAAAAAAGTGATTGGTATGGTAAAGCTTCAGTTACCCGCAGGGCAGGCTACGCCGGCGCCCCCCGTAGGTCCCGCGTTGGGACAGTACGGGATAAACCTCGCCGGCTTCTGCAAGGAGTTCAATGCCAGGACCCGTGGCAGTGAAGGATTGATTATCCCTGCAGTGGTAACGATCTATAAGGACAGAAGCTTTACCTTTATTCTGAAATCCCCTCCTGCTTCGGTGCTTTTGAAGAGGGCCGCCGGGTTGGCCAAGGGGTCCCCCGAGTCGAACCGCCAGAAGGTGGGAACCGTTACCAGGGCGCAACTCATGGAGATAGTGAAAATGAAGCAGAAGGATCTGAACGCTGCTTCGATGGAGAGCGCCATGTCCATGATAGCCGGCACGGCCAGGAGCATGGGCATAGAGGTGGTGGACTGACATGGGTAGGACTAGCAAAAGATTTCGCCAGGTGCGGGAGAAGGTGGACAGGTCCAAGAGATATGATCTTGACGAGACGTGTCGGCTGGTTAAGGAACTGGCGACCGCTCATTTCGACGAGACGGTGGAAGTTGCGGTAAACCTGAACGTTAACCCCAAGCACGCCGATCAGATGATACGCGGTTCCTGCGTGTTGCCCAACGGTACCGGAAAGAATGTCAGGGTCGCCGTGTTCGCTACCGGCGAGAAAGCCGATCAGGCGCGGGAGGCGGGCGCCGACATAGTAGGTGATGAAGACCTGGCCGAGAAGATCCGGGAGGGATGGCTGGAATTCGATGTGGTCATCGCGAGCCCGGACATGATGAGGATCGTGGGAAAACTGGGCAGGATCCTGGGTCCCAGGGGTCTCATGCCGAACCCCAAGACCGGAACTATAACCGACGATGTCGCCGGAGCGGTACGGGAGGCCAAGGCCGGAAAGATCAACTTCAGGGTGGACAAGACGGGAAACCTGCACGTGCCTGTGGGCAAGGTGAGTTTTGACGAGAAGGCGCTGGCTGAGAATATCATGTCCTTTTATGAGAAGATCCTTCAACTCAGGCCTTCCACGGTCAAGGGGCAGTACATGAAGAACCTATCAGTTTCCTCCACTATGGGGCCCGGGATAAAGGTCGATCTGGCCGATCTCAGGTCCAGAATTCGATAGGTAGGTGATATACATGGCTGTTACCAGGATACAGAAAGAGAAAACGGTAGAGGTTCTGGTGGACGAACTCTCCAGGGCCGGATCGATCATCCTTACCGATTTCACCGGTATCAACGTGGCGGACATGACCGAACTCAGGTCCGGCATGAGGGAAAACGAAGTGACTTTCAAGGTGGTCAAGAACACTCTCCTCAGGAGGATTTTCCGGGAGATGGAAATTTCCGAGGACGAGGATGTCTACCGTTTGATGGAGGGCCCCACCGCCTTGGCGTACGCCGGCGACGAGGTCATACCCATTAAAATGATAAAGAAGTTCGCCGAGGCTCACAAAGGTCTCCCGATAGTGAAGGGGGGCCTGGTTTCAGGATCCTCCTACGGGGTCGAGGAACTGATGAAACTTGCGGAGACTCCTTCGAGGGAGGAACTGCTGGCCAAATTCATGGGCTCGGCCATGTCTCCGCTGCAAGGTTTCGTGACCGTGAGCAGCGGAATAATCAAGAAACTCCTGTACGCGCTCAATGCGGTCAAGGAAAGCAAAGAGAACCAGGCATGAAAGCCGGCGGCCTCCGTGGTGCCGCAACAGTATGGAGGATGGAAAAATGAGTGAACTGAAGAAGGCTGACATCATTGAGGCTATTTCCAAGATGACCGTTCTGGAACTGGCCGAGCTCGTCGAGGAAATGGAAGAGAAGTTCGGAGTGTCCGCCGCGGCTCCGGTAGCCGCCGTCGTAGCCGCACCCGCGGCAGATGCGGGTTCCGCCGAGGAAAAAACCGAGTTCGACGTGATACTCGAAGATTTCGGAGCGAAGAAGATTCCAGTCATCAAGATCGTAAAGGATGCTCTGGAACTTAACCTCAAGGAGGCTAAGGAACTCGTGGACAAGGCTCCTTCGACCCTTCGCGAAGGTATGGAGAAGGAAGAGGCGGAGGCTCTCAAGAAACAACTGGAGGAAGCCGGCGCCACGGTAACGCTCAAGTAAGTCCCGGATCGTTGAACGGCGGGGGAAGGGTGGAGACTTCCCTCGCCGTTCGTGCCGCTGCTTTTTTGTAAATTCGACTTCACTTCCTAGCAAGGGTGAGGAGTGATCAGGTGAAGGTTAGCAAGCCTGTTAGAAACTATTCCAAGGTAGATCCGGTGATAGATATTCCGGATCTTTTGAAGATCCAGAGAGAATCTTTCAGCAGGTTCCTCCAGGACGAGGTCAAACCGGATGAAAGACTCCCCCAGGGGCTTCACAAGATTTTTCAGGATACGTTTCCCATAGAAAGCAGCAACAGGGAATTTTCGCTGGAATACGTACACTATGAACTGGGCAAACCCAAGTACTCCGTAGAGGATGCGATGGACAAGGGATTGAGCTACGGCGCTCCCCTCACCGCGACGCTCAGGCTCGTGTTCAGAAGTGTTTCCGGCGGCGAAGACGGCAAACCTTCCCCGGAATCCTGGAAAGTTTCCAGGATAATCGATCAGTCGGTTTTCCTCGGGGAGCTTCCATTGATGACGGAAACGGGCTCCTTCGTGATAAACGGTGCCGAAAGAGTCATAGTCAGCCAGTTGCACCGGAGTCCGGGTGTATTCTTTGAGGAATCGGTGGTTCAGAGGGGCAACAGGATATACCAAGCCAGGGTCATACCCCAGAAAGGGTCCTGGTTGGATTTCAAGCTTGATCACAACGACATCATTTACGTAACGATAGACAGTCGCAACAAGAGGATTCCGGTTACCATGCTGTTCAGGGCGCTGGGGCTTTCAACCGATGAAGAAATCCTCTCCGGTTTTTATCCCAGGGTTACCAAAGACCTGGAAGCCGCCCTGAAAAGCCGTTCGAAGGCCATCGAGCTGGTCATGAACTCGTTCGCTCATGACATAGTCGATCCCGAAACCGGCGAATTGCTGGTGAAGTGTGACGAGCCGGTGGAAAGCATCGAGAAAATAGAGATGCTGGTGCAGCACGGGATCAAGAAAGCGGATTTCCTCACCGCCAGGATGGAGTCCAGCGACTTCGACGGAATAAGGAAGACCCTTATCAAAGAGGAAGCTTCCCTGGGTGCCGGAGCGACTAAGAACGAGGATTCGGCCACCCTTTGGATATATGAAACGTTAAGGGGAACCGAAGCGCCCAACCTGGAACATGCCAGGAGTTACCTTAGGTCCATGTTCTTCGATTCCAAGAGATACAGCCTGAGCGAGGTGGGGCGTTACAAGCTCAACGAGAGGCTGAACATCTCGACTTCCATGGAGAAGCTCACCCTTACGGTTCCGGATCTGGTCGCCATTGTGGAAAACCTCATAAGACTGAGAGAGGGGCGCAATACCTCCGACGACATCGACCACCTGGGCAACAGGAGGGTGAGAACCGTGGGCGAACTGTTGGGATTCGAGTTCGCAAAGGGCCTCAGCCGGATGGCAAGGACCATAAGGGATAAGATGGGACAGCAGGATCGCGAGAAACTGACCCCCCACGATCTAGTCAACTCCAGGACCCTGTCCAGCGTTATAAACACCTTTTTCCAGTCCAGCCAGTTGTCCCAGTTCATGGAACAGACCAACCCTCTTGCCGAGCTTACTCATAAACGCAGGACCAGTGCCCTGGGGCAGGGAGGGCTTACCAGGGAGAGAGCGGGCTTCGAGGTTCGCGACGTCCATCATACCCATTACGGCAGGATGTGCCCGGTCGAAACTCCCGAGGGGCCGAACATAGGCCTCATAACCACCCTTGCGGTTTATGCCACCATAAACCGTTTCGGATTCCTGGAAACCCCGTACAGAAAGGTCATTGACGGAAGAGTCACCGACGAGGTCGTCTACTTTTCGGCGGACAGGGAAGACAGGGCCACCATAGCGGAAGCGGATACCCCGGTGGACGAGAACGGTTACCTCATGGGCAACCTGATTCGTGCACGCAGGGCGGGAACGTTTCCCATGGTATTGCCTAAAGAAGTGGAGTTCATAGACGTCAGCCCCAGGCAGCTCGTCGGGGTTTCCGCTTCCCTGATCCCGTTCCTGGAACATGATGACGCGAACAGGGCCCTCATGGGGTCGAACATGCAGAGACAGGCTGTTCCGCTGCTTCATCCCCGGGCCCCTATAGTGGGTACCGGAATGGAAGCCCGGGCCGCTCTGGATTCCGGAACTCTCGTAACAGCGAAGAGATCCGGAGAGGTGGTCGAGGTGGACGCGGCCCATATAGTCGTAAAGGCCGATTCCGAGGTGCACGATTTCAACAGGTTCGATGCCTACGAATTAAAGAGGTTCAGGCGGACCAACCAAGACACCTGTTTCAACCAGAGACCGTTGGTTAAGGTGGGGGACAAGATCGGGAAAGGCGATATCCTGGCCGATGGCATGGCCACGGACAATGGAAGGCTGGCGCTGGGAGTGAACGCCGTGGTGGCATTCCTGCCGTGGAACGGGTACAACTTCGAAGATGCCATCGTGGTCAGCGAAAGGGTGGTCCAGGATGATATGTTCACCTCCATCCACGTGGTGGAGTTGGAGACCCAATTCAGGGAGACCAAGCTGGGCCCGGAGGAATTGACCAGGGAATTACCCAGTGTGGACAATCCGGAGGAGATAGCCAACCTTGATGAGGACGGCATTATCAAGGTGGGCAGCCGGGTCCGGGAAAGGGATATCCTGGTTGGCAAGATAACCCCCAAGGGAGAGCAGGACCTGTCGCCTTCGGAACGGCTTATAAGGGCCATATTCGGACAAAAGGCCGGTGACGTGAAGGATGCTTCCCTCAGGGCGCCCACCGGCATGGACGGTATCGTCATAGACGTCAAGGTTTTCTCTCGAAAAGACAAGACGGAGAGGACCAGGCGGGAAATAGAGGAAAAGAAAGATCTCCTGCGCAAGGAATTCGAGGACAAGGAGAAGAGACTGTTCAAGGAACGCGACAGTCTGGTCAAGGACATGATGCGGGGGCAGAAAGCCGTAAGTATAGTGGACAGGATGACCGGGGAAGTCCTGGTTCCCGCAGGGCGAAAACTTTCCGCTGCCCTGCTCAAGAAACTGGATGTATCGGATATCGATTACAATCAGCAACTTGTGGAAGACCTCCAAACCGATGACAGGTTGAGACAGGTGTTCCGCAGTGCCGACAGGGAGCACAAGAGGATTTCGGAAGAACTCGCGATAAACGAGGACAACCTGGTGCGGGGCGACGATCTTCCCGCCGGAGTCATAAAGATAGTCAAGGTTTACGTGGCCAAGCGCAGGAAGCTCCAGGCCGGTGACAAGATGGCGGGACGCCACGGCAATAAGGGCGTTGTGAGCATAGTCGTTCCGCAGGAAGACATGCCATACCTGCCTGACGGAACCCCGGTGGATATCTGTCTCAATCCCCTGGGGGTACCCAGCAGGATGAACGTGGGCCAGATAATGGAGACCAACCTGGGATGGGCCGCCAGGCAACTGGGTTACGACGTGATAACTCCCGTTTTCGATTCGGCCACCAACGAGGATATAGAGGATTTCCTGGAGGAGGCCGGATTCGACAGGGACGGAAAAACCGTCCTTTACGACGGCAGAACCGGTGAGCCCTTCGACCAGAGGGTGACGGTGGGTTGTATGTATATGATGAAACTGGCTCACCAGGTGGAGGACAAGCTCCATGCGAGGGCGACGGGACCGTATGCCATGGTTACGCAGCAACCTCTGGGCGGGAAGGCCCAGAACGGAGGGCAGAGACTCGGTGAGATGGAAGTGTGGGCCCTGGAGGCTTACGGAGCGTCACACTGCCTCAGAGAGATGCTTACCATCAAGTCGGACGACGTAGATGGCAGGGCGAGGGCTTATAGCGCCATGGTCAACGGTGAAAACATACCGGAACCGCTTACGCCGGAGGCTTTCAACGTGCTCCAGAACGAATTGAGGAGTCTGGCCCTGAACGTGGAACTCTTGCCCGACGAAGAAGGGGAGGAGGAGGAATAATGCTGGAAAACGTTTCCCGAAGGGATGCGAAGGTCCTGCTCTCCAATTTCGGAGGAATGAAGATAAGCTTGGCCTCGCCCGAGACGATAAGAAAGTGGTCCCACGGTGAAGTGACCCAGGCGGAGACCATAAACTACAGGAGTTACAAGCCTGAGCCCGACGGTCTCTTTTGCGAGCGTATATTCGGACCGGTCCGGGATTGGGAATGCAGTTGCGGCAAGTACAAGAGGATACGCAACAAGGGCATCGTCTGCGACAGGTGCGGGGTGGAAGTGACCCATTCCAGGGTGCGTCGGGAACGGATGGGGCACATAGACCTGGCCGTACCGGTTGTGCACATATGGTACTTCAAAACCATGAAGGTCTCCAAGTTGCTGGACATAACCAATCTCAAGCTCGAAAGAGTCGTTTATTACGAGTCCCACGTGGTGACCAAATCAAATCATCCCGATCTGCCCGTGGGTACCGTGCTCACCGACGAAGAGTACAGGGAGGCCAGGAAGGAATACGGCGACGTGTTCAAGGTCGGCATGGGAGCCGAGGCCGTAATGACCATGCTGGCGAACCTCAACCTCGAAGAACTGGCCACCACCCTGAGAACCAGCATAGCCAACGAAACTACAAGCACCAGGCGCCAGAAGAACATCAAGCGACTTAAAATAGTGGAGGCTTTCAGGTTATCTTCGGACGACAACAAACCCGAGTGGATGGTTCTCAGAGTGCTTCCGGTGCTTCCTCCCGATCTCAGGCCGCTGGTGCCGTTGGACGGGGGAAGGTTCGCTTCCAGTGACCTGAACGATCTCTACCGGAGAGTGATAAACAGGAATAACAGGCTTAAGAGATTACTGGATCTCCAGGCTCCGGAAGTCATACTGAGAAATGAAAAAAGGATGCTCCAGGAGGCGGTGGATTCCGTTCTGGACAACGGTTCCAGGCGGAAACCCGTCAGGGGTGCCGGTATGAGGGATCTCAGGTCACTTTCGGATCTCCTGAAGGGCAAAAGGGGCAGGTTCAGGCAGAATCTTCTGGGCAAGAGAGTCGATTATTCGGGTCGAAGCGTGATAGTAGTTGGACCGCACCTGAAACTTCATCAGTGCGGACTACCCAAGAGCATGGCCCTGGAGCTTTTCAAGCCGTTTATCGTCGCCAGGATAAGTGAACTGTTGGACGAGTCGGTGAAGAAGGCCACGAAGAGATGGGAAGAAGCCGACGATATAGTCTGGCCGGTGCTGGAGGAAGTTATACAGAATCATCCGGTTCTGCTCAACAGGGCCCCGACTCTCCACAGGCTCGGTATCCAGGCGTTCGAACCCGTTTTGGTGGAAGGTAAGGCCATACAGCTTCATCCCCTGGCATGCGCAGCGTTCAACGCCGATTTCGACGGTGACCAGATGGCGGTTCATGTTCCATTGTCGGCGGAAGCCCAGGTCGAGGCCAGGATGCTCATGCTGGGAAGCAAGAACATCCTCAGGCCCGCCAGCGGCGAGCCGGTGACCACTCCCAGCCATGATATGGTGATAGGCGTATATTATCTGACCAAGCCTCTTCCCGGCGCCAGGGGCGAGGGTATGATATTTTCCTCCATGGACGAGGTGAGGGGTGCGTTCGACGCGGGTAAGATCGATCTTCACGCGAAGATAAAAATCAGGGGGATCAACAGCATAGTTGAAACCAACCACAACGGTGATAATGTAACACCTCCTTTCTGGAAGGATTACACCACTGTCGGGCAGGTCCTCTTTAACGAGATAATACCCGAGGGTCTGGGTTACATAGCGGCCAATGCGATTACGCCTCACGACGAGGTTTTCAGCAAAAAAGGTTTGAATAAGCTCGTGGGAAGGTGTTACAACCGACTGGGTGCGGTGCGGACGGCGGTCTTCCTCGATAATCTGAAGGAATTGGGTTTCCACTACTCCACCGTGTCGGGTCTTACGGTGAGCATGAGAGACATGATCGTTCCGGAGGAAAAGGGGAATATCGTCGACAAGACTTCCAGGGAAATAGAGGAAATCGAGAAAAACTCCAAGATGGGGCAGCTCACGGAGGCGGAAAGATACAACAGAGTCATCGACGCATGGGCCAAGGCCACCGAGGAAGTCAAGAATGCCATGATGGAGACATTGAGCCACGACAACCACGGTTTCAATCCCATATACATGATGGCTAATTCGGGAGCCAGGGGAAGCGTCGACCAGATGAAACAGCTGGCCGGCATGAGGGGACTGATGACGAAGCCCAGCAAGAAGCTTGTCGGTGAGATGGGCGAGACCATCGAGACTCCCATAGTCTCGTCCCTCAAGGAAGGCCTCTCGGTCATCGAGTATTCCATATCCACCCACGGATCCAGGAAAGGACTGGCGGACACCGCTCTTAAGACTGCAGATGCCGGTTACCTTACCAGGAGACTGGTGGACGTGTGCCAGGACGTGATAATCACCATGGAAGATTGCGGCACCATAGGCGGCAGGGTGGTGACTGCCCTCAAGGAGGGCGAGGAAGTCATCGAGCCTCTCAGGGACAGAATACTTGGGAGAGTCGCCGCTGAGACCATCTACAAACCCGGTACCGACGAGGTCGTGTGCGAGGTGGGCCAGGAGATAACGTGGGCGCTTGCTTCCGAGATAGACAAGATCGGCGTGGAATCCGTGAGGATAAGGAGTGTCCTCGCATGCGAAGCCGAACGCGGACTCTGCGCGAAATGTTACGGCTGGGACCTCTCCCGAAACAAGATGGTTACCGAGGGAGAATCGGTGGGAGTCATAGCCGCCCAGAGCATAGGCGAACCGGGGACGCAGCTCACCCTCAGAACTTTCCACACGGGGGGTGTCGCAGGAAGAGAAACCCGCGAGTCCGAAGTAGTGGCGAGACATTCCGGTTACGTGAGTATAAGAATTCCCTATATCGTCAGGAGGACGGAGGAAAACGGCAGCGTGGTGAGGATAAGCACCCGCAACACGCAGTTGGACATTCTCGACGAATCCGGGGAAGTGCTCTCCACGTACGATATAGTGGTGGGTTCCCAAATGATGGTGGAAGACGGGCAGCCCATAAAGAAGGGCGACGTGATCTGCAGGAGCGATCCCTTCATAATTCCTATTGTAGCGGAGCAGGACGGAAGCGTCCATTACGTTGACATCGAGGAGGATGCGACCCTTAAGGAAGACATAGACAGCGAGCAGCGGAAGCAGATGGTGATAGTCGAGGATCGGAGCAAGACGCTGCACCCCCACGTGTTCATACTTCCCGAGGAGATAGTCGTACTCAGCGGTCGTGCCAGAAGGCGTGATGAGGAACTCTACCTCATGAACGATCTCAAGAAGGAGATGCTGGAAGGTCACGGCAGGGTCGTCTACACCTACCAGGAATTCAGCGCCTACAAAACCGAGACCTTGGTGGAAGAATTCGCGACCAGACTGAAAAACGAGAAGATCCCCACCGTAACCATAAATTGCATGAAAGCGGGTACCGGAAGCCATGCCGCGTTCGTATGTGCCGCCAAGGAGATCATCGGATACTTCAAGGACAAGGCCGGGAAGGAAGTCAAGGCCCTGAAAGAGGCCGTTGATGAACTCGAGAAGATAGGCAGGCGCAAAGACCCGGTAGTGGAAGAGAACTTTGCGGAGCGTCTGGTTGACCTTAGTCGGAAGGGGCCTTTCGTCCTGGTCATAGAATCTCTCGACAGGGGACATCTGGGCACCAGGCGCCTGGTACGCATGATACAGGACAGGATAGCCGAAGGTAAGATGATGCTGATAGCGGACTTCACCACCAGGGGGATCCGCAGTCACATCGTTCAGCAGGGAAAGAAGAAGCTGGAGAAGGATCCGGTGGAGGAATACATCGCCGATGTGGTCAAGGGGAAATATCCCATTCCCAGCGGCGCCCACCTGAGGGTCAACGACGGCAGCCTGATCAAACCAGGTGAACATATAGCCAGGATAGAGCGGAAACTCGGACAGCAGAGGGATATCACCGGGGGGCTTCCCAGGGTGGATGAGCTTTTCGAGGCCAGGGTACCAAAGGAGGCGGCGGTCATCGCGGAGATCGACGGCGTCGTTTCCCTGAGCCCCATAAAAGCGGGAATGAGGACCGCTACCATAAGGGGAACCCACGGTCAGGAATTTTCCGTGAAGATACCGGCGACCAAGCACATCAGGGTCAGGGAAGGAGACAGGGTCAAAGCCGGGGACAGGCTTACGGAAGGACCGCTCTCGCCCCACGACATACTGAGGATAAAGGGCACCGAGGCAGCCGAGCAATACCTCCTCAACGAGATACAGGAGGTGTACCGTCTCCAGGGAGTCCGAATCAACGATAAGCACATAAGCATAGTGGTGCGCCAGATGCTGTCGAAGGCGAAAATAGACGATCCGGGCGATACCCAGTTCCTTGAGGGGGCGCAAGTGGACAGGCTGGTGCTCCAGAGAGAAAACAGGACCGTGATCATGCAGGGTAAGAAACCCGCGACTTCGGCGGTGTTGCTGCTTGGTATAACCAAGGCGTCGCTGGCTACGGAAAGTTTCCTGTCCGCGGCATCCTTCCAGGAGACCAACAAGGTACTCGCGGATGCCGCTACAGCGGCTAAGGTGGATTACCTCAAGGGGTTGAAAGAGAACGTTATAGTAGGTCATCTCATCCCCGCTGGCACTGGAATGAAGAAATACAGGAAAATCAGACTCACCCTGCCCGGGGGTGAGCCGGTTCCGGAACCCGTCCTTACGGATGGCAAGGACGAATTCGATATTGACGAAACGGATTTCGATGTATAGAGTTATAGCCCCTTGCGCCGTGGGCGGCGCGGGGCGAACAGATTGAAAGGAGAAGGATTGCCGACCATTAATCAGCTAGTTCGTCACGGGCGGAAAAAACAGAAGGCGAAAACGAAAGCTCCCGCCCTGACAGGATGTCCCCAGAAGCGGGGAATCTGTACCAGGGTGTACACTTCCACTCCCAAGAAGCCCAATTCCGCCTTGCGCAAGGTGGCGAGGGTACGACTACGTAACGGCTTCGAAGTGACTGCGTACATACCCGGAATAGATCACAATCTCAACGAGCACTCCGTGGTGCTCATAAGGGGTGGAAGGGTCAAGGACCTTCCCGGTGTCAGGTACCACATCATCAGGGGCGTGGAGGATGCATCGGGAGTAGAGGGCAGGAAGAAGAGTCGTTCCAAGTACGGCACCAGGAAGGAAAAGTAGCGAAACACGATTTCGCCGTACCTGCGGATAATGCGGGGAACGGATGGAAATCGGGGAGGACGAATGGCTAGACGTTCAAGACCCAAGAGGCGGGAGATCAAGTCGGACAAGAAGTTCGGCAACCTGCTCATGGCGAAGTTCATAAATAAATTGATGAAGGACGGAAAAAAATCCGTGGCGGAAAGAATATTCTACGATGCCATGGATATAGTGACCGAGCGTACCGGGCAGGATCCCGTGACGGTTTTCAACAGGGCCATGGCCAACGTAAGACCACAGCTCAAGGTCAAGTCAAGAAGAGTGGGGGGATCCACATATCAGGTTCCCATGGAGGTCAGGCCTCATGAGAAGGATTCGCTGGCCATACGCTGGATAATCCAGTTCGCGGCTCAGCGGAAAGGCAAAGGCATGGCGGAAAAACTGGCCGCCGAACTGATAGATGCTTCAAGGGGCGAGAACGCCGGAAGCGTCAAGAAAAAGGAAGATACCCACAAGATGGCGGAAGCCAACAAGGCCTTCGCCCATTACCGCTGGTAGGATCCCTGTTTTTTCGGTCCTTCCGGTGGTGCGTGGTGGGGGAGCGTGACTGGAAGGATCAACGGGGATGACTGCCGAGTTTCCCGCCGAGAAGATACGAAACATCGGCATAACGGCTCACATAGATGCGGGCAAGACCACCACTACCGAGCGCATCCTGTACTACTCCGGAAGAGTGCACAGGATGGGGGACGTGGATCACGGCACCGCCACCATGGACTGGATGCCCCAGGAAAAAGAGCGGGGTATAACGATCCAGTCCGCGGCCACGACATGTATATGGAAGGGCCATCAGGTGAACATCATCGATACCCCCGGCCACGTGGATTTCACTGCCGAGGTGGAGAGGAGCCTCAGGGTGCTCGATGGTGCGGTTGCCGTGTTTTGCGCCGTGGGAGGAGTGGAACCCCAATCGGAGACGGTCTGGCACCAGGCCGACCGGTACGGGGTGCCCAGAATAGCATTCGTCAACAAGATGGACCGCCAGGGCGCGGATTTTTCCAGGGTTCTGAGAATGATGAAGGACATGCTGGGAGCCAGGCCGGTTCCGGTTATCCTTCCCATGGGAAGCGCGGATGGTTTTTCAGGAATAATAGACATAATAGCCGGCAAAGCGGTACGTTTCGATCAAGCTTCCTTCGGTGCCAGGTTCACCATGGAGAACGTTCCGGAAGAATTTGAGGAAGAGTACCTCGAAGCAAGGGATTCCCTTTGGGAGACGGCGGCCATGTTGGACGAGACCGCCATTGAAAAATACTTTGACGGATCCCTGGAGTCCGACGAGGTCAGGCGCCTGCTCAGGAAGGGGGTAATAGCTGGAGAACTGGTTCCCGTCCTCGCGGGAGCGGCCCTGAGGAACGTGGGTATACAACAGCTGATGGATGCCATCGTCGACTGGCTTCCTTCCCCGGTGGACCTGCCTCCGGTTACGGGTTTTCTCCAGGATGGCACGGAGGTCCGGGTGGGACGCAGCGAAGACGAACCCTTCACGGCGCTGGTATTTAAGATTCAGACCGATCCTCACCTCGGCAGGCTTGCCTTCATGAGAGTGTACTCCGGCTTGGTAAAGGACGGGGATTACGTATTGAACAACCGTACCGACAGGAAGGACAGGCTTACCAGGTTGGTGCGGCTTCACGCCAACAAGAGGGACCACCTTGAGCACGTGAAGGCGGGAGACATAGCTGCGGCGGGATTGAAGGACGCTGCTACGGGGGACACGCTGACCTTACCGGGCCGGCGCCTCACGCTGGAATCCATAAAATTTCCCGAGCCGGTCATGCAGGTGGCCATCGAACCGCTGAATACTTCAGATGAAAAAGCCCTGGAGAAGGCCCTGGCCGAACTCGTCAGCGAAGATCCGAGTTTCAGAGTCGGGGTGGACGAGGAATCCGGTCAGACGATCATAATGGGCATGGGGGAGCTTCATCTTGAGATAATTGCCAGTAGGATACGCACGGAAAAAGGCGTAGAAGTGAGGACGGGGAGGCCTCAAGTTTCTTACAGGGAGAGCGTATCGGTACCTGCGGAATGCGAGAGCGAGTTCGCCAGGCTCATCCAGGGAAGGGGGCATTACGGTCATGCCCGTCTGAGAGTCTCGCCGCTGGAATCCGGTTTTGAGTTCGTGAACGCCATGGAAACCGAAGAGTTTCCCGACCATTTCGTGGAAGCCGTGAAACGTGGCGTAAAGGGTTCTCTGGGAGCCGGACCGTTGGCCGGATATCCCGTGGACGGAGTCAGGGTGGAATTACTGTTCGCAAGATTGCACGAAACCGATTCCTCCGAAACCGGTTATGCTTATGCTGGCTCCATGGCGTTCAGGGAGTGCATGAATAAAGGTGTCCCTATCCTGAAGGAGCCTCTGATGCAACTGGAAATCATCTGCCCGTCTGATTACGTGGGCGAGGTGATAGGCGATGTAAATGCAAGACGGGGCAGCATATTGAGTATGGAACCGGTGGGAGAGGTACAGTCGATAAAAGCGAGGGTTCCCCTCGCAGAACTTTTTGGTTATAGTAGTGCCCTGCGTTCCCTGACGCAGGGTCGCGCAGGGTTCTCCATGCAATTCAGTCGTTACGAAAGAATGGCTGACAACATAACAAAGAGGATCCTGGAACAAATGGGAATAACTAGGACCTGATAGGGTGCTTGCAGGGAATGGAGACGTAATTGAAGAACAACAGGTTGAGGATCAAGCTCAGGGCATATGACCACAGGCTTCTCGACCGTTCCGCTACTGCGATAGTGAGAAGTGTCGTAAAGACCGGGGCGAAGGTGTCGGGTCCGATTCCTCTTCCCACGAAGAGGTCGCTGGTTACTGTACTTAGGAGTCCGCACGTGGACAAGAAGTCCAGGGAACAGTTTGAAATGAAGGTTCATTCACGCCTGATAGAAATCGAGGACCCCAACGAGGAAACCGCGGCCGCGCTGAGGTCACAGGACGTACCTGCAGGCGTGGACGTGGAAATGAACGAAATCTGAATTTTTCGGTTGTTGTTCTGACTGGCCCGGTATTACCGGGTTAAGAGAAATGTGGTTCTGACGGTTGATGGCGGTTGACCGGCAGGCCGGAATTCAAAAACGCTCGTCCCTCCGCCGGCGAAAGGGACTTCAGCGATGGGAAGTGGTCTATGAGCGGAATAATGGCTCGTAAGGTAGGCATGACGCGTATCTTTTCCGATGACGGCAAGGTGATACCGGTCACCGTGCTTGAGGCTAAACCCAATCCCGTGACCCAGGTCAAGACCATCGAAAACGATGGTTACAGAGCCGTGCAGATAGGGTACAGGAACCAGAAGAAGCAGCGGCTTAACAAGCCGATACTCGGTCACCTGGAGAAGAGCGGAGCTCCCCCGGTGGCCAGGTTTTGCGAGGTGCCCATGCCCTCCGGAGAGGTAAAGCCCGGAGATTTCCTTGACGTGTCGATGTTCACCCCCGGAGAGAAGGTAGACGTTACCGGTGTTTCCAAGGGCAAAGGTTTCCAGGGAGTGGTGAAGCGTCACGGGTTCTCCGGCGGCGATACCACCCATGGATGCAAGTCCCACAGGGTGCCGGGATCCATCGGGCAGTGCGCCACGCCTTCCAGGGTATGGAAGAACAAGAAAATGCCGGGAAGGGACGGAGGCAGGAAGGTCACCGTCCGTAATCTGGAGGTAGTGAAGGTGGATGCCGAAAAGAACCTTCTTATCCTCAAGGGAGCGGTTCCCGGTTCGAGGAACGGTTTCCTCCTGGTGAAGAAACGTGGATCGGGGGGTGAGAGGTAGTCATGGCCGCTGTAAGAGTTTACACCATGGCGGGTGAAGAGATCGGAACCACCGATCTGCCCGAGGAATTGTTCGGCACCAGTGTTTCCACTCACATTCTGTGGGAGGTGGTAAGGGCCGAGAGGCTGAACCGCCGGCAGGGAACGGTGTCAACGCTGGGCCGCAGCGAAGTTAATGCTTCCGGTTCGAAACCCTGGCGCCAGAAAGGTACCGGAAATGCCAGGGCCGGTTCCCGCAAGTCTCCTATTTGGCGGGGCGGGGGAGTGGTTTTCGGGCCCAAGCCCAGAAAATGGAACGTTAGGATCAACAGGAAGGTTCGCAGGAAAGCGCTTGCCGGCATACTCAGTGAAAGGCTGGCCGAGGGAAATCTCAAGGTCATGAGAGATCTCGAGTCCACCGGCAAGACCCGCGAGATGGCGAAGATGCTTGAGAACCACGATTGTCGTGACAGGAAGACCATCCTGCTCGTGGGGAGGGGCGGTGACCTCTTGAAGAGGGCGTCGAGGAACATTCCCAATCTGAAGACGATGGATGCTTCCAGTGTCTCCATCTACGATCTGGTCGATTCCGAAGTGGTTCTTCTTTCCGAGGAAGCGATCGAACTGCTGAAGGAGAGAATGATATGAAAGACGCCAGGCAGATAGTCATAAGTCCCGTCGTCACAGAGAAGAGCACCTTGCTTCGCGAGGAATCCAATCAGTACGTCTTCAAGGTTGTCCCCAGGGCCACCAAGAAACAGATAGCCCGGGCCATAGAAGAACTTTTCGATGTTCACGTCGAAGACGTCAAGACCATGAGGATGCGGGGAAAGGTCAAAAGACTCGGTCGGAACGTCGGTCGCAGGGCCACATGGAAAAAAGCGGTAGTTACCCTCGTCGATGGCGATACCGTCGACTTCTTCGAGGGGGTGTAGCGGTATGGCCATGAAACGTTGGAAGCCTATCACTCCCGGAACCCGGTTCAAGGTATCTCCGGGATTCGACGAGATCACCAGGGACCACGGCGAGAAATCCCTCATGGTTCCCCTGAAGAGCAAAGCCGGGCGGAATAACCTCGGCAGGGTGACCAGCAGGCACCGTGGGGGTGGTCATAAAAGAATCTACAGGAAGATAGACTTCAAGAGGAACAAGTTCGGAGTACCGGGCAAGATCGTTTCCATAGAGTACGACCCCAACCGTTCCGCCAGGATAGCCCTGGTCAACTACGTGGATGGGGAGAAAAGGTACATCATCGCTCCCGAGGGACTGTACGTAGGACAGATCGTGGTATCCGGACCCGGTTCGCCTCCTGAGATAGGAAATCACCTTCCCCTCTCGAAGATTCCCATCGGGTCGATGATACACAACGTCGAACTCAAGCCCGGGAAGGGCGGCCAGCTTGCACGAAGCGCCGGTGCATCCATTCAGCTGATGGCCCGGGAAGGCGGTTACGCCACGCTCAAGATGCCTTCTAGGGAGACGAGAATGGTTCATGTGAGTTGCATGGCGACCATGGGTACCGTCGGTAACGCCGAGCATTCCCTGGTTGTTTCCGGAAAAGCGGGCAGAAGCCGCTGGCTGGGCAGGAGACCCAAGGTCAGGGGAGTTGCCATGAACCCCATCGATCATCCCATGGGAGGTGGTGAAGGCAAATCCAGCGGAGGCAGGCATCCGTGTTCACCTTGGGGTCAACTCGCCAAGGGATTGAGGACCCGTAGGAAGAAGCCTTCCGACAAGTTGATAATAAGGCGGAGACCTACAGGGAAGAGGAGGAAGTAGGCCATGCCCCGTTCATTGAAGAAGGGTCCGTACATCGAGCCCAAGCTGATGGAAAAAGTGATGAAGATGGAAGCTTCCGGGGAGAAGAGAATAATCAAAACCTGGTCCAGGAGATCCACCATTCCTCCCGAGTTCGTCGGGCATACCTTCGCCGTGCACAACGGGCGCAAGTTCGTGCCCGTGTTCGTGGTGGAGAACATGGTGGGGCACAAGCTGGGTGAATTCGCTCCCACGAGAACGTTCCGCGGACACCGCGAAACGAAGAAAAAGAGCAAGTAGGGAGGAATTGAGATGAAGGCAGTGGCAAGAGCCAGGTTCGTCAGGGTTCCACCCCGGAAGGCGAGATACGTGGCGGATCTCATCAGGGGCAAGACAGTGAACCAGGCCCTTTCCGTTCTCATGACGATACCCAGGAACGCTTCCCGGATAATGGAAAAGGTTCTGGATTCCGCCGTGGCCAACGCGATAGTGAAGGCTGAGGGACGACGCCTGGACGTGGACGACCTGGTTGTGGAGAACGTGATAGTGGACGAAGGCCCGGTGCTGATGAGATGGAGGCCCAGGGCCAGAGGACGGGCCACGAGAATAAGACATAGAACGAGTCACATATCGGTGATGGTCGTCGACTCACAGGAGGCGGCCGGACAGGGACGAGAGGAATAGCATGGGACAGAAGACCAATCCTATCGGCCTCCGTCTTGGAATCAGCCGCGGTTGGGATTCCACCTGGTTCGCCAGGGGCAGGAAATACTCGGAGCACCTGAAGGAAGATGCCGACATAAGGCGCTACCTCAAGTCCAGGTTGGACAAGGCCAGGGTATCCAAGGTCGAGATCCTGAGGAAACCCCAAGAAGTCGAGGTGGTGATCTGGACGGCGAGACCCGGGCAGGTGATAGGAAGCAAGGGTTCCAACATCGACAGGATCACCAACGAGCTGAAGGTGATAGTCGGCGGAAAGATCGTCAGGACGAAGGTCGAGGAAGTAAGGAATGACAGGTGCGATGCTGTCCTGGTCGCTGACAAAGTGGCACGCCAGCTCGAGGGCAGGGTTTCCGTCAGGAGGGCCATGCGCATGGCTATAAGGGATGCCATGGCCGATGGGGCCAAGGGTATCAAGATTTCCTGCGCCGGGCGTCTGGGCGGCGCCGAGATGTCCAGGGTCAATACTTATCACGAAGGAAGGGTACCTCTGCATACCCTGCGGGCTCACATCGATTTCGCCAAGGATGTCGCAAAGACGACCTACGGGACCATCGGCGTCAAGGTGTGGATATACCACGGTGAGGTTCACGAACTTCCCGTGACCGGTTCTTCGGATGGCAGGTGATACCGATGTTGATGCCAAAGAGGACTAAGTACAGAAAACAGCATAGGGGCCGCATGAGGGGTCGTGCCAAGGGAGGCGCGAAGATTTCCTTCGGAGAGTACGGTCTCCAGGCCCTGGAACCCGGTTGGATAACCAGCGCCCAGATAGAGGCCGCCAGGGTCGCTCTGACCAGGCACGTGAAAAGGGGCGGCAAGGTTTGGATAAGAATATTCCCCGATAAGCCGGTTACCTCCACTCCTGCCGAAACCAGGATGGGGAAGGGTAAAGGGAGCGTGGATCACTGGGTGGCTGTGGTCAAGCCGGGAAGGGTGATGTTCGAACTGGAGGGAGTGCCCGTGAAGTTGGCGAAGTCGGCGATGCGGCTTGCCGGGCACAAGCTTCCCATCAAAACAAGGTTCATGGTCAGGGACAAGGAGGAGCTCCAATGAAGGCTCACGAGCTTCGATCCTTGAGCAGGGAAGAGTTGGAAGAACATGCCAGGGAACTCAGACAGGAACTGTTCAACCTGAGGTTCCGCAGTTCGACCCAGCAACTCGACAACCCCTTGAGAAAGAGGATGGCCCGGAGGGAACTGGCCAGGACCCTGACGATACTCAGGGAGATGGACCTCGGGCTGGAACCCGGTTCCGGGAAAGGGAAAAAGAATGGCTGAGACTAGAGTAGGCAACAGGAGGGTCCTTACGGGGACCGTGGTCTCCGATGCCATGGACAAGACCGTGGTGGTGGAAGTGGTATCGGTAAAGCCACACCCGGTCTACAAGAAGCGTTACCGTACAACAAAGAAGTATTACGTTCACGATGAAGAGAACCGGTGCGGAGTGGGGGACAGGGTCACCATAGCCGAAACCAGGCCCATCTCCAAAACAAAGCGTTGGCGCGTTCTCGAAATCGTGGAGCGGGCCCGATAGGAGGTGCCGCATGATACAAAGCGAAACCAAGCTGAAAGTCGCCGATAATTCCGGAGCCAGAACCGTTCTGTGCATCAAGGTTCTTGGAGGAACCCGGCGCAGGTACGCCACCATTGGTGACGTGATTGTGGTTTCGGTGAAGGATGCCCTTCCCGATGGTGCGGTGAAGGCCAAGGAAGTAAGAAGGGCCGTCATAGTAAGGACCAGGAAGGAACTCAACCGGAAAGACGGGACGTCCGTAAGGTTCGGTGACAATGCCGTGGTTATACTGGACGACTCTTACCAGCCGGTGGCCACGAGGATTTTCGGCCCCGTGGGGCGCGAGTTGAGGGAGCACTTCATGAAGATAGTCTCCTTGGCCCCGGAGGTAATATGATGCACGTCCGCAAGGGTGACAGGGTCCTGGTCATAGCCGGCGACGAAAAGGGCAAGCAGGGGAAAATCCTGAAGGTTTTCAAGAAGAAGAACCGTGCCATCGTCGAGGGGCTCAACATGATCAAGAGGCACACGAGGCCATCCACGAAGAATCAGCAGGGTGGGATCGTGGAAAAGGAGGCGCCGATACACGTCTACAACCTCAGGGTCGTCTGTCCGGGTTGTGGAGAGGCTGCCGGAATCGCCAGGAAGAGGGACGAGGAAGGCAAGCTGCAGCGTCACTGCAAGGCCTGCAACGAAATAATCTCCACTGGATAGGAGGTGACCGGGTGAGGACGCTGCCAAGGTTGGAGAAAATTTACAGGGATGAACTGCGTGGCAAGCTCCTGGAGCGGTTCGGCTACGAGAACGTCAACCAGATTCCCCGTTTGCTGAAGATCGTGGTCAACATGGGGCTCGGCAGGGAAGCCATGGAAAATGCCAACAACATCAAGAACGCCACGGAACAGCTTGCCACTATAACCGGGCAGATGCCCGTGGTCGCCAAGGCCAAGAAATCGGTGGCGGGTTTCCGGTTGAGGCAAGGAATGCCCATAGGTGTATTCGTTACCCTGCGCGGGGATCGCATGTGGGAATTCCTGGACAGGCTCATTACCTTCTCGATTCCCCAGGTGAGGGATTTCAGGGGACTGTCGCTCAAGAGTTTCGACGGACGTGGGAACTACAACTTCGGAGTCGAGGAGCAGGCTATCTTTCCTGAAATAAACGTTGACAGCATAGACAAGTTCAGAGGAATGAACATAACGATCGTAACCAGTGCAAAGACCGACGAGGAAGCCCTGGAACTGCTGAAGCTCCTGGGCATGCCGTTTCGCAGGAGCACGGGTTGACAGGGGGTGAATGCAAGTGGCTAGAAAGGCTCTTATAGAGAAACAGAAGAGGCCCCCCAAGTTCAAGGTGCGGCAGTACAACAGGTGTTCCATGTGCGGGCGCTCCAGGGGTTACCTCAGGAAATACGGTATATGCCGTATCTGTTTCAGGGACATGGTGAACAGGGGACTTCTCCCCGGTGTTCGCAAGGCCAGTTGGTGAGAGGAGGCGGAAAGAGATGTCGATGACGGACCCCATCGCCGATATGCTCACCCGGGTAAGGAATGCATCCAAGGCGGGACACAAGATAGTGGATATTCCATCCTCCAAGCTGAAGGTGTCAATAGCCAGGACCTTCTACAACAGGGGCTTCATCAGGGGATTCAGGATGATGGAAGACAACAAGCAGGGAATACTCAGGATATACCTCGCTTACAGGAACGATCAACCCCTCATCGTGGGCCTCAAGAGGATATCCAAGCCCGGATGCAGGGTTTACACCAGCGTTGATGAGATACCGAAAGTCATGGGTGGAAAGGGCATGGCCGTGCTCACCACCCCCAAGGGTGTTCTGACCGACGCTGAGGCGAGGAAACAGCATGTGGGCGGTGAAATCCTCCTGCATGTCTGGTAAGGAGAGGTAACCAGGATGTCACGAATAGGAAGACTCCCCATTCCGCTGCCGGAAGGGGTCACCATGACCAGGGAGGGCGATCTCCTGAGGGTGAAGGGTCCCAGGGGCGAGGTGGAACTGACCGTTCCCCCGGGAATCATCGTGGAGAAAATAGGTGACCAGATACTTGTTAAGAGGGAGAAGGACACCAAGGAACTGACCAGGCTGCACGGTACTACCAGGGCACATCTGGCAAACAGGATTCAGGGAGTGTCGCAGGGACACGGCAAAACCCTGCTGGTCCATGGAAAGGGCTATCAGGCCGAAGTCAAGGGAAATATCCTGGAGATGCAGGTAGGCTTTTCCCATAAGGTCCTCTTCGAGATACCCGAGGGGATCCTGGTCGAGGTGAAACCCGGTCAGAATTCCTTCTCGCTCACTGTCAGCGGAGTGGACAAACAGTTGGTTGGAGCCTTCAGCGCCGAGTTGTACAAGATAAAGCCGGTGGAGCCGTACAACCTTATAGGTTTCCGATACTCCGACCAGTATGTCAGGCGCAAGGCAGTGAAAACCATAACATAATGGCAGGAGGAGACTAGGATGGCTAGACCGACCAGAAAGCAGCGTCTCCATCGCCGGCACTTCCATATCCGAAAAAAGGTGTTCGGAACCGAAGAGAGACCCAGACTGCTGGTCAGGAAGTCTCTCAAGCATACTGAAGCCAGTCTGATCGATGATCTTGCCGGTAGGACCCTGTTCACCCTGACCACCAAGGCCGCCAGCTTCGCCACTGCTGAAAAGGAGACCAAAACGCAGCAGGCATCAAGGTTAGGGCGGCTCGTTGCCGAGAAGGCCAGGGAGAAAGGTATAGAGAAGGCTGTATTCGACCGAGGGGGACACCCCTACCACGGGCGGGTGAAGGCATTGGCCGAAAGTGCCCGTGAAGCGGGTCTCAGGTTCTAGAAGGGACAGGCTGGACATTGGAAAGCAGGAATAGGGAAGGCAAAAGCGGTTCCTTCAGGAAACAGAGGGAATCGAAATTGGAAGAAGCCGGTCTCATCGACAGGTTGATATCCATAAACAGGGTGGCCAAGGTGACGAAGGGAGGCAGGAACTTCGGTTTCAACGCCATCGTCGCCGTGGGAGATGCGAACGGCATGGTGGGCGTGGGCCTGGGTAAGGCCACGGAGCTTCCCGAGGCCATAAGGAAAGCCCAGGAAGACGCGAGGAAGAGCATGATCCGAATTCCCTTGGTGGACGAGAGGACCATTCCTCACAAAATACTGGGAAGATTCGGTTCGGGGAAGGTTCTTCTTCGCCCGGCCAGCCCGGGTACGGGAGTAATAGCGGGTTCGGCGGTCAGGGCGGTAATGGAATGCGCCGGGATAAAGGACGTGCTTACCAAGTCCCAGGGTTCCAACAACCCGCACAATGTGGTGAAAGCCACCATGGAGGGGCTCAGGGACCTGGTTCTCATAGACAGGGTAAGCGGCTACCGGAGGGATACGGTGGCCAGGAGGAAGAGCGATGGCTGACAGGAAATACAGGATCGTCCAGGTAAGGAGTGCCATCGGCAGGAAGGAAGTGCAGAAACGCACCCTAGAGGCCCTTGGAATCAAGAGGCTGAACCAGCCGGTGATTCATCGGGATACCCCACAGATACGCGGTATGATAAACAGGGTAGCGCACCTGCTGGAAGTTGAGGAGGTGAACGAGTGAGACGTTTGCAGCATCTTCGACCAGCCAAGGGAGCCACCTCTAAACCGTCCAGGCTCGGTCGCGGAAGGGGTTCCGGCAAAGGAGGAACCAGCGGCAAGGGACACAAGGGCCAAAGGGCGAGGTCAAGCATACAGCCTTGGTTCGAAGGTGGGCAGATGCCCATCCAGAGGCGCATGAGCCACAAGGGATTCAACAACGCCCGCTTCGCCAGGCGTTACCAGGTGGTGAACGTTGGAAATCTGGGCAGGTTCGAGGCTGATACCGTGGTGACGGTGGATCTGCTCAAGAACTCGGGACTGATATCTTCCCGCTTGAGACCGGTGAAGATCCTGGGAGAGGGTGAACTGGACAGGCCGCTGACGGTTTGCGCCCACGCTTTCAGCGTCGGAGCCGTGGAAGCGATAAAGGCGGCGGGCGGTATCGTAGAGGTGCTCGACTGATGCGTGGCTTCGAGAACATCCTGAAGATTCCGGAACTCAAGAAAAAGGTGTTCTATACTTTTCTCTTGCTGGCCGTCTACAGGGTGGGAGGACACATTCCGGTTCCGGGTATCGACGGGGATGCTCTGAACCAGGCTTTCAGTCAGGGCGGCGGGTTGATGGGCATGTACGATCTCTTTGTGGGAGGCGCCCTGAGGAGGGCGTCGGTATTCGCCCTGGGTATAATGCCCTACATATCCGCATCCATCATAATACAGCTCCTGACATCCGTTTTCCCATACTTCGAGCGACTGAAGAAGGAAGGGGAAGCGGGAAGACAGAAGATGACCGAACTCACCAGGTACGGTACCGTGCTTCTTGCCATGATCCAAGGTCTGGGAATATCCCAGTACCTGGTGGGGCTTAACAACAGGGGACTCATGATAGTTCCCAATCCGGGACTGGGGTTCACCGTACAGACGGTGGTCACGCTGATAACAGGTACGATTTTCGTTATGTGGCTCGGGGAAAGGATCACGGAACGGGGAATCGGCAACGGTATAAGCCTGATAATTTTCGCCGGTATAGTCGGAAGAATTCCCGGCGCCCTGATCTCCATATACAGGGACGTGTTCGTATTACAGCAGACCGGTTTCGTGACTGCGTTGGCCCTGGGCGTGTTCATGTTCGCCGTGGTTGCCTTCGTGGTGCTGATGACCGAGGCCCAGAGACGAATTCCGGTAACCTATGCTAAACAGGTGAGAGGAAGGAAAGTCTACGGCGGCCAGAGCACGCACATTCCTCTCAGGCTCAATACCGCCGGTGTTATTCCGGTGATCTTCGCCCAGGCGTTCATGATGTTTCCCAGCAGCATCGCCATGTTTTTCCCCAATACAGGGATAGATACCTGGGTCAATCGCTACATGGCTCCGGGAAGCGGAATGTACATGATAATTTACAGTTTTCTGATCATTCTGTTCGCGTACGTCTACACCGCCATCACCTTCAATCCCCAGGATCTGGCGGACAATATGAAGAAATACGGCGGTTTCATACCGGGAAGAAAACCCGGTAAAAGCACGGCGAAATACATTGAGAAGGTATTGGTGAGAGTCACGCTGCCCGGCTCAATCTTCCTGGCCGGGGTGGCGGTGATGCCCATGCTCATGACCAAGTACATGAACGTCAATTTCATGTTCGGAGGAACTAGCCTGCTCATAGTCGTGGGAGTCGCTCTGGAGACGCTCAGGCAGATCGAGACTCATTTGCTGATGAGGCACTACGACGGATTCCTGAGCAAGGGAAAGATCAGGGGCAGAAGGTAGCGAATGAAGATCACGATTTTTGGACCGCCGGGATCGGGTAAAGGGACTCAGGCACGGAAGCTGTGCCAACATTACGGTATGGTCCACATATCCACCGGCATGCTTCTGAGGGAAGCCGTCGAAAGCGATTCCGAACTCGGACGCTTGGTCAGGCAGGTAATCGAAAACGGTGACCTGGTAAGCGACGAAATAGTGAACCAGGAGGTATTTCGCAGAATCTCCGGATTGGATAGTTTCCTGCTGGACGGGTATCCGAGGAACGTTTCCCAGGCCGAGAAACTGGACGAGTTCCTGGAATCCCGGGGTACATGTCTTTCCGGCGCTCTGCTTATAGACGTGCCCGACGAGGAGGTCATCGCTAGACTAGCCGGCCGCCTCGAGTGTTCCTGCGGCAGGCCGGCCGACAAGGGAACGGCGGAAGGGGATCTCTGCCCGGTTTGTGGTACTCCTTATACCAGGAGAAGCGATGATGACGTGGAAGTTATCAGGAAAAGGCTCGAGAACTACCACGAACAGACGGAAGGCCTGATCGGGTACTACGCCCGGGACGGACGCCTTGCAAGGGTGGACGGCGTGGGAACGGTGGAGTGTGTATACGAGAGGATACTGGAGGCCCTGAGAGAATGGGAATAGTCAGGGATGGTGACCTTGAACTCATGAAGGAGCCCGGAAGGATAGTGCGCAAAGCCCTGAATGAGATGAAGGATTTCATCGAACCCGGCGTAACCACCGAGGAAATCGAGATGGTGGGCAAGAGGGTGATAGAGTCCGAGGGAGGAGTTCCCTCTTTCCTGGGTTACAATGGCTATCCGGCTGCGGTGTGCGTATCTATAAACGATGAGGTGGTCCACGGCATTCCTTCGACCGGGAAGGTTGTAAAAAGAGGGGATCTGGTGAGCATCGATGTCGGGGTTTTCAAGAACGGGTTCCATGGGGATGCTGCGGATACGGTTGCCGTAGGGGTGACCGATCCAAGGGCTATGCTCCTGGTGAAAACGGTGTACGAGGCCAGGGATCGAGGTATAGCCGCCGCCAGGGCCGGTGCGACCCTGGGTGATGTGGGCGCAGCCATCCAGGACACGGTGGAGGCGATGGGATTCAGCGTGGTAAGGGCGTTGGTGGGGCATGGCATAGGACGTAGGCTCCACGAACCTCCCCAGGTACCGAATTTCGGAAGAGCCGGTAAAGGTATGAAGCTCACGGATGGTCTCGCTATAGCCATCGAACCCATGGTGAACCAAGGGGATTACAGGGTATACACGTTGTCCGACAACTGGACGGTGGTGACGGCCGACGGCAGTATTTCCGCCCATGCCGAGCACACGATAGTCGTACAGGGTTCGGAGCCACTGATACTCACCGCTTGACAGGAAGGGGTGATATTGACGGCATGACGATATTTGTCAATGATATACGGCCTGTGAAAGTACCGGAGAGGATGAACGTTGTCTAAGAATGTTCCTTTGGATGGTACCGTCATAGAGGCCCTGCCGAATTACCAGTGCCGGGTCGAAATAGACGGAATGAACGGACATGTCGCTCTCTGCTACATTTCTGGCAAGATGAGGATGAACAATATCCGGATCCTCGTGGGTGACAGGGTCACGGTGGAACTCTCTCCCTACGACCTCAGCCGCGGCCGGATAACCTACAGGTACAAGTGAGGTTTGAAAATGAAGGTGAGGAGTTCGGTCAAGAGGATCTGCGAGTACTGCAGGATAGTCAGGAGACGCGGGAATGTACTGGTCATTTGTTCCCGCAACCCCAAGCACAAGCAGAGACAGGGATGACGGTTATTTCAATTTCAGTACGGAGGTAGTCGGTGGCAAGAATCGCAGGAGTGGATCTCCCGTCGAAGAAACACATTCTATACGCTTTGCCGTACATCTACGGAATCGGTCTCTCCACGGCAAGGGAGATTCTGGAGAAGGCGGGAATAGCCTTTGATGTGAAGACGGATGAATTGACGGAATCCGAGGTGGCAACCCTCAGGAAAATCATAGATTCCGAGTACAAGGTGGAAGGTGCCCTCAGGGCCGAGATAAACATGAACCGTAAGAGGCTCATGGACATACGTTGTTATCGCGGGATCAGGCATCGAAGGGGTCTTCCGGTTCGCGGCCAGAGGACCCGGACCAACGCCCGGACCCGCAAGGGACCCAAATTCGGGCGCAAGAAAACTCGATAGGAGGCTGAAGTGCCAAAGGGTGCAAAGTCCAAGGGCCGGAAGAGGGTTACGAGGAAGAAGACTCTGAAGGTTTCGGACGTACATGGTGTAGCACACGTGAAATCTTCGTTCAACAATACCATGATAACAATCACCGACAGGAATGGAAACGTCATTACCTGGGCGAGCGGCGGGACCACCGGCGTGAAGGGTACCCGGAAGGGTACCGCCTTCGCTTCGGGACAGGCTGCGGTCCAGGCGGCGGAAAAGGCCCTGGAGGCCGGGCTCAGAAAGGTCGAAATCTGGGTCAGGGGTCCTGGATCCGGACGGGAGGCCGCTGTTCGGGCCCTTCAGTCCACGGATCTGGAGATCACGGCCATAAAGGATCAGACCAGGATACCGCACAACGGGTGTCGTCCCCCGGGACGTCGCAGGCGGGGGTAGGCTTAAAACAGGAAACGGGTTTCCTGGATTTCCCGTTTTGTCCGGGCTCGGACCCGGGGGGAGAGGATCATACGATGTTCAAGAGTCTTTATCTTCCGGACGTGATAAAGTGGGATGAAGAGTCCCTTACGGATACGTACGGCAGGCTTGAGATAGTACCTCTGGAGAGGGGTTTCGGAAGGACCATAGGCAACGCCCTGAGAAGGGTTATGCTTTCATCCCTGGAGGGTTATGCGCCGGTTTCCCTGGCTATAGACGGAGTGAAGCACGAGTTCTCCACGGTCCCCGGGGTCAGGGAGGACGTACCCGAGATAGTTTTGAACGTCAAATCCGTAATAGTCGATCTCCAGGGCGGGGAAAAAGGAATTCTGCGCCTTGACGTCAAGGGGACCGGAACCTATACCGCGGGACACTTGAAGGGCGACGATTTCGTGAGGATAGTGAACGAATCCCAGGAATTGGCGAACCTTGATGCCAACGGCGAGTTGTCCATGGAAATCGTCTTTGAAAAGGGTAAGGGCTTCATCCCTGCCGACGAGTGGATACTCCATGGGAAGAAAGACAAAATAGGCGTAATCTTACTGGATTCGTGGTTTTGTCCGGTAAAAAAGGTAAATTTCCAGGTCCAGAGTGCCAGGGTGGGTGACAGGACCGATTACGATCACCTGATCATGGATGTGACCACCGACGGAAGCATATCTCCCGAAAAAGCCGTCAGTGAGGCGTGCGAAATACTCATAGAGCACTTCCGTATGATTCCCGGCGGGCTCGAACCTGCTCCCGGAGAGCCGGAAATCCCGGCGAAAAAAGAAGATACGAGCGACGAGGAGGACATCCTTTCCCTTGCCCTGGAGGATGCCGGTATCCCAAAGAGAATCGCCAACGTGCTTAGTGAGTCCGGAATAGAAACCCTGGAGGAACTCACCGCCAGGAGTACCAAGGAATTACTGAGCTTGAGCGGCTTCGGACCTTCTTCCCTGGACGTTATAAAAGACGTGTTGGAGGAAAAGGGACTGAAGCTCCAGGACTGAGGAGAACCAAATGCGGCATAGGAAGAAAGTCGCCAAGCTGGGAAGAAAGCCCGATGCCAGGAGGAGAATGCTCCGCAACCTGGTGACCTCTCTCATATTGGAGGAAAGGGTAAAGACCAGCCTGGCGAGGGCCAAGGCGGCAAGAAGCATGGCTGAGAAGATAATAACCAATGGCAAGAAGGACACCGTTCATTCGAGAAGGCTGGTGGCTGGCCGAGTCTACGGAAGCGAAGCCGTAAAAAAGGTCTTCGACGAACTGGGACCCAGGTACGCTGACAGGCCCGGGGGATATACCAGAATACTGAAGTTGGGCCCCAGGAGGGGTGACGCCGCCGAAGAAGTCATCCTCGAACTGGTGGATGCCCCGGCTCCTTCCCAACAGGAAAAGTAGTCCAAGGATACGTTGAAAAAGATAGCTGTTCTCACCAGCGGGGGTGATGCCCCGGGCATGAATGCCTGCATAAGGGCAGTGGTGAGAAGGGCGTTGGGTCGCAACGTTTCCGTCCTGGGCGTGAGGAAGGGATACGAAGGGCTCATCGACGATATTTTCGTGGAGATGGGCTGGGATGATGTAAGTAATATCATCCAGCGGGGGGGAACCGTACTGCATACGGCGAGGAGTGCCCGCTTCATGGAACCGGAAGGTCGTCGGAAAGCCGCCGACAATCTTTGCAGCCGTTCGGTGGAGGGCTTGGTGGTAATAGGCGGTGACGGAAGTTTTCGTGGTGCCCACGTTTTTCACCGGGAATACTTGATTCCTTTGGTGGGTATACCCGCCACCATAGATAACGACATCTGGGGAACCGATTTCACCATAGGTTATGATACGGCGGTCAACACTGCGCTTGAAGCGATCGACAAGATAAGGGACACCGCCGCGGCCCACGACCGGATTTTCGTAGTGGAAGTCATGGGAAGATCGGCGGGGTTCATAGCCCTGGAAGTTGGAATAGGCGTAGGTGCCGAGGCGGTATTGATACCCGAGACCAGAACCGACCTGGAGAAGATATGCGAGGTGGTTCACGAGAGGATGGAGCAGGGAAGGACCTCCAGCATTCTCGTTGTCGCAGAGGGAGACGAAGAGGGTAACGCCTTTGAAATAGCTTCCAAGATGAAAAGGATGTCCGGGCTCGAAAGCAGAGTGACCGTTCTCGGACACGTTCAGAGGGGTGGTTCTCCCACCACCCGTGACAGAGTGCTGGCGTCGAAACTGGGATGGGCCGCCGTCGATGCTTTGTTGGACGACGGATGGCCGTGCATGGTGGGGGAAGAGAATTACGGAGTCGTTCATCATCCGTTGCCGGATTCATGGACACGGAAGAAAGAACTGGACTCCCTGCTGGTACAACTGGCGGAAAATCTTTAGAAAACCGGCGTCACCGGTTCCTGTCCTCCACCAGCTTTCTGAAGGACCGGTCCCATGTTTTTTCCGCTTCCTTCGAGAACATACAGGCGGTGAATTCTCCCAGGTTCCTATGGTACGCGATACATTCCCTGCATATCCCGTGCCTGGGACAACCGGGATAGGTACACGGACATTCGGGATTGACGTTTCTCATTTATGCTTTCTTCCTTCCACGAAAAGCGGCTAGGAATTATAATCCAAATCGGGACGGAGAACACCGACCCGGAGAGGAGCGGGCATGATCGCCTCGGTGATCTTCGATCTGGATGGTACGCTGCTGGACACCATGGATGATATCGTTGATGCCGTCAACAAGGTATTGACCGGGGAAGGACTGTCACCGAGAACCGTGGAAGAAGTGCGGGACGCAGTGGGACATGGCGTGGAACATCTGGTGGCCCGGCTGGTAGGTGATTCCGTTACCAGTGACCGGGTATTGCGTCTTGCCGGAGCAGTTAGCCGGGCCTACGGAGAGGGAGGGGCGGTCAAGACCAGGCCTTACGAGGGGATACCGGTCATGCTTCGAAGACTTACGGCCATGGGCGTACCCATGGCCGTTCTCACCAACAAGCCCCATAAGTTCGCGAATGAATTGATAGGGAGGTTCTTCAGTGCGATCCCGTTCCGGATCGTGGCGGGAGCCGTTCCAGGGCGACCTCTGAAACCCGCGGCCGATGCGGTCGTTGCCGTGCTCCGCGTGCTCGGAACCGATGCCGGTTCCACGTTGATGGTGGGTGACAGCGACGTGGACATGGACACTGCGTCCAACGCAGGGTTGGTACCAGTGGGCGTATCGTGGGGGTTCAGAAACGTCGACGTGCTGTTGTCCCATGGAGCGACGAAAGTGGTGGATTTTCCGGAAGAGATACCGGACCTGCTTGCTCTTCCTGATACGGGAAAGAGATAGTGGGATGAACCTCGTTCTGCCCGGCGATAACGATTCCGAAACATGCTTTCGGTGGCTTAGGCGCTACTGTTCCGTGTTACCGCCGCTGGAGCCCCGGCAGTTCGAGGCGGCGGGAGAGCCGCCACCGCCCTCGGTGCACCGGCGCATGGAAAAGATACGCAGGATAGTGGTGCACCATTCGGCCACGGCCACCGGTTGCGCCAGGGTCTTCAGAGCGATGCACAGGGCCGTCAACGGTTGGCTGGACTTGGGTTACCACTACGTCATAGGTAACGGCACTCTTTCCGGTGACGGGCAAGTGGAGTCCGGAAGACCCGAGTGGGCGGTGGGAGCGCATTCCAGAAAAAACAACGAGGATTCGATAGGGGTGTGTCTGGTGGGAAACTTCGATGATGCCCCTCCCACGGATCACCAGTTGGAAGCCTTGTCCGGTCTTTTGGCCCGACTCATTGACAGATACTCACTGACTCCGGACAATATTTTTCTGCACAGGGAACTACCGGAATGCCGCACCGGCTGTCCGGGCCGGTATTTCGACAGGCGGGCCCTGGAAAACCTGTCGTAACCGGACTTGTCACGGAATCCCGGGTTTTGTATACTTCTGCACTCTCGGAAAGGACATGATGATAACGATTCTTACGATAATACATTTTGTAGTATGTGTGTTGCTCGTCTCGATCGTACTGCTTCAAAAGTCCAAAGGCGACGGCTTGTCCGGAGCCTTCGGGGGAGGTGGTGCACTTACCGCTTCCTTCGGCAACAGGGGAGCGGCGACGATGCTGTCCAAGGCCACATCGGTGCTGGCCGTCCTGTTCATGGCGACTTCATTTCTTCTCGCCATATTCTGACGAGCTGAATACGAGCCGGGGTGGTGGAATTGGCAGACACGCTAGGTTAAGGACCTAGTGGGCATTGGCCTGTACGGGTTCAAGTCCCGTCCCCGGTACCAAGAATGGGGGTGAATGTTTCGTTCACCCCCATATTCATTACTGCACTGCGATGTCCTCCATATCTATTGATCTTTTATTAAGATCATCTTATAATTTCTTCATGCGTATTCTTTGCAGGTTGCTTCCCATCCCGGTTTTGCTTCTTCTCCCCGGAGGGGCCGAAACTGACGATTTCGAGGTTTATCCTTTCGACGGGACAGGAGAGATCGCCCCGATGGACTTCGGAATAATGGGGGAAGGACTTGCCACCGTGGAAGACCTGGTAGCCTTTTTCCTGAGAAACAATCCCCGGGCGGACGAGGCCGAGGTCCGGGAGATGGCATCCGACTATATCGAGGAATGCGTACTGGAAGGTGTGAACTGGGACGTCGCATTCGTTCAGATGTGTCTGGAAACAGGCTTTCTCAGGTTCGGAGGCCTGGTGACCGAGGATATGAACAATTTCTGCGGTCTTGGTTCTGTAAGCGCCCGTCAGACCGGACTTCGGTTTCCCGACCGGCGCACCGGCATAGCGGCTCATGTTCAGCACCTGAAGGCTTACGGTTCCACGGAGCCCCTGGTCGGTGTCCCGGTGGATCCTCGGTTCGATTATGTGCAGCCCAGGGGGAAGGCACCGACGGTCTCGGGACTCTCGGGCACCTGGGCGGCGGACCTGTCTTACGGCGAGAAACTCTCGGTTCTCCTTGACAGCTTGTACGGATCGATAGTTCCACGGTTGCCGTGAAATCTGAGTTGTCCCTTCCGATCCACGGCCCGATATTTGAGCTATGAAACGAGAATGTACGCGGGGGAATGAGGACGGTCATCATTCCGGAGTACCGGTATACGTAATCCTTGGTCCCCTTTTCGTTATTGCGGTGTTTTTCCTGATGAACGGTTATCTCGGAAGCGGGAGGCCTGCCCGCATATGCCGTTTCAGCCGACCGGAGATTTATGCCGCATCGGTCATCACGCGGTCGCAATTCCGTTTCGGCCTGATGCGCAGTACTCCTGGGGTGCCGAGCGGGATTCCCGAAGTGTTGAAGTCGGACGGGAACGTACCTCGCCTCGTGGAGGTACGCGCCGTGCTCATGGAGAAGAGGACGATGTGATGTGGAACGGAAGAATAAAGAACGCGAGCCCCCGGATTACCCGTTCCCCATGGGTTTGTCGGTTTCTCTCTTTGCGGATTCTCCGGCTCGGGCAACCCACTTCGTGATCATGGAAAGGGATGTGTCCGACATGGCGGAGGAAGCGACGATCCTGGCGGTGGATGACGAATACGTGGTGGTGACGGCGGTGGTGGAAATGCTCAGGGAGCTCGGATACGAGGCCGAAGCGGCTCCGGACGGACGCAGTGCTCTGGAACTGTTTTCCGGAAATCCCGGGAAGTTCGATGCGGTGATCCTGGATCTCTCCATGCCGGGAATGGATGGCATGGAGACCTTTCGGAGGTTGCGGGAGATTGATCCGGAGATCAGGGTCGTATTGTCCACCGGGTACGGCAGGAACGGGCGAGTGCAGGAACTTCTGGACATGGGGGTGGATGGATTCCTGCGGAAGCCTTTCAGTCTCGGGGAACTGGCGGAGGTACTGGAGTCCGTGCTCGGTGCAGACCCGTCCGCTTCCTTCGACGAGGAGAAGGGAATGATAACCATGGAAAGGACGGAGGGCGGACCGGATGCCGAAAAGCTGTGCAACATACTGGACAGCATCGACGAAGAGATATACGTAACTGATCCCGACAGTTACGACCTGCTGTACATGAACAACCCGGCGGTCCGGATATGGGGAGATAGGGTGGGAGAGAAATGCTACCGGGTTTTCCGCCGCAGGAGCGCCCCGTGTCCGTTCTGCACCAACCCGCTCATCTTCGGCGATGATCCGAAGCCTTTTCATCCCTGGACCTTCCAGAACCCGGTGAACGGCAAGTGGTACAGGACTACCGGCAAGGCCGTCGAATGGTCCGGGAATAAGATGGTCAGGCTGGATGTTGCCGTGGAAATCACGGACAAGGTTTTAACGGAGAAAGCCCTGAGAGACAGCGAGGAGAGGTACCGGGTACTGGTGGAATCCTCTCTAGATGCGATTTTCCTGGAGACCCCGGACGGAAAAATACTGGAGTGCAACACCGCCGCCTGCGAGATGCTGGGTTATTCCAAGGAGGAACTCGTGGGAATGAGAGTGTCCGACCTGCTTCCCGCGGAAGACCGGACGATATTACCCGGGATACTCGAAGACCTGAAAATCAAGGGAAAATCCTTCGTGGAAAGTACGAATATCCGGAAGGACGGAACCACCATACCCGTGGAGTCCTGGTCCAGATTGATAGATACCCCGTTGGGCAAGCGGGTAGTAGTGTACGTCAGGGACGTGACCGAGCGCAAGAAGGCGAAGGAGGAACTTGCAAGGAGCGAGAAGAGATTCCGGTCCTTTATGGATCAGCTTCCGGCCGCCGCATTTCTCAAGGATGCCGGAAGAAGGTACATGTACGTGAATTCCTTCATGAGGGAAGTTTTAGGGGCGACGGATCATTGGCTGGGGAAAACCGTGTCGGAACTCTTCGATGAGAAAATATCTCCCTTTCTGACCGAAGATGACGTGAATGCTTTGCGGGAGGGGTACAGCCGGGCGATCCGGAAACTCGTGGACGTTTCGGGGAATGAAAGATATTTCGAGATTCACAAATTCAGAATATCCGGCGGCGGCGAGGAAGTGATGCTTGGCGGTGTGGCCCTGGACGTGACGGAAAGGAAACGAGCCGAAGAGAAGAAGCGAAATCTCGAAGCACAGATGCGTCACACTCAGAAACTGGAGAGCCTGGGAGTCCTGGCTGGAGGCATAGCCCACGATTTCAACAATATATTGATGGCCATCCTCGGGTACGCGGACCTGGCGCTCATGGATATACGGCCCGGCAGCCCCGCCAGGATTTCAATAGAGGAGATGAAGAAGGCCGCCTGCAACGCCGCCGACCTCACCAGGCAGATGTTGGCTTATTCGGGCAAGGGCAGTTTCCAGGTCATGAGATTGAACCTCAATGACATAATCAGGGAGATGACTCACCTCCTCAAGATATCCATTTCCAAAAAGGCGGTGATAAAGTATGACCTCCTGGAAGACCTGCCGACCATAGAGGCCGACCCTTCCCAGATGAAGCAAGTGATAATGAACCTTATTACCAACGCTTCTGATGCGATGGACAGGACCAGCGGGGTGATCACCATAACCACCAATGTCATGTGTTGTACCGCAGAGTACCTTAGAACCGCTTACACCGCCAGCGAGCTTCGTGAGGGGAATTACGTCTATCTCGAGGTATCCGACACCGGGTGCGGCATGGACGAGGAAACCCTGAAAAGACTTTTCGATCCGTTCTTCTCCACGAAGTCTACGGGAAGGGGACTGGGATTGTCCGCGGTCATGGGCATCATCCGCGGTCACGGCGGAGGGATAAAGGTGTACTCGGAGAAAGGCAAGGGATCCTCTTTCAAGATACTACTTCCGGCGGTGGAGGGTGAACCTCAGCAGGTACGTGCGGAAGAGCCGGCCTCCATCGACGGAACGGACTCGGGGACGATACTGGTGGTGGACGACGAGCCTTCGGTCAGGAACATCACCGCTGCGATGCTGCGGCGGAAGGGTTACAAGGTGATTCCGGCAAGTGACGGCAGGGAGGCCCTGGAGATATTCAGGGAGAGACACGGAGAAATAGACTGCGTAATACTGGATCTCACTATGCCCCACGTGGACGGCGAAGAAACGTTCAGGGAGATGAGACGCATGGACGGGAACGTGAAAGTCGTCATGACCAGCGGATATAACAAACAGGATGTTACCCGTAAGTTCGTGGGCAGGGGACTCGCCGGGTTCATACAGAAACCTTTCAGGTTAAACGAACTGCACGCCAAGATCCGGGAAGTTCTCGGAGAGCGGTGATCCGGGTCGTGGGTGTGGTACCATGAGAGGAAAGATTGTTTACGTACTGGGATTCCTTCCCACTTACGTGTTGGCCGAGATACTGGAACTGGCTTCCCGGGGGTTGAGGATTCATGTGTTCCTGCCGGACTCGGAGAGCATTTCCTCCCATTGGCTGGAAATGGTGGATACCTGCGGACTGCCTGAAAATGTTATCGTGGAGAAAAGTATACCCGTCGAATTGTTCAGGTGCCCGATCCGGAAACTGTTGCCCTCGGCTGCGAGAATGTGCGCTCCGCTATTTCTGCGAAACCCCGTGAGGTTCATAAGGAACCTGATGTCAGCCCTTCGGATGAGATCGTTCAGGTTTTTCGTGGTGGGATCGTTCCTGGCCGGAAGGATGACGGAGTACCCGGCATTATTCCATTCCCATTTTGCCCGCACGGTGGCGTTTTCGGCTATGTGGGCGGCGAAGCTGCTGGGACGCCCGTTCACCGTTACCACTCACGCCGTGGACATATTCCTGCCACGCAGGGAACGCTTGGTTAAGCGCCTTCTCGAGAGGGCGGACGGCATATTCACCATTTCCGGTTTCAACGAGGATTACATGTACCGTCGTTTCGGCGAATCCCTTCGGGGAAAAGTGCGGATGATCCACCTGGGTATCGACCACGATTCCCTCCCGGAGCGGAATCCGACGGGCGGCGTTCCTCTCGTCATTTGTACGGCCAGCGGCCTGGGGGAGAAGAAAGGTGTGCCGGTGCTCCTCGAGGCTTGCGGAATACTCAAGACCAGAGGAATTCGTTTCCGGTGCCGTGTGATAGGGGCCGACGCCGGGGGATTTCTGCTGGAAAAGTACAGGAGGGAAGTCCGTGAAGCGGGTCTGGCCGATGTCGTGGAATTCACCGGAGCCATGAAATCCGGTGACGTTCTGCGCGAAGTCGCTTCTGCTTCGGTCTTCGTGCTTCCGTCGATGGTTTCCGCCGCCGGAGATATGGACGGTATACCCGTAGCGCTGATGGAATCCATGGCCATGGGGATTCCCACCGTTTCCACCCGTTTGTCCGGAATACCGGAGTTGGTGGATGACGGAAAGAACGGACTCCTGGTTACTCCGGGAGATTCGGAAGAACTGGCTGATGCACTGGAGCGCATGCTTACGGATGCGGATTTCGCCAGGGTTATGGGAGCGGCGGGGGCAGTGAAGGCCGGGCGTGAATTCGAGGTTTCCGGTTACGTATCCGGACTTCTTGACCATTGGTCCCGCTTGGCCTGCAGAGAATGAAGCTTTCCGCGCCCGCCGGACTTTACGAACTCAGGCACAGAATAGTGTCCGTGGGACTTCCCGCTCTGGTCAGTCGGGGCAGTATGGTCGCGTGGGGAATCCTGACCATACTTATCATCAGGAAACTCCCGGAGGAGGCGTATGCCGTATACGCCGTGGCCAGGAGCCTGGAAATGTTCGGTGTTCTTCTAGGCGGAGGATTCGTGCACCAGGCCGTAATGAAATTGGTGGCCGAGGGTGATACGGAGCGAGAACGCCGTTTGGCCAACGCCGGGGTGCTGGTAGCCTTGGCCTTCGCCGCAATTTCGGCCTTTGCCCTGATCGCGGGAGAGGATTTACTGCGTTCCTTTTACGGTGCCCTGGACCTGGGGGGCATTCCGGCTTTGCTGGCCGGGGTCGTGGTGACCGGAACTCTGAGCGGTCTGCCCAGGAGCCTTCTCCTTGCAAAGCATAGAACGAAACACGTGATGCTTTCCGATCTCCTTCAATTTGCGGTGAAGGGTGGTGTGGTAGGCATTCTCCTGTTTTCCGGAGCGCTGAATTCGGCTCACCAGATTTTCATCGCCACCATAGCGGCCAATCTCGCGGCCTGCATCGTGAGTTTATGGCTGGCCAGGGATCTCTTCTCGCCCCGGGTGGGGACGGGTACCGGCGAAATCGGTACGGTGATGGGATTTGCTGTTGTCACCCTGGGTACGTCTCTTGCGAACTTCGTTTACTCGAGAACCGATATTCTCATGCTTGGGAAGCTGAAGCCGGATGACGTGGCCGCTTACGGTGCATCGAGAACGCTTGCCGGCATGGTGCTGCCCGTAGTGGCCGCGGCCAACATGGTTCTGCTGCCGCTGGTGTCCAGAATGTGGAAGCAGGGCCGCAGGAGGGAGGTTCTGTCCAGGATCTGGGGCAGCGTTTTCCTGGCCGAGGTACTCATGGCCCCTGTGGTTTTCGCTTACGTGGTTTTTCCCGGAAGAATCATGAACCTGGTCTATGGGGGAAAGTATACGGAGGCCTGGCCGGTGATGATGGTGTTGGGTGGATTATCCGTAGTAAGACCTCTGGGCAGCTTCTTCTCTACGGCCTCGGCGGCCGTGGGGAAACCCCAGTATTCTCTGTACAGCGTACTCATTTCCTCCATTTTCAACGTTGCTCTCAACATCGTCCTGATTCCGGCGCTGGGAGGGCTTGGGGCGGCGCTGGCCACGGCTGCGGCGGTGGTGACCGGAACGGTCTGGGTGGTATGGGCGTCTATTCGTTACATGAGTTCGGAAGCGGAAGGATAGGAAAGCCGGCGGGAACAGAATCTTCTTTCTGCGTGTATATCCTTTTGAATATGAAGACGTGGTGAAAGGGAAGCATGATTATCGGGGTTGTTCCCGGCGATACGGCTCGGGAGCATGATAGCCGGGCAACGGCTTGCGGAGGGATCGTTTCCGTTTCGGGGCGACCGGGGCTCGAAAAGGGCTTGGAAACGCAGGTCGGAAGGATGCCCGTAAACGTTTGTAGGATCTTGAGAGAGTTGCGGGCGGGAGCCCCGGCAGCATGATCGTGGTGAACCTGTATATTATCGAAGTGTCGGGATTTCGCCGAATGGAAGATGCCTGTTCCTTCGTGTCGGACAAGCATCGTTCCGCCGGGGTTGTAGTGGATGATTCTGTCCTTACCCGTGGAGCCGCAATGGAGTTCGGGACTTCGGCGTGCATAAAGGAGGACGGCAAGTGGTAGGTCAGGTTTTTGCGATAGTGGCCGGTTCGGACCCGGTCACGAAATTTATCCTGGTGGCCATCGCCCTGCTGTCCATAGGATCCTGGGCCGTGGCCGTGTCCAAAATAAGGGAGTTCAGGACTATACTCAACTCATCGAAGATTTTCATGGACGCGCTTCGCACTACGGGTCGTCCCCCGGGAGGCGATTTCTGGAACAGGAACGACGAAATAGGTCCCCTGGCCAGGATGTACGCCGAGGCCGGCAGGTTCTTGCAGCGAAGGAGGGAGAGGGGAGTGACCGCCCCGCTAACGCCGGAAGAAGTAAGCAGCCTGACCAGCGCTCTGGAGAGGGAAGCCGGGGAGGATCTGGCCCGGAGGGAAAGGAACATCGGTTTCCTGGCGACGGTCACCAGCGTTTCTCCGCTGTTGGGACTGCTGGGCACGGTATGGGGTATTCTTACCAGTTTCATCGGTATGAAGGAGATGGGAGTGGCTGATTTGAGCGCTGTGGGAGCCGGAATAGCAGCCGCCCTGACCACGACGGTGGCGGGGTTGCTCGCGGCGATCCCGGCCAACGTCTTCCACAATTTCGTGGTGGGTAAGATAAATTTCCTGGCCGGTGACATGGACAGGTTCCTGTCCGAACTCGTGGATGTTTGCAGAAGGGGAAGCCTGGAATGATAAAAACCAGGTACCAGCGCTTTTCCGGGATAAACATGACCAATCTTGTGGACGTGACCCTGGTTCTTCTCGTGATATTCATGTTGACTTCCCCGGTCATGCAGAGAAGTACCGACGTTACTCCTCCCTCTTCCGACGGGGGCAGGGTGGTGAACAGGCTGGATCCCGACAAGACCCTGGTCCTGGAAATCGACGCCTACGGTAACCTTTCCATCGCCGGGGAGCCGGTGAGCATGGAAGATCTGGGCCCGATAGCGGAGGCTGCATACGGAGCCGGGAGGAAGGAAGCCTACGTGAGAGCGGACAGGGACGTCAGGTACGAAGTGGTAGCCGATGCGTTGACGAAGCTTGGAAGCGGCGGATACCTTAATGTCGGACTCATCCGGGAGAGCGGCGGCGGTGACCGGGAGACCCGGTGACGGCGGCCGTTTACCGGGGAAGCTGGATTTCCTGGTTTCGGCTGTGGTGCACGTCTTGGTCCTTATCCTGGGAATATTCGCTTTCTCTACCGGCGCCGATCTTCCCCTGACCGGAGGAGATGAAGCCATATCGGTACGCATGGTGACGCTGAAGGCCGGTACGGAACCTGAAGTTTCTACCGATGAACGGGACCGGCTTCCCGAGGAAGCGTCTCCGTCCGTCCTTCCCGAGGAGATCGTACGGAAGGATGAACCACCTGCGGAACCTCTCCGGGAACCACTTCCTCCCGAGGAACGTGAGGAAGTGCGTCGGGATGTGCCGGATGAACCGGTGGAGTCTTCCGATCCGGTGGAAGCCGATCCTGTGGAGACGGAACCGCCTCCGGCGGACGATTTCGCGGCGGTGGGTGCCGCGGGTGATGCCGGTGCCGGGGCGCCGGGACCGGGAACCTACGAGGCGAGAGTATTCAACTCCGTAAGAAGGGAGTATAGGACTTCGGTTACGCCCGTTCGATCGTACAGGGTGGTGTTGACGGTGTTTCCCGACGGCGAAACCCGGGTGGAGGTGGTGAGGAAAAGCGGTACGCCGGCTTTCGACAGGGCGGTGGAGCACGCCCTGGGATCGGCCAAAATACCTCCGATGCCACCGGGAAGGAGCGCCCCTGCGGTGATCAATATAGAATTTTTCGGACCGGGGGAATGATGGTATGTTTTACGTGAGACTGTTCGTTTCCACAATGCTGGCGGCGGGCTCCGGTTTCGTACCCATGACGCCTATCGGGGCGGAATGCATCCCGGTGATGCTGACCGTGGAAGGGGAGGATGAACTGGCGGAGTCCGCCTACGGACAATTGAAAAACGACATCGATTTTTCCGGGCTGCTGGTCACCGCCGATGACGGTTACGTCGAGGTTGATGTCTCCGTAGACAGAGATGTCGACGGATACCGTCTGACCGCCAGGGTGCTTTCCGGGGGTGAGCCTCTCATGGGCAGGGATTATACCGGCTCCAACTTCTATTCCATATGCCATGCCTTCGCGGACGACCTGGTATACGACCTCACCGGGGAACCGGGCATAGCCTCCTCCCTGCTTGCGTACGTGAACAGGAGCGATGACGGATATTCACTCATGGTGAAATCCCAGGATCCGAGGCCGCCCAGGACCATAATGTTCGACCGTGATGTGATAACCACTCCGGCTTGGTCTCCCGACGGGGACAGGATAGTGTTCACTTCATACAGGTCGGGGAACGCGGATCTTTGGTGTTACGATTTCTCATCGGCCTCGGCGGTCAAGGTGCTCGACGTTCCAGGACTGAACTCCTCCCCGGCATGGAGTCCCGATGGAAGTATGGTGGTACTGACTCTTTCGAAGAACGGTAATTCGGACATTTACATGCTGGATATGCGGACCTCCGCCGTTACCAGGCTGACCACCAGGGAGTCCATAGAGACATCACCCTGCTTCTCTCCCACGGGAAGGCAATTGGTTTTCACCAGTGACAGACTGGGGCATCCCCAGCTTTACGTGATGGACAGCTCGGGGGGTACCGCCATGAGGGTAACCAGGTCTCACCGCTACTGCGACAGTCCGGCTTGGTCTCCCGACGGCGACAGGATAGCATACACGGCCCGGGTGGGCGGAGATTTCCACATATTTGTAATGAATGCCGACGGTTCCGACGTCAGGCAACTCACGTTCGAAGGCACGCTGAACGAGGACCCGGTATGGGGCCCTACCGGCAGGCACATAGCGTTCAGCAGCGACATGGGAGGTGGCAGGGATATATACGTTGTCGAGCTGAACGGTTTGACCATCAGGAGACTTACCGCGGGTGGCGACAATTATTGTCCCACGTGGGCGCCGTTGGGGTTCAGATGATCAGTGATTTCAAGGAGGACTGAATAGTGAAAAAATGGATATTGTGGTTCGTTACGGTCACGATTATCATGACCGTTTTACTGCTTTCCGGTTCGGGATGCAGGCCTGATACCACCGTGCCCGCCGCCGATACGACCACGGTAGTGGTGGAGGAGGATGGCCTGTGCGATACCCTCACCGGTATATGGGAATCCGATACCCTGGAAACGACGGGAATGCTGCTCACCGTTCACCAGCAGAACCTGGAGGACGTGTTCTTCGAATACGACAGCTATGAACTGTCCGGGGAAGCCCTGGACGTACTTATGAAGAACGCTTCCTACATCATGGAAAACGAGGGATTCAGGGTTCTGGTGGAGGGACACTGCGACGAACGGGGCACCATAGACTATAACCTCTCTCTGGGAGAGAAAAGGGCGCTCGCCGTTTACGAATACCTCGTGAATTACGGAGTTCCCGCTGAAAGGCTGGAATACATAAGTTACGGTAAGGAAAGACCTTTTGATCCCGGGCACAACGAAAGAGCCTGGGCTGCGAACCGCCGGGTCCATTTCAGGGTCCTTCCCGGGAGGTAAGCATGAGAATGACGGGTGTCCTGACCGTTACAGGAGTGTTGTTACTTACAGGGTGCCTGGGTTTCTGGGTTCATACTCCGGAGGAAATAGAAGACATTTCTTCGAAACAGGAAACGATGAGGAACGACCTGGTCATGCTCAGGGAAGCCGTCGGCACCAACGAGAACCTGTTGAGAGGACTGCAGGCCCAGTCCGGAACCAGGACCCTCGACCTGGTTGAGCGCCTGTCGGCGTTGGCCGATGAACTGGACCTTGCGCTTGCCCGCCTGGGCAATACGGGTGTCGTCAATTCCCGGGGGGATACGACCGCCTCGCCCGGGGCGCAGGTCATATTCGACGAGGCCTACGACCAGTTTCAACGGGGCGGCTTCGAGATAGCGGCCGAGGGATTCCGGGAACTGTACACCAAGTATCCCTCATCTCCCCTGGCGGACGACGCGTTCTACTACATGGCCATCTGCTGGGAGGAAACCGGTTCCCCGCACCGGGCGGTGGAGGACCTGGTGGCACTCAGCTATCTTTACCCCGATTCGGAATGGGCTCCGGGAGCACTTTTCAGGGCTGCCGACATTTATGGCTCCCATGGAGCTTCGAGCGACAGGGATCGTCTGTTCGACCTGCTGCTGGAAAGGTATCCCGAAAGCGATGAAGCCGCACTAGTGAGGGAATTACGAGGATAGTACTCCTCTTTTTTGACTTGGAAGGGCTCTCAAAGCATATTTCCTTGTTATTTCCTGGAAACATGCGGGAGTGGCGGAATTGGCAGACGCGCCAGATTTAGGATCTGGTAAGCTATGCTTGTGGGGGTTCAAGTCCCCCCTCTCGCACCATGTATCTGAAACGGCGGGAAGCATTCGTCATGTATGAAATCGTGAAATCCGAGGGAAACGAAAGAACGGTCAGGTTCACCGAAACGGCGGAGCGGGTGAACGAACTGTTCGATAAGATCCGCAAGCAGATATCCAAGGATCTGGACCTCCCGGGGTTCAGACCGGGCAAGATTCCTAAATCCATCATCGACAAGCGTTACGGTAACATTATAAAGGCCGAGGTGGCTGATACCATAAGGCACGAGCTGACTTCGAAGCTCCTCGACGAGCAGGATTGGATACTGGATGATTCGGAAAACCGGGGGGATCAGGAGATGCCCGTGGAGGACAGCCCTTACTCCTTTCACCTGACGTTTTCCCTCTTTGAAACTCCCGAGCCCTCCGAACTTGACGACATTACCGTGGAGGTGCCCCTTCCGGATCTGGAAAAGGAAGTGGACGAGGCCTTGGATTCCCTTCGCGAGAAGATGATAAGTTTCGAAACGGTGAACAGACCTTCCGAATCCGGGGATCTCGTGGTACTGGAAGTGGTGCGGGAAGGAACGAACGAAGCTCCTCAGGAGTTCAGCATCAGGGTAGGCGAGTCCCACCTGGGACCGGGCTTTGACGACCTGGTCAGTGGGGTGGAAGCGGGTCATACCTTTTCGGCGAGAATGCGGGACCGGGAAGACGGAGAAAATCCTATTCACCACTTCAGGGTCAAAGAAGTGAAACGACCCCTGTTGCCCGAACTGAACGATGAATTTGCGGAGAAGGTGGCGGGTCTGAAGAGCATGGAGGAACTGAGATCCGAACTGGAGAAGGCCGCCGAGAACAGGCACCGCCAGGAAGTGGATTACCTGAAGAAACGGGCTCTTATAGACAAGCTATTGGAGACTAATCCCTTCGATCCTCCCAAGTACATGGTGGATAATCTCACCAGAGATTACCTTAACAGGTTGGGAGAGGAAACGCCCGGCGAGAATACCGTGTCTGCGGCCAGGGAATTGGCGAGAGACAAGGTAAGGGAGTTCCTGATCCTGAGAGCCTTCGCTGAGAAAGAAAATATCCAGGTGTCCCGGGAGGAGGTGGAGAAGGAGAAAGATCCCGCGGAATCCGCCGCCTCCGTTGCCGACAGGCTCCGGAATGCCAAGGTCATGGAACTTCTACTGGGAAAAGTGAATATCGTAGAGAAGAAGAAGGATGACGGGAAAACCGGGAGCGATGGAGAGGATTCCCCGTCTTCCTCCTGGGAATGGGAACCGGTGAACCGGGAAGCTTCCTGCGGGGAGGATGGCGGCCCCGGTGATGAAGGGGAGGCGTGATGGCTTTCATTCCTTTCGTTGTGGAACGTGAGGGCAGCAGGGAACGGTCCTACGACATCTATTCCCGCCTTCTCAAGGAACGTATAGTTTTCCTGGGGGATACCCTGAACAGTCAGGTGGCCAACCTGGTGGTGGCACAGTTGCTTTTCCTGGAGGGAGAGGATCCCAACAAGGATATCAACATGTACATAAACAGCCCGGGGGGCGTCGTATCCGCGGGACTTGCCATTTACGATACCATGCAGTTCATCAAGCCTCCGGTAGCCACTTTCTGCATGGGAACGGCGGCCAGTATGGCGGCCATGCTTCTGGCGGCGGGCGCCGAAGGCAAGCGTAACATCCTGCCGCACGCCAGGGTGATGATTCATCAACCAATGGGAGGAGTCCAGGGACAGGCCAGTGATATAGAGATAGAAGCCAAGGAGATCATGAAACTCAGAAAGAATCTTAACGAGATCCTGGCCGAACATACGGGTCAACCCTTGGAACGGATCGAGAAGGATTCCGACAGGAACTTCTGGATGGCCCCCGGGGAAGCCATGGAATACGGTATCGTGGACAACGTACTCTCCACCAGGAGTTGACGGGACGAATGGGCAAGGACAAGAGATGTTCGTTTTGCGGCAGACCCATAGATGAGGTGCGCCAGCTCATCCAGGGAGCCGGCGGAGTACACATCTGTGACGAGTGCGTAAGATACTGCAGTGAACTGGTGGACCTGGACGCAACCCCCGAGTTAACCTCTTCGGACTTCCTGGAGGAGAGGGATCTTCCCACTCCCCAGGAAATAAAAAGGCAGCTGGACGAGTACGTGGTTGGACAGGAACAGGCCAAAAAGGTCCTGGCCGTAGCAGTATACAACCACTATAAGAGGTTACGTACATCCGGGGAAGCTTCCGATGTTGAACTGGAAAAGAGCAATATCCTGCTGCTGGGACCTACCGGGGTAGGTAAGACCCTCCTGGCCAAGACCCTGGCCAGGATACTGGACGTTCCCTTCGCTATAGCCGACGCCACCACGTTGACCGAGGCGGGTTACGTGGGAGAAGACGTGGAAAACATTCTTCTCCGGCTGCTGCAGGTCACCGATCTGGATGTGGGCGCCGCCCAGCAGGGAATTATCTACATAGATGAGATAGACAAGATATCCAGGAAATCGGAGAATCCTTCCATTACCCGCGACGTATCGGGGGAGGGAGTTCAACAGGCGCTCCTGAAGATTATAGAGGGAACCGTAGCCAGCGTACCGCCCCAGGGCGGGAGAAAACATCCTTACCAGGAAAACATATTGGTGGACACCTCCAACATACTCTTCATATGCGGTGGAGCTTTCAACGGTCTGGAAAAGATAGTGGAAAGACGGATCAAAAAAAGTGCCCTGGGGTTCGGCGCATCTATTGAAGGAAGTACCCGACCCGCTGGAAAGATCCTTTCCAGGGTGGAGTCCCACGATCTCGTCAAGTTCGGATTAGTTCCGGAACTGGTGGGCAGATTGCCGGTACTGGTAACCCTGGAGGACCTGGAAGTCCGGGACCTGGTGAAGGTGCTCACCCAGCCGAAGAATGCTTTGGTTCGCCAGTACGAGTACCTATTCAGTCTGGAAGGCGTGGAACTGGTCTTTACTCCCGGTGCCTTGGAAGCGGTGGCCGCGAGGGCGAAGGAGGCCGGAAGCGGAGCCAGGGGGTTGCGGTCGGTCATGGAGGACGTTCTTCTGGAAACCATGTATGAACTTCCCGGTATGACCGAAGTCGATAAGGTGGAAATATCTCCCCGGGTGATCAGGGGAGAGGCCCCCCCCCGGATCATCAAGAACCAACGGGAGAAGACCGGCAGGACAGGATAGGCGGGTGTTCCATGCCACCTCTGGATGTCAGGTTCGTAAGGAGTTGTCCCGGTCCGGAACACCTTCCTTCCGACGGCAGGCCGGAAGTTTGTCTCGCGGGCCGGTCGAACGTGGGCAAGTCGTCCCTGCTCAACAGTCTTGCCGGCGGGCGCAAAATCGCCAGAACCAGCTCCAGGCCGGGGTGTACGCAATATCTTAACATCTACTCCGTAGGTGAATCCTTTTACTTCGTGGACCTTCCGGGATACGGGTACGCCAAGGCTCCCGCGGGGATGCGTTCACGCTGGTCGGACTGGATAGCCGGGTACCTTTCCGGCAGGAGCGTGCTCAGGGGGACGGTGCTGCTGGTTGACGCCAGGCATCCCTGTTTGCCCAACGACATGGAGATGGTGGAATTCCTTAAGGATATAGGAAAACCTTACATCGTGGCTCTCACGAAATCCGACAAGCTGTCGGGCAACAAGCTTGCCTCGACCGTTCGAAAGGCACAGGATATGGGGCCGGTGATACCGGTATCGTCCGTTACCGGTCGGGGTATCGACCGGCTCAAGGGCTGGATTTTCCAGGCCGTGGGATGACAGTGCCCTGCAGGGAGGATTTTTCATGTCTCTGTCGATTCTGATTGGTATGCAGTGGGGGGATGAAGGCAAAGGCAAGATAGTCGACAAACTGGCGGATGGAGCTGCGGCCGTGGCCAGGTTCTCCGGAGGTGCCAACGCGGGGCATACCGTCGTGGCCGGAATGGATAGGATAGCATTGCACCAGCTTCCCAGCGGGATACTGAGACCGGGAGTGATCGGGATAATAGGTGCATCGTGCGTCCTGGATCCCATCGCCCTGGCCCGGGAGGCGCGGGATCTCGAGGCGATGGGGATCAAGGTTGAGGACAGGTTGGTGATATCGGGCAAGGTCCATCTGGTGCACCCGGCGGCCAGGTATTTCGAGAGGGCCGCTGAAGAGGCGGCCGGCAACGTGGCTGTGGGAACCACCATGAGGGGGATAGGTCCCACCTACGTTTCCAAGTTTTCCCGCCGAGGTCTCAGGTTGGAAGATGCCGCCGTAGAGGCTGATTTCGTACGAAGATCCATGACCGTCGCCGAGGAGTGCATCGAAGAGCTGGGTCTCGAGGGCGGGAAGGCGAAAAGTCTCATGGAGGAAACCGGAGAATTCGAGGGCAATACCCTGAAACTGGTTTCCAGGGCCACGGATGTGTCCATGGTGATAGAAGATATACTGGATTCCGGGGGTACCGTCATAGCCGAGGGGGCCCAGGGGACGATGCTGGATCCCGATCACGGCACTTACCCGTTCGTGACCTGCGGCTCCTGCGTTTCCGGGGCGGCATGCGTCAGCTTGGGAGTGGGACCCACCATGGTCGACGAGATCGTGGGAGTGATGAAGGCCTACACCACCAGGGTGGGTAATGGTCCTTTCCCCACGGAACTGGACGACGATACGGGACAGGCGCTGCGGGAGAAGGGCAATGAATACGGTGCCACAACCGGTAGACCCAGGAGGTGCGGATGGTTCGACGGCGTGCTGGCCAGGTATGCCGCCCGGCTGAACGGCTGTACTTGGACTGTGCTTACCCTCCTCGACGTGCTCAGCGGTTTCCCTGAATTGAAGATATGTACCAAGTACAGGCTTGATCCCGAGGTGGAGCTTTCGCTGTTCGAAACCGGCGCCAGGCTGGGAAAACATATTCCGGTTTACGAAACACTGCCCGGATGGGAAGAGGACATAGCCGGGGAAACCCGCTGGGAATCTTTGCCGGAAAATGCCAGGAAGTACGTCCTGTTCATAGAACACCTGACGGGAGTGCGCATCGGGGCGATTTCCACCGGGCCGGGCAGGGAGGACCTGATCTGGAGAACGTAGGCCTTTTCGACACCCATTGCCACTTGGGTGACGAAGCCTTCCGGAAGGATCTCGACGATGTTCTGTCGTCGGCGGAGAAGGCGGGAGTGACGAGATTCCTGGTTCCCGGCATCGACCTTTCATCCAGCATCGAGGCGGTTCGGCTCTCCGGGAGACGCAGGGGAGTATTCGCCGCAGTCGGCATACACCCCAACGAATTGAATGACGATTCCTACACCGACATCGAAAAGATTCAGGGTATTCTCATCGATCCCGGCGTGGCGGCGGTGGGCGAAACCGGGATGGACTTCTACCGAGATGTCGTTGGGAAGGACCTCCAGAGGGAATTTCTCGCCGGACACGCGGAACTGGCCCGGGCGTTCGGACTGACGTTGGTGGTTCATTCCAGGGGAGCGGAGGAAGAAGTCCTTGAAGTATTGGGCGACGATTTACCGGTTCCGGTGGTTCTCCACTGTTACACCGGTGATGCCGTTACCGCCCGTAAGGCGGTGGACAGAGGATTTTATATCGGATTCGCAGGACCAATTACATATCGTGGTAACGACGAGTTGAGAAAACTGGCCGCCGGGCTTCCCGGGGACCGTATACTGGCGGAGACGGATTCGCCTTACCTTGCGCCGAGCCCGGTGAGGGGCTCGAGAAACGAACCCGCCAACCTGGTCCATGTTGTGGAGGCTCTTGCCGAGACGACGAATATGGAATTGCATGCAATGGTCGAAAGGCTCACCGAGAATTCGGAGTCCGCTTTCCGGCTGGGTGCCCGCAGAAGGACTGCTCTCGTGTACCGTCTGGGCGACACGATATACATGAACATCACCGGTAAATGCGATAACCATTGCAGATTCTGCATCAGGGACAGGACGGACGGTATAGGAGGGTACCGCCTGAGGCACGACGTTGAACCCGACGATACCAGGTTGAGATCCATAATATCGTTCCTGCCTCCCGGGAATGGAAGGGAATTGGTCTTCTGCGGTTACGGAGAACCGACGATGAGGCCGGTGCTCCTGGAAGAGTTGGCCGAGGCTGCTTCGGGAAAGGGATACATGGTCAGGTTGAACACCAACGGGACGTGTCTCGCCAGGATGTCCGGGGAGGACGTCGTAAAGATGCTGGCTCCTTTTCACCGGGTGAGTGTGAGTCTGAACGCTTCATCGGAAAAAGAGTATGCCAGGCTCTGCAGACCCTCATTACCGAATGCGTGGGAGCGTCTCCTGGAATTCGTGGAACTTGCCGGGAAATCATCGGAAGTACGGCTCACGGCCGTGGGGTACCCGGGGCTGGACATGAAAGCTGTGAAGAGGCTGGCCGAGTCCATGGGCTTTCCGTTCAGGGTGAGGTGATGTCTCCGGGGGAAGTCAAAAATACGCTGCGGCGACTGGGCGTGAGTCCGGACAGGGAGCTGGGTCAGAATTTCCTGGTCAATCCTTTCATTGCCGCGAAAACGGCATCGGCGGTGCCCCGGGGAGAAAGTACCCTGGAGATAGGCCCGGGCCTGGGTTCCCTCACCGAGAGACTCCTGGAACGATGTGGCTCACTGACGGCCGTTGAGATTTCCCGGAAGATGGCCGGGTTCCTGGAGTCGAAATTCGGTCCGGCGGGCCTTCGGATCGTCCGGGAAGATTTCCTTCGCGTAGATCCTTCGGTTCTTCCCGGTTTTCCTTTCCGAGTTGTCGTGGGGAACCTGCCGTACTCGATTTCTTCTCCGGCTCTCTTCAGGTTGACGGAGCACGGTTTCCGCCATGTGGATGTCGCGGTTTTCATGCTGCAGAAAGAGGTGGCCGTGAGACTGTCATCCCTTGACGGAGGCCGTGAATACGGTAAGCTTTCCCTGCAGATATGGCCGCTCTTCACGGTGGAGAACCTCCTTGATGCCGAACCCGGCGACTTTTTTCCGGAACCGCGGGTGAAATCGAGGGTGGTGGTGATTAGGAGGAGGAAGGAACCTCTCGTGGACGAGAGATCGTACCCCGGGTTCAGAAAACTGGTTCGAGACGCTTTCGCCATGAGGAGGAAAACGATCCTGAATAATCTCGGTGCCTCCATGGGAAGGGAGAGAGCCGCATCGCTCCTGGGAAGGGCCGCCATAGATCCCGGTCTCAGGGCGGAACGCATACCGCCCCGGGGATTTCTGAAATTGCTGGAGGCCATGGAATGAGGTTCATCGTCCCGTTACTGGTTTTGCTGGCTGCATCCCGTGCGGGCTCGGTAACCATGGGTTACAACGTGGACCTGAGCCAGATCAAGGACCAGGTGCGCCTGTCCAATTCACTGTCCCTGTATCAGCAGCTCACCCGAAGGCTGGCACTGAACGCCGGGGTGGTGTTCACCGGAGAGAAGAACAGCGATCTGGGCAGGTTCGTCGACGGCAGGACCGGGAATGCGAGCCTCTCCTTCACTCCGGTCAAAGGAATCGAGTTCGGGATTAACATCTCCAGGACCATGAGTTCGGAGGAAAAGTACGGGAAATTGGTGAGGGACCACCTGGATAACACGACCTCGGGCCAGTTCCGATACGCCCTCTCCCAGTGGCTGACGTTGAACATGAGCCTTGGAGCGCACTTCATCGAGTACATGGATCCTTCCGGTGACACCACCGTGACCGGAAGAGATGAGGGCGGTGTGCGAAACGTGGAAATATCCATGAGCAGGGACATATTTCCCAGGTTATCCAGCAACGTATCCTTCGGCGAACACAGGACTTTGGGTTACCAGAAAGATACGGGCAGCAATTCGCTTTCGATAAGAACGGGCTATGTTTTTCCCGGTTGTTTCGCCGGCGGGAATCTGGATGCCCAAATCTCGGCTTCGAGGATGTTCACCACGTACAAGGATTCCAACAGAACCCAGAGCCAGGACGACCTCTCGAACCGGATGTCACTGGTACTGCCGGTACCGGTGGACGGGTTGTCCATGGAAATCTCCACCGGATGGAACTACTCCAACAGGTACAACGAGTATGAATATCCCGATTCCGCTGGAGACCAGGGAGGGCTCCTGGACAGGAAGCTGTTTTCCAGGGATCTGTCGTCCTCTATGCGGTACCTGGTCATTGGGGACCTTATGCTGTACATGAGGCTTTCCCGGCAGTTGGCCAGGGTGGATCAGAAGAGGACGGCCACCGGGGTGGATTCGCTTTTCGATGTTTATTACGTGGATGACGAGAGGGAATTCGCCGCGACACTGGAATACACCCCGGGAGAATGCAGAATATACTTCAACCGGGTGGTGCAACTCGTGAGACGTGATACCTACGGTACCTGGATCGATATGTGGGGAATGGAACATACCGACAATTTCGACTACGACCAGACGCTCGAGGTTCTCTCTCTGGGTTCGGAGGTGCCCCTGGGCGATATGATCACCTTCAAAAACCTGATCCAGGGACAGCGGAGGGAAACCATCTACATCATGTCCGAGCAGTCGGCCAACAGCAAGATTTCGTCCACTTACAGCATCGAACCCGGTTTCGAGTACGATGCCGGGAATTACTGGAAACTGAAGGAATCGGTACAGTTCAGCGCCGACTACACTACGTTCCTTTTTCCGGAAGTCTCGACAACCGGAGCGGATCTTCTGTTCCGGAGAGTAAACACCAGCAGTTCATTCCAGAAAGTTTCCGGCGACAGTACGCTGTTGGGCGTGGATCATATCTTCCGTTTCCAGGACCAGGGTATCTACGCCGGCTCCGTTTTCGAGAGATCGGAAGAAGTGATCAACAACGTGGTGAAATTCAATCTGGGTTTTCACGTCGGCGTCGGGGTGGGACTCACGCCTAGCTATGCCTGGGAATACCAGCGGAGAAATTATCTGGCCCGGAGCTTTCCGCCCAGCGTGGAGTTCATCCACCACCTGGGACTCAGAAGCAGTATGAGCCTAGCAGGCGGTAACCTCGGCGTGAACATAACCAGGTCGTTCTATTCGGATGAGAACAAGAAGGATTACTGGAAGGCTTCGGTCGGATTGAACTACCAGTTCTAGAGAGAGGAGAAATGAAGCGCCTTCTTCCCATTGCGACCACCATCGTCTTTCTCGCGTGTTCTTTTTTCGAACCCAGGGAACCCGAGTACCCAGATCCCGGGGAAGAGATACCGTGGCAGCAGCCTTACGCGCCCCAGACGGTGGTTACGAACTTGGAGAACGCCATGGAGGGCAGGTCTATCACCATGTCAATGGCATGCCTGGATTCCTCTTTCGTGTTTATCGCCGACGGAGCCGACACCACGGAATTCGGGGGTTCGTTCGACTTTGGGGACTGGACTTACGAAGTGGAGCAGAACACCCTTATGAACATCTATAATTTCGTTCAGGGATCGGGACTTTCCAGGGACAGCCTTATAGCCGTCACCATGACTGTAGTGCCCGAACTGCCCGACCCCGTCGCTCCTTCCGATTCGGCGGTACTCTGGAGGGACTATGAAATAGTCGCCGCCGGGTGCGAATACGCCGACTGGCAGAACCCGGCCCGGGGCAGGATCAAGTTCACGATGTTGGAAGATGATTACGGACTCTGGTTCGTAGGCAAGTGGAACGATTACAGGCCGGAAGGTTACTCCGGGGGATACTATACCTGGGGAGTGGCCAAGGCCTCGTTCAGGTAGGAAAGATTTGCCGGAGCATCCCGACCCAGGGGCACCCGTAACCACCGACACCCTGCTCCTGGCATCGGCGCTCCGGGTTCCTCGGGGAACACTGGTCGTGGAACTGGGATGCGGGGTCGGTGCGGTCATGGAGCGAGCTTCCGTGGAAAATCCCGGTTGCACCTGGATAGGACTGGACATCCGTCTGCCGGCACTGGTCGCCATGTTGAAACGTTCCCGCCGATGGGCCGGAGAAAACAGTGGCGTTCATGCTCTTTGCTGTCCGGTGCGTGATGTGCCTCTGACACTCTCCGGCTCCATAGCGGGGGCTGTTATGATGAATCCTCCTTTCATGAACCGCGGGCATTCCAGGACCAGCCCGTCGAGTGAGCGGGCCGTTGCCAGGAGCGGAAGTTCGACGCTGCTTCTGGAATTCGTCAGGGCGGCGGCGCATCTGCTGGTCCCCGGGGGCCGGTTGGTGGCGGTGTGCAGACCGTTCATGCTGCCGGACATGCTCCTTGGATTCAGGACGTGGAAATTGGGAGCGGTGGAGCTGAAACCGGTGGGTTACGGGGATAGGCCTGCTGAGCACGTACTGCTGCATTCCGTAAAGGGATCCTCCCGTAGACTGTCCATTCTTCCGTGGGAAGTTCCCGGAACTTGACGGACCACGCCCGCTTCCACCTTCCGTTATTTACTCCCCGCCCTTCCGGGGTTTATAATTCTTTCTGCCTTCCAAGGTCCCGGGACCATGGGAAATGCGCGGTTAAACGCTCCCGGGGGCATGACGTTCGGAACTCGGTATGATGGAGAAGGTTCTCGTGGCGGGTGCGTCGGGACGGTTGGGAACGGAACTGGTTTCCCTTCTTGGCGATGGGTGTATCGGGATGGACCTGCCCGTCCTGGATATCACCTCGCCGGTTTCCATAGAGAAGGCCGTGGCTGAACATGATCCCGCAGCCATCGTCAACTGTGCGGCGATCACCGATGTGGATCTTTGCCAAAGGAACCCGGAATTGGCCATTAAGGTGCACGTGGACGGCGTGGCCAACCTTGCTTCAACGGGCAGGAGGCTTATAACCATATCCACGGATCACGTTTTCGGCGGGGAGAGGGGCGGGACTAGGACGGTTCCCTATGACGAAGACGACCGTCCGAGCCCGGTCAACGTTTATGGGGAAAGCAAGTTGGCAGGAGAGTCGGAGGCCCTGGGAGCAAGGAGTGACAATATCGTGATCAGGACTTCGTGGCTTTTCTCCGGAAGAGAGGGGCTTTGTCCGTTCATCTGGAACAGCCTCGCCTCCAGGGGAAGGGTGAAGGCGGTGAAGGACCAGGTAGCATGTTTCACTTACGCCCCGGACCTGGCCGGGGCCATCCTGAGGCTGCTGAATACAGGGTATGGGGGCATATTCCACCTGGTGAACACTCCGGGGTTGTCGCCGGCCGTTCTGGCACGGCGTTTCGCGGGTGTTCTCGGCGGCATGGTGGAAGAGGTGCATTGGTCGGACCTGGGACTCGATGCTCCCAGGCCGGCGTACTCCGAACTCCGCACCAGCCGCCGGCTGACTTTACCCGGAGTGGAGGATGCACTGGAACGTTGGAGGAAGGACGTGACGAGGAATGCGTAAATACATGGAATCCGCCTGTAAAGCCATAATGTCGCTGGATGAGGAATCGGTGGCCCTCACGGTTGAAATTTGCGTGAAAGCAGTGTCCCGCGGGAGAACCATATTCTTTTGCGGCAACGGAGGAAGCGCCGTGGATGCCCAGCATCTGGCCGGGGAACTGGTGGGAAGATTCAGGATGGAACGGAAGGCGCTGCCGGCTATCGCCCTCACCGCCAATGCCGCCGTAATGACCGCCATAGCGAATGATTACGATTTCGAAAAAATTTTTTCCAGGCAAGTCGAAGCCCTGGGGAAGCCCGGGGATGTTCTCGTTGCCATTTCCACCAGCGGCAACTCGCCAAACGTCCTCCGGGCCGTGAAGAAGGCGGTCGGAATAGGGATGACCGTTATAGGTTTCACCGGGTCTCCAGGGGGGAAACTGGCCGGCGCGGCGGACGTTTGCGTAAAAGTTTCGTCCCCGCTCACCAGTCATGTCCAGGAAGCGCTGCTGGTAGTGGGCCACGTTCTTTGCGAGGGAATCGAAAAAGGCTGTGCCAGCCCCGACGGTGAATCCGGATGAAAAAGGGCAATGCCTGGAGGCACCTTGCCCTGGGCATACTCATAGCAACCGTTTCTCTTTATCTCACCTACAGGAAGACGAACGGTCGCGAACTCCTGGAAGCCCTGGAAGAGATAAACTGGCCGGTACTTTTCATGGTATTGCCTCCCCTGGCGCTTAGTTACGTTTTCAGGGCGGTCAGATGGAGGAAATTGCTGGAACCCGTTGGGAAGGTTTCCGCGGGAGATGTCGCGGGTCCGTTGATTACCGGCTTCTTCGTCAACACCCTGCTTCCCGGAAGGGTGGGAGAGATTCTCAGGGTTTTGCTTCTTTCCCGTAAGACCGGTATCTCCAGGGGGAGTTCCTTCGCCACGGTGATTCTTGCAAGATTGTTCGACGGGCTCACGTTGGCGGCGATGTCGCTGCTGGTAATGGGGGTCTTCTGGGAACGTCTGAACATGACGGTGAGAATGGGACTGGCCGCCGCCGGTTTCATGTACGTACTGCTCCTGGCCGGGCTGGTGTTTCTGCGCAGCCATCATGACAGTGCCGCCGGCATACTCTCCTTTCCGGTGAGACTGATGGGTTTCAAGACTATTGCCGGGGGACTGGAACGTATGATGCGTTCCTTCGCGGAAGGATTGGGAGTTTTGAAAAACGCGCGGGATGCCGCAGTCGTCGGTCTGTATTCCGCCTTGATCTGGGGATGCCTGATCCTGTCGGTGGTCCCGGTCTTCCTGGCCATGCATTTATCGTTCACGTGGTACCACCCGGTTCTTATCCTGGTACTGGCCGGCCTCGGGATGCTGGTTCCCACTCCTGCCGGGATGGGTACGGTACACGGCGCACTCGTCCTGGTCCTTCCGGGATTGGGGGTACTGGGAGTTGACGATGCCAAGGTGTTGGCCCTTTTATTTCACTCCACGCAGTTCCTGCCGGTGATAGCGGTGGGTCTCTTCGTAGGAATAAGGGAGGGGGTGACGGCGGCCCAGGTGGAGAGGATAGCGGAAGAGGGGGAGGAAATGGTGCGTCCGCCGGGAGGATGATTATTCTTGCCGCATGTCCGAACGCAGTCGCATTGGTGGCCGGAAAGGAATTGGTAGTATACTCCGAACGTGGTACGGTCCCGTTGGAAGCCGTGACCGGTTATCCGGAAGAGATCGGAGAGGTGACTGCGGATCGAAAGACCGGGTATTTATGAGTCGGCATAAGACGAGTTCCGACAGGCCCGGGCGGGGAGAACTCATAGTGGCGAGCCTGGTGGGTCTTCCCGCCTTCGCTCTGTTTTTCCTTTCGCTCCTGGGACACTTTACGGATGGCACTCCCTTCGGGAGTGTCCTGTCGGCGGTCTGTCACCGCATACCCGACAGGACCGTAGAACTTCCATGGGGTAGGATGGGATTATGCGCCAGATGTACGGGGTTCTGGTTCGGATTGTTCTCGGGAACCGTTCTCGCGGTTCGCAGAGTGTATAGACCGCCTTTCCGGGCGGGGCTGCCGGCTTTGACGCCCATGGTGGCCGACGGGTTGTTGCAGCTTCACACGGCTTACGAGAGCTGCAACGCTTTGAGGATGTCCACCGGGTTCCTTGCGGGACTGGGCATGGCGGCGATGTTTTTCGGAAAGCGGTGATTCGGCGGAGATGCCGGGGTCGTTCTTCCCCGCGGAACTGGAGGTTCTCCTGATGAAGAAGACCACGAGGGTTTCGGTGGACAGGATGGAGGAAGGTTTTGCCGTGCTGGTCACCACGAGCCTCGAATCCTTCATGGTTCCCGTGGAATTGCTTCCGGAGGACTGCCGGGAGGGAGATGTCCTGAATGTTACGTTCCGGAGGAACCCGGAGGAAACGGAGCGGTTGGCGTCGAGAGTGAGAGATTTGCAGGAACGGCTCCTGGAGAGGACCAGGAAGAGAAAGTCCGGGAAGGAAAATGAAAGCGGGTAAACTGCTGCTGGTTGCGACCCCCATAGGTAACCTCTCCGATATGTCTCCCAGGGCGCTGGAAGCCTTGAGAAGCGCCGGTGTGGTGATGGCCGAGGATACCAGGAGGACGGCCAGGTTCATCGACGACCGGCGAAAACTCTACAGCTATCACGATCACAACGCGGCGGGCAGGATTGACACGATACTGAAGACCCTGTCGGAGGGAAGGAATGTAGCGGTGGTTTCCGACGCCGGTACGCCGGGGATTTCCGACCCCGCGTACAGGGCGGTCAGGGCCGCCCTCGGGAAAGGATTCGAAGTGGAAGCCATTCCGGGGCCCTCCGCTGTGATATGCGCACTGGTAGCTTCCGGACTTCCCACGGACAGGTTTGCCTTCGAGGGTTTCCTGCCCAGAAAGAAGGGGGCCAGGGCCGCCAGGTTGAAGGAAATGTCCACCTATCCCGGGTCTCTTGTATATTATGTGGGACCTCATCACCTCGTGAAGTACCTGGGCGAGATGAGAGAGTTACTCGGGAACAGGCCGATCTGTGTTGCGAGGGAGCTTACGAAGGTGCATGAAGAGTACCTTCGCGGTGACATCGAGTCGGTACTGGAAGTACTGTCCGGCAGGAGAATTCTCGGGGAAATAACCCTCGTTGTCGGTGCTGAGTCCCTGGGTCAGGATTATTTCTATTAACGGTCGTTTCCGGTGCTTCCTTCGTACCGGCACAGGCCGTTCGAAAGGCTGGTGGGTACTGGAAGGATTCAAGAGAGCGGGCAGGAGAGTACTGGATCCCTTCGTGAACCTGCTTGCAACCGCTGGAGTATCGCCGTTCCTGGTTACGGTCGCGGGACTGTTCATCACGATACTGGCCTCGTGGTTCATCTGGAAGGGTTGTTTTCTGGAGGGGGGATTGTTACTCACGGTCGGCAGTATCATGGATGCGATGGACGGAGCACTCGCCAGGAAATCGGGAACTTCCAGCAAAGCCGGAGCCGTACTGGACTCCAGCAGTGACAGGATCGGAGAGTTGCTGGTTCTCGGAGCGCTCTTGACCGGTCGGGCCGGGGAGTCGCACAGCTCCCTGGAATACCTTGTTCCGGCGGCCATCGGCGGCTCGTTCATGGTGAGTTACATCAGGGCCAGGGCGGAGGGAGTGAAACTTTCCTGTTCCGTTGGTATATTCACTAGAACGGAAAGGCTGGTACTCCTGATAACCGGCATCCTGGCCGCGGATATCTGGGGAACGGAGGTCATAGTATGGCTTCTCGTCCTCATGACCGCGGGCACATGGCTGACAGCGGTACAGAGATTGATGAAAGTTACAAGGGACGGCAGGGGGATTCCCCTGGAGGATGAATGAAGCCCTGCCGCATAATCATTTCAATCCAATGGGAGAGGATGCAATGTCGAAAAAAGTCAGGGTAGCGATAATAGGAGTCGGCAACTGCGCCAGTAGCCTGGTCCAGGGAGTCGAATTCTACAGGAACGCCAAGGATATGGACAAGGTTCCCGGGTTGATGCACGTCAACCTAGGCGGTTACCATGTCAGTGACGTGGAATTTTCGGCGGCCTTTGACATAAATGCCACGAAAGTAGGTAAGGATCTCAGCGAGGCCATATTCGCCGAACCCAACTGTACGGTCAAGTTGTGCGATGTGCCGAAACTCGGGGTTAAAGTCCATCGGGGCATGACCCACGACGGGCTCGGCAAGTATCTCAAGGAAGTGATAAAGAAGGCGCCTGGGCCTACCGCCGATATAGTCGGGATCCTGAAGGAGACCAAGACTGATGTGGTGGTGAACTACCTTCCCGTGGGAAGCGAAGAAGCCACCAAATGGTACGTGGAGCAGGTTCTCGATGCCGGGTGCGCCTTCGTGAACGCCATACCGGTTTTCATAGCAAGGGAGCCCTACTGGCAGAAGAGGTTCCGGGACAAGGGGCTTCCGGTTCTCGGTGACGACATAAAAAGTCAGGTGGGCGCCACTATTGTGCACAGGGTCTTGACGAGACTGTTCGAGGACAGGGGTGTGAAACTCGACAGGACGTACCAGCTTAACGTAGGCGGTAATACCGATTTCCTCAACATGTTGGAAAGAGAGAGGCTGGAGAGCAAGAAGATATCCAAGACCAATGCGGTGACGTCCCAGATTCCCGGGGGTATAGCTCCAAGGAACGTCCACATAGGTCCCAGCGATTACGTGGAATGGCTGGAAGACAGGAAGTGGTGCTACATTCGCATGGAAGGTACCAGCTTCGGAGAGGTTCCCCTGAATATAGAAGCCAAGCTGGAAGTGGTGGACAGTCCCAACTCCGCGGGTGTGATTATTGATGCCGTTAGGTGTGCGAAACTGGCGTTGGACAACGGATTGTCGGGTGCTATAGAGGCTCCGTCCTCCTACTTCTTCAAGTCGCCCCCCGTCCAGTATTACGACGACCAGTGCAGGCGGATGACCGAGGAATTCATCACCGAGTACGGGCAGGAGAAGCAGGGCAAGAAAACATCCGACAAGAAGACGAAGAGCTAGAAATTCTTGGCTGACGGCAGACACGGTTCCAGGGGCGGGTTCGTTACCTTCGAGGGTGTAGAGGGCGCTGGGAAGTCCACCCGCTGTAACAGGCTCGTGAGAAGGTTGGAATCTGAGGGAATACCCGTGTTGCATACCAGGGAGCCCGGGGGACCTCCGGTATCCGAGCGTATAAGGAAAATACTCCTGGAACCGGGTCTGCAGGTTCCTCCCCGTGCGGAATTGCTGTTGTACCTTGCTTCCAGGGCGGCGAACGTGGATCTCATGATAAGGCCGGCGCTGGAAAAAGGTGTGAACGTGGTGTCGGAAAGGTTTTCCGACGCCACGCTGGCTTACCAGGTAGGCGGCAGGGGATTACCCGTGGAGCCGGTAAGGCGTGCGGACGCCCTGGCCACCGGGGGCCTGGTCCCGGACATGGTGATACTTCTCGATCTTCCCCCGGGTGCGGGACTCTCCAGGATGCAACGGCAGGGCAGGGAACTGGACAGGATCGAGATGGAAAAACCGGAGTTTCACGAAAAGGTCAGGAACATGTACCTGGAATTATCCGCCGGTGACCCCAGGTACCTGGTGGTGGATGCGACATTGGAACCGTCGCTCCAGGACGAGATCATAGAAAGGGAAGTATTGAAACTGTTTCAAAGCGTCGGAAGGGATGGCGTCAGATGAAAAAGTTCCTCCCGGGATGGGTCGCAGTGGCACTGGGCGTGTCGTTCCTGGTTCCGTGCGGCCTGCTTCTGTCCCCCGCCCCCGCCAAAGCCTACGACGTGGGTACCGCCGGTTCTTCCCTGGAACTGTTCATGGAGGTGTTCTCCAGGACGTCGGTCACCTATGTGGATTCCGTGGGTTCGAAGGAATTGGTCGAGGCTGCGATAAAGGGAATGTTGGAGAGTCTCGATCCGAACAGCGTTCTGCTGGGACCGGAAGATTACGAGAACCTGCGGATCCAGCTGTCCGGTTCCTTCGAAGGAGTGGGAATAACCATCGGAATCCGTGATGACTGGCTCACTGTCATCTCTCCGGTCGAGGGTACCCCGGCGTTCAGGGCCGGTATGAAGGCCGGGGACAGGATAGTCGAAATAAACGGGCGTTCTACCGAAGGTATCACCACCACGGAAGCCGTGATGCAGATACGTGGCCCGAGGGGTACTACGGTGGAGATAGTAGTGGAACGACCGGGATTGGAAGACTCGCTGGTCTTCGAAATAGAAAGGGACGTCATAGACCTGCCGTCCGTTCCCACGTCCTTCATGATAGATGATGAGACCGGGTACCTGAGGCTTTCCCGTTTCGGCGAGGAAACGCCCAAAGAGGTACACGGCGCTCTTAAGAAGCTCCTGAGCCAGGGGATGGAGAACCTGATAGTAGACATCAGGGGCAATGCGGGCGGCCTGTTCTCGGCGGCTCTTCAAGTAAGCGACCTGTTCCTGGACAAAGGCATACCGATAGTTTCCACAAGAGGTCAGGCAGTGGGAGAGGACAAGTATTTCGCGTCCAAGGATGCGGTTTTCCGCGGTCCACTGGCGCTGCTGGTGGACGGAGGCAGTGCAAGTTCTTCGGAAATACTGGCGGGGGCGCTGCAGGACAACGGTATTGCGGTGCTCATCGGTTCCCGGACTTTCGGGAAAGGCTCCGTACAGACTCTGATGGATCTCGGTGACTTTCCCGGTCTTGGCCACTATGCCGTGAAGCTCACCACGGCCAGGTACTACACCCCCGCCGGAAGGAGTATAGACCGGACCCTGGAAGATGGCTTCAGGTACGGTGAGGAGGTTCCGGATTCCCTGGCCACGTGGGGAATAGTACCGGACATCATCCTGGAACTCAAGGATGTGACGGGTTCGATGCCGGCGGAACTCCTCCTGGGTTCTTATTTCTTCAAGTTCGCTACGGAATACGTCCTGGATCATGACGTTCCGGAAGGTTTCTGGCCGGACAGCACGACTCTGGCCGAGTTCAGGGATTTCCTTGCCCGGGAAGGATTCGAGTTCGACGAAGAGGAATTCACTAAGAATCTCCATTACGTGGAGAGAGCCCTCTTCTCGGAAATAGCGGTCAGGGTCTGGGACATGGAGGAATACTACAAGATGATGGTTCCACACGATGAAGCCATCCAGAAGGCGCTAGGGTATTTCACGGAGGAATACCCGGATGAGGATTAGATTCGGTACCTCGGGCTGGAGGGGTATAATAGCCAGGGAATTCACCTGGGACAGGGTGGACACGGTAGTGGATGCCGTGGCTTCATATCTCCGGCAGAAGAACCGGCACACCATCGTAGTGGGCGGAGATTGCAGGTTCCTGTCCCCGGAACTCTCCAGGCACGCTGCGGAGAGGCTTTGCGGTTACGGGTTCCGCGTCGGACTCTCCACGGTTCCATGTCCTACACCGGTCCTGTCCCATGCATGTATACGGGAAGGCATGGGGGGAGTAATAAACTTTACGGCCAGTCATAATCCTCCCCTTTACAATGGTATCAAGTTCAATCCCTGGCACGGGGGGCCCGCCGGTAACGACGTCACCCGTGAAATCGAGGAACTCGCCGCTGCGCACCCCGTACCGGAACAGGGGGAGGGCTCCATCGATGAAATTGATTTCAGGGGGGAATACGTTGAAGCCCTCAAGGAACTGCTTGACGATGATGTTTTCAGAGACAGCGGTCTGAGAGTGGTATACGATGCCTTTTCTGGCACCGGTTCGGGGATACTGGACAAAATGCTCGTCGACCTTGGAGCTGCGGTCAGGGTGATGAACGGAGTAAGGGATCCCCTGTTCGCGGGGAGGGAACACCCGGATCCCGGTCGTGAGGGTACCCGGGACCTGTCGTCCCAGGTGGTTGCCAGCGGTGCGTCCCTTGGCGTGGCCACCGACGGTGATGCCGACAGGTTCGGATTGGTGGATGAGAAGGGCGTTTTCGTATCCCCCAATGATTATTTCCCGGCGTTACTGGATTATCTTGCAGGGCATAAAGGCATGAAAGGCAAGGTGGTGAGATCCGTTACCACGAGCAGTCTCGTGGACCGGGTAGCCGAGTATTACGGGCTGGAGACCGTGGTGACCCCGGTGGGATTCAAGTATTTGGGAGCCGAGATGCTGGCGGGAGACGTTCTCCTGGCATGCGAGGAGAGCGGCGGACTTTCCATTGGTGGTCACGTTCCGGAGAAGGACGGAATTCTTGCGTGCCTTCTTGCATGTGAAATGATGTGTTCAACCGGGAAAAGTATGTCACAGTTACTGGAAGATGTCTGGAAGAGGTTCGGCAGGTCTCATGTCGTAAGGGAGGATATCGTCCTGAAAGGAGATCTCCGTGAAAAAATGACGGAGATTTTCATCGAATCGCATCCCCGTTTGCCGGGCGGAACCTCCGTGGTGTCGGTGGACCGCATGGACGGTGTCAGGATGATATTGGAGAATGGTGACTGGGTACTGGTAAGACTGTCGGGGACGGAACCTCTTGCCAGGGTGTACGCTCACTCCGGTTCCCCCGGAAGGGCACGACTCCTGGCGAACGAAGTGAGAGATATGCTGGTGAATTCCGGGGAGGGTCCCAGATGAGATTCGATACCAGGTCGTTGGTACTGGACGTGTCCAGCCTCGCGATGGGCATGAACCACGGTGAGTTCGAATTACCCATGAAAGAAGTGGAATGGAACATAGATGAAGTCGAACCGGAGGGGAAGCATGGCGTCCTGTTCCTGTCTCTGGATCTCCGGGAAGGCATATTGACGTGTTCCGGGAGATTGGATGCGCTCTTCGTCACCCCTTGTGCCAGGTGCCTGCGTCCCGCGGCCTTTCACGTTGAGGAGGAGATAGCCCGCACCTATTCGTGGAAGGGTCCCGGTGACGGCGGAGATTACGAAGCGATGATTTCCACGGGTCTCGTAAACCTCCTGGATGCCGTCCGGGAAGCCGTCATCCTGTCCGTTCCCGGAAAACCTCTCTGCCGTCCGGATTGTCCCGGAATGGAGTATGGCGGGTAAGTCTCTCCCGGACGTCTCGTTGTAGTATATTATGATCCCGGTTTTCTTGTTTTTGAATCTATTGGACCACAACCTTATCGAAAGTGATGGAATCATGCCGGTACCAAAGAGAAGACATTCTTCCACCAGGAGAGACAAGCGCAGGGCTCACGACGCCCTGAAAGCGAAGTCCACCAGCCTGTGTCCCCAGTGCGGTGAGCCGAAATTACCTCACAGGATTTGTAAGCACTGCGGATTCTACGACGGCAAGCAGGTTATCGAACCTGCCGAGGAGTAGTTTCCCCGGGAAAAGGACCCGGGCCGGAAAGGGTGGTTTTCCGTTTTGCCAGGTAAATTGAATATCGCCGTGGATGCCATGGGGGGGGACAATGGTCCCACCGTGGTGGTCGAGGGAGTGGTGAAGTTCTTCAACGAATGCAAACGCCCCATGACCGAAGGCGTGACGGTGATTCTCGTGGGTGACAGGGACGTGCTTTCCAGGCTGATCTCAATAAGCGGCGGCGCGAAACTTCCCATCGAGGTGCGTCATGCTTCCCAGGTGATCACCATGGACGACCATCCCGCCGAGGCCCTCAAGAACAAGCCGGACAGCTCGATGGTGATCATGGCGGCTCTGCAGAAGACCGGGGTGGCCCAGGCCATGGTCAGCCCGGGGAACACCGGGGCGATGATGGCGGCCAGTCTTTTCGCCTTGGGCAGGATAGAAGGTATACCAAGGCCGGCGATAGCCGGAACCTTTCCCACTCAGGGAAACCCGACCGTGATACTTGACGTGGGGGCGAACGTGGGTTGCAACGAGAAACAATTGTTCCAGTTCGCCGTGATGGGAAGCGCCTATTCGAAATCTATTTTCGGTATAGAGAATCCCAGGGTATTGGTGCTTAACGTTGGCAGGGAACGTACGAAAGGGCCTCAGATACTGCAGAACCTGTATTCCATGCTGGAGGCTTCCCCGCTCAATTTCATGGGCAACATAGAGGGAAACGGGATACTCAAGGGAGAGGCCGACGTGGTGATATGCGACGGGTTTGCCGGGAACATTCTCCTGAAAACCTTCGAATCGATCGCAGACCTCGTGGGTGGTTCCCTTTACCTGGAAATGAAAAGGCACTGGGCGGCGAGAGCCGGTTTTCTTCTCATGAGACACGCATTTTTGAAGCTTTGGCAGAGGTTAGACTCCGCCGAGTACGGGGGAGCTCCCCTGCTTGGGCTCAAAGGAGTTTCCATAGTGGCTCATGGAAGCAGCAGTGCGAAGGCGATCAAGAATGCCGTAGTAGCCGCATGTGATTTCTACAGGAGCGGGGTGAATGAAAAGATCGACCGTGAAATCCGGAGTTTCGCAATATGAGATGGGAGAAACGGTGAGCAGAAACGCATACATAGTGGGTGTCGGCCACTGCGTACCGGATGGCGTCATAACGAATGCCGATCTGGAAAAAATAGTAGACACGTCCGACGAGTGGATAGTGACCCGCACGGGTATCAGGGAGAGAAGAAAGGTCGGCGAAGGCGAGGCGTCGTCCGACCTGGTGGTAAAGGCCGTGGAAAATGCACTGGAGATGGCCGGCATGGAGGCCGGGGATGTTCAGGGAATAATCGTGGGCACCGTCACGCCGGATTATCCTTTCCCATCCACGGCCGCCTTGGTGGCCGACAGGATCGGTATGGGCAAGATTCCGGCGTACGATTTCGAAGCGGGCTGCAGCGCGTTTATATACGGGTTGATCCAGGCGAAGGCTTTCGTGGAATCCGGGATCATGGATCGTATCGTGGTCGCCGGCGTGGATTGCCTGACGAAGATAACGAACTGGACCGACAGGTCCAGTTGCATACTCTTCGGTGACGGTGCGGGAGCGGTGGTGATATCGTCCCGGGGGCCCGGAGGAAGGCTCGGGGGATGGCACTGGGGCGCCGACGGTTCCCTGGGGGAGCATTTGATACAGCCGGCCGGCGGCTCCAGGCACCCGGCTTCCCACGAAACCGTCGATGAGAACCTTCACACGATCCGTATGGATGGTTCAAGGATATTCAAACATGCCGTGAGAGCCATGCGCGATTCCTGCATGAAAGCGTTGGAAATCGATGGTACGGAGAAGAAGGATGTGGATCTGCTGATTTCGCACCAGGCCAATCTCAGGATAATAGATGCCACAGCCAGGGCGCTGGAACTCAAGCCGGAACAGGTCTATATAAATATTCAGAAGTACGGCAATACCTCTGCGGCTTCTATACCCATAGCCCTGGACGAGGCCCTGCGGGAGGGGATCATAAAGGAATCGAGCACTGTGGTCGTGGCCGCTTTCGGGGCAGGCTTGACATGGGGCGGTATGATTCTGCACTGGTAAGCTGAAGGGGGAACAATTGAGCAGGACAGCAGTTGTTACCGGGGCCGCCAGGGGTATCGGTCTGGCCGTGGCGCGAGCCCTCCTGGAATCCGGCTGGGAAGTGGCCGGCTGCGATGTGCTGGAAGCCGACCTGGAGAAGGCGGCTGCGGATTTTGGCGGTAAGTTCACTCCCTGGGTGTTGGATGTCACCAGGGAGGAGGATGTGAACAAGACGGCGGAATCGATACTGGAAAGGCACGGAGAGATTTTCGGCCTTGTGAACAATGCCGGTATAACCCGTGACGGCCTGCTCATGAGGATGAGCCTGGATGATTGGAACAGGGTTATTTCGGTCAACCTGACCGGGGCATTCCTCATGTGCCGTGCTTTCTCCAGGGGGATGTTGAGACGCAGGGAGGGCTCCATAGTGAACGTATCGTCGGTGGTGGCCCTGCTTGGAGCGGCCGGCCAGGCCAACTACGTTTCCTCCAAGGCGGGTCTTATCGGCCTGACCAGAGCCCTCGCCCGGGAATTCGCCGGAAGGAACATAAGGGTCAACTCCGTGGCTCCCGGCTTTATAGAGACCGATATGACCAAGGATCTTCCCGATAATGTCAAAGAGGATTATGCGGTGAGAGTTCCCATGAACCGCATGGGACGGCCCGAGGATGTGGCTGACGCCGTTCGATTTCTCCTGGAAGACGAATCTTCTTATATTACCGGGGTAGTGTTGTCCGTGGATGGTGGACTTGCAACCTGAGAAAGGAACGAAATATGTCCCTTGAGAGTCGAGTAAAGGAAATCATCATCGACAAGCTCGGAGTCAAGCCCGAGCAGGTTACCATGGAAGCCCAGTTTGACACGGACCTTGGGGCCGATTCCATCGACCAGTACGAACTCATCATGGGTTTCGAAGATGCTTTCGGACTGAGAATCGATGAAGAGGAGGCGGCAAAGCTCACCACCGTAGGCGAGGTCATACAGTACCTGAAAAAACAGGGTATAGAGGAATAACCGGGAAAATTCGCCCGATAGGGAACGGACGCACCGCGGCTTTGGCTGCGGTGCGGTAATGCAATGGTGATCGTCGCGAATTTCAACCGGTAACAGGGACGGTTTCAATGAGAAGAGTTGTAATCACCGGAACCGGGATGATAAGCCCAGTGGGCAAGACTGTCCGGGAAAGCTGGGAGAACGTCGTCGCGGGAGTAAGCGGGGTGGGACGCATGACCCTGATGAATCCCGAATTTTTCACCAGCAAGATAGCCGGAGAGGTGAAGAATTACAATCCCGCCGATTATTTTGACAGGAAACTGGTCAAGAGGGTGGACAGGTACACCCAGTTCGCAATGATTGCGTCGAGGGAGGCTTTTCGGGAATCGGGGCTGGAAGGACACATCCATCCCGAGCGGCTCGGAGGCATCATAGGGTCCGGTATCGGTGGCATCGGCACCATGGAACAAGAGCACAAAGTGGCCTTGGAGAGGGGTGTCCACAGGATAAATCCCTTCTTCTGTCCCATGATGATAAGCAACATTTCCGCTGGAAGAGTCGGTATCGACCTGAACGCCAAAGGGTTGAACTTTGCTACGGTGACGGCCTGCGCCACTAGTGGTCATGCCATTGCGGTTGCAATGGACATGATAAGGATGGGACGGTCCGACGCGATACTCGCCGGCGGTTCGGAAGCCCCGATAACGCTGACCGGTGTGGGAGGTTTCTGCCAATTGAAGGCCCTTTCCACCAGGAACGATGATCCGGAGAGGGCTTCCAGACCCTTCGATCGCGACAGGGATGGTTTCGTCATATCAGAAGGCGGCGCGGTGGTGGTAATGGAAGACCTGGAGTTCGCGATGGCCAGGGGTGCGGATATACTGGCAGAGGTAGTGGGTGCCGGCATGACCTGCGATGCCTACCACATAACTGCTCCGGCCGAAGGCGGAGAGGGCTCCGCGCGGGCCATAAAACTGGCTATGGAGGATGCCGGCATCGGTCCGGACCAGGTGGACTATATCAATGCCCACGGAACCTCCACCCAGTTGAATGACGTTAATGAAACCGAGGCAATAAAGACCGCCCTCGGTGTGGAGAACGCAAAACGTGTTCCGGTGTCTTCGACCAAATCGGTTACCGGTCACATGCTGGGTGCTGCCGGTGCCGCAGAGGCGATTTTCACGCTGCTCGCCCTGAAACAAGGCATAATACCTCCTACGGCAACCCTGGTGGAGCCCGACGAACGCTGTGACTTGGATTACGTTCCGGGTAAGGCCAGGAAAGCCGATCTGGTATATGCCCTGTCGAATTCCCTGGGTTTCGGCGGCCACAACGTCACCATAGCTCTGAAGAAATTTACCGACTAGGGTTCCATGACTGGCGACCCCGTGGCGGATGCCGAGTCCCTGATAGGTTATCGCTTCAGGAACAGGGAGTTGCTCAGGGCTGCGCTGATTCACTGTTCATTCGCCGAGGAACGGGGATGCGGCGAGGACTATGACAGGCTCGAATTTCTCGGCGATTCGGTACTGGAACTCGTTACCAGGGAGTACCTGCTGGATGAGTTTCCCGACGACGATGAAGGTGATCTCACCCGGCGAAAGATTGCCATAGTGCAGAAAAAGAGCCTGGCCGCCCAATGCCTGAGAATCGGACTCGACAGGCTGGTGCTGGTGGGAGAAGGGTTCTCCTGGTCCCGGGCTTCCCGGGAGAGTATCGCCGCCGACGTCATGGAGGCGGTTATAGGTGCCGTCTACCTGGATGGAGGACTTGAAGAGTCAAGGAAATTCATCGTCAGGGAGATACTGGACAGGGTGTCTTCCGTGGAAATGGTGGATCCGGAACCCAGGAACAGGCTTCAGGAATATTGCCAGGCCAGGGGGATGGATCTTCCGGAGTATGTAGTGGTGAACAGGACCGGGCCGGATCACGCCCCATGCTTCGAGGTGAGGGTGAGTGTCGAGGGGAAAGATATGGGCGTCGGAAGAGGGGCCACCAAGAAGTCCGCAAGGAACGAGGCGGCCGCCGAGGCCTTGGAAAATATCGAGAGGACGGGTCTGAAGTGAACTATTTTCTTTCCGAGGAACTCCGGGATATCAAGGAACTTTGCGCTGAGATAGCCGAGAAATACATAATTCCCGCAAGGGCCGAACTCGATGAGGAAAACCGTTTTCCTTCCGAAATAATGAAGGTCATGGCCGACAGTGATCTCTGCGGGATATACATACCCGAAGCCTACGGAGGTTCCGCGGAGATGTTCGGCGGAGGTTCCCTTGCGCTTTGCGTGGCTACCGAGGAATTGAGCAGGGCCTGTGGCGGCGTGGCGGTATCGTTCGCGGCCAATGCCCTGGGTGCGATGCCCATACTCATATCCGGATCAGAAGATCAAAAGAAGAAGTACCTTCCCCTGCTGGCATCGGGCAGCAGGATGGCTGCGTTCGCCCTGACCGAACCTGAGGCGGGCAGCGACGCGGGCGGGGTGAAGACCAGGGCCGTACGGGACGGGGACCATTACGTCATAAACGGTACCAAACAATGGATCACCAATGGAGGCGAGGCCCAGATCTACACCGTTATAGCCCAGACCGACCCTTCCAGGGGAGCAAGAGGCCTGTCCGCCTTCATAATGGAAGAAGGTACGGAAGGCTTCAGCTATGGAAAAAAAGAGAACAAAATGGGGATAAGGGCTTCCGCCACCAGGGAACTGATATTCGAGGATTGCAGGGTTCCCGTGGAGAACCTGATCGCCCGCGAGGGTTTCGGTTTCATCGTGGCCATGAAAACACTGAACAGGTCCAGACCCGGTGTTGCCGCACAGGCTGTGGGCATAGCGCAGGGAGCCCTGGACGAGGCCGCCGGGTATGCTTCCCAGAGAGTGCAGTTCGGCAGGAGAATAGATTCTTTTCAGGGCATCCAGTTCATGTTGGCGGACATGGCCACTCAGATCGAGGCGGCGAGAGCATTGGTTTACAGTGTGGCCAGGATGATAGACGCAGGTGAGAAGAAATACGAGAAGGAATCGGCCATGGCCAAGGTTTTCGCCAGCGACGTAGCCATGCGGGTTACCACCGATGCGGTCCAGATTCTCGGAGGTTACGGGTACATGAAGGAATACCCTGTCGAAAAGATGATGCGTGACGCGAAAATAACCCAGATATACGAGGGAACCAACCAGATACAGAGAGCCGTGATCGCTTCTGCGCTCATAAAGGAAACCGCCGGAGGTAAGCGGTGATGCGATTCGTCGTAGTCGTCAAGCAGGTGCCGGATACCGCTGAAGTCAGGATAGACGAGGAGAAGGGAACCCTGATCCGCGAGGGGGTTCCGTCGATACTCAATCCCTTCGACGAGTATGCCATCGAGGAGGCGCTCAGGTGGAGAGACGAATTGGGCGGTTCGGTCATAGTCGTCACCATGGGGCCTCCGCAGGCCGAGGCTGTGCTGAGGGAAGCCGTCGCCATGGGGGCCGACGAGGCGATACTTCTTTCGGACAGGGCCTTCGCGGGTGCGGACACCCTCGCTACGAGCAATACTCTGGCGCGGGCCGTCAGCAGGATCGGCGACGTGGACGTGGTTATAACGGGGAAACAAGCCATTGATGGGGATACCGCCCAGACCGGGCCGAGCATAGCCGCATCTCTGGACTGGCCCCAAGTAACCTTCGTGGGCAAGGTGAGGCAACTGGGTGACGGTGTCATGGTGGCCGAGCGCTATGTAGAGGATGGATGCGAAGTGATCAGGGCGTCTCTGCCTGTGGTGATCACTCTTCTTAAAGATGCCAACACGCCGAGACTGCCGTCACTGAGGGGAAAGATGAAGGCCAGGAAGATGGAGATTCCCGTCTGGGGGATCGACGATCTCGGTCTGGAACCGGGAAAGGTCGGACTGGACGGATCCCCCACCCGGGTTGTCAAGGTGGCGACCCCGGAAGCCTCCTCCGGGGGAGAAATACACAGGGGTGAGCCCGGAGAACTTGCTGCGCTCATAGTGGACCGGCTCCTTGGCGGGGAGGTGGAGTAATGGCCAGTATCGAAGTCAGAAGGGATGCGTGCGTGGGATGCGGAGCCTGTGTGCCCGCGTGTCCTTTCGGCGTTATTTCCATGGAGGACGGTCTCGCGGTCATAGGTGAAGCCTGCACGCTCTGCGGTGCCTGCGAATCGGCTTGTCCCTACGGAGCCATAATAATCCGGACCGGCGAGGCCGGCGGAGGCGATCTTTCGGAGTATTCCGGCGTTATGGTGCTTGCCGAGCAAAGGAATAACGAGGTGGATCATTCCACTCTGGAGTTGTTGGGGGAAGCCTCCAGGCTTGCGGAGGTCAGTGGTGAAAAGGTTTCGGTGCTGCTGATGACCGCACGACCCGGGAATTGGCCGGAGAGACTCATCAGTCACGGGGCCGACATCGTGTACGTTGCGGCTGTGCCCGAACTTGAACGTTACAGGACGGAACCCTTCTCCAGGATAGCCGAGAGGGTGATACGCGAGAAGAAACCCGCAGTGGTGCTTGCTGCTGCCACCACCACCGGACGCGACTTGATGCCGCGGATAGCGAAGTACCTGGAGACCGGGCTCACGGCCGATTGCACGGAACTGGCCATCGACGATGAAACGGGGGTGCTCCTGCAGACGCGCCCGGCTTTCGGAGGTAACATTCTTGCCACCATAGTATGTTCGGACACCAGGCCGCAGATGGCCACGGTAAGGCCGAAAGTCATGAAGGCCCTGGAACCCGATTCTTCCCGCAAGGGCGTAGTGGAAGAGATCGGTATACTTCCGGGGGACTTGGAATCCCGGACGGAGATACTCGAGTGGCTTCCACTGGAGGAAGGTGAAGTCGACATATCCGAGGCCGAAGTGATAGTGTCCGGCGGCAGGGGACTGAAATCTCCGGAGAACTTCGCCCTGCTCCGGGAACTGGCCGGTTTGCTGGGCGGAAGCGTTGGCGCCAGCCGGGCCGCGGTGGATGCCGGATGGATCGAGTATCCCCACCAGGTGGGACAGACCGGTAAGACGGTCCAACCCAGGATCTATCTGGCATGCGGCATATCGGGAGCCGTCCAGCACAGGGTGGGTATGCAGTCCTCCGACAGGATCCTGGCACTCAACAAGGATGAAAATGCCCCCATCTTCGAGTTCTGCGACCATGGATACGTGGGAGACCTGTTCGAGGTCCTGCCGTTGGTCATAAAGGAGATCAGGCGGAGGCTGGGCTAGCACCGATCATGTTCCGCCGCCTCCTCCGGGCGAAGAAGAGAGACGAGGGTTCCCATGAGTGACGGATCAGGCATGATTCCTCCTCCCGATACGCCGTTTTACCGCATGACAGCCGGCGAAGTGCTGGAGGCGTTGGGTTCCTCGCCTTCCGGTCTGCCTCGCGAGAGGGCTGATGCAATAAGGAAATTGGTAGGGCCCAACGAGATAACAACAGATGCATCCGTACCTAAATGGCTCCTTTTCCTGAAACAGTTCCGTGACCTGCTGGTGGTGATACTGATCATAGCCGGTGCCATATCCATGGCCATAGGCAGTTACCGGGATGGCAGCGTGATGTTCGCCATCGTGGTGATAAACGCGGTGATAGGCTTCGTTCAGGAGTACAAAGCCGGAAAGATACTCGAGAAGCTGAGGGAAATGATAAAGTCCCCGGCGAAGGTGCTGGTGGACGGCGAGCTTACGGAATTACCCCAGAATCTTCTGGTTCCCGGTGACGTGGTCGAGGTTGAGGCTGGAGACAAGATTCCGGCTGATATACGGTTACTGGAATGTTTCGATTTCAGGACCGTGGAGTTTTCCCTTACCGGTGAATCCCTTCCCCAGGAGAAATATACCAAGGTCATCGATGAGGAAGTGATAATTTCCGACCAGAGAAATATGGCTTTCATGGGTACCCTGGTAGCCACCGGAAGTGCCAGGGGTGTCGTGGTCAGAACCGGGATGAACACCGAGATGGGCAAGATAGCCAGGATGACCAGGGAAACGGAGGAGGAAAAATCTCCGCTTCAGAAGGAACTGAGCAACCTGGCGAAGTGGCTTACATCCATAGTCATAGTAATAAGCGGGATTCTCCTGGCTGTGGCCCTGTGGCAGGGTTTTTCGCTGATGACCAGTATGATCCTGGCACTGGGTATAGCCGTGGCGATGGTTCCCCAGGCCCTGCCGGCGCAGGTTACGGTGGCCCTCACCGCCGCGAGCAGGAGACTTGCGGACAGGAAAGCGGTGGTGAAGAACCTTCCGTCGGTGGAGACCCTGGGCTCGACCACGGTGATATGCACCGACAAGACGGGCACCCTTACGAAAAACGAGATGACGGTCACAAGGGTTTGGTTCGACGGAGGGGAATACACGGTGACCGGCGTGGGTTATGAGCCGAAGGGCGAGATCCTGAACTCCGAAGGCGTCGTTCTCTCCGAAGATGAGATAAGCGAGATGGAGATAATGTTGGATGCCGCTACCATGGCGTCCAACGCGGAAATTCATCCTCCCGATGAGGATCATCAAACCTGGTATCCCGTGGGTGATCCTACCGAGGCCGCGCTGATCACCCTTTCCACCAAGCTGGGAACCAGGAGTCCCGCCGAGGATGAGGAGAACCCCGAGTTGCACGAGTTTCCGTTCGATTCCGACAGGAAGAGGATGAGTTCGGTACGCAAGTTCGGAGACCGGGTTCAGTTGGCGATGAAGGGAGCCCCCGACAGCGTGCTTTCCATCTCCAAGTACGTGTATAGAAACGGGAAGGCCGTGCCCATCACCGCAGCTGACAGGAAAATGATAATGGAGGTGAATGAGAAATTCTCCGATCAGGCTCTGCGTGTTCTCGCCGTGGCGTTCCGGCCCCTGGAGGACGACGGCAGCGACTGGGTGATGGAGGAAGTTGAAAAGGATGTGATCTTCCTCGGGCTCGTGGGTATGATGGATCCCCCCAAGGAGGGAGTGGAAGAAGCGGTTGCCGCTTGCAGGAACGCCGGGATAAGGATAATAGTCATGACCGGCGATCATTCCATAACGGCCAGAGCGGTAGGGAGACAGATAGGCCTGGCCGTTTCCGGTGATCCCATGGTATACACCGGTGGAGAACTCGAGCGAATGGGAGACGAGAAACTTTCGGAAATTCTTTCCGGTGAGGGATCGATAATCTTCTCCAGGGTCAGCCCGGAACATAAGCTCAGGATAGTTGACGTTCTGAAGGAGCAGGACCAGGTGGTCGCGGTGACCGGTGACGGCGTCAACGATGCTCCGGCTCTCAAGAGGGCGGATATAGGTGTGGCCATGGGAATGACGGGAACGGACGTGACCAAGGAGGCTGCGGAACTGATCCTCCTGGATGACAGTTTTCCGACCTTGGTGGAGGCTGTCAGGGAAGGGAGAACGATATACGCTAACCTCAAGAAGACGGTCCTCGCGTCGATCACCACGAATATGGCGGAGTTGGTCGTGGTGGTGCTGGGTCTGGTGGCGGTCGCGCTGGGAGATTGGGCGATTCCCATCTTGGCGCTTCAGATCCTGGCCATCGATCTCCTGGCGGAAGTCGCTCCCCTGACATGCCTCACGTTCGATCCACCCTCGCCGGAAATAATGAGGATTCCCCCAAGGGATCGAAAGGTACACATAATGAATGCCGGAACATCACCCGAGGTGATGTTGCTCGGGACCATCATAGGAGCCCTGGCGTTCGTCAACTATGCTCTGGGAATGTTCCGTTATAATGGTGTACCGTTCCCTTCGGGGCTGGAACCGCCTTTCCCCGTGGGTTACATGAAGTCGACCACTCTCGCGTATCTCACCATCGCCTTTTGCCAGTTCACCAACATCATGTCCAGAAGGTTCGAAAAGGAATCGATATTCAGCAGGGATTTCTTTTCGAACAGGACCATCCTGTGGTCGATAGTAATTTCCATCGTGATGATTCTTACGGTGGTATACGTTCCGGGGGTGGGGCGATTCCTTTATTTCAGCGGGCCATCCCTGTTGGACTGGGTCTACGTGGTGGGTGCGGCACTGCTGTACCTCGCGGTTTTCGAGATCATGAAGGCTTTCAAGAGGAGGAAAGCCGTAAAGTAGACGTTCTTTGTATGCTCCCGGAATATCGGAGGTTTTCTTGAAAGTAGAGAAAAGAGCCGTGCTCCACGTTCACACCACGGCCTCCGACGGTTCCGGAACCCCACGGCGCGTGATAGAAGCGGCGCTGGAAGCCGGAGTGGATATCCTAGGAATCAACGATCACATGAATCTCCAGGTCCGCCTTGCCGGTTACGGTGGCTGGCATTCCTCCCTCTTCGTGTTGGCCGGAGCGGAACTTGAAGACGAAAACCGTCGCAGTCACGTGCTCGTGTACGGTGTGGACGAGATTCCCGGTTCCGGGAATACCCGGGAACAGCTGGCGTTCATAAAGAAGCAAGGCGGGATCGCAATCGCCGCCCATCCCACTGAGGCGCCGGGCAGGTTGCCCAAAACCGGGAGTTACTCTTGGAAGTCCGGTACGGATGGACTTGACGGCGTCGAGGTGTGGAACTACATGTCTCTCTGGAAAAAAAGGATTTCGGCCTGGAATCTTCCCGCGAGGATCCTGCGCCCGGATAACTACGCCACCGATCCGGATCCCGCCGCCATCGATTTCTGGAAGGCTGTCGGGGGATGTGCCGTGGCTGGGCCGGATGCCCATGCATTGAGGTTCGGTATCGGTGGGATGAGCCTGGAAGTGTTTCCCTACGAGATGCTCTTCAGGCGGATGATCACCCACGTTCTTCTCGACGATGAACTCTCCGGGAGTTCCGCAGAGGCCGAGGAAGTTATAATAGAGGCGCTGAAACGCGGGAAATGTTTTTGCAGCAACGTGCTCCTGGGTCGGGCCGATGGGTTCGAGGTGTTGAAAGTGGAGGAGGGATTGCTCATCCGGTTACCCGGGAAGGGCGACGTGGTTGTAGAGTCCGAAACGGGACCGTGCGGACCGCCGGCGACGCTGGAACCCGGCGAGCACCTGGTCCCCGTGACCGGCGGCGGAGTGGCGGTGGTCCGGGTTTTAAGGGAAGGAAGGACGTGGATATTCTGCGGTATTCCTGGTTGACGTCGTTGCTCCCGTTTCTTGCAGCGGTTTCTTCCGCTACTCCGATAGACTCGGCGTGGGACGTGTTCGATGCGGTTGAGTACCGTCGGGGAGATGCATTCCTGGAACTGCTCTCGAAAGATGTAAGAACCGGCGTCGATCAGGCGTGGAACACTCTTCGTGGGATGGCTCTCGAGGATCCCGTCCTTGCCGGGGCCTTCCTGGAAAGGATGGGCCTGGAGATCGAACTCTCCCGCCTCGAACCGATGGCGGAAGATGATTTCGTTTCGCTTCTCCTGGGCTCGGTTGCATTGCCCCGCCACGGCGAGGTGGTTTCGGAATCGGTGTCCATGAGAGGGGAGAATGCGCTGGTCACATTTTCCCTGGCCTCAGGCGGATCGATCGTCTTCGACTTCCACTGGGAAGATACCGGTTGGAAGCTCACTGGATCCTCGCTGCTTTCCCGATTGTTCCAACCCCGCGGTGGTTGACTTACGTTATGTCCTGG
>JAMOUX010000014.1 GCA_027067855.1 Candidatus Fermentibacteraceae bacterium
TCAGGAACCTGTAGTCGAAAACGGGGTAGCCCAGGGGCAGGGGATTGTCGTAAACGATGGGGAACGGGCCCGGGTTCTCGGGCTTGTATGCATCGGGGGTATTGGGGTTGCCGACCCAGTCCGAAAGGTAGAGGGGAGCGCTCACCCGGCCGTTAAGATCGGGGTTCTTGCCCCACATGTAGTCGTATTTTCCCACATCGGTACCCGGATCAGTCTCCCAGTTCCACCATGAGTGGGAAATGGGAATAGGATACCCGTACACGTCGATGGGCCTCTCGATGTCGCCGTTAGCCTTTTCGACGTAGTAATCGAGGAGCCTCCATCCTATGAAGCCGTTGCACGGAGGAGTCACCGCGGGCTCACCCGTGTCGTCGATAGTGGAGGCCGGGTCGTTTCCGTCCCACATGTAGCTCATGTTCCTGGGAACCACGTGGTAAACCGTGTCTCCCACGGTGTGTTCCCAGTGGTTGAGCGGCATGCCGTCGGAGAAGGGCACCAGGCCAGCTTCGTTGGCGGGCATCCACACGGTGTCTCCGCCGACGGTCTTGAACAGTATCGTGAAATGATCACTGACACCGTTGCCGTCCACGTCGTTATCGGGAATACCGTCGCCGCCGGGATAGGCGTAATGGTACCAGATGTTCTGCGGATCATCGGAATCCAGCGGGTTTTCCGGGTTCTGCCGGTACGTGTAGTCATCCTGGCTGCTTGCCGGGTCCCCGTCGTCGAACTCGTATTCGAAAGTGGCATCCGGGTCGTTGCACCATATCGCGTGGCCGTCGTAGTAGACGCAATCGTCCACATAACAAGCCGTCGCGTCCGAGCTGGCGGCGTCGCAATCACCCTTTATGGCTATCAATAGACCGTCCAGCGGCTTTCCGGGGTTGCCGTGCTCGCTGAAGTGTTCTATCTGGAAGTAGTTGGCTATGAAGTTGTTGTAAGCGGGGGTTCCCCAATCGTAGAGTTCCAGGTAGACGAACAGCCCGTAGGGATACTCGCATGTTTCGAGATTCCAGTCGTCGAACGCGTAGTGGACTTCCTCGAGAGCCACCGGTCCCGGTTGAAACTTCTCGGCGGGAAATCCTTCGCTGGGTCGCATCTCCCAGTCCCCCCCCGAGGCTTCACTGTAGTTGGCCCAGGGGCCCACGGAATCTCCTTGTGCGGTTACGGGACCGTAGCAGCAGCTCCAGAATTCACCTTCATAAAGGTAACTGCTTCCCTCTCCGCCGGGCCACTCCATGGACGGGTAGTTGGCCCATGGATCTCCGAACATACCGAGGTTGAAAAAGGCACTCCAAACGTTTGCGAGGTTCATCAGGGTGGCCGTTACCGGAGGCCTGGCATAGGTGCCCTGGCCTCCCGGCATTTCCACTTCCTTCATTGTCCTCGCAAAGCCGGTACCTGACAGCATGAACACCGTAAGTACCGTGAGTACCAGGAACCCGCGAGTGTTAGTGTTCCAGGAGTTCCTCATACTCTCCTTCACCTCCAATTCACACTTCGCGGCACCGGGAAGGAGGTTTCGCCCGCCGGCCCGGAGAATCCGCGATCCATTGAATGTTTCTTCCACCATGCTCAAATCAATCCATTATAAAACGAACTCGTACGTCACCGTGGTCCAGACGCCCACCGGTATGCCGTTATTCTGAGCGGGAGTCCACCTGGTATTCCACGCCGCGGCGATGGCCGCCTGGTCCAGGGAACTCACCCCGCTGGAATTGTAGAGTTTGACGTCCTTGACGACCCCGGTGGGATCCACGTACACCCAGAGGGTCACCGTTCCTTCCACGCCGGCCTCCGCGGCCAACTCGGGGTACTCGGGAGGAGGCCTGAAGGTACAGTTGGGCAGCACCTCCGCAGGCATGAACCTGGGGGGGCCCATCTCCTCGACCTGCGACTCCTCGAGCTGTTCGCTCTGCTCCACGGTTTCCACCGTCTCCAGCCCCGTGGTGTCGGCGTCCAGTGACAATGTGATGTCCTGCTCTATCTCCTCGACCATTTCCTCCGTTTCCTGCTCCAGTTCTTCCTGTTCTTCCTGAACTTCCTCTTCCTGTTCCTCCACCGTGTCGTCGAAAGCGAGGTCGGCCTCCACGGCTTCCATCTCCGTATCGTTCGTACGGGTGGAAAGCCTGCCGAGCCGGCTCGCCGGTATGAGTTCGAACAGGAGTATCAGGAACGCCAGGCCCACGGCTATTCCTATCTCAAAGTTCCGGGAGGAGCGATCATAGTCGGTCTTGTTCCGTGTCATTACTCCTCCCTTCAATCGTACAGTCCGCGCTCTTCGGCGTTGAACTGTATGCTGTAAAGTTCTTCGAACCGCATGGCGTTGAAGAACTCGACCATGCTCGACATGGGCACCCTCGCATCGACGTTGAGCACCACGACGTCTATCTTCTTGTTCTGTTCCCTCCAGAACTTGTTGCTGAGCCTGTTGAGCTGCTCGGCGACCTGGTTCAGAGGTACGTCGTAATCGCCGATACGAGCGATCAGCTCACTGTCGTCGTTACCGGGTTCCGCCTGCTTTATCCACACGCTCACGGCCAGGAACTGCTTGCCGAGTTCGTTCATTATCTCCGGGTCGGCCTGGGGGAACCGGACCCTCAGGCCGCCTTCCTCCTTGAAGAGCGTGGTGGCCATGAAGAACACGAGGAGCAGGAAGACGATATCCGCCATGGTTCCGGTGAAGATATTGCTTCCCACCTTCATCCTGCTTTTGAACTTCATTACGCACCACCTCCAAGCCGTTCCTGGATGGTGATACCGGTCCTGCTGACGCCGTTCATCCTCAACAGGTCCAGGGCGGACACCATACCCTCGTAGTCGCAGTCGGGGAAGAACTTCAGTATGACCACCAGTTCGCTCTCCCTGACCGCCGAGGCTATCTCGCCCTGGCGGCTGTCCGAAAGGACCAGCGTGTCTCCGAACGCGACCTCGCCGAAGATCCGGCTCTCGTCCACCGGGGTATCGGCTCCCATGTATTTCCTGATTATCCCCGGCTTCACCTGGGGCACCAGGTTTTCGGCGGCTATGGCGGTCTCCAGGGAGCCGAACGTACCGGAGGGAAGGCCCTTGGCTACTTCAAGGTTGTTGAGCAGCCTGTCTTCCACGGCGGATACGGCCTCGGCCCTTTCGGCGGCGAGCATCCTGATACCATGCTGCAGCGTGGAGTCCCGGAGACTCACGTCCTCCCCGGCCCTGGCCCTCCGAAGGGGACCCCCGGGAGGAGCCTGATCTATGAGAGCCACGTATTCGTGGGCTCCCCACTGCTTGATGGTCATGACAAGCCTGTTGGCCTCATCTATCACAACCTCTTCGGTCTCCTCGTCGGGCTTCTTGGGAAGCCTGTAGGAAATACCCTTCTGGACTTCGAAAGTCGTGGTGACCAGGAAGAATATCAGCAGCAGGAACGCAATGTCGGACATTGAGGCGTCGGGGATTGCCCCGCTTGCTCTCGGTCTGTTACGTATCCGCATGCATGCTCCTTATAGCTGCTTCAGGTGCTCCATCTCTGCCAGCGTGTCCACCAGGTAGATGCCGGCTTCCTCCATGTCTATCACGAACCTCCCGATCCTGGCTATGAAGTAGTTATGAGCCATCTGGATCGGGATGGCGATAACGAGCCCCGTGGCGGTGGTTATCAGGGCTTCCTGGATACCGCCCGCCACCAGGCTCGCTTCCACGTTCTTGGCGGCCGCGATCTCTCCGAAAGCCTTGATCATTCCCGAAACGGTTCCCAGGAATCCAAGCATCGGAGCTATGCTGGAAACGGACGCCAGGACGACGATACCCTTCTCCAGGTACGCCATCTCTATCCCGCCGGCGCTCTCCACGGCCTTTTCCACGGCCTCGAGGCCCTTGTCGTGCCTCAGCAGCCCGGCATACATTATCGCAGCCACGGGACCCCTGGTCCTCTCGCAAAATCTCTCCGCTCCTTTTATGTCACCCCTGCGGACGTATCCCCCCACTTTTTCCAGGAAGGGCCCGACATCTATCTTCAGCCTGTTGTAAGCGATGAACCTCTCCACGGTGACCGCTATGCCTATCAGCAATGAAAGGAGCAGCGGCCACATGAAGGGACCACCGGCGATGAACAGGTCGACCAGGTCCATCGAGGCGCTCTGCGCACGCTCAACTTCCCGGCCCTGGGGAGCGGAAGCATTCCCGGCCTGGGGCTGGGCGTTTCCGGGAACGGCTTCCCCGCCGGTCACCTCGGCGGCCTGCTGACCTTCGTCGGATCCACCGGAAGCGGGTTCCTCTGCCTGCGCCCATACCAGCGCAGTCATGACGAGGAACAGTAGCAGGTATCTTCGCATCTATCAAACTCCTTCTCGGTGTGCCCGGCGCCGGTGACGGCGCCGGGCGTGAGGATCGCGGTCTACCATTCCACCCCGAGTCCGAACCTTATCATGCGGGGACGGCTGAACACGTAGGGGTTGTGCATGGGACCCTTCGGATCGTGGTCGGGCTCTCCGTCACCGTCCATGTCGGCGTCGTACCACGCTTCATCGGCGATGTAGTTGATATTGTGCCTGTTGAACAGGTTGTTGACCTGGCAGTAAGTATCGAGGGTTACACCGCCGACCCAGAAGGTCTTGTTAACCTTGAGGGTGGTGGACATGGTCCACGGATACCTTTTGTCGTTTATCTTGGGCATGGCGGTTCCCTGGCTGGAACTGCTGTAGGGGAACCCGCTGCCGTAGTTCCAGGAAAGGTGGATTCCGAAGCCTTCGAGGACGGGGGTGTCACCTATCCTGGGACCCTCTCCCCTGGGAATCCTGAAATCGGCATCGGCGTTCAAGGCGTGCCTCTGATCCCAATCCAGGGGCGACTCCTTCTTGGGAACTATCCAGCCGGCCCAGGCGAACTCGTAGTTCTGCCTGGAGTTGGAACTTTTGCCCATGGCCACGGAGTAGGTGTAGTTGACGCTCCCGGACCAGAAGTCGCTGGGACGTTTCGAAAGGTTCAGTTCCATTCCCCTGACGTTTCCGTAGTCACCGTTGATGTAGATATCGTAGGAATCCACGGCGGTGAAGAAGTGCTTCTGCATGTCCACCAGGCCCGTGATGTCCTTGTAGTAACCGGTCACGTCGAGCATCGTGACATCATCGAACTGGTGCTTCACGCCCACCTCGTAGGACACGGTCTGCTCGGCGCCCAGGTCGGGATTGCCCACAATGGGGAACGCTCCGGCAAGGTTGTAGTCGGAGCCGGCGAACATCCTGTCGAAGCCCGGGGTCTGGAAGTAGTGGCCGTAGGTGAAGTGGAGGACGTCACGCTCGGTTATGGGATGGGAAAATCCGACCCTGGGGCTGAGGTGGTACTTTACCGGAACGCTTATCGGGTTCTTTATGTGATCTGGATCCCCGGGCTCGGTTCCGGGATTTATGGGATCGGAAAGGTCAGCGGGATACTCGTCGAAATTGGGATAGAAGTAGTCGAAGCGGAGACCGGCGTTAACTATCATGCCGCTGTATTCCATCTTGTCCTGCAGGTACGCGGCGCCCGAATTCGGGAACGCGTGGTATCTTCCCGCATAGATGTTACCGCCGGAGGCGGTGTCTATGTAGTAATCGAATACGTCATAATAAGCGGCCTCGATGCCGGCTTTCAGCTGGTGCTCCTGGTTGAGCTGGTCCACCAGGTCGGTTCTGAACGTGGATATGGTGCTCCTGGTCTCGGACCAGCTGCGCCTGTGGCGTCCGGACCTGTAGAATCCGTCGGTGTCCGTGATCCTGGTGGGCGTGACGGCAAGCCATTCTTCCCACGAAAAGTCTTCCCCGTAGAACTCGGTGGTCTGGGTGGTGTCGTCGGGGTCGTTGTAGATCCTGGCCTTGCTGTTGCTTTCGTACTGATTGAGCTTGACGTTGATGAAGGCGGCGTTGCTCAGTGTCTGGGTAAGGCTCGCGCCCACGCTGTAGTTATTCCTGAAAATGGTGGGGCAAGCGTAGATGATGTCATTGCCCGGCGCCAGGGTGTCGCCTTCCACGATGTACGGATTCTCGTACCTGCTCCAGGACCATGAGCTGTAACCGTAGCGTTCGTCCATGAGATAACCCGTGAGGTTTATCTTCGTCTTGGGAGTGGGCTTGTACGTGAGCTTCAGGTTGCCGACATTCCTTTCCACCCAGTCGTTGAAACCGTAACCGTAACGTCCGTTCATGCCGCCGCCGATTTCAAGCCATTCGCCGGAAAGGAACACGCCCATCTCGCCGGGTATGTCCAGGCCGATGGCGGGCAGCAGGTAACTGGTGATCGGCTCGGGTCCGCCCAGGGTGCCTTCGGCATTGAGCCTGGCCTCGGCGAAGGGGCCCACGTTCTTCCACTGCCAGGGCTCGTCGGGATTGTCCGGGTTTATCCCGCCCCAATGCCAGCCGTCGGCGAGCCCCAGCTTCTGGAAGTTGTTGCCGTTGCAGCTGAGAGACCCGGTATAACGGTCGCCGCCCTCGCGTGTCACGATATTGACTACACCGGACTGGGCGTTACCGTACTCCGCTCCGAATCCGCCGGAAATCACCGAGGTTTCCGCTACGGCGGACATGGGAACGTCGCTCGAGAAAGTTCTGTTGGTGGGATCGAGCTGGGCCACGCCGTCGACGACGTAAACGACCTCGCCGCTACGCCCCCCCCTGAGGTGCAGTCCCCCGCGGTTAGTCGCTCCGGCCTGCCTGTTCACTATGTCGGCTATGCCGGCCACGGGGAGAATGCTTATCTCATCGCGGCCCACCACGTGAAACGTCTCCGTCGCGTCCATCATTATCATGCCCCTGGAGCCCGTCACCCGTATGACGACGGCATCGCCGACGGCGCCTGCGGGAGAAAGCACAAAGTTCAGGGGGGTGGTCTGGTCGGTTATCACCACTATACCCTCGGCCGTCTGGGCGGCCATACCGATCATGCTCGCCTGAACGGCGTATTCTCCGGGTTGCAGATTGATGATGTAGTATTCCCCGTTCGCGTCCGTCATGGCGCCGTAGGCGGTGCCCACAACCATGACGGTGGCACCCACCAGGGGATTACCGGAAGAATCGGTGACCCTTCCGGCTATCTTTCCCGTGGTACCGGCCGTCGCCGACAGAGCAATGAACAGCACAAGTGCAAAAGACAGTACCATCGCTTTTCTGCGCACTGCTGTAGCTCCTTTCCTCATTATCCGCAACCGATGGTGCGGATGATACAACCTCTACAGCATGGAAAAAACCTCAAGCACACCTCCCTCTGCTTTTCCCAAAGCTGTACAAATTCTTGTCGTTCAAACTGATATTGTTACGATAGATCTACCTTATGAAACCCCCTGTATCTGCTGTCGGTACTCCGGTTTGAGCATAAGCCCGCCATAATTGCTCGTCAAGCTGTACGGCGCCCTCAGCCGCCCAGTCCCAGCATCGCGGGAATAGTGGGCAGCCAATCCTCGATGAGGAAGGTACACCTGCCGATGAGCAGGCTCAGTCGCGCCATGATGGTGTATCCGAAACTGGCGCCGAAGGCTACCATCAGTATCGTTATACCCATGTTCGCCGTCCTGCCCACGAAACCGGTATGTGCCTTGGAGAAGAAGAAGTACACCAGGCCGCTCACAACTCCGACCACGAGCACCAGGCTGCTGAATACCTCCCAGACGCTACCCGCCGCCACGGAGATCATGGTTCCCTTCACCTGGGCCAGGGCGTTGGACTGGAAGAAGGTCACCATGTTGAGCCCGGCGCCGGTCCCCACTATCATGCCCAGGGCCAGCCTGGACAGGCCCGCAACCTTCGGCACCATCCTGGCCAGCATGAACATCGCGAATATTCCCGGCACGAGCCATATCGCGTCGAATCCCCCGTCTGCGGGGAACAAGTTCTCCCACCAGTTCGGAATGAGGACGTTGTAGATACTGTAGATCACCCAGTACCCGGCGCTCATGCCCACGAACAGGTGTTCGACGAACTTGTAGAAAGGATTGTCACGGTACAGGAAGCTATACAGGCAAAGCGTAACCGCGGCGCCCAGCCATATGCCCAGTATCTCCCAGTTCACCTGGCGCCTCCCTTCCTGCGGCTGAAGTACGATATGTTGCCTATTATTATGAACATCATTATCACCAGGTGCGCTATCGACTGGGGTGACATCCCCTTCACCGCGGGCCCCTCCTCGATGCCCACCAGAGTCTCGTAGTCGGCGGCTCCCTTGAGGCCTCCGAGCAGACCCACCATCTGGTCGGTCTGAAGGTAGGTGTACAGCTGGGGAGCGCTCACCGCGGTACATCCTCCCCCTATGGGAATACCGTACCTGTCGCCGGCCATCATCACCCAGGCTATTATTCCCGGATCACCGGCGGAAAGGGAGATTACCAATTGTATGTCCTTCAGGCTGTTGATGCCCTCAAGCATCGGTATATCCTCCCAGGGAACGTTGTCCCTGTCCGCGGGGAACACGGCCTTGATGCTGGTTCCCATGCGAACGATCATCACCGCTCCGCCGGTCTTGTATCCCAGGTTGACCCAGTCCACGTACTGTTCCTTGCCCAGTGAATCCGCGAGGGTGGACATGGCGTGCTGGCCCAGGGCCGCTCCCTGAGGCCACAGGGCCGTTCCTATCACCTTGTGATTCTTCTCGAAGAGGTGCCTGACCACCGCTTCGGCCATGGGCTGGAGTTCCGGCATGGTGGAGGGATCGTAATCGAAGCTGACAATCACGTTCGAACCCTCCGGAAGGGCATCCACGTAATCGAACATGTCCCTGCTGGGCTCGGCTCCGACTATGTTCGGAATGATCAGATCCGTAGTTATCGGTATTATCACGGCGAGCGCTATGAGTAAGAAGATCACCCGCCTGTCCAGGTCACCTATTTTCTGGAAGAAATTCGCCATCAGTCCGCACCTCCCAGGTAGCTACGCTCTATGCCGAAGATCATCCGGAGGGAGGTGGCGACCACCCCCATTGCGGCGCCTATCATGACCGCCCTCTGCCCGGCGGTATTGGGAATGGCCATGAGCCAAACTTTCGCAAGCGGTATCTTGTTCCAGATCATGGCGCCTATGGGCACCTGGCCCAGCATTACGAGAAACGCCGACGAAAGCAGCAGCGTGGCCCTCCAGTTCGACGCCCTGAAAGCCCTGAAGGCCGCGGAGGCCACGAAGAACGCCAGGAGGCTGAACATCGTGGCTCCCATGGGGGCCACCATGTTCATAAAGAGGTAATCGAAAGGCTTGCCTTCCTCGACCCCGTATATGAGCCCCAGGATCAGCATGACCACCAGGCCGATTATCGTGACCGGGCTGTACTGCCAGTTCCTGAGCCTGAGTTTCATCTTTCTCACATGTACGTGAAGCAGGTTCGCCGTTCCCAGGAAGATCGCCCCCGAGGCGACTATCATGTACCATTCCTGGAGATGTTCCCCCAGGAACGCGAAAGGCTGATGGGGGATGAAGAAGTTGAGAATCATTATCATGCCGGCGGTGAAAGTTATCGCAAGTGGTATAACCAGTCTCATTCCAGCCTCCTATTCCACCGTGACCAGGTCACGAAGGAAATCGGCCACCGTCGCCATGGGTGGCCAGAACTGCCCCACCGTGGAAGCGATGACGCCGAGTACTATCAGCACTATGAAGAACAGCTTGGCGGCGTCCTGTCCTTTCAGGCTGCCCAGCAGCTTGGGCTCGCGGGACAGGTACGCGCTGGCGGCGAAGAGTTCTTCTCCTATGAGGGTGTAATCGCATGCGGCGACGAAGAAGGGAATCTGGCTGGGCATGGCCGTCCCCGCGATCTGTATGGCTCCCACGCTCCTGCCGGTTTCGGCGAGAATCAGGCTTTCCGCGTAGAACGTGCCCAGGAGGAATATCGCCGCCGGTTTCTCCCTCACCATTATACCGTCGACGCCCGCCGCGTATCCGAACTGGTCGTCGGTAAGATACTGGATATTTTCCTTCACGTAAGCGTCCGGACGACCGGCCTGGAGGTAACCCTCCTTCACCACCTCCTGCGCCACGCTCATCACCACGCTCCTGCTGGTAGGAACAAGCAACGTCGTTCCATACTCCGCGGTCTTCCTGGCCACCCTGCCCAGAATGACCATGCTGGCGATGGTCTGAATGTCGTCCATATCCATGATTCCGGGGATGTACAACACCGGTTTGCCCATCTCGGTGGCCCTGCCCACCGCGTCATCCACGGCGGCGAGTCCTCCGATCTCCCTTATGTAGAGTTCCTTGCCCTTCTTGCCGGTTTCTATGTAATAAAGTATGAGCGCGGCCATTATACTCAGGATGACCAGCATGCCTATCCTGCCGCTGTGCAACCACTGGGCCGACGCGACCGCGGTTGCCGTTTCGGAAACACCCGCCACTTTTCCGCCCAGGTAAGACACTATTTTGTAGGTGTATTCCGTGCCGTTGACCGCGGTGGTGTCCCGGTAGAACACCGTTCCGGCGGGCAGTACGGCCAGGGTGTCGGCCTCGCCGGAAGGGTCCAGCCTGACTACGCCGATGGAATCCGGCTCCACTCCCCCGGAGTCCATCGCCCATTCGAGATTGATGACTCCACCGGCGTCGTTCGGATTGTCGGACGCGGTCAGGTCGATTGCAACGCCGACGTTCGGCTGAATCGGAACCGCCATCACCCGGGCCCCGCCATCGCCGGCGGCCATCATCGCGCCGGGAAGCACGAGCGCCAGGAGCAGCGGAAAGACGCCCCGCAATATCGTCATGATCCCTCCTAACCTGAAAAACCGAGGCGCCCCGAGCCGGGGCGCCTTCTCATCCGGAAATACCTGCAAACATTCATCTTCACGACTACTCTTCTATCAGTTCCACGTTGGCCCTGGGAACGGTGACCGTTTCACCGTCGGGGAACTTCACGTCGAGCACCCTGACCTTGGCCTCGGAATCGAGCACCTGCAATTCGGCGGGAAGCGCCGCCACGACGCCCAGCCTTCCGAAGTAAGGCGCCCTTATGCACCTGATCGGCGAACCGATCTCCATGGAACCGGTCTCCCTTCGCGAAGAGGTTTCCTCGACGCTCCCATCCACGGGAATCACCACCTCCGGCCTCATGACGCCGGCTCTTATCTGCGTCGCGCCGTTCACGCTCGCCAGCATCCCCTCCCGCGACTTGAGAAGGTCGAAGGTACCGTGGGCCATGGTCATCCTGCCGAAACCCTCGGTGAGTATCAGCGTTATACCCTTCTTTTCGTGCCCGGTGATGGCCACTCCCAGGTCGTAACCCAGGAAATCCTTCAGGTCCTTGTCGTCGAATCCTCCGATGACTATGGCCTTCGCGCCCACCGATACCGCCTTCTTCAAGGCGTCGTGAGAGACGAAGCATCCGCCCAGCAGGACCTTCCCTTTGCAGGAAGCGTCCATCATGCCGGCGGTGAGTTCATCTCCGGGGCCGTTCACCATTACTTTCAGTTCTCCCCGGGTCTCGCCCCCGATACCGAAAATACCCTGGACGAAGGTCGCCACGGTCTCGATCACCACGCCTTCCTTCTCCAGTACCTCCGTCACCGTACCCCGCACGTACGCATCCACCTGTACGGGGAGCGGCGGTTCCCTTAACACCGCCTGCCCGGTTATCTTGTTGTAACTCTCGAAGATACCATTAATGGGAGAGCGAACGGTGTTCTTGAAAAGCCCGAAAAGACCCTTCGATTGCCCTATCACCTGCCCCTCGGTGATGGGGTCCCCTTCCTTTACCTGCAGAAGTTCGGGAATATCACCGGGCGGCAGGCCCAGCACGTTGGCCACGTTGAGCATCCTGACGTTGCCCGGAAGCTCGGTCTTCGCCACGATAGTATCCGCGGTCACGGAATCACCCTTCTCGACAAGGGTTTCACCCATGAGAGGCAGTCTTCTCTCTTTCCGTACAACCGTCTTTTCGGCTACCCTCAATCCTGGTGTGTATGCAAACGCCATTATTCTTCCTCCTCCAGGTGGATGAACCTGTCGGGATAGATTTCCAGCGCCATCGCCCACTCCTGGAGTTTTTCTATCCTCGTTGCATCCTTTTCGGGCAGGTCGAACGGTTTGCGTCCCCTTCCGTCGAATATGAGGCCCACGACTCCTCCTTCAAGGGTTCCCATCCATTCGTCCCCTGGACCGGCTCCCACGTCCAGGCCCCTTGCGGGCCTTATCACCGCATCGACCTTTTCACCCACGCCCAAGGGCTCCACGTGCATCTTTCCGCGTTCCACCCGGATCTTCTTCACGGTTCCGTCGGGGGAAGTGTACTCGACCTCGGCCAGTACGTCGGCCTTACGATTCTCCCCGGACGGAGCGACGCAAGTACCCAACCTGATCAGGCAGTCCTTGTCGAAAACCTCCGTCGCAGCCTTGGGATGAACCTCGGACAGAACACCCAACTGCGGCATCATGAATATGGAATCCACCGCCAGTTTCGTGATACCTTCCGGCAAAAAGGAGTCGATGAGCATCAGCGCCGCCTGGCTTCTCCTGGGCGCATGGGATAAGACTCCGCCGGAACCTATCAGAAGATCGAGAGACATCATGTTCACCAGTGTGGAGCCGGTCTGGGTCTGCTCGAACGCATCTCCTATGGTCCTCTCCTGGGCCACTCCCTTGAGGCCGGTGGCCAGCTCCTTATGCTGTACCAGCGCCAGCCTCAGTGCTTCCCTGGCTATGGCCTGCTCCACTATGAGTTCCTTGAGCATCTGGGGAATCGTGGTGGGACGGATCATCTTGTTCCGGATCCTGTTCCGGAGATCCGCCTCGTCCATGTGGAACGGCACCCAGCGCATGACATTGTCGAACCCAGCGCTGGCCAGCACGTTCGAAACGCTGTAGCTCATGCCCAGGTTCGCGGAGACCGTCCTGTTGAACACCGGTTCCCCGGCTCCGTCCTTGAAGACGCTGAACACGTCGGTGGTGGCACCGCCTATGTCCACGCCCATCACTTCGATTCCTTCGTTCTTCGCCACTGTTTCTATGAGCTTGCCCACCGCTCCGGGGGTGGGCATTATGGGGACCTGCTTCCAGCGGCCTTTCTCGTCGTAGTACCCCGCCCACTCCATCAACTTGGGGTACCCGGGAGCCTGGGCCATCACGTGTTCCATGAACAGTTCGTGGATGATATCCCTCGCCGGACCCAGGTTCTCCTTCTCCAGGACCGGGCGGAGGTTATCCACTATTTTAAGTTCCACCCGGTCGCCGAGCGCTTCCTTGACCGCCTCCCTGGCATCCTTGTTGCCGGCGAATATCACCGGAAGCTTATAGCCCACGCCGAACCTGGGCTTGGGATCGGCGGCCCTGATTATTTCCGCCAGCTCCACCACGTGATCGATGGTGCCGCCGTCGATACCCCCCGACAACAGTATCATGTCAGGCCTCAGCCTCCTGATGTCCGCCACTTTCTCGTGGGGGAGCCTGCCGTCGTTGGAAGCCACCACATCCATAACTATGGCCCCCGCCCCGAGGGCCGCCCTCTGGGCGCTCTCGCCCGTCATGGTCTTCACCACTCCGGCCACGGTCATCTGCAGCCCCCCGCCGGCGGAAGACGTCGACATGTAGATATCGACACCCCCCTTGCCGTCGGGAGATATCTCTATGCCTTCCCCGTCCGCCTTCAGGAACTTTCGTCCTTCCAGGTCCTCTATTTCGGCCACGGCGTTAAGCACTCCCTTGGTCACGTCTTCAGCCGGGGCCTCGACGGTGGTGGGAGCCTCGCCCCTCCGTATCAGGCGGTATTCGCCGTCCCTCTTTTCTATCAGGATGGCCTTCGTGGTGGTACTGCCGCAGTCAGTAGCCAATATCCTGGCAATCTCTTTTCCGGCCACCTAAATCTACCTCCTTGTTCACCTTCCGCCCTTGCGCACGAACCTTTTCCAGAAAGGCTCCACGCCGTTTCTGCGGCGTTCTTCCTTTTCTTCCATCCTGCGCCGGACCTCGAGATCATTTTCTTCTTCTATAGCAACTATGAGTTTTTCCACGTTTTCCCTGTTCTCCAGCATTCTGACGAACCGGTAATAGTTTTCGGCGCTGACCACCAGTGAAATCACCGGATTTGCAAATATAAGAAGCTGGTTCCCCAGAAAGGAAAGCGGTTTCACGGTCTCGAGAAATATTATCACCGGCACGGTGAGCCGGCGCTGAACCACTTCCCTGGCGATACTTTTCATGAAATCCGTATAATCCTCGTCATTATCGAGGTTAACTATCCCGTGAATTCCCCCGGGTATGCCTTCCGATGAATTCAAGTACTTCCTCCCTGTTGCCGGAAAACTGAATAGAGAGTCCCCTGAACTTGGCCAGCATGGTAGGCTCCGGAAAAGGACTCAGGAGAACTCCGTACCTGTCCGGAACGACGCTCTTCACCCGGTGCCACTTCCTCTCTTCCACACCGAAGACGGATCGCTTCCTGACTCCCTCGGCATCCATCGTATATCTCACGGGAAGAAAGAACGACCAGCCGGAGAGGAACAGCAATCCGGCCCCCACCATGCCCCACCATGGGTTGTTTCCCATGTATATGGTAGCCAGCACACCGGACGCCGCTATCACGAGCACGTAAAGAAACGCGGCCGCCGGCCTCTCCCTGGCGGGATGGGACACCCACTCCAGGGTCTCCTTTCCCTTATCTTTCCCGTTTCCTATTCCCCGACGCTCCCTTCGTTCAAGGGTTCCACAACGCAAAGCTCCTTAACCGCCCTGACCTCGTCCAGCCTCAGGACCGGGGTGTTTACCGGGGCGTCCTTCAGGAGATGAGGCTTCTCTTCGGCCTCTCCGGCTATCGAGATCATGGCGGAAGCGAACCTGTCGAGTTCCGCCCTGTCTTCGGTCTCGGTGGGTTCTATCATCAGGGCTTCGTGCACTATCTGGGGAAAGTAGATCGTCGGAGCGTGAACACCGTAATCCAGGAGACGCTTGGCTATGTCGAGGGTCTTGACCCCCAGGCGGGCCTGCCTGTCTCCGGACAGCACGAACTCGTGCATGCAAGGCCCGTGATCGAACGGGTTGTCGTAGTACTCGGACAACAGGGCCCTGAGATAATTAGCGTTCACCAGCGCAGCCTCGCTGACCTCCCGCAATCCCCGGGCGCCCATCGTGAGGATATATGCATAGGCCCTGTACAGGACACCTATGTTTCCATGGAACGCCAGCAACCTGCCGAAGGAACCGTCCTTCTTCCGCAGGGCATACCCGCCGTCGTCTTTCATGACCACCACGGGATCGGGAAGGAACCCGGCGAGTTCGGCGGAACAGGCCACGGGTCCCGAACCGGGCCCGCCCCCGCCGTGGGGCGACGAAAAGGTCTTGTGGAGATTCAGATGGCAGACGTCGAAACCCATGTCTCCCGGTCTCGCAATACCCAGCAGGGCGTTCATATTGGCCCCGTCCATGTAGTTGAGCCCTCCCGCATCGTGCACGATGGACGTAATCTCCCCGATGTGGGATTCGAATAATCCCAGGGTATTGGGATTCGTGAGCATGAAAGCCGCGGTGTTGGGGCCCACTTTCCTTTTCAGGTCTTCCGGGTCCACGAGACCGTATTCGTTCGACTCGACTCCCACCACTACGCAATCCGCCAGCGTAGCGGTGGCCGGGTTCGTACCGTGGGCGGAATCCGGCATCAGGACTTCGTTCCTATGGAACTCGCCCCTGTGCTCGTGGTAACTTTTTATCAGCATGATCCCGCAGAATTCCCCCTGCGCGCCGGCGGCGGGTTGAAGAGACACCCCCCGGAAACCGGTTATCTCGCACAGGAGTTCACCCAGGTGATGCATCAGTTCCAAGGTTCCCCGGACCTGGTCGTCGGGGAGCAGGGGATGCAGGGCCGTGAGGCCCGGAAGCCTCGCCAGGTTTTCGTGCAACTTGGGATTGTATTTCATGGTACAGGAACCCAGGGGATATATGCCCTTCTCCAGGTGGTAATTCAAGGAGCTGAGCGAGACGAAATGCCTCATGACCATACCCTCGGACAGTTCGGGCAGCCCTATCCGTCCCTCTTTCTCCCTGGAAAACTTCTCCGGCAGTTCCTCCGTCTTCGGTACGTCCAGTCCGGGAAGGGAAACACCGATACCCCCCGAACCGCCGGTGTCGAATATCGTCTTCATCGCCCGCCTCCCCCGCAGATAACGGAGGCGGTTTCGAAATAAGCCTCCATCTGTTCCCGGTTCCTCTTCTCGGTCGCCGTGATCAGCATGACCCCGTCACCCAACCCGGGCAGGGGAATTCCCGGAAGGATACCGGCATCCAGCATCCGTTCCATGAACACCCGGGACGAAACCGGGAACGAAAGGGTGAACTCCCTGAAAAAGGGAGTATCGCCGAAAACCCTGGTAACGCCCGGTATCTCCAGCAGCTTCTTTTCCAGGTAGTGACTCCTGTGATAACACTGCGACGAGATTTCCCTGAAACCCTCCTCGCCGGTCAGCGCGAGATATACGGCGTTGGCCAGGGCCATTAGCGCCTGGTTGGTGCAGATGTTGCTGGTGGCCTTTTCGCGACGGATGTGCTGTTCCCTGGTCTGCAGGGTCATCACGTAGCCTTCCCGGCCCGCCCTGTCCACGGTCCTGCCTACTATTCTCCCGGGCATTTTCCTCGCGAACTTCAGCCCGGATGCCATGAAGCCCGAGTAAGGCCCCCCGTATGAAAGAGGTATGCCCATGCTCTGGCCCTCTCCCACCACCACGTCCGCACCCGCGTCACCGGGGGAACGCAACAGGGGAAGCGACACCGGGTCGGCCGCCACGACGAACAATCCCTTCATGGAATGAGCCAACCGGGCCAGGGGCTCCAGGTCCTCCACGAGCCCGAAATAATTGGGATATCCCACCAGTACCGCGGCCACGTCGTCTCCCGCGAGTTTCTCCGCGGCGTCCGGGTCGAGAGTTCCGTCTTCCCGGAAAGGTATCTCGTTCAACCGGAAGCTTCTCCTCCTGGTATAAGTCCGTATCACCTTCAGCCACCTGGGATTAAGGGAACCGGCCACCAGGACCCTGTTTCTCCCGGTTACGCGCATGGCCATGAGGCACGCCTCCGCGGCGGCCGAGGCTCCGTCGTACATGCCGGCGTTAGCCATCTCCATCCCGGTAAGCCTGGCGATCATGGTCTGGTACTCGAATATGGCCTGCAGCGTTCCCTGGCTGGCCTCCGCCTGGTAAGGTGTGTAGGCGGTGTAGAATTCGCTCCGGAGAAGGACGTGATCCAGCGCGGCCGGGATGAAATGGTCGTAAGCCCCTCCTCCGGCGAAACATATCTTTTCCGCACCCTCGTTACCTGCGGCCAGTTTCTTGAACCTGTCCACCAGTTCGATCTCGGACATGGGACCGGGAAGGTCGAGAAGCCCCCTGAACCTGAATTCCTCCGGAATGGGCTCCAGGAGATCGGGGAATTTTTCAACCCCTATGACCTCCAGCATCTCATTCCTGGTCTTTTCGTCGTAGGGTATGAAGCGGTTCATGAATTATTCGCCGATCAGCCTGGAATATTCTTCCGCGGTCTTCAGCGCCTCGAATCCCGAGGGATCGTCGGTCTTAAGCACGACGATCCAGCCGCGGCCGTAACAATCCTCGTTGATCAGCGCGGGTTCGTCCTCCAGTTCCTCGTTGACCCTCACCACCTTGCAGTCGAACGGAGCGTAAAAATCCTCGGCGGTCTTCACCGCTTCAAGTGAACCGAGAACGTCTCCGACACCGTATTCGTTCAGGCCGGGGAATTCCACCATCACTATCTCGCCCATCTGGTCCTGGGCATAGAAAGTGAGCCCCATCATGTATTCTCCCCCTCCAAGATCCTTAACCCACTCGTGGGTGTCAGTGTAGCGAAGGTCCTTGGGAACGTTCGACATCTCTTCCTCCTTGAATCAGTGGGCGGCCGTCCGGCCCCCTGGGTCTCCGATTATTTCCTGCTCCCACCCTTGTAGAAGGGAAGCTTCACGGCTTCAACCGGGATTCTCCTGTTTCTGACTTCCGCCTCCAGCCTGGTGCCGGTTTTATGGTAGCCCCGTTCCACCAGGGCCAGGCATATGCCGTATCCCAGGGTCGGAGCTATCGAACCGCTGGTCACCACTCCGACCTTTCCTGACCCGTCGAACAACTCGGCCCCGTGCCTGGGAAAACCCTTTCCCTTCACCTCGAAACCGGTGATGTACCTGGACGGCTTCTCCCTCTTCTGCCTCTCCAGGACCTCCCTGCCGATGAAATCCTTGTCCGTCTTCAACTTGAGAACCCAGCCCAGCCTCGCTTCCACCGGAGTCACCGAGTGATCGATATCGTTTCCGTAGAGCAGGTACCCCATTTCCAGCCTCAGGGTATCCCTGGCGCCGAGCCCCACCGGCTTTATCCCGAACTCCTTCCCGGCCTTCATCACCGCGTCCCAAACGGCGGGAGCGGCGGCGGGCTCCATGTACAGCTCGAACCCGTCCTCGCCGGTGTAGCCGGTCCTGGCGATGAGAGCGTCCTTCCCGGCCACCCTGCCCGTGACGTGACGGTAATATCCCACCGATGCCAGGTTCTCGTCGGTGAGCCCCTCCATCACCTTTTCCGCGTCCGGCCCCTGTACCGCTACCAGGGCGGTGTCATCGCTCTCGTTCGTAAGTTCCACCGAAAAACCGGACTTGTGGCTGTTCACCCACGCCCAGTCCTTCTCGATATTGGCGGCGTTGACCACCATGAGGAACTCCTCCGGAGAAATCCCGTACGTGATGAGGTCGTCCACTATTCCGCCGTCGGGGTAACACATGGCGGAATAGAAGGCCTGCCCCGGTTCCACGTCCGCGTCGTTGGTGAGTATGTAGTCCAGGAACTTCACCGCGTCCGGCCCCTTCACCCTGAATTCTCCCATGTGAGAAAGATCGAACACGCCGACGCTCTTCCGGACCGTCTTGTGCTCATCCGTTATACCCGTATACTTGACGGGCATGAGATACCCGGCGAAGGGCTCGATCCTGGCGCCGAGTTCAACGTGTTTCTGGTAAAGAGCCGTCTTTTTGTTCATATCGTCTCCCGTGTTGAGATTCAACCGGCAAGGGGTGATATTTACCTGAGAATGCACTGGATGAATGTAGCGGATTACCGGATGAAACGCAACTTCGATACTACCTGTGAAAGGTGTCGCGAGTGACCGCGCGATGATAGTCCTTCCCGGAAAACTGGTGAAGAAACTTAGAAGGGAATCCGGCGCCTCCGGAACTGCGGACGCCTTCGAGATCCTGCTGGCGGAATCAGTTGCAAGACGCTGGTTCCTGGCCGAAGGACTGCCCTGTTGGCGGTCTCCTCAGCCGCCGCTGCGGAAGGGCAGGTACGGACTGCTGTTCCCCTCGGGCAGAAGGGCGCTGGTATCACCGCGAAGAACCAGGCGTTACTCCTTCGACGACATGGCTGCGGCGAAATGCGATTACCTCGTAAGCGTCTCGCTCTCGAGCGACGCATCCGGAACGCCGGAAGGCTTTCTCATTATCACGGACATCTTCAAGCCGGAAAACCCGCTGTGGATACCGGACATTTCCACGGCGGACAAACGCCCGATTAAGGAATTTCCCGAACTAGGGATGAAACCCGGGCATTTCCGGCTTTCATACATCATCGGCAGCCTGAAACTGCTGGCGTTGTCGGAACCCCGGGTTCCGCCTCCCCGGAACACCGCAACCCGCTGTCCGCCCGGGAAAACATACCCGAAGGGTTCCGAAAAATCCGGGGCGTCTGTATACTTATGTTCGCGGGACACTGTTAAACCCGATGCAAATGGAAGGAAATGAAATATGGAACGAATGAAACTTCCCGCGTTCTGCATCATCTTCCTGGGGTTGATTTCAACGGGATGCATGGGGACCTTCGAAACCGCCAGGGTAACGACGTTCAGGGCCGGAGCGACTTATTTCGCCACCACCGAGTCCGATGAAAACCAGAGTTGGAACATGCCCGGCATCTTTCTCGAAGGAGGGTTTCCGGGGGGACCTTCGCGGTTCGGAATCGGCCTGCACATCAAGGCGGCTTTGAGTGTCGGCGATAACGACGGGTTCATCGCGGTCTGGGGCGGCAAGCTGCAGTTCCCGGAAAACAGGATCGCCGATGTGGCGGTCGCCGTGGACATGTGGGGCCTGTATTTTCCGGGGGAGATCAAGCTGCATCTCTCGAAAAGAATGGGGATCTTCGAACCTTACGTGTGCCTGGCCATCGTGGACTTCCTCGACTACACCGAAGGAGATGACGGCTCTATCGACATTTTCAGTGATGAAGGAAACTTATCGGTGACCCTGGGATCGATGGCTTCCCTGGGAAACGCTTCGGCGTGGAAACTGGCCGCCGAGCTTGAAGCAGGGCCGGTATGGAAGGCCTGCGGTTTCGGAGCGGGAATTTTCAGAGAATTCTAGGAAAACCAGGAGAGAGGGGAAACCGTCCTTCACCATGATTCGCAGGTATCCGGATTTTCAGCCGGTATTTCCGCTTGCCCGGCAAAGATGAACCCGGAGCCGGTGATGCTCGGAAATTCCCGGGGGTTCGATTGAGAACGGAACTTTTCGTAACGCCCGAGAACATCTATTCAAAGGCGAAGGATTGGCTCGACATACTGGAGCCGTTCGGACGTACCGGGCGGAAACTGGTGCTGAAGCCGGAATCCTGCGCCCTGGTAGTGGTCGACATGCTCAGGTATTTCGCCCATCCCGAGGGTCGTGCGTACCTGCCTTCCACCGCCGCGGTCATACCGGTCATCGAAAGGCTGCTCGGCAAGTGGCGCGAGATCGGCGGCACGGTCGTTTTCACACGGCACTGCCACAGGGGACCCCGGGATCTCGGCATGCTCGGAAAGTTCTTCCGCGACTATATACGCTGTGATGAACGGGATTCCCGTATTATCGGGGAATTGACTCCGCTTCCGTCGGAAAAAGTGGTTCTCAAGAATACGTACGACGCTTTCTTCCACACTGGGCTGGACGAATATCTTTCGAGACGGGGCGTCGGACAGGTCCTGGTAACCGGGGTGCTTACGCAGATGTGCTGCGAAACCACGGCCAGGTCGGCTTTCGTCAGGGGTTACGAGGTCTACGTTCCCGTGGACGCCCTGACAACGTCCACCGAAGAATTGCATATCGGCAGCCTAAGGAGCCTGGCTTCCGGGGTCGCGGTCATGACATCGGCTGATGAGGCTTGCGGTGGATGACGGTTCCGGGATTCCCGACGTGGTGGTGGTGGGAGCGGGACCTGCCGGATGCGGGGCGGCGGTCCAGTGCGCCAGGCTGGGTCTGAACGTAAAGATCGTGGACCGCACCGGAACGCCGGGCGGACTGGTCCGCGAGGCGAGGCTCCTGGAGAATTATCCGGGGTTGCCGAAAAACGTGCCGGGAGCGATTTTCAGCGAATTCCTCTCCGACTTCCTGGAGAACAACGGGCTCCGGCCGGCAAGAATCGAAGTGGAACGGATATCCCGGGAGGAAGATTACTTTACCGTAACGTGGAGCGGCGGCTCGATGAAAGCAAGAACACTGGTTATCGCCGTGGGCACCCGCCCCGTCGGGTACTCCCCCGAAAACGCGGAGGGGGTAACCATCCACAGGAGCATCCTTCCCCTGCTGGAAAAGCCGCCGCCCGGAGTCGCGGTGATCGGAGGAGGAGAATCGGCCCTGGATTATGCGCTGAATCTTTCCGACAGGGGGTCGAAGGTGGTGCTGCTCGTGCGGGGATCCTCGTTCAGGGCGGGGGGACTGCTTGCGGAAAGGGTACTCTCGAGGCCGGGCATCTCGGTATTGTTCGAAACGACGCTTTCAGGGGCGACTCCCACGCGGAACGGGACCGTGAAGATCCGCCTTGATTCCGGCGGCGTCGCCTTTTACATCGACGTGCACGCGGTGCTTGCCGCCGTGGGCAGGCGGCCGATATTCCCGGAAACGGATTTCCGGGTCTTCCGCAGGCCCGGAAACGTGGAAACGTCGGTACCCGGCTTCTTCATATGCGGCGACGCATCACTGGGCAGCCTGGGCCAGGCATCCATCGCGGCGGGCCAGGGGGTGCTGGCCGGGACGGAGGCGTCCCGTTTCATCCGGAGAGGAAAATCATGGAAATAGTCTCGAAGGTAGGCGGCCCGGACCCGGCCACGGTGTATACCGGCCGCCTGGAGGGGGGGGAGTTGGTTGAATTCGTGGAATCGGTCCAGCCACCGGTTCCCAGGGACGAAAAATGGGTGCTGATAGTATCCACGCTGGTGGGTTGCCCGGTGAATTGCCCCATGTGCGACGCGGGAAGATTCTACGCCAGACCCCTGTCCGCCGGAGAAATCCTCGAGCAGGTGGACCGTCTCGTAACCCGGAGGTATCCCGATCGGAAGGTCCCGGTACCGAAGTTCAAGATTCAGTTCGCAAGAATGGGCGACCCCGCTTTCAATCCCGCCGTCCCGGAAGTGTTGCGCAGGCTGCCTTCCATCTACGACGCACCGGGCCTGATGCCGTGCATCTCCACGATCGCCCCCCGCGGAAGCGGGGCTTTCCTGGAGGAACTGCTGTCGATCAAAAACGAGTTCTATTCCGGGGGAAATTTCCAGATGCAGTTTTCCATCCACTCTACGTCCTCCCGTGACAGGCGACGCCTGATCCCATGCGGGTTGCTGGGCTTCGACCGCCTGGCGGAATGGGGTGACAGGTTCCACCGGGAGGGTGACAGGAAGATAGCGCTCAATTTCGCCCCGGTAAAAGGATTCTCCATCGAGCCGAAAGTCATTTCGAGGTATTTCTCTCCGCGACATTTCATGGTGAAACTGACCCCGGTGAATCCCACGTTCTCCGCCCTGGAGAACGCCCTCGAGGGAGTGATAGATCCCGACCGTCCCGGTTCCGGCGAAAACCTGGCGCTTGCATTCGAAAACGAAGGTTTCCAAGTCGTCCTGAGCATAGGCGATACCCGCGAGAACGCCATCGGGTCCAATTGCGGCATGTATGTCGAAACGCGGCGCCGAGCGGAGGCCGGGACCGAAACCTAGAAATCCGCAGGAGGATCAGGCCGTTCAGTCCCCGTTTCCGCTCCGGTACTGCAGCAGGTACAGGTTGTAATAAATACCTCTCCCGGCCAGGAGTTCCTGGTGCGTTCCCCGCTCGAGTATCCTGCCGTGGTCTATGACCAGTATCCGGTCGGCCTTCTGGACGGTGCTGAGCCGATGAGCGACCACGATGCTGGTACGATTCTCCATGAGAACCTCTATGGCGTTCCGGATCAGTTTCTCGGTGGCGGGATCCACGTTGCTGGTGGCTTCGTCCAGGACCAGTATCCTCGGATCATGGGCCAACGCCCTGGCGAAGCATATAAGCTGCTTCTGGCCCGTGGAAAGCGTCGCCCCTCTCTCCGCCATCACGGTATCGAACCCATCGGGCAGCCTTTCTATGAAGGGAGTGGCCTGCACCATGTCCGCCGCCCGTTTTACCTGTTCCCTGGTAAGGTCCAGTCCCAACCTGATATTGTCCTCTATGCTCCTGCTGAAGATGAACGCATCCTGCAGCACCACGGCTATGCCCTCGCGCAGACTTTTCAGTGAGATACGCCTTATGTCCGTCCCGTCGAGTCTTATGCAACCCTCGTCCACATCGTAGAATCTGCATAACAAGTTGATTATGGAGGTCTTACCGGCACCGGTGGGTCCGACGAGGGCTATCCTTTCTCCGGGACGGGCGGTGAAAGTAATGTCGCTGAGCACCCTGTTGCCCTTCTCGTACGAAAAACTCACCCCGTCGAACTCTATTGCGCCGGACAACCGCAGGTACTCGGCTGCGGGAGATTCCACCACTTCCGGTTTCGTGTCCAGGATGGTGAATATCCTCTCCGCCGCCGCCATGGCGCTCTGCATTATGTTGTATTTTTGGCTTATGTCCGAAATGGGCCGGAACATCTGGCGGACGTAACTCAGGAAGGCCACCAGGGCTCCAAGGGTCAGCGCTCCGCTGAGAACGTCGAATCCCCCGTAGATCAGCACCAGGGCTACCCCGACGGACGAGGCTATTTCTATGAGCGGCCTGAATATACCGAATATGACCAGTTGTCTCATGTTCGCCCTGAAGTAATTTTCGTTGGTTTCCCCGTACTCCAGCCTCCGCCTCTTCTCCTGCCTGAAAACCTGCACGATCTTGATTCCGCTCAGGTCCTCGGAGAGCCTCGAATTGAGTTTGGCCAGGTATTTCCTCACCTCCCTGTAGGCCCCTCTCGCCTTCACCCTGAATATCACCGTCACCAAGATGAATACCGGGGTCACCGCCAGGGAAATGAGCGCCAGCCTCACGTTCAGGAAGAACAGGATAACCACCGTGCCCACGATAAGGATCACGTCCTTGACCAGGTTGACCAGGACCGCCGAGAACATTTCGTTAAGAGCTTCTATGTCATTGGTTACGCGGGTGACCAGCCTTCCTATGGGATTTTTCGAGTAGAAACGTAACGACAGCTCCTGGATGTGCCTGAAAAGTTCGACCCTCACGTCGTACATGGATCTCTGTCCGGCCACGACCAGTGTCATGACATGTCCGTATCCCGCGACGAGGCTCACGATTATCAGCAGGCCCAGAAGCATGGCCAGCCTCCTTACACCGCGCAAATCCCCGCCCCTTACATCCAGTATTACGGAAAGCGGCACCGAAGAGAGCATGTCCTCCGGCACCATCCAGTACGATCCCATGACGATGCCCGTCCGGCCGTCGTACCTGTCGCCGGGAAAGAGGTAATAGGTCCTGGAAGAAAGATCTCCTTCCCGCAGCATCCGGGTTCTATCGGCGGGATCCATCCCGTCCAGAGCCGCCTTCCGCACCAGGAGAGTCGTTCCGTCCTCCATAGGGATGAAATCCGTCGAATCCCCAAGGGCAACCAGCTCGGCGCAGACTTCGCGGGGGGCCGTATACACCTGGTAGAGCTTCGCCAGGTACTCGTCTATTCCCTGCTTCGTAAGGTATGGAATAAGCAGTTCCACCCCCGCGGTGATCAGCATGAAGAACATCGCGAGGAATATCAGCTTCCTGTGCGGGCGCACGTACCGGAGAAGCCTCTTCACAAGGGTACTGTCGTAGAGCTTGCCTCCGGGGGCATCCTCGATGAAGGGATTGCCTCTCATCCCGCGCCGCCTCCCTCTCTTCCACCTTCGATGATTTCCCTCTCGAGCTGCTGCATCCTGAAAAGCTCCGCATAGAAACCGTCGAGTTCCAGCAGTTCCTCGTGGGTACCGCTTTCCACTATCCTGCCGGAGTCCATCACGATGATGTGGTCGGCGTTCCGGATGGTGCTTATCCTGTGGGCGATTATCACCCTGGTCATATTACCGGTCTCGTTACCCAGGCTTTCGAGGATGACGGCCTCGGTCTCCGTGTCCACGCTGGAAAGCGCATCGTCCAGAATCAGTATTCTCGGGTTCACCACCAGCGCCCTGGCAATAGCCACCCTCTGTTTCTGTCCCCCCGACAGGGTCACTCCGCGCTCGCCCACCATGGTGTCGTAACCGTCGGGGAAAGTTTCTATCTCGTCGTGGATGTCCACGATGGACGCAAGCCTCTCTATCTCTTCCCTGGAAATCTCCGGATTTCCGAACGCTATGTTGTCGGCTATGGACATGGCGAACAGGAAGGTTTCCTGCGGAACGTACCCGAAAAGACCCCTGAGCACTGACAGCTTTACGTCGCGCACATCGTCGTCTCCGATGAAAACCGTGCCCCGGGGAGGATCGTAAAGACGCATGAGCAACTCCACCAGGGTCGTCTTCCCTGAACCGGTGCGCCCCACTATGCCCAGGGTACCTCCCTTACGCAGGGTGAACGATACGTCTTCGAGAACCCGGACGTCGGTACCGGGATAGGTGAAGGAAAGCTTTTCCACCCTTATCGCGGGTTCGGGCTCGAGGTCCTTCTCCCCGTCCACGATATCCCCCGGAGTATCCAGGATTTTCCGGATCCTGCCCATGCTGGCGGCCCCCCGCTGCAGCAGGTTGACCACCCAACCGATGGCTATCATCGGCCAGATCAACATCATGAGGTAACTGGAAAAGGCCACGAACTCGCCCAGGGAGATGACGCCCCTGATCACCATGGATCCGCCGGCTCCCAGCAGAATGGCCATGCTTGTCATGGCCAGCGCACCTATCATGGGCTGGAACATGCCCCACACCCTGGCCAGCCTAACGTTCTGGCCGACGCATTCCTCCGCCCTGGCCGAGAAGTGGTCGTACTCGGAATCCTCGTCGCCGTAGGCCTTAACCACCCTCACGCCGGAAAGGGATTCCCGAGCCTTGTCCGTCAACGCAGCGAAGGCTTTCTGCACCGCTTCGAACCTGCGGTGTATCACCTTGCCGAATTTCAGCATCATCAATGCTATCAACGGAAGAGGAAGCAGGGTGATGACCGTCAGTTTCCAGTTCATCAACACCATTATCAGTATGCTGGCAACCGACAGGAACACCGCGTCGAAAGCCGCGATGGTAGCTATGCCCACCGCCATTCTCACCGCAGAGATATCGTTGGTGGCGTGAGCCATGATGTCGCCTATCCTGGTGCGGTCGTAATACTGCGGAGGAAGGGTCTGAAGGTGATCGTAGAGTTCCTGTCTCAGGTCACGATCTATTCTGTGGCTGGAACCTATTACCAGGTACCTCCAGAAAAACCTGAAAATTCCCATCACCCCGTAAAGAACCAATATGGAAAGGCCCATCTTCACGAGCAGGTCTTTCGTGGCGCTCCCATCCGCCAGGGCGTCGATGGTCTTCTGGAAAATCCGGGGCACCAGGAGTTGCATGGCATCCACGATCACAAGGGTCGCGAGCCCCAAGGCCACGGCCTTCCTGTGCTTCAGCAACCGGCGCAGCAGCAGTTTGAGGCTGTCCCTGTTCAGAGATTCTTCAGCGTGATCGGTCTTCAAGTTTTCTCCTCGCCCGGCGGGGACGATAACGTTACTCTTCCGGTTCTTCTTCCGCAGGCAGCACTACGTATTCGATGACCGCCATCTTCGGAAGCGAAGGATCCATCGACCATCCATTCGTGACGGACCTGGCCGTGACGCGGACGGGGCGGCCGCGGTAGGGGACCAGTTCCCTCGCCCGTTCCCCCACCATGGCGTATCTCACTCCGGTGTCGGAATCTTCGAGTATCACCGTTTCCGACCTGGTGCCCATGGCCATGACCCGCACCACTCCTTCAAGTTGAACCGTCGCATTCCCATTCGCCCCGGATTCGCCGCACGTGGCCGCCGTCAGTACCAGGAACGCTGCGATGATGCGTATCATGAACCCCCGCCTTCGAGAGGCCACGGACGGATGGACTCCACGGGAACGAGCGACGTGTCCGCTATCACACCCCAGCCGCCTTTACCGACCCACCGCCGGAGCACCCGGCTCAAATCGCCGGCGGTGAGGGAAGATGCTTTTTCCATGTCGTCGAAAATACTCCCCCAATCCCCGGTACGCATGTATCCCTCTCCCATGATCCAGCACTGGTTCTCCTTTTTCGCCAGGGCCATCTTCATCGATGTGAGTTCCGTCTCCACCATGCCTCGCACCAGGTCTTCGTCCACCGGATTCTCAATCACCCCGGCCATCACGTCCGCCATGAGGGAACACGCCGCTGCGGGATCCGGGGAACTTACGTACATGTAACCCCAATTCCGCCTGTAGGAACTGACCCCGGCGTAGGTGGAATAAGTAAGGGCGTGCTCCGTTCTCAATACCTGCCAGAGGATGTCGCTAACCAGGGACATGGCGAACCGGAACGCCATGTAATCAGGATCGTTCCGGGGAGGTGCGTTGAACTTGACCACCGCGAAAGCCGTCTCCGTTTCCCTGGGCTCCAGGACCACGGTGTCCCGGGAAATCGAGAACGGCTCCAGCGGGGGCACTATATCCTCCCCCTCCGATATGCCGCCGAACGCCCGCTCGAGCATGTGAGTCAACTCTCTCGGGTCAGTCGGACCGGCGTGCACGAGCAAGATATTGCCCGCCCTGACCCTGTGATCCAGCATCCGCCTGGCGTCGTCCGCGGAAAAGCCGGCCAGAGTTTCCGGCGTCCCGTCGGGCAGCATCCGGTACGTATGGTCCTCCGGCATGAAGGCATCGTTCGCCACGTGCCATATCCACCTGTCGGGATCGCTTTTTTCCTCCAGAAGATCCTCCATCCGCCGGATCCTCACCCGTTCCACGGCTTCCTCATCCATCTCCGGCCTCATCAGGCAATCGCCGAATGCCAACAGGAGTTCTCCGAAATCCTCTTCTATGCAGCGCAGGTGATACCTGCTGTAATCGTAATTGAACGTACCGGTCCATTCCGCCCGGGAACGATCCATCAATTCCCTGAGTTCCGGCCCGGGATACGATTCGGAACCCGTCATAGCGCATTCCAGGGCAAAACGTTCCAATCCCTGAGTCTCCCGGGTGAGTACGGCCGAGCCTCCGATCAGGAAAAAGGAGAATCCTTCTATCTCGTTGTTGTCCAGCGTTCTGGTTATGACATGTATTCCGTTGGAAAGATTGAACTCGGCGACGTCTCCGGGTATTTCGGCGTACGCTCCGCCGATGAAGGTCACGAGCAGTACGACAACCGGGAAAAATGTAAATCTCATGGTTCCATACTCCCTTCAAGGGGCATCATCACGAAGGCCGCGCTTGGTTTTCCCGTTATCCACCGGCGGACGAACGCCGTCACGTCGTCGATCTCCACCGCCCGTATGCTGTCCAGGTAGGTGGCGTAATAGTCGAGGTTTCCCGCAACGACCCACCAGAATGACAGGGATTCTACGGCGACGTCCCTGGCGGTTTCTCCGGAAAGTATCCTGTCCCGACGCAATCTCTCCTTCGCCAATCTCATCTCCTCCGGATCGTAGTAACCGGGATCCTGCAGTTCACGGATTTCGTCGCGAAGGGCTTCCAACGCTTCCATCGCTCTCTCCGCCGGGACTCTTCCACCAAAGGTCACCGTGGGTGCGAACCTCTGGGTGTAGTACCAGGCGGACACGTCCGTGAAAGGACCATTGGTTACCAGGTCCGTGTAGAATCTACCGCTCGTCAGGGAGAGATATTCCCCCCACACGTCGGCGGGATAGCTGTCGGAAGGATCCGTGGATATAGAGGGCCCTTCGAAAACAACTGCCACGTAACCTATTCCAGACGGGCTGTCCACCAGGACCGTGGTGTCCCGCTCTATCCGCACGAGCCGGGGCAGGCTGTCGTAATCGCTCCTGCCGCCGTACTCCCACCCGGAGAAAATCTCCGAGGCCAGTTGGAAAACCCGGTCGCAGTCGACGTCGCCGGCTATTATCAACACCGAGTTATCCGGGGTATAGTACTTGTGCCGGAATTCCCTCATCACCTCGGGATCAGCGGCCATGATAACCTCGGGATCACCGATTGCGCTGTACCTCCACGGGGCGGAAGAAAAAATGACCTTCTCCATGGCTTCGACGTAAGGATGGAAAGGGCTGACCAACCCTCTCTGGTACTCGTTCAATATCACTTCGCGCTCCCGCTCCATCTCCAGGCTGTCGAACAGGGGAGACGTTATCGCATCGTACATGAAACGCAGCCCCTCCTCCAGTTTCCCGCTTCCCAGGGTCACGTAGTAACGGACCATCTCCGACGAGGTGGTGCCGTTCCTCACTATTCCGAGTTCGCCCATCCTGCGGTTGTAGGCGGTTTGGGAAGGCAGCGCCGCATTGCCCTTGAAGAACATGTGCTCGTAGAAATGAGCCAGCCCGTTGGTCTCCGGTGTTTCGCAGGTGGCTCCGGTTTTCACGGCGATGCATACGGTTACAACGGGAGAGGAAGCGTCGCGGCTTACCACGACCGTAAGGCCGTTATCGAGTTTCTCCACGCGAAAATCGACGGCTTGCGCCATCATGGTGACAGCCAGGAACACGAGTAGTACCTTCATCTTCCTCCTCGGGAAACGGTGATTCTCAATTTTTGAAATCTAATGATTCCGGAGTTGCCCGTCCCATGGCCGCCGTTTCCCCTGCGGCGGCCGGGATACATAATACATCCATGGAAACCTTTTTTGACGTGGCCGGAATAGCGGACTGGAGAGGATTTCACCCGGGAGGGTACAGAATCTCCGTCGATAACGGTGTCATCTCCGGACTAACATCCCATGCCTCCGGGGGCAGGTGGGGAGATTGCATCGCCCTGCCGGGCCTGGTTCAGACCCACCTCCACCTGGGACAAACCCTGTTCCGGGGCATGGCCGAGGGCAGAACCCTGCTCCCGTGGCTGAAGGAGAGGATATGGCCCCTGGAAGCTTCCCACGACGAGGATACCCTGGCGAGTTCGGTGATACTTTCCCTGAAAGAATTGTTCTCCGCTGGCTGCACCGGTTTACTGGACATGGGGGTACTCAGGCATTCCCGCGTCACGGTGGACATACTGAGAAGGGCCGGAGCCAGGGCTCTCTGCGGCAACTCCCTGATGGACACGGGCCCGCCCTGCTACACCGCCGACCTGGGGTGGCTCATGGAGGAATCGGCCGCCGTCGCGGCGGCATGCGGTGACACCGTCGGTTACGTTTACACTCCCAGGTTCGCGCTGTCCTGCTCTCCGGGCATCTGGGAATGGATGGCCGGACTGCCCCCGGGAACACCCAGGACGACCCACGCTTCCGAGTCGACCGCCGAAATGGAACACCCTCTCCTGGCATCGGCCGGGGGTAATGTAAAATATCTCCATGAAATGGGCTTCACCGGGGCTTCGACCCTCCTGGCCCACTGCGTGCACCTGCAGGAGGGAGAAGCGGAAATCCTCCGATCTACCGGGACCACCGTCGTCCACTGTCCCTGGGCCAACCTCAGGCTGGGGAGCGGCATAGCGGACGTGCCGGCCCTGGCGGCGTCCGGCGTCAGGGTTACCGTGGCCTGTGACGGGGCGGCCTGCAACAACAGGCTCGACCTTGCCGGTGATGTCAGGCTCGCCATGGGGACAGCCTCCGTGAAGGCATCGCCTTCATCCGTGGATTCGACCTCCTGGTTCCATTCCGTCACCGAGGGCGCCGCCCGGGCATTGGGATGGCATGATGTGGGCAGGCTGGACGTGGGATGGCGGGCCGACCTGGTGCTCCTCAGACCCTCGCCCGTGGAACGGGACGAACTCCCGGAAGCCGAGGATCCGTTGAGGTACCTGCTGGAACTTCCATGGCCGGAGCGGACCGTGCTCACTATGATCGACGGCCTGGTGGTCTACGAAGAGAAAGACTTTCCATCCCTGCCTCCTCTCCCCATGGAACTCCGCAAGACGAGAAAAACCGTGCTGGAAAGGGCTCTCACTCTGGAAACCCGGGTTTGAAACAGTCCCGGTGCATCCTTATTTTCGGAGGAATCCGGGCGTCCGGTCCGGGGAACCCGCATCCGGAACGTACACCGCCCGGATCGCCGTGAACGCACCATTTCCGGAATCGGATGGCGGAAAAGTGAAGAAGAACCTTCCCGGCTATTTCCCGGAAAAGCACCGGCACTCCCACCATAAGGGGGCCGCCGGAACAAAACTCGTCGAAATCGTCTTGAACAGACCGATCCGGAAATCCTTCACCTATTCCCTGCCCCGCAAGATGTCGGGAGGGCGCATAATAGGCTGCAGAGTGGCGGTTCCTTTCGGTTCCGACAACCTGGTCGGCTATGTGTGGAGATTCACGGACACTCCGCCCGACGAGTCCGTGGAAATCAGGGAGATACTTTACAGGTTGGACTCCACCCCCATCCTGGAGGGAGACGTTTTCCGGCTTGTACGGTGGGCCGTCGATTATTACCATGCTCCACCGGGAATGATGATGGCCGCGGCCCATCCTCCGGGTATCTCCGGTAAAGCGGAAAGAGTGGCGGAACTGAAGGGTGTCCCGGACCCGTCACACCCCCTGAGTAAACTCCTGTCCCGGGGAACCTGCGTCCGGGTTTCCGTCCTGGAACATGCCCTCGGCGAACACTTTCCCCTGGAGCGTGAGCTTGCCGACCTGGCGGAGAAAGGCATCATCGAAGTGTACTGGAAAGCCGTAGGGGAACCCAAGCCGGTTACCGAGACGGTGGTCGAACCCGCCCTGAACGAACGGGAACTGATACGCCTCGCCGACGCCATGAAAACCAGGGCCCCCCGTCGCGCCGAGATAATAATGCAGCTCGTGTCCCGCAACGGTCCGGTAGAAAAGAAGACCCTCCTGAAAGCCGCCGGGGCATCCGGCAGGTCACTGGAACCCCTGGTGCGAAACGGCCTGCTGCGGCTTTCCGCGAGAAGAAAGCACAGGGAGGCCAGGACGACCGGAGGCGTGCTGGGCGGGGAATCCGTCGATGTGCTTCTGAACGGGGCCCAGGAAGCGGCCGTTTCCGCCGTGACCCGAAGTATGTCGGAACATGCGGTCCACCTTCTTCACGGGGTGACCGGCAGCGGTAAGACGGAGGTCTACGTCAGGCTCATAAGAAAGGTTCTGGAAGCGGGAAAGTCCGCGCTGATCATGGTGCCCGAGATCTCTCTTACTCCCCAGACCGCTTCGAGATTCAGCAGGAGATTCCCGGGAATGGTAGCCGTGCTTCACAGCGGGATGACCCAGGGGGAACGCCTGGATACGTGGAACCTGGTAAAATCCGGGAAAAAGAGAATCGTAGTGGGTCCCAGGAGCACCGTGTTCGCCCCCCTGGAAAAACTAGGGCTCATCGTGGTGGACGAAGAACACGACGACAGCTACAAGCAGAACGAACTTCCCCTCTACAACGGCAGGGACCTGGCGGTCTTGAGGGGAAAGATGGCCGGCATCCCCGTGGTGCTGGGTTCGGCCAGTCCTTCCATGGAATCCTATGGCAACGCCGTATCCGGCAAGTACAGGCTGCTGGAACTCCGTGAAAGAGTGGACGGCATTCCCATGCCGGTTACCCGCGTGGTGGAGCAGGACAGGAGGAATATCGTATCCCGGAAACTCCTGGACGCCCTGGCCGCCAGGAAGGAGAAGGGTGAGCAAAGCATAGTGCTGGTGAACAGGAGGGGATTCTCCCCCGCCCAGGTCTGCGGAAACTGCGGTTACAGAAAAGAATGTCCCGACTGCGGCATCACACTTACGTACCACCGCAAGGGACACGTCCTGAAATGCCACCATTGCTCTTTCTGGGAGGCGGCGTCGGACCGGTGTCCCAGATGCGGTTTCGACGAGTTCACCCACATGGGTCCGGGCATCCAGAAAGTGGAAGAGTTCCTGCAAAAGCACGTGGAAGGGATCAGGGTGATCCGCATGGATTCCGATACGACCAGGGGAAAAGATGCCCACTGGAGGAAATTGTCCGAGTTCGCAAAAGGAGGGGGGGATGTTCTCCTGGGAACCCAGATGGTGGCCAAGGGGCACGATTTTCCCAATGTCACCCTTGCGGGGATCGTCGCCGCCGACATGGGCCTGGCGATGCCCGACTTCAGAGCGGCGGAGCGGACCTTCCAGTTGATCCTTCAAGTAGCCGGCAGGTCAGGCAGGGGCAGCGTACCCGGCGAGGTCATAATCCAGGCCTACGATGTCTCGAACCCGGTTATAAGGGCTGCGGCCGATCATGACTACGAATCATTCTGGTCCATGGAAAAGAAAGCCAGGAAGGCGTTCTGCTACCCTCCCTTCGGCCACCTCGTCAGGCTGGTGTGGAGCGGAATGCGCCGTGACCGGGTGGAAGCTGCGGCCAGGAAAACCATGAAGAATCTCGAGTGGAAGAACGTGCGGAGCACACCACCGGTCGAAGCGGTGTTCCAGAGAATAAACAAACGGTGGAGATGGAACGTCCTGCTGAAATCCGGTTCCAGGAAGAGCCTTGCGGAAGCCGCAAAAGCGGTAGGTGAAAGATTCGGGGAACTTTCACCGGGAGGAGTCAGGCTCGAGGTGGACGTGGATCCGAGGCACCTGCTTTGACGGAAACCTCAGGTCTCACATGAAATCGGCGAAGTACATCAACGCGGTGAACAATGCGCCCCGTTCCCCGGATCCCACCATCTGCCGCGCCTGTTCCAGATCCAGGGCCGCCCTGGACTCCATCCTCTCCCTGACGGAAGGATTGCTCTCCTCCACGGCCCTGCACGAAAGGAACCTCGCCCTGCCGGTCAGCAGCCCTATCCTGGCCGCATCGTCCAGCATGAGACCGGTGGCCCCGGCCGATACGGCCCCTCCGTACGAGGCGAAACGGGCCAGTTGACCGCTGTAGAGTTCCACAGGGGTCAACCCGTCGGGAATCGGCGCATACCGGTGATTCATTTCGTCCAGCATAAGGGAAAGTCCGGACAGCACTCCCCTTGAACCCACCGCCAGCACCGCTTCCTCAACGAGAATCGTGGAGTGCCTGCCGCAATCCGTGACCAGGCGTTCCATGGCCAGGGCGATCAGGGCGTCACCGGCGAGAACGGCCTTGCCGTCCTCCATCGCTTCGGCGGCGGTCGCGCCGGGTATGCGGGGGAACCCTTCAGTGCCAAGGTGCACGGTTATGCCGGTTCTGAGGAAGAGGGTCGCCACGGCCACGGGCAGACCCGCGAGAGGATCGCCTCCGCACCACCGGGAAGAAGCGCAGGCAAGAAGGCTCAGTTCCAGGTGAAGATCGTGTTCCATCAACCGGTGGAGAATACGGGAAAGGTCTCCGGGAACAGTTCCTTCCACCCCGTCTATCGCTTTACCGGCGGCATCGAGGAGCCTGTTTCTCAGGTCATCCAGCATCCCAGTCCTCTCCTTCCCGCCCGGTGAGTTCGGCAAGCCTGTCCGCCAGTTCCTCCAGGCTGAGGTTTTCTTCCAGTATCCCGTCGTGAGCTATGCTGAAATTGCCGGTCTCCTCGCTGACCACCACGGCTACGGCATCCGATACCTCCGTTATGCCGATGGCGGCCCTGTGCCTGGTCCCGAGTTCGGCCCGGGGTTTCCTGTCGCCGGATCGCCCCAGGAAGATCCTCTTGGAAAGGGGCAGGATGGCCCTGGCACCCACAATCTTACCGTTACGTATTATTACGGCGCCGTCGTGAAGCGGGCCCGGAGGTTGAAGAATCGACGCCACCAGGGGCGGGTTCAGCTGGAGCCTGTCCAGTTTTACCGGGTCACCCCCGTACAGATGCTCCAGGGATTCCTCTCCCTCCACTACGAAAAGTCCTCCCAGGCGCAGCTTTCTCAAAAGGGCGCAGGCTTCGACCAGGGAATCTATTTCGCTTCTGGCCATCACGCCCCGGTGACCGAAATACTTCCTCAGATTCCTGCCCATGGTACCCAGCAGGTCCTTTATTTCCTCGTGAAAGATGAGTACCACCGATATGAACAGTACCGGAGTCAGGTTTGAAATCAGGTACCCGAACGTGTAGAAGCCCATGCGGCCCAACACGTTTCCAATAAGTATCATGACGATGAACATCACTATGACCGGCATCGCCGGGGTTCTCCAGAGATGTTTCAGGAGCAGCCTGATCAGGAAAGCCACGATAATCACGTTCATGAACTGAACGAACCAGAACCAGCTCAGCAGGGGGTGACCCAGGGGTTCACCGAACATCAGTGATACCCCAGTCCCCTGCAAACGGACAGGACCTGCCTGGTCCCGCGCACGTCGTGCACCCTGAATATGTCGGCCGAACCCGCGCAAAGCGCCGTGACCGCATGGGTGGCAGGATCTCTCCCGGCCGGCTCCGAAAAGCCGGTCAGCATGCCAAGAAAACTCTTCCTGGAATGACCCAGAAGTACCCTGGTCCCCAAGCTGCGAAACTCGCCTATCCTATTGATCAACATTATGTTGTCATCCAGTCTCTTGCCGAACCCTATTCCGGGATCCACCACTATGGACGAAAGATCGATCCCCCCGTTCAGCGCAAGGTTCACCCTCTCTTCCAGGAACCCGAGTATCTCCTCGATGACATCATCGTAGCGGGGATCCTTCTGCATGTCCGACGGGATACCCTTCATGTGCATGAGAACCACCGGGACATCATGCTCCGCGGCAACGCGGATCATGTCGGGATCCGAAAAGGCGGTTACGTCGTTTATCATGCGGGCTCCGGCGCGGATCGCCGCCTCGGCCACTTCGGCGCCGGACGTATCCACGGACACCACGATACTCGTTTCACCGGCGAGCCTCTCGACCACCGGCACGATCCTCCGTATCTGGACGGCGGGCTCTACGGGACTGGAGCCGGGACGGGTCGATTCGGCGCCCACGTCGATGATGTCCGCTCCCTCAGAGGCCAGTTCCAAACCGTGTTCAAAAGCTTTTCCGGAGTCGAGATACCTGCCGCCGTCGCTGAAGGAATCCGGAGTCACGTTGAGGATTCCCATGACCAACGGACCTTCCCCGAAATCCAGTACGGCGTCTCCAGCATGCATGATGCGGGGTAGTTCCGGAGGGTTCTCCAAGGCGGCCGCCAATTCATCGGCCAGGCGGGAAAGCCCGAAAGGCTGTCCTTTCAGTGACCGGCATCCCTGCAGAATCCGTTTAGGCGTTCCCACCACCAGGGCCGGCGTCGATTTGTCCGCGCACGAAACGCTTCCCCTGGAAACCACCGCGTCCGCCCCCCCGGACAGCATGCACTGCTTGAGTATGTTGGCCGCGGGAGTAATCATATCGTCCACACGGAAGGCGCGAATCATGCACTTTCCGCGCAGGCGGGACCATGTAGCCGGATCCGCGCCCACCCGGTCAAGTTCCCTGCGCCACTCCGACCCGTTAACCGGGTACAGCGGTCTCAACTTCATCAAATGGTCCTGAACGATCTTCCTATAAGCGCCAGCGCCTCGGTCCTGGTCTCCAGCCTCTTGAGGTATCCCCGCATCGCCGAGGTGACTATCCTGGAGTCCCTCTTCTTCACTCCCCGCATGGCCAGGCACATGTGCTCGGCTTCCATGACCACCATTACCCCCTTGGCGGAAAGTTCATCCATGAGTCTGTCCGCTATCTCGGTGGTCAGACGCTCCTGGATGGTGGGCCTCGCCGCCATCACCTCCACCGTCTCCACTATCGAACCGAGCCCCGCTATCCGGTCGTTGGCGGGAAGGTACACCACGTCACACCTGCCCAGATACGGCAGAAGATGATGTTCGCACAATGATGCGAAACTTATGTCCTTGACGATTATCAGCTCGTTCTGGTCGGTACAGGACATGGTGGTCAGTTTCCTGACTGCGCCGGGATTCAACCCCCTGCACAACTCGGCCATGGACCCGGCTACCCTGGCCGGGGTACCTACCAGGCCTTCCCTGTCAGGGTTCTCCCCTATCCCTTCCAGTATCAGCTTCACTCCCCGCTCTATCTTCTCCAGATCCATCGTCGTCCCCGTCTTCCTCCGCTTTTCCGTCGTCGGCGGCATTCTCCTCGTCATCGTTCGTCACCACCGAATCCAGCGACGGGATGTCATCCATGTCCGGGCGCAGTTCCTTGATTATCCTCTTTACTTCCTCGCTGGACATGGTTTCCTTCTCGAGGAGTTCCGTTGCTATTCTCTCCACTATGTCCCTGTTCTCGTTAATTATCTCCATCGCCTTATTATAAGCTTCCTCCAGGATCCTCCTCACTTCGGAGTCTATCATCCTGGCGGTATACTCGCTGTAGGGACGCTGCCTCGTGAGTTCCATTCCGAGGAAGACCGTGTCGGAAGGATCGTTGTGCGCCACCGGCCCCAGTTCATCACTCATTCCCCACTCGCATACCATTTTCCTCGCCAGTTCGGTGGCCTTCTGCAAATCGTTGCCGGCCCCGGTGCTGAGCATGTCAATGAAGATCACCTCCGAGGCGCGGCCACCCAGGAGCATCGCGAGCATGCCCTGAAGTTTTTTCTTCGAGTAGTTGTACATGTCGTCGACGGGCAGGAAGCTCGTAATTCCCATGGCCATGCCCCTGGGAACTATGGATACTTTGTGTATGGGGTCGGGTTCGGGTACGAAAATACCCACCACGGCATGTCCGCTCTCGTGGTAGGCGGTACACCTTTTCTGACTGGGACTTATGGCGACGTTCTTTCTCTCGAGACCCAGGATGATCCTGTCTATGCCGTATTCGAAATCTTCCTGTTCCACCTTGTCCGCCCCGCGCCTTGCGGCCCGAAGCGCAGCCTCGTTCGCCAGATTCTCCAGGTCGGCCCCGCTGAACCCGGGGGTAACCCTCGCCACTTTTCCCAGGTCAACGTCTTCGGCTACGGGCATCTTCCTGGTATGAACCTTGAGTATCGCTTCCCTGGCCTTCACGTCCGGCATGCTCACCACTATCCTGCGGTCGAACCTCCCGGGTCTCAGGAGGGCCGGATCCAGGACATCCGGACGGTTAGTGGCCGCCATGACGATGATTCCCGTTTTTTCCTCGAAACCGTCCATCTCGACGAGCAGGGCGTTCAGGGTCTGCTCCCTCTCGTCATGTCCCCCGCCCAGTCCCGCGCCGCGGTGCCTTCCCACAGCGTCTATCTCGTCGATGAAGATTATGCACGGAGCCATTTTCTTGCCCTGTTCGAAAAGGTCCCTGACCCTGCTGGCCCCCACACCCACGAACATCTCCACGAAATCGGAACCGCTCATGGAGAAAAAAGGAACCTGTGCCTCACCGGCCACGGCCTTGGCCAGAAGTGTCTTGCCGGTACCGGGTCTGCCTACCAGGAGCACTCCCTTGGGAACTTTTCCTCCCAGTCTCCGGAATTTCTCCGGGGTTTTAAGGAATTCTATCACTTCGATAAGCTCGGACTTCGCCTCCTCCACCCCGGCCACATCCTCGAAGGTGATCTTGGGTTTGTCGGCCAAGAACAGTTTGGCCCGGCTTTTGCCGAATGAGAAGGCGCTGCCCGCGCCACCCGCTCTCCTCATCATGTATATGAAAAAACCTACCAGGAGCAGAAACGGAACCAGGGCCAGTATCTGCGCCAGCAATTCGTTCGGGGGCTTGGCAACCACCAGGACATCGTGTTTCGACAGGGAATCCAAGACCGCCGCGTTCTCGAAGGGAATGAAACTTTCAAACGCTTCGTACTCTATCCCTTCCCGGAGTATCGGCGCATTGAATTCTCCGCGTATCGAACCGTCGGGTTTTATGACCACGGACTTCACCATTCCCCGGGACACGAAATCCATGAAACCCGATTCACCGGAATAGGGAACTTCCAGACTGGGTTTTCCAACCGAGAACAACCTGAACATCGTGAAAAGAACGAGCCCGAGCAGGACCCACATGGTAAACACCCTGAACGAACAGCCCGTCGAAAACGGGTTCTGTCCGCCTTCAGGGTTCTTGTTTTTATCGTTCATGAAACCTCCGGATCAATTTAATCCTTGACAGCGACGATATCGGCAAGGTTTCTATGGTATCCCCCGGGACTGTCCAACCCGTACCCGAAAACGAACCTGTCTGGAATGCTGAAAACCACCTCGTCGACTACGACATCCACCCGCCTGCGGGCCCTCTTGTCCAGCAGTACCACCGTCCGGAGCGAAGCGGGTTTTCTCGACCTGATCAGCTTTTGAATATAAGCCAGGGTCAGCCCGGTGTCTACAATATCCTCCACCAGGAGCACGTGGCGGCCGTTCAGGGGAAGGGATGTGTCCAGGGTCAGCCGCACCTCGCCGGAAGACTCCGTCCCCTCGTCGTAGCTGGCGGCCCCGATGAATTCCACCTGCAAGTCCAGGTCCATGCAGCGAATCAGGTCGGAGGCGAAAACGGCGCCACCCTTGAGAAGGGGTATCACCACCAAAGTTTTTCCCACGTACATCCCGCTGAGCCGTCTGCCCAGTTCCCGCACTTTCCCGGCTATTTCCTCCGCCGAGATGAGCTTTTCAACGTCGTAACAGTTCAATCCAGGTTCCTTTCCCTGCCGGCGGGGACTTCGATTCTCACCATCGATCCATCCAGAACCAGCCTCGCGCCGCCGGGCAGTTCATGGAACCCGTTCTTCCCCGAGAGTATCCACCTGTCGGTCTTCTCCAGTTCCGTCCTTCCTCCCCGGGGCTTTCCCGCAATCGTCCACAGCGCCGTAATTCTCAGGGCCGCCGGCATGACCGAGTAGTCGTTCCTATCAAACCTATCTTCCCCGATCAACAGTCCGTCAAGAGATTCTTCCACCACCGTGTCCAGGAAGTCACGCCACGACTTCAGGTTGGCGGACGCCCGGGCCAGGGATGCGGCACATCCGGGAGAAATCTCCTCCAGCACCGGCATCACCTTTTGTCTTATCCGGTTACGAAGATAATCCCCGGACAGGTTACTGGAATCTTCCACCCACGGTTGATCCAGTGCCAGGAGGTAGCTCCTGAGTTGCTTACCGGTAAAATCCAGCAGGGGTCTCCGCACACACTCCCTGCCGAAGTAATCCATGCCGCCCAGGCCCCTGAGACCCGCACCTTCCAGTAATCTCATCAGTAGAGTCTCCGCCCTGTCGTCGGCGGTGTGTCCCGTCGCCACCAGGTCTCCATCCCGGGCAACGGAACGGTAAATCTCCTGTCGTTTCCTGCTGAAGTAATCCTCCAACGAACCCCTCGCGGGAGGTTCGAGTCTTTTCAGAACGAATTCCAGACCCTCCGAGTCAGCCAGCGCCCCGACGAATTCCGCGTCTTCGGAACTTTCCGGCCTGGTCCCGTGGTCCACGTGAAGCACCTTCAACTTCCATCCCATATGCCCCGCAAAACCTGCGAGAAGCCTGAACAGTGCCACGGAATCCCCTCCTCCGGACACTGCGGCCACCACCGTCGTGCCGGCGGGAAGCAGATTCCTGGCACGGACGGTTTCGATGAACTTTTTTTCGACCGCGGACGGGTTCAATGATCCGAAACCTTACCTTTCATTAATTTCAACCGATTATATAATCAAACATACGGCGACACGGTTCGCAACGACGGTGAAGGCCTCCGGCGGCACTGCCCGAAACGAACCCTTTTGAACGTCTCCGGCAAGGCCGAGTTTTCCTGAATCGTTATATATAGTCCGGGAATCTTCTTTCATAATTGCGCCGCGACCTGGCGGCGGGTGGATATATTCTCTGCGGCGGGAAACATGCATACACCGGATGCCTTGATAGAGTTTTCAGATGTCGATCTCAGCTTTTCCGGCGTAAAGATCATGGAGAACCTATCCATGACGGTACATACCGGTGACAAGGTGATTCTCACCGGCAGATCGGGTTGCGGCAAGAGTTCACTTCTCTCCCTGGTACTCGGATTCGTGGAACCGGACAGCGGAACGATCCTGTTCGACGGAGCCGAAGTGAACGGTAAAAACGTTTGGAACATAAGAAAAAAGGTGTCTTTCGTAGACCAGGATGTGAGCCTGGGCTCAGGCCCCGTCGCGAACCTGTTCGAATTCGCCTCACGACTGAAGGCCAATGCGCATCTCGATTTCCGACCCCATGAACTGATGAGATTCTTCGACCTGCACGGCATACTTCACAAGGACCTGAAGGAACTCTCCGGCGGTGAAAGACAGCGGTTGGCCGTCGTAGTCTCCGTACTACTCGGCCGAAGCGTGTTCTTTCTTGATGAAGTGACATCTTCTCTCGACGGGAATCTCAAAAAGAAGGTGGCGGCCTATTTCCTGGAGAAACGGGACTGGACATGCCTGGTGGTTTCCCATGATCCCGTTTGGCTGGAAAACGATTCCGTGCGCGTATTCGACTTCGAGGAGAAGGTATGGAGACACCGGACATCCCCCTGATAAACCTCGCAATCGCTTTCCTGCTTTTCCTGATTCCCGTAATCATCAGCTCCAGGTACGGCCTGGGGTTGCTCAAGCCGCTTTTCGGATCAGTAGCACGCATGACCGTTCAGCTCGGCCTCATAGGCATTTTCCTGGGGTACCTGTTCCAGTGGAACAACCCTTTCGTGAACATGGGCTGGTTAACGGTGATGATAATGGTTGCCGTCTTCTCCGCCATCAGGCATTCATCGCTGAGGATGGACATCAGCTTCCTGCCCGTGTTCGCCTCATTCTCCCTGGCGACGCTTACGGTGGTGTTCTTTCTCAACTATTTCGTCATACCGGTCAAGAGTGTCTTCGACGCTCGCTACCTCGTCGTTCTGGGGGGAATGCTCCTCGGAAATTCCCTTCGCGGAAACATCGTCGGAATCAGCACCTTCTACGAACGGCTGAGGGAAGATTCGAACCACTACCTGTACATTCTTTCTCTCGGCGCAACGGAATCGGAAGCACTGATGCCGTACCTGAGGGAAAGCGTACGCCTTGCTCTCAAACCCACCCTAGCATCGATGGCCACCATGGGAATCGTAACTCTCCCCGGCATGATGACCGGCGTGATCCTGGGCGGAGCCGACCCCAGGGTGGCCATCAAGTACCAGGTGCTCATCATGATCGGCATCGTTACGAGCACCATCACCAGCGTCGTGCTTACCATAATCCTTACCAAGAGAGTATGCATGAACCGATACGGCATACTTCGGAATGATGTCTTCAGGAAAAAAACGCCCGTACGGAAAAAAACCTGATAATGACGACAATAACGACCGGCGGCAGTATAGCGAACATTCCTCTTCCGCAGCGGTGACTATTCACACCGCCGGAAACGAAACGAATTACCGGTGTTCCGAAAGCGCTGAGTCTTTTTGTTCCGTTTGATCTCCAAAACTCTAAATCCCTCTGTATTCCCGTCCCAGCTGCAGAAAATATTCCCGCTGATTCCGTGCTTGCGCCACACCTCCGGGACAAGAATTCCGGTATCCGCTTCAGCAATAATCGCCACTATCCGTATCTTCGTGAATTCTGATCTCCTCGACTCGACTTTCCGGCCGGGTTTCAGCAAAAAGTTCTATTCTAATAACCGATGTTTAAACGAATGAGAGATTATATAAAACAGAGTATCAATTCTTTGCGCTAGTACAAAGATAAGTATCTGTCCTGCTCCCACTTATGGACCTGTCGGATATACAGACTCCATTCTATCTTCTTTGCTTTTAGAAAATTGTTGTAAATATGTTCGCCAAGGGTTTCTTTTATTAAT